>DATJLU010000117.1:0-164496 GCA_035509275.1 Allostellaceae bacterium | reverse complement strand
CTCATCCGCAGCGAGAATGTCGGCCCCATCACCTTCTATCAGCTGCTGGCGCGCCATGGCTCGGCCGCGGCGGCGCTGCAGGCGCTGCCCGAGCTCGCCCGCCGCGCCGGACGGCAGCGCCCGCTGGCGGTGTTCAGCCGAGCCGCGGCCGAGCGCGAGCTGGCCGATCTCGCCCGCGCCGGCGCCCGTCTCGTCGCCTGGGGGGAACCCGACTATCCGGCCCTCCTCGCCGCCGTCGAGGACGCACCGCCGCTGCTCTCGCTCAGGGGCGATGCGGCCGTGCTGCAGCGTCCCGCGATTGCCGTGGTCGGCGCGCGCAACGCCTCGGCCAATGGCCGCCGCTTCGCCCGCGACATGGCGCTGCAGCTCGGCGGGCGCGGCCTCGCCGTCGTCTCCGGCCTCGCGCGCGGCATCGACGCCGCGGCGCATCAGGGCGCGCTGCCGACCGGCACCATCGCCGTGCTCGCCGGCGGCATCGACGTGGTTTATCCCGAGGAGAACCGCTCGCTCTACGAGCTCATCGCCGAGCGCGGTGCGCTGCTGGCGGAAATGCCCGTCGGCACCGAGCCGCAGGCGCGGCATTTCCCGCGGCGCAACCGGATCATCTCCGGCACAGCGCAGGGCGTGCTGGTGGTCGAGGCGGCGCTGCGCTCGGGCTCGCTCATCACCGCCCGCTTCGCGCTCGAGCAGGGGCGCGAGGTCTTTGCCGTGCCCGGTTCGCCACTGGACCCGCGCTGCCGCGGCACCAACGATCTGATCCGCCGCGGCGCCGTTCTGACCGAGACCGCCGATGACGTGGTCGCCGCCATCGAGCATCAGCTCGCCCCCGGCCCGGGGCCGCGCCCGCCCAGGCCGCCGGCACACGAGCCCTTCCCCATCGGCGGCTCCGCCGCGCCGGCCACGGCGATGGCGCGGGTGCTCGAACGCCTCTCGCCGACCCCGGTGGCGGTCGATGCGCTGATCCGGGACTGCGACCTGCCCGCCGCGGTCGTCACCGCGGTTTTGCTCGACCTCGAGCTCGCCGGCCGCCTCGACCGCCAGGCCGGCCAGCGCGTCGCACTGTTGGCCGAATCTTATAAGATATTTTAATATCAGATAGATATACGCCTATCCTCCGGCGTCCCGGCAGCAAACTGCAGGGAATGTGGCTCACGGTAGCCTTGCTTTAACCAGCTTGCGGAACTATCTGTGCCCGGCTTTAGGGACCGAAAATTAACCCTATGAACATCGTCATCGTCGAGTCGCCGGCCAAGGCGAAGACCATCAACAAGTATCTCGGCAAGGGCTTCAAGGTCCTGGCGAGCTATGGTCATGTCCGCGACTTGCCGCCCAAGGACGGCTCCGTCCGCCCCGACGAGCACTTCGCCATGTCCTGGGAGGTCGCCGGCAAGGCGGAAAAGCGCCTCAAGGAGATCACCGAGGCGGTCAGAGGCGCCGATCACGTCTTCCTCGCCACCGACCCCGACCGCGAGGGCGAGGCGATCTCCTGGCATATCCAGGAGGTGCTGAAGCATCGCCGGGCGCTCAAAGGCGTCGACGTCAAGCGCGTCGTCTTCAACGAGGTCACCAAATCGGCCGTGCTCGACGCCTTCCGCCATCCGCGGGAGTTGAACCGCGAGCTGGTCGAGGCCTATCTCGCCCGCCGCGCGCTCGACTACCTCGTCGGCTTCACGCTCTCGCCGGTGCTGTGGCGGAAGCTGCCGGGCAGCCGCTCGGCCGGCCGCGTGCAGTCGGTGGCGCTCCGCCTCATCTGCGAGCGCGAGAGCGAGATCGAGGCGTTCAAGCCGCGCGAATACTGGACGATCGAGGTCGAGTTCCAGACGCCGTCGGGCGACCGCTTCACGGCGCGCCTCACCCATCTCGACGGCAAGCGCCTCGACAAGTTCGACCTTGCCACCGAGGCTGACGCGCGCGCGGCCGCCGACCGCATCCTCGCCCAGCAGGGCTACGCCGTGGCGGCGGTCGAGAAGAAGCAGTCGCGGCGCAATCCGCCGCCGCCCTTCACCACCTCGACGCTGCAACAGGAGGCGTCGCGCAAGCTCGGCTTCGGCGCCAGCCGCACCATGCGCATCGCGCAGCGCCTTTACGAGGGCGTCGATATTTTCGGCGAGACGGTCGGCCTCATCACCTATATGCGCACCGACGGCGTCGCCATGTCGGGCGAGGCGATCGAAGCGGCGCGCCGGCTCATCGACACGCGCTACGGCGCCAATTACCACCCCGACGAGCCGCGCATCTACAAGACCCAGGCCAAGAACGCCCAGGAAGCGCATGAGGCGATCCGGCCGACCGACATGTTCGGCCTCCCCGAGAAGATCGGCGGCGATCTCGAGCCCGACCAGCTGGCGCTCTACGAGCTGATCTGGAAGCGCGCCGTGGCGAGCCAGATGTCGGCGGCGGTGATCGACCAGGTCGCGGTCGACATCGTCTCGCCCGATCGCGCGTTGCAATTCCGCGCCACCGGCTCGACCGTGCTCTTCGACGGCTTCCTGACGCTCTACCGCGAGGATCAGGACGACGCCGAAGAGGACGAGGAAAATCGCCGCCTGCCGCCGCTCAAGGAGCGCGACGCGCTGAAGCGCGGCACCGTCGATCCGCAGCAGCACTTCACCCAGCCGCCGCCGCGCTATACCGAAGCGAGCCTGGTCAAGAAGCTCGAAGAGCTCGGCATCGGCCGGCCTTCGACCTATGCCTCGATCCTGCAGGTGCTGCAGGATCGCAGCTATGTCCGGCTCGACAAGAAGCGCTTCATTCCCGAGGACCGCGGCCGCGTCGTCACCGCCTTCCTCGAGAGCTTCTTCGAGCGCTATGTCGAGTACAACTTCACCGCCGAGCTCGAGAACAAGCTCGACGAGATCTCCGACGGCCGCGTCTCCTGGCAGAAAGTGCTGGAGGATTTCTGGCGCGACTTCTCCGCCGCGGTGACCGGCACCAAGGATCTGTCGATCACCCAGGTGATCGACGCGCTCGACGAGGAGCTCGGGCCGCACTTCTTCCCGCCGCTGGCCGACGGGCGCGATCCGCGGCTCTGCCCCGGCTGCACCGCCGGCAGGCTCAGCTTGAAGCTCGGCAAGTTCGGCGCCTTCATCGGCTGCTCGAACTATCCGGAGTGCCGCTATACGCGGCCGCTCGCGATCGAGAACGGCAATGGCGAGAACGGCAGCGAGCCCGTCGGCCCGCGCGAGCTCGGCGCCGACCCCGCCACCAGCCTGGCGGTGAGCGTGCGCAAGGGACCCTATGGCTACTACGTCCAGCTCGGCCAGGGCGACGAGGCCGAGAAGCCGAAGCGCGTCTCGCTGCCCAAGGGATTCTCGCCCGCCGAGCTGACGCTCGAACAGGCCTTGAAGCTGCTGTCGCTGCCGCGCCAGGTCGGCGTTCATCCGACCGATGGCAAGATGATCGTCGCCGCCATCGGCCGCTTCGGGCCTTACATCAAGCATGGCGACGAGTTCCGCTCGCTGCGCGGCGATGACGACGTGCTGACCATCGGCATCAATCGCGCCGTCACGCTGCTCGCCGAGCCCAAGAAGGGCGGCGGCCGGCGCACGCCGACGCCGCTGCGCGTTCTCGGCAACCATCCCGCCGACGGTGCGCCAGTCAATCTGTTCAGCGGCCGCTACGGTCCCTATGTCAGCCATGGCGGGGTCAACGCGACCCTGCCGCGCGACATCGAGCCGGAGACGGCGACGCTCGAGCAGGCGATCGAGCTGCTGGGCGCGCGCAGCAAGAGCAAGAGCAAGGCCAAAGCGAAGCCGGCGCCGAAACCGGCCAAGTCCGAGCCCGCCGCGGCGGCGAAAAGCGCCTCGGAGAAGAAAGGAAAAGCGACCCGTGCCAAGGCGCCCGCCCGGAAAAAAGGGCAAGCCAAGCCGACACCCAAAGCCGCGGAGTGACCGCGCCGCGCGTCCCGGCCGACGCTCGCTCGGCCGGGTGCCGACGCGCGAGGAGATTCTCGATTTCATCGCGACCAGCCCGGCGCCGGTCTCCCGGCGCGATATCGTGCGCGCGTTCAAGGTGCCGCCGGAGGCGCGCGTCGCCCTCAAGGGGCTGATCAAGGAGGTGGAGCGCGGCGGCTCGGTCGAGCGCGGGCCGAAGCGGCGCTTGCTCCCCGTCGAAGGGCTGCCCGAGATCGGCGTCATCGAGATCACCGATGTCGATATCGACGGCGAGATGCGCGGCCGGCCGCTCGCCTGGCGCGACGCGACGCATTTGCCGCCGATCTACGTTCTGGCCGAACGCGGCGCGCCCGCGCTCGGCGTCGGCGAGCGTGCCGCCGTCCGTTTCGTGCGCCTCGAGGATGGCAGCTACGAGGCGCGCGTCATTCGCGCGCTGGGCGGCGCCCCCGACCGCGTGCTCGGCGTGTTCCGCCGCGACCGCGATGGCGGCCGGCTCGAGCCGACCGACCGCAAGCTCAGAGCTGAATTCCGCATCGCCGAAGTCGATAGCGCCGGCGCCGCCGATGGCGAGATCGTGCTCGCCGAGGTGCTCACCGCGCGCCGCCTCGGCCTGCCGCAGGCGCGCATCGTCGAGCGCGTCGGCGACAGCGCCGATCCGCGCGCCTTCAGCCTCATCGCCATCCATGCTCATGGCATCCCGACCGCTTTCCCGGTCGAAGCGCTGGAGCTGGCGGAGCGCGCCCAGCCGGTGACGCTCGGCGCGCGCACCGATCTGCGCGGCGTTCCGCTCGTCACCATCGACGGCGCCGATGCCCGCGATTTCGACGATGCGGTCTGGGCCGAGCCGGATGCCGAGCATCGCGGCGGCTGGCACGTGCTGGTGGCGATCGCCGATGTCGGCTGGTATGTGCGGCCGGCCGATGCGCTCGATTTCGCCGCGCGCGAGCGCGGCAACTCCGTCTATTTCCCCGACCGCGTCGTGCCGATGCTGCCGGAGGCGCTGTCCAACGAGCTGTGCTCGCTGAAGCCCGGCGTCGACCGCGCCTGCCTTGCGGTTCATCTCTGGCTCGACGGCGACGGCCGCGTCCATCGCCATCGTTTCGTCCGCGCATTGATGCGCTCGGCCGCGCGGCTGACCTATGAGGAAGTGCAGGCGGCGATCGACGGGCGCCCCAACGAGCTGACGCGGCCGCTGCTTGCGGGGGTGCTGAAGCCGCTCTACGGCGCCTATGCCGCCTTCGCGCGCGCCCGGCAGCGGCGCGGCACGCTCGACCTCGATCTGCCCGAGCGCCGCATCCAGCTCGATCCTTCAGGTCGCGTCGCGCGGATCGAGCCGCGTCAGCGGCTCGACAGCCACCGCCTCATCGAGGAGTTCATGATCGCTGCCAATGTCGCGGCGGCCGAAGAGCTGGAGCGGCTGAAGCAGCCCTGCATGTACCGGATTCATGATCGCCCCGACCCGGCCAAGCTCGCGGCGCTGAGCGAATTTCTCGACGGCATCGGCATTCACGGCCTTGCCCTGGCCAAGGGCCAGGTCGTCCGCCCGCGCCATTTCAGCGAGATCCTGCGCCGCGCCGCCGGCACGCCCTATGCGACGCTGGTCAGCGAGCTGGTGCTGCGCAGCCAGGCGCAAGCGGTCTACGGCCCCGACAATATCGGCCATTTCGGCCTGGCGCTCCGGCGCTACGCGCATTTCACCTCGCCCATCCGCCGCTACGCCGATCTCGAGGTGCACCGCGCGCTGATCGCCGGGCTCGATCTGGGCGCCGGCAGCCTGCCGCCGGTCGAAGCCGCGGATTTCGCCGAGACCGCCGAGCACATCTCGATGACCGAGCGGCGCGCCGCCGCCGCCGAGCGCAGCGCCGTCGACCGCTACACCGCCGCTTTCCTCGCCGAGCGCGTCGGCGCCAGCTTCGCCGGCCGGATCAGCGGCGTCACCCGGGCGGGACTTTTTGTCGCGCTGGCCGAGACCGGCGCCGACGGCCTCATCCCGATGAGCACCTTGCCGAACGACTATTACGATCACGATGAGAAGCGGCACCGCCTGGTGGGACGCCGCTGGGGCCGGGTTTATACGCTCGGCGACGCGCTCACCGTCCGCCTGGCGGAAGCCAATGCCGTGACCGGCGGCCTGATCTTCGCGCTCGACGAGTCTCGCGGCGAGGAGCGCCGGCCAGGGAAGCCGCGGCGCGGCCGCGTGGCAACGCCATCTTAACGAGCGCCGTGGCCCAATGACCGACGTCGACCAACGCTCGGGAATTCGCTTGCAACCGCTGCACCCCGCCCGCAAGATGCCGGACTTCCGCCACGCGATCGCGCCGCCGCTCTCATCCGGGAGTACGCCGTCCGCCTCTGCCGGGGTCGAATTTTTCGCGCTGCGATGACCAGCTTCCGTAAAGCTCCCTGCCTTCGACGCTTGGCCGCCAGCTTGAGCCTGCTGGCGCTCAGCGGCTGCGCTTCGGCGCCGGCGGCGCCGCCGGGCGATGAACAGCAGGTGCTGCTGCTCGACGAGGCCTACAGCAGCATTTCCAGATACTATCTCGACCCGGTTTCGCCGCGCGAGCTGGCGCTGGCGGCGCTGCATAATCTCACCTCGGTCGATGCCTCGCTCAGCATCGGGCGTCAGGGCGATTTTGTCGTGCTGCGGCAAGGTGACCAGGCGGTTCGCTTCGCCGCGCCAGGCAAATCCGATGCCGATGGCTGGGCGACGCTCACCGACCGGGTGGCCGGTGCGGCCCGGACGCGCTCGCCGGCGCTCGCCACGCTCTCCGTCGACCATCTCGAAGAGACGCTCCTCGACGGCAGCATGACCGTCCTCGACCGTTTCTCGCATTACGCGCCGCCCGACGTGGCGAAGGAACGCCGGGCCGAGCGGGACGGCTTCGGCGGGATCGGCGTCACCCTCAACACCGAGGGTCCCGATATTCGGATCGTCGAGGTGCTGCCGGAGACGCCGGCGGCCGAGGCGGGACTGCGCGTCGACGACCGCATCGTCGCCATCGACGGCACCCAGGTCAGCGCGCTCAACCGCGACGATGTGGTGCGGCGCTTGCGCGGCCCGGCGGACAGCGTCGTGGCGCTCGAGATCGCCCGTGCCGGCGCGCAAGCGCCGCTTGCCTTTTCGATGCGCCGTGCCCGCATCGTGCCGCCCAGCGTCGTGCTGACCGAAGCTCACGGCATCGCCCATCTGCGCATCAGCAGCTTCAACCAAGAGACCGGCGACAACCTCGCCGACCTGCTGCACCAGGCGCATCACGACCTCGGCAGCGGCATGCGCGGCATCATCCTCGATCTGCGCGACAATCCCGGCGGGCTGCTCGACCAGTCGATCGAAGTGGCCAGCTTGTTCCTCGACGGGGAGCCGGTCTCCTCGACCATCGGCCGGGTGCCCGAGAGCATCCAGTACTTCACCGCGCCCCATCGCGCGGTTGAAACGCTGCCGCTCGTGGTGCTGGTCAATGGCGGCTCGGCCTCGGCCGCAGAGATCGTCGCCTCGGCCCTGCAGGACACCGGCCGCGCCGTCGTCATCGGCACTTCCTCCTACGGCAAGGGCACGGTGCAGAATGTGCAGCGCATGCCCAATGACGGCGAGCTCACCATCACCTGGGCGCGGCTGGTGACGCCGGGCGGCTACATCCTCCACCACCACGGCGTCGTGCCGACCGTCTGCACCGCCGATCTGCCGGACGATGCCAGCGGCATCGCCGTCGCGCTCTCACGCAGCACCGGCAGCCTCGCCGCCGCGTTCGACAAGCCGCGCGCCAAGCTCGACGACGCCGCCTGGACGGAGCTGCGCGCGCTCTGTCCAGGCGCCCATGAGGACCACCAGGTCGAAGTCGAGACGGCCGAGAAGCTGCTCGGCAATCGCGCGCTCTATGCGCGCGTTCTCATCCACGCTCCCGCCGCCGGCGGCGTGCCGGTGGCAACCGCCGGCGTCATGCGCTGAGCGCGGCGCCGGGGCGCTTTAGGCGCCGCCCGCGCTGCAGAAATGCCACTCGCCGCTGCGATGGGCGTAAAGCACGACATAGCGCTGGTCGGTGGTGTGATCGATGAGCACCGCGAGCTTGTCGCCGAGGCAATGCTCTGGCGGCGTGCTGACGGGGCCGAGGCGCTTTGCCTTGGCGCAGCCGCCGATGCTGCCCGGCAGGGTGCCGTCGACCTTGCTCGGCGGCTTGCCGTTGACGTCGACATAGTAGTCGACCGGCTCGCCGTTCTTGACCGTCGCCATCACTTCGATCCGTCCGAAGCGCGATTTGTAGAGGCCGGCATTCTGCTCGCCATCGGAGAGACCGGACGGCACCGGCCGGAAGGTGATGGCGGCGCAGGCCGGCGGCTCCTTCGGCGCGGCCAGAGCGGCGGTGCCGGCAAGACCGCCGAGCAGGGCCAGGGCAACGATGACAGGTGCTGAACGCATTCTCTCGCCTCTTCGCTTCGCTGCGGAACGGGGTGCGGCGATTATGAAGCCAGCGGTGCTGCGGCGGCAACCCGGCTCACGCCGCGCGACATTGCCGCAGCGCCCGCCGGGTCTTTACCGCGGCTTAACCATGAGCGCGCAAGGCTCCCCGTGTTGCTTGGAGCCCCTATGCGCCTTGTTCTCGTCGCTTGCCTCGCCGCCCTGCTCGCCGGTTGCCTTGCCACCCCCACCCCGTCCGAGACCGGGACGCCATCGCCGCAGCTCGCCGCGGCAGGCGCCGGCCTGACGCTGCCGGCGCCGCAGCTGCGCGACGACCGCCTGGTCGCCGCCGATGGCACGGCGCTGCCGCTGCGGCGCTGGCTGCCCCAGGGCGAGCCGGTGGCGGTGGTGCTGGCGCTGCACGGCTTCAACGACTACTCCAATGCCTTCGCCCAGCCGGCACCGCTTTGGGCCGAGCGCGGCATCGCCACCTATGCTTATGATCAGCGCGGCTTCGGCGGCGCCCCAGGCCGCGGCCGCTGGCTCGGCACGCGCCGTCTCGTCGCCGATGCGGCGACCGCGATCGGTCTGCTGCACCGCCGCTATCCCGGCACGCCGGTCTATCTGCTCGGCGAGAGCATGGGCGGCGCCATCGCCATTCTCGCAGCCTCGGGCGGTGCCGGGGTGGCGCCGCCTTCCGTCGACGGGGTCATCCTGGTCGCGCCGGCAATCTGGGGCCGGCAGACGATGAACCCCGTCGAGCGCGTCGGACTTTGGTTTGCCGGGCTGCTGCCGGCCGTGCACTGGTCCGCCAGCGTGCTGCCCGTGCACATCCGCCCGTCGGACAATGTGCCGATGCTGATCGCCTACAGCGCCGATCCGCTGGTCATCAAGGATACGCGCGCCGACACGCTCAATGGCCTCGTCGACCTCATGAGCGCGGCGCTCACCGCCGCGCCGGCACTCGACACGCGCCTGCTGCTGCTCTATGGCGAGCATGACGAGATCGTGCCGCAAGCGGCGATGGCGCGGTTCGTCGCCACGCTGCCGGGCGGCGATCGCGGGCGTCAGCGCGTGGCGCTCTACCCGGAGGGCTACCACATGCTGCTGCGCGACCTCGACGCGGCGACGCCCACCGGCGACATTGCCGCCTGGATCGGCGCACCGTCCGCGCCCCTGCCCTCGCATCTCGACGCGGGCGCGCGCGGGCGCTTGATCGGCCGGCCGGCGCCGATCGAAGCCTCGGTCCAGTGAGCGGCAGCGCGGGCCGGCATTAGCGTCGGCATGGTCCGCCTGCCGCTCTCCGCCTTTCTGATGGCGACCGCCGCCCTCGATGCTGCCGGTCGCGAGGGCGACCTGCCGCTGGTAATCACCGGCTGCGGCGTCGCCGCGGCTCTGCTGGTGACGCTGGCGCTCGACGTTTTCTGGTTCGACCGCGGCGGCGGGAAGGCGCCGAGGGTGCCCTAGAATCGCCCCACTCGGTCTTTCATAGTGTCCCGAGTGTCCCTGAGGTCAGCCGTCGCAAGGGCCGCCATGCCGCTCAGCCGTCCCCTCGCCTTCGCCTTCCTCGCCGCGCTCTGCCTTGCCGCCATGCCGGCGCGCGCGGCGCCCGTTGACCTCGCTCTCGTCCTTGCCGTCGACGTCTCCGGCAGCGTCGATGCGCAGGAGTATGAGCTGCAGCACGAAGGCATCGCCCGTGCCTTCGAGACCTCTCAACTCGTCGACGCCATCCGCGGCGGCCACAACGGGGCGATCGATGTGCTGGTGATGGAGTGGTCGGACCGCGACAAGCAGGTGGTCACGGTCGACTGGACGCGGGTAAGCGATCGCGCCAGCGCCGAGCGCTTCGCCGCCGCCGTGCGCGCAACGAAGCGCAGCTCGAACGGGCTCACCGCGATCGGCGACGCGCTCAACGCGGCGGACGCGGCCTTGAGGCGCGTCCCCGACACGCCGCAGCGCCGCGTCATCGATGTCTCCGGCGACGGCATGGCCAATATCGGCCCGCCGCCGCAGCAGATCCGCGACCAGCTGGCAGCGCAGGGCGTCACCATCAACGGCCTCGCCATTCTCAAGACCGAGCCCTGGCTCGACAGCTATTACGATCAGTATGTGGTGGGAGGACCGGGCGGCTTCCTGATGGAGGTCGAAGACTTCCCCTCCTTCATCGCCGCCATGCAGCAGAAGCTGCTCAATGAAGTGATGACGGCGCGGCCGATCCGCCGCGCCGCCATCCCAGGGCGAAGCCTCGATCAGATGCAGTAGGTCTTGATCGGCGAGAAGCCGTTGAAGCCCACCGAGGCGTAGCTCGAGGTATAGGCGCCGGTCGAGAGGATCTGCACCTTGTCGCCGACCTTGAGCGCCATCGGCAGCCGATAGGCCGTCTTCTCGTAGAGGATGTCGGCGCTGTCGCAGGTCGGCCCGGCCAGCACCACGGCACCGGTCGGACCGCCTTCCGCGGCGGTGCGGATGCGGTACTTGATGCTCTCGTCCATCGTCTCCGCCAGCCCGTTGAACTTGCCGACATCGAGATAGACCCAGCGCTTCTCGTCGCCGAAGGCCTTGCGCGAGATCAGCACCACCTCGCTCTGGATGACCCCGGCATCGCCGACGATCGAGCGGCCCGGCTCGACGATGATCTCGGGCAGATCGTTGCCGAAATGCCGGGTGATCGCCGCCATCACCGCCTGGGCGTAGCGCTCGACCCCGAGCACATCGCCACGGTAATGCGCCGGGAAGCCACCGCCGATATTGACCATGCGCAGGTTGATGTCGGTCTCGGCCAGCAGCGAGAACATCGCCGCGGCGCGCCCGACGGCGCTGTCCCATTGGTCGAGCTTGGTCTGCTGCGAGCCGACATGGAAGGAGACACCGTAGGGGTCGAGCCCGGCCGTCTTGGCGCGGCGCAGCAGCTCCACCGCCATCTCCGGCGCGCAGCCGAATTTGCGCGACAGCGGCCATTCCGCGCCTTCGCCATCCACCAGGATGCGGCAGAAGACCCGCGCCCCCGGAGCCGAGCGGGCGAGCTTCTCCAGCTCCTCCTCGCTGTCGAACGCGAAGAGCCGCACGCCCTTCTCATAGGCGTAGGCGATGTCGCGCTCCTTCTTGATCGTGTTGCCGAAGGAGATGCGGTCGGCGGTCACGCCGCGCTCGAAGCAGAGATCGATCTCGCCCCGGCTCGCCACGTCGAAGGCGGAGCCGAGGCCGCGCAGCAGCTCGACCACGGCGCCGGCGGGATTGGCCTTCACCGCATAGAACACCTTGGCAATCGGCATATAGGTGCGCAGCAGCTGATAGGCCTCGGCGACCACCTCGAGGTCGACGACAAGGCACGGCGTCTCCGGCTGCTTTTCGGCCAGAAACTTCTCGATCTTGCGGTTACGTTCGATCCTGCGATCAATCTTCTTCTTCATTTCGGCTGGGTATCCTGTCGTCAGAGGGCGCGCCGGCAGCTCACCACGCCGGCGCGCTCGACCGCTGCCCCCCAAGCGGGAAGGCGGTGGAGCGTCGCTTTCATCCAGCCACGGGGACGATCCGCCGTGGGCTGGATGACGCTGCTCAGATCTGACTGCTGGGCTCGTTGCGGCCTCGACCACCGCTGCCGCGGGCGGCCCTGATGAACCGAGGTGTCTCGTCAGGCCAGGGCGCTGCGGCCCTGAGTGCGATTGCAACCATATCGACCTCCCTCTCGGGACCGGTCCACGATGACCGGCTCTTCCAAAAAGGACGCGTTACGTCGTTGCATAACCACGAGGGCCATAGGCACGTGCGAGTGCGTCGTGATTTGGATACATACGCTCAAAACGTGGCGACGCAAGGAAAAATTCACGCCCCGGGCAAGATTTTGCAAATTTTTTTCAGCGTCGGCGCCGGCGAAGCTTCAAAAGGCTCCGCGCGAGCGCAAACCGCGCTCTTCGATCCGGCGGCGGAATGAATTCGACCGCGTCGCGGCGCTCGACTCCGCCTCTGCGGCGAGATGGTTTACGAGCTCTTGCGCGATGCCGGCGCGATGGCGGCGCGCGCGCCGGCAATGAAGGCTTCGACATCGGCTTCGCGCGTGTCGAACGCGGTGACGAGGCGCAGGCAAGGCGAAGCCGGGCCGCCCCAGCGGTAAAAACCGAAGCCCGCGGCGGCGAGCGCCTCAATCGCCGCTTCCGGCAGCTCGATGAACACCTCGTTCGCTTCGGTCGGATGCTGGAGGTGTGCGCCCGGCAGCCCGGCAAGCCCGGCAGAGAGACGCGCCGCCATGCGGTTGGCGTGCGCGGCGTGGCGCAGCCACAGCCCGTCGGCCAGATACGCCTCGAGCTGCGCCGAGAGGAAGCGCATTTTCGAGAAGAGATGGCCGGCGCGCTTGCGCCGGAAGCCGAAATCGGCGGCTTTCGCCGGGTCGAAGAACACCACCGCCTCGGCCGCGAGCGCGCCGTTCTTGGTGGCGCCGAGCGAGAGGACGTCGACGCCGGCGCGCCAGGTGAGCTCGGCCGGGCTGCAGCCGAGCGCCGCCACCGCATTGGCGAAGCGGGCGCCGTCCATGTGGAGGCCGAGGCCGTGGCGGCGCGCCAGCGCGCTGAGTGCGCCGATCTCCTCCGGCTGATACAGCGTGCCCGCCTCCGTCGCCTGGCTGATGCTGATGACGGCGGGCTGCACGTGATGGACGACGCCTTGCTCGATCATCGCCGCCGCCACCGTCGCCGGCGCCAGTTTCGCATCGGCGCCCGGCAGCGGCAGCAGCTTGGCGCCGCTGGAGAAGAATTCGGGCGCGCCGCATTCGTCGGTCTGGATATGCGAGACCTCATGGCAATAGATCGCGCCCCAGACCGGCGTCAGGCTCGCCAGCGCCAGCGCATTGGCGGCGGTGCCGGTTGCCACCGGAAATACCGCCACCTCGCGCTCGAAGAGCTCAGCGATGCGCCGCGCGACGCGCTCGGTGATGGCATCGGCGCCGTAGGAGGCTGCCGTCCCGGCATTGGCCGCGGCAATGGCGGCGAGGATCTCGGGCGCGATGCCGGTGACGTTGTCGCTGCGAAAATTCATGGCTTCACCGCTCCCGTTTCGGCCGTCCGCAGCTCGATCGTGCCGAGCTTGGCGCCGGTGCGCGCGTCGATCAGGATCAGCGCCTCGCCGCCTTCGGCAAGGCCGATGCGTACCACCAGCCTGTCGCCGGCCGGCTCGACGGCGATGACGCGGGCGCCGGCCGGCAGATCGACGACGGCGCGACCAAAGCCTCGCCCGGGCGGCGGTGGCGGCACGGCCGCCGGCTCGGCCAGATGCTGCCGGGCGCGCTCGATGACGGCGACGACCAACGCGACGGTGCCGCCGAGCAGCAGCACGCCCATGACGACGACCAGGACCTTGAGAGCCCGCATGCTTCCCGTCACTCTAAGGCGATGATCGAGCCTTCGGACACCGGCGCGGCGGTGAAGCGCGTCACCGTCGAGCCCGGCGAGGCCGGCGAGCGTCTCGATCGTTTGCTGGCGGAGCGGCTCACCGAGATGTCGCGTACCCGCTTGAAGCATCTCGTCGAGGCGGGCCGGGTGACCATGGAGGGCGCGACGATAACCGACCCCTCCCTGAGGGTCAAACCGGGCCAGACCTTCGAGCTCGCGCTGCCGCCGCCGGTCGCCGACACGCCGGTGCCCCAGGCGATGGATCTCACCATCGTCTACGAGGATCCGCATCTGCTGGTGATCGACAAGCCGGCCGGCCTCGTCGTCCACCCGGCACCGGGCAATCCCGACCGCACGCTGGTCAACGCCCTGCTCGCGCATTGCGGCGAGAGCCTCGCCGGCATCGGCGGCGTGCGCCGGCCCGGCATCGTCCATCGCCTCGACAAGGATACGAGCGGCCTCATGGTCGTCGCCAAGGACGAGCTGGCCCAGTCGCGGCTCACCGCCGATTTCGCCGCGCGCCGCATCCATCGCGCCTATCACGCCGTGGTCTGGGGCGTGCCGCAGCCGCGCGACGGCGAGATATCGGGCCGCATCGGCCGCAGCCCGCAGAACCGCAAGAAGATGGCGGTGCTGCGCGATGGCGGCAAAGCGGCGGTGACGCGCTACAAGGTGCTGCGCGCCTTCAAGGACGCGGCGGCGCTCGTCGAATGCCGGCTCGCCACCGGCCGCACGCACCAGATCCGCGTCCATATGGCCGAGCGCGGCCATGCTCTCATCGGCGATCCGACCTATGGCAACCAAAGGAGCCTCGCCCGGCTGCGCGCCGTGCCGGCGGCATTGCGCGAGCAAGTCGCGGCCTTCCCGCGCCAGGCGCTACACGCGGTGCTGCTCGGATTCCGCCATCCCGCAACCGGCGAATACGTCCAGTTCTCCAGCCACTTGCCCGCGGATATCGCGGCTCTGATCGGTTGTTTAGAGCGCATCTAAATTGGACAAGCGGGGCGTGTTCAGGGTAGGATGTGTTGCATTGCGGCATCCGGACAAGACGTATCGACGAGCCGCGATGCCGAGGTAACTGCGGATGGCGACGGCAAGCACTCACGCCCTGCCCAGCATCTCTTCGGAAGGGAATCTGACGCGGTATCTCCAGGAGATCCGCAAATTCCCGATGCTGCAGCCCGAAGAGGAGTACATGCTCGCCAAGCGCTGGCGCGAGCATAGCGACCCTGACGCGGCGCAGCGCCTCGTCACCAGCCACCTCCGTCTCGTCGCCAAGATCGCGATGGGCTATCGCGGCTACGGCTTGCCGCTGTCCGAGCTGATCTCGGAGGGCAATGTCGGAATGATGCAGGCGGTGAAGCGCTTCGATCCCGATCGCGGCTTCCGTCTCGCCACCTATGCCATGTGGTGGATCCGCGCCTCGATCCAGGAATACATCCTCCACTCCTGGTCGCTGGTGAAGATGGGCACCACCGCGGCACAGAAGAAACTCTTCTTCAACCTGCGCAAGCTCAAAGGCCAGCTCCAGGCGATCGAGGATGGCGACCTCTCGCCCGAGAACGTCAAGAAGATCGCCACCGAGCTCGGCGTGCCGGAGGCCGACGTCGTCAGCATGAATCGCCGCCTTGCGGCTCCCGACCATTCGCTCAACGCGCCGCTGCGCAGCGACGGCGAAGGCGAATGGCAGGACTGGCTCGTCGACGATGTCGAAGACCAGGAGACGAGCCTCGGCGAGCGCCAGGAGCTCGGCCTGCGCCGCGACCTGCTGCGGGGGGCGATGTCGCATCTGACGCCGCGCGAGCGCGACATCCTCGCCGAGCGGCGCCTGCGCGACGCGCCGACGACGCTCGAGGATCTGTCGCAGAAATACGGCATCTCGCGCGAGCGCGTGCGCCAGATCGAAGTGCGCGCCTTCGAGAAGCTGCAGAAAGCGATCAAGACCGCGGCAATGGACCGCCGCCTGCTGCCAAGCTAGGCGCTGGCTGCTTCAGGCGTCGCGCTTCCGCCCCGTCACTTCCTCGCCCCATTCCTCGACCAGCGCCTTGGCTTGCGTCTCGAGGCGGTGCTTGGTCTCGTCGACCCTGACCTCGATCACCATCGCGACCACCGGCGGCACGCAGAAGTAAAGCACCCAGCCGATCGCGGCGGCGCCATACATGACGAGCCAGTTATAGGGACTGTTGATCACCTGCTGCAGGCTGTCGAAGCTGATGCCGGCTTCCCACAGGCGGAGCCCACCCGGCAACACCCCGGCCAGGTTCATGGCGCCGACCGTGCGCGCGAGATAGCGGCGGTGGTGACGGTCGACGACGACGGCGACGGCGGTGGGCAGCATCCCGCCGATGATGAGAAGGCAGAGCGGCAAGGCGGTGAGCGCCAGCACGACGATGACGATCACCGTCAGCGTAATCGCGGCGCTGCCGGTATTGCGGCCGCGTCGCCGCGCGCCGGGCTTGGTCGGGCGCTTGGCCGTGGTCTTGGCCGTGGTCGTGCCGCGCGCCATGGGTCAGCTCATCGTCACGATCACGGAGAGCGCGATGATCCAGGCGAGCAGGCTCGCCGTGGTCGCGGCGTAGCGCGCGCCGAGCTCCGCCGCTCTTTCCGGCCGCCGCGGCGCTTCGAGATGCAGCAGGTCGAGCTCGCGATCGATCACGGCATGGTCGCGCAGCGCCTGCTGAAAGCCCTGGATGTCGCGCACGCGGTCGGCGGCGTTGTCGACGAAGGTCAGCATGTCGCCGAGATTACCTTTGCCGACGACCTTGGGCAGCTCGGCCTTGAGCCGCTTGCGCCGGGTGCGGCTGTGGTAGCGGTCGATGACCAGCGGCAGCTGACGGCCGAGGCGATGCGCCAGCGCCGGCACAGCGGTGGGGCCTTTGAAGGATTGCAGCCGCGCCAGCAGATAAAGCGCGCCCAGCACACGCTGCGCCGGATCCTGGTGGTGCAACGCATCGAACCAGTCGGTGCCGGCGCCGCGATAGCGCGTGGCGATGAACGCGGCGAGATGGCGGTCGACCTGGAAGTCGTCGTCCTTGCGCTTCTCCGATACGCGTTCGAGCGCCGTCAGCACGTCGCCGGCCTCGATGACATACTCGGCCTCGATCGTCGGCGACAGGCAATGCAGCTTCGGATTCATCTCATAGACGATGCGCTCGATGCCGAAGCCGGGGCGCCGGTCCTCGAGATGGAGACGCAGCCGCTCGAAGCTTTTGAGGAACGGGACGAGCTCGGGCTTGAGGCCGCTCTGCGCCGAGAACCAGAATTGCGGCAGCCTGCCGCCCATGGCCTCGGCGATCTGCTGCACCGAGCCGCGGCCGCGGAAGGCGGCGACGAGCGCCGCGCCGAAGCCGTCGATGGCGGCGGAAAAACCCTTGTAGCGGACCGGCGCCGCCGGATCGAGCGCGATGCACACCCGCGCCACGAGCCTTTCGTCATGACCGCCGGCGCCGACATCGTGTCCCTCGGCGACCGCCGCCGAGAACATCTTCGAGCGATCCTCGTCGCAAAGGCTGCGCTGCATCCATATTTCAAAATCCGGCGCCTTCAAGGTGCGCACGGCCGAGGCAGGATCGCGGGAGAAGGCGTAGCCGAGCGCGCGGGCGGTGTAGAAGGGATGCCCGGCGAATTCGAAAGGCCGCGCCGCCCGCTTTACCAGCGCGGGCTGCTTCGGCGAGAGCCGGCGGCCTTCGAGCCACATTTCGACATCCTGCACGTTCCAGCGCTCGCGCGGATCGTCGGTGAGAAGCCCGCGCAAGACCTCGATGATGGCGCCGTTGAGGCGCTCGCCGCGCAGCAGGGCGTAATAGGAGCCGCGGCCGATCTTCTCGGCGAGGATCTGATCGTCGCTGAGCGAGGCGACGAGATTGCGGCCGAAAAGCAGGAAGATGATGGTGACGCCGAGGGCATAGAGATCTTCGGCGGGCGAGCCGTTGCCGCGCCCGGCGGGCATCGCCATCCCGCTCTCGATGGTCTCGCAGACGACCGGCTGCAGCACCGCCGGCGGCGCGCTGACGCACTCGCCCAAGGCCAAGGTGCGATGCGCCGCGTCGCGCCAGAACAGGTTGTTGGGGCGGATTGCGCGATGCGTGAAGCCGGCGGCGAAGAGCTCGCGCAGCGAAGCGATCAGCGGCGGAAGCACGTGATGGATGAGCTCGTCCTCATGCGTCGGCGCGATCGTCTGCGTCAGCGACTGGACGATGCGGCCGCCGGTGGGACGGTCGAAGATGACGGCGAAGTGACGCCGCCCCGTCGCCGGCCAGTCAACCACGCCCCATTCATGCGGCGCGAGCAACGCCTCCGAGCGCAAGCCGTGCAGCGCCGCCAGCACATCGTGCCGCGGCGGCTGATCGGCATCGCAGACGAGGCCGAACATGCTCGTGGTCGGACGATCGCGGTCGACGGCGACGAAACCGGCCGCATTCGGCGACCGCAGGTCCGGCAGCGGCCGATCAGGGTGAATCTCGAAGCGTTCGCCGAGACGAACCGGCGGTTTGCCGGCGGCGCCCGTCTCGACCTGCTGATCGGCCACTGCCCGGCTCCCCTTGAAACAGCCGGTAAATCTAGGCGTGAAAGCGGAAACGCTTCGTTAACCGCCACGCCTAAGCGGGCGCCAAGTCCAGCCCCGGATTAGGGTAGCGCCGGAGCCAAGGGAGCAGGAAAGTGCCGACCTCCCGCTGTCGGTGTGGAAACGCCGGTTGTTCCGGGGAGGCTCAGCGGCAGGTGCTCGAGCGAGCGTACCGCCAGATAGGCGAAGGCCTGCGCCTCCAGCGCATCGCCGTTCCAGCCCGCCTTCTCCACCGGTTCGACCGGGGCGCCGAGGCGCCGCTTGAGCTCGCCCATCAGCACCGGATTGTGGCGCCCGCCGCCGGTCACCAACCAGCGCCGCGGCGGGGCCGGGAAATGCTCCAGCGCGCGCGCCACCGCCGCGGCGCTCATCGCCGTCAGCGTCGCGGCGCCATCGGCGGGGTCGAGCGTCGCCGGCACGGAGCCCGCGAAATCGTCGCGGTCGAGCGATTTGGGCGGCTGGCGCTGAAAGAAGGGATGGGCGAGGAAGCGGCGGAGATGCGCTTGATCGACTTGGCCCGAGCGCGCGAGCGCGCCGTCGCGGTCGACCGGCTCGCCGGTATAGCGCAGCGCCCAATCATCGATGAGCGCATTGGCCGGGCCGGTGTCGAAAGCGAGGATCTCGCCCTCGCCGATCCAGGTGACGTTGCCGACGCCGCCGAGATTGAGCACCGCGACGGGCTGTTCGAGCGCGCTCGCCAACGCCGCGTGGTAGAGCGGCGCGAACGGCGCCCCCTCGCCACCCGCGGCAACATCGGCCGAGCGGAAATCCGCGACCACGGCGATGCCGAGGAGGCTTGCCAGCAGCGCGCCGTCACCGATCTGCCAAGTGCGGCGCTGATCCGGCCGGTGCAGGATGGTGTGACCGTGGAAACCCACCACGTCGACGGCGACGATATCATGCTCGGCGATGAAGGCGCGCACCGCCGCGGCATGCGCGCCCGTGAGCTCGCGCTCGACCTCGGCGACGGGTCCCTTGCCGCCCAGCACCGCCCGGAGGCGTGCGCGGAAGGCATCGTCATAGGGCAGCGTGTCGGCTGGGCCGGTGATGACGCGCTGCTCGCCATCGGTCTCGATGAAGGCGACGTCGATACCGTCGAGCGAGGTGCCGCTCATGAGGCCGATGGCCCGATAGAGCCGCCGGCTCATGGCGCCGCCCGCATGATTGTGCTAGAGGGACCGCCCTCTGGAATGTCCGATCGCTTGCCGATGCCCACTGCTCGCTCGTCCTTCCTCGCCGCTGCCGAGGCACGCGGCTACATTCATCAGGTTACCGACCGCGGCGGACTGGAGCAGCGCCTCGCGGCCGCACCGACGGTCGCTTACGTCGGTTACGATTGTACTGCCGACAGCCTCCACATCGGCAATCTTGTCTCGATCATGATGCTGCGACTCTGGCAAAACTGCGGCAACAAGCCGATCGTGCTCATGGGCGGCGGCACCACCAAGGTCGGCGACCCCTCGGGCAAGGACGAAATGCGCCGGCTGCTCAGCGACGACGAGATTGCCGGCAACATGGCGAGCATTCGCCGCATCTTCGACCGTTTCCTCCATTTCGGCGACGGGCCGGCGGACGCCATCATGGTCGACAACGCGACCTGGCTCGATCGCCTCGCCTATATCCCGTTCCTGCGCGATATCGGCCGGCATTTCTCGGTCAACCGCATGTTGACTCAGGACAGCGTCCGCATGCGGCTCGAGCGCGAGCAGCCGCTGAGCTTCCTCGAGTTCAATTACATGGTGCTGCAATCCTACGATTTCCTCGAGCTGGCGCGGCGCCATGACTGCGCGGTGCAAATGGGCGGCTCCGACCAATGGGGCAACATCGTGATGGGCGTCGAGCTCGCGCGGCGCGTCGACAATTGCGGCCTTTTCGGCGTGACCTCGCCGCTGATCACCACTGCTTCCGGCGACAAGATGGGAAAATCGGTGCAGGGCGCGGTGTGGCTCGCCGCCCATCGCATGGCGCCCTATGACTACTGGCAATTCTGGCGCAACACCGAAGATGAGGATGTCGGCCGCTTCCTGCGGCTCTTCACCGAGCTGCCGCTCGACGAGATCGCGCGGCTCGAACGGCTCGAGGGCGGCGCGATCAACGACGCCAAGCGCGTGCTCGCGACCGAAGCGACGGCGCTCTGCCATGGCCGCGAGGCGGCGCTCGCCGCCGCCGAGACCGCGCGCCGCGTCTTCGCCGAAGGCGGCGTCGGCGAGGACCTGCCGAGCATCGAGGTGCCGCGCGCCGAGCTTGAGCGCGGCATCGCCGTTATCGAGCTGCTGGCGCGCAGCCAGCTTGCGCCGTCGAAAACCGAGGCGCGGCGGCTCATTAAACAGGGCGGCGCGCGCCTCAACGATCGCACCATCGCCTCGGACAGCCAATCGGTCGGCCTTGCCGACATATCGGCGGAAGGCACGATCAAACTCTCCGCCGGCAAGAAGCGGCACGCGCTGGTAAAGGCGGTGTGAGCTGCAGCCGATCGGCGGAGGCTCAGAAGAGCGCGCCCGAGATGCCGCCATAAAGTCCGAGGCCGGCGGTGAGCACCGACACCGCGATGACGATCCAGCGATAGAAGCCGCCGAGCCGCTGGCCGGGCGGCAGCGTCTTGATCGCCAGCAGCACCAGAAATCCCAGCACCACCGGCAATAACAGCGCATTCATCACCTCGACGCCGATATTGAGCGCGACGAGATCGGGCGAGATGCCCACGACGATCGCGCCGCCGACCACGGCAAGCGTGTAGATGCCGTAGAACCACGGCGCCTCCAGCGGACGATGCTCCAGCGAGTGCTTGTAGCCGGTAACCTCGCCAAACCCCCAGGCCGAGGCCAGCGACACGACAATCGCGGCAACCAGCGCAGCGCCCACGGTTCCCAAGCCGAAGACGACCCGCCCGACCTCCGACCCGAGCACCGGCGTCAGCGCTTTGGCGATGTCGCCGACCGTCTCGAGGCTGGCGCCGGCATTGACCTTGCCGATGGTTGCCGCAGCGGCGATGAGCACCGCGGCCATGACGGCTTGTGCGATGACGGCGCCCACCGCCGTGTCCCAGCGCGCATGGGCAAGGTGCTGCGGCGCAAGCTTCTTATCGGCAACGGCCGATTGCTGATAGAAGACCATCCACGGCATGATCACGGCGCCGATATTGGCGGCGACGAGGTAGAGATAGCCGCGGTCCGCGAGCGGCATGCGTACCAACCCCGCCGCCAGCTCCCGCCCCTGCGGATGAGATTCGAGGGCGACCCAGAAGAAGGCGAACTCGAAGAGCCCGAGGGCGATTGCCACGCGCTCGACACGACGGTAGGACCCCGTCCAGACCACGACGAGCAGAAAGCCGACAGCGAGCGCAAGGCCGGCCGCGCGCGGCACGCCAAAGAGCTCGCCCACCCCGGCAACACCGGAAAACTCGGTGAGCAGCGCGCCGACGGTGGCGACACCAAGCCCGGCCACGGAAATCCACGCCCAGCCCAGCCCGAAACGCTCGCGGATCAGCTCGCCATGGCCCTTGCCGGTGAAGATGCCGAGCCGGACGGTCAGCTCCTGCACGAGATAGAGGATCGGCACCAGAACGAGCTGCAGCAACAGCAGCTGGTAACCCCATTGCACGCCGCTCTGCGCCGCGGTGATGATGCTGCCGACATCCGTGTCGGCCAGCATGACGACGAGGCCGGGGCCGACCACGGTGAGAAAGATCTTCCAGGAGGCAAGGATGGGCTTGCCCTCGACCGAGGCGGGAGCGCTCATGGGCAAGCCGTCTCCGGCCCTCCTCTGATAATGACACTCATTCTCATGAACGTTATATGCGGAGCAGGATCAGCTCGGGCCGGGGACGAGGCGAAATGCCGCAGGCGCCGCCGGACCACGGCCCATCAGCGGGGGGTATCGCTGCCGGATCTCGGCACCGGGGCCGCCGCTTGCGGCGTCGGCGCGTCGAACAGGAAGAGCTTGCGCAGCACGCCGGGGGCGAGCGCGCTCAGCGGATTGACCGTGACCTGCGGATTGCCGGCCGGCCCGGCGACGCGGAAATTGGCGGCAAAGAGCCCCTGCCCTTCGCCGCCGGTAATCAGCGGGCCAAGCACGGGAATATTGCCGAGGGCGCTGTTGAGGGTGTAGGCCGGCACCAGCGTGCCGCTCACATCAAGTGTGTTTTGCGCCAAATCGTAAGTCCCATCCGCCGTGATCCCGAGCGCTCCACCATAGGCGCGCAGCGCCTTCACCGCGAGCTTGCCGTCCGCGAGCGTGAAATCGCCCCTGAGGCGGGTGAAGGGAATGCCCTGGCCCGACAGCAGGGCGCTGATGCCGGAGAGCGACGCCACCGACAGCAATCGCGCCAACACCGGAGCTCGCACGACGCGGTAATCGGCGCCCTCCACCGTGCCGCGCAGCACCCGCCGCGGCCCCTCATCCTGCGCCGCGCCGGTAACTTGAAGCCGCCCGCCCTCGATTCTGTCGGAGACGTCGAAGAGCCGCAGCAGCGCGCCGAAATTGTCGGTGGTGAGGCGGAGGCTGCGTCTTCCCCCGGCCTCCCCGAAGCGCAGGCTCGCCCTGCCCCTGCCGGGCAGCGCGGCATCGATGCTCATCACCTGCCAATGAGCGCCATCGCTGAAGACGTGGCCTCTGACGCTGCGCGCCTCGCGCCCCGGGCCAAGGATGACGCGGTCGAGAGCGACGTCGATGGCGAGCGGCGGACCCCGCTCTCCGCCACTCGCGGAGGTTCCGAGATCGCCCAAGAGGCCCGCGGCATTAAAGCTCGCGCCCCTGAGATCGACGCGCCAGCCGCCATCATTGCGACGCGTCACCGTGCCGGCGACATTCGTCGCCCCAACGACGAGGCGCGGCACCTCGACCCGCGCGAGGCGACCACTGCCATCGAAGCTCGCAGCAAGCCGCGCATCGAGCCCGCCGCCTTTGATCACCGCCTGTCGCACCGCGCCAAGCTGGCCGTTGACGAAATCGAGACCGATGACCGCTTGCGCCGGCACGCCCGCGGCTTTTTTCCAGTCGAGCTGCTTCAAGGCGAGCGCCGTCGCGCCGAGATCGGCCGTGATGTCGGCGGAAGAGCGCGTCGGCGACTGGATCGTATAGGTGGCATCGACGCCGATCGGCCCAACCGCCATCCCGGCGGGAAGCTCCAGGCCGAGCCTCCGCCGCGCCGCGTCGTCGAGGCTCGCTTGGATGCGGTACCGCGTCGGCGGTCCGCGCTTGTCCAGGCTCTGCGTCCAGCTGAGGCTCGCCGGCACGTCGTCGAGCCGCGCCGTGCCGTCGAGGCGCAAAGCGGCGCGGTCGAGCTTCAGCTGAAACGCGCCGGCCGTGAGATCGCGGCCCTCGATCACCCGGCGGATGGCAACATCCGTGAGCGCCCCGCGCGCGCCGAAATCGACCATGTCGAGCGCCAGGTTTTTGTTCAGCGGAAAGGCGAAGTGGACCTGTCCATCGACCGCGCCCGCCACCTCCGCCGGATCGACATGGAGCGCGTGAGCGTATCCGAGCGGCTTTGAATCCAGCACCTGGAGCACGTCGCGGACCGGCCCCTTGATACCGAAATCGATGGCAATCTGCTCGTTGTTGGTGTCGAGCTGCGTAAGCTTCGCCGTGCCTCCGGTGAGCTTCACCCCTTTGACCGCGCCCGAGCTCGGCACGAGATCGAGTTCGGCGCGGTTGAAGGTCGCAGTGCCGTCGACGCCGCGCAGCGGCGGCAAGGGCTTGAAATAGTCGACGGTGAGGCCGCGATAGTCGAAGGTTCCGGCAAAGCTCGCGACGCGCACCGGCATCGACGCCCCTGGCGTCAGATCGACCTGGCCCGCAACGTGCGCATCCGCTTCCGGGACGATGCCGTCGTGGATGTGCTCGGTGACCCACTCGCGCGCGTTCGCCGCCAGCCGCTCCGGCCAAAAGCGCGGCAAGGCATCCGCCGGAACATCGTAAAGATGCAGCTCGCCTGCGACGTCGACCGATGGCGGCCAGCCGCCCAGGAGGATGCCAGCGCCGACGCCGTCGATCCTTCCCGACACCTCGACGCGAGGCCCGCCGAGGTCGAGGGCGAGGCGCTGGAGAGTGACACGCCCGGCGGCCGGATCGTAGCCGGCGCTGAGCGCGCCCGAGGCAATCGCGAGCCTGCCGCCCTCCAGCGCCGGATGCACCAGGCTGCCGGCGCCGAGACGGAGATTGCCGGCCGCCCCGCTGATACGCAGCGCCGCGGTATCGAGGACGAGGCGAACCTCGCCCGAGACCGGCAGGTCCAAAGCCGCGAGCGGCGCCAGAGCGGGCGCGGCATTGGCGAAGAGCGCCGGCCGCACCTCGGTGAAAACGACCCGCGTGCGGATTTGCTGTTCGTCGCGGATGAAGCTGACATCGCCGCGCAGCGCCGCCTCGATGCCGCCGGGCTCGACCGCGATCAGCGCGAGCGTGCCGGAGACGCCGCGCTGGCCGCGCAGCAGCGTCGCATCGACGTGCCGCGCCTGCCAGCTCAACCCGAGCGCGCGATCGTCGACGGTCAAGCCGGCATCGCGGATCGCCACCTCTTGGAGCCAGCCCAACGGGCCGTGTCGGTTTGGCGCAGCGGCGAGACCGCTGACCAAGGCATCGGCCCAATCGCCCGCCTCGGCTCCGCCGGCGCCGAGGCCAAGATGGAAGGTGCCGTCCGCTGCGCGCTCGAGGCGCAGCTGCGGCGCGTCGAGCACGATATGGGTCGGCGCCGCCACGCCGCGCAGCGCCGCCTCGGGGCTGAACCCCATCGCCAGCTCGGGGAGGACAAGCTCGGCTCCGCCATCGCCCTTGGCGAGATGGACGCCGCGCGCCACGATGTCGATCGTCGCCCTAGGACCGAGCGTCAGAAGCGTGTGCTCGACGCGAACCGTGAGCCCGCTTTCCGCCGCGGCGATCGCGCGCGCAACATAGGGCGCGAGCGCATCGAGCGAGATCGGTCCGGCCGAGAGCCGCCAGATCAGAAGCGCAAAGGCGAGCGCCAGAACGCCCGCGATGGCGGCGACCCAGTGCAGGAGCCGCAACGCGACGCGCCGCATCATCGCTCGTTCTGCCTCGGGCCGAGCTTGACCCCGACAGCACTGCCGCGCAGTCTGCCGCCGCAACCATCGAGCAGGATGCGCGTTGCTATTGCCAGCCTCCGCCTATGAAAGCCTGCCGCCGCCCGGCGACGCCGACCAGGCGCGGCTCGGCTTCGAGCGCTGGCAGGAAGCCGCGCAAGAGATCGAAGAGCCGAATCTCGCCGCCTTCATGCGCGATCTCGCTGCCGAGAAAGCCGGGAACCGGCTGCTGCAGTCGATTTTCGGCAACAGCCCGTTCCTCACCCAGTGCTGTCTTAGAGAACCGGACCTCCTGAGGCGACTCTTGCAGCAGGGGCCCGACGCTACTTTCGCCGATGTCGAGGACCGGCTCAATCGCGACCTTGCGGCGGCAACCGAGCGTCCCACCGTGATGCAGGCGCTGCGCATCGCCAAGCGCCGCGTGGCGCTCGTCGTCGCCATCGCCGACATCGCCGGCTGGTGGGCGCTGGAGCGCGTCACCGGCGCGCTCAGCCGCTTCGCCGACAGCGCGCTCGCCGCTTCGGTGCGCCATCTCCTCGCCGCCGCCGCCGCCGAAGGCGAGATCGTGCTGCCCGATGCCGCCGCACCCGAGCAGGCCAGCGACCTCATCGTACTCGGCATGGGCAAGCTTGGGGCGCGCGAACTCAACTATTCGAGCGATGTCGATCTCATCGTTCTCTATGACGCCGACAAGGTCGCCTACCGCGGCCGGCACAATCCCGGACGCTTCTTTACGCGCCTCGCCCAGGAGCTGGTGCGGATGATGCAGGAGCGCACGGCCGACGGCTATGTCTTCCGCAGCGATCTGCGGCTTCGCCCCGACCCCGGCTCGACACCCCCTGCCCTCTCGATCATGGCGGCGCTCGCCTATTACGAGGGCGTCGGACAGAATTGGGAGCGCGCGGCGCTGATCAAGGCGCGGCCCGTGGCTGGCGATCTCGCCGCGGGCGCCCGGTTCTTGACGGAGCTCCGGCCGTTCCTCTGGCGCAAGCATCTCGACTTCGCCGCGATCGAAGACATCCATTCCATCAAGCGCCAGATCAACGCCCATCGCGGCGGCGGCCGCATCGCGGTGGCGGGCCACAACATCAAGCTCGGCCGCGGCGGCATCCGCGAGATCGAGTTCTTCGCCCAGACGCAGCAGCTCATCTGGGGCGGCCGCTTCCCGACATTGCGCGAACCCGCGACCTGCGCCGCGCTCGAGGCCTTGGCCAGGGCCGGCCGGATCGGCGCCGAGGCCGCGGCCGAGCTCACGGCGGCCTATCGCTTCCTGCGCGAGGTCGAGCATCGCCTGCAGATGATCGACGATGCGCAAACCCACACGCTCCCGGCCGAGCGGGCGGCGCTGGCCCGCTTTGCGACCTTTCTCGGCTTCCCTTCGGCCGATGCGTTCTCGAGCGCGCTGCTGCGCCATCTCGGCGCGGTGGAGAGCCGCTATGCCGCGCTGTTCGAAGAGGCGCCCACCCTCGCCGGGCCGGGCAATCTCGTCTTCACCGGCACCGAGGACGATCCCGAGACGCTGAAGACGCTAGCCGCGCTCGGCTTCGCCGATCCGCCGGCGATTGCCGCGCTGATCCGCGGCTGGCATCACGGCCGTTGCCGCGCGACGCGCAGCCAACGCGCGCGCGAGCTGCTGACCGAGCTGGTCCCGGCGCTGCTGCGCACCTTTGGTGCTTCGGCCAATCCGGACGCCGCGTTCTTGCGCTTCGACCAGTTCCTGGCGCGGCTGCCGGCAGGCGTACAGCTCTTCTCGCTGCTCTACAACAATGGCGCGCTGCTCGAGCTGATGGCGGAGATCATGTCCGCCGGGCCGCGGCTCGCCGATCTGCTGGCGCGCCGACCCGGCCTGCTCGATGCGGTATTGAGCGAGGCATTCTTCGATCCGCCGCCCTGGCGCGAGGAGCTCGCCGCCGAGCTCGACGGGCTTCTCGATGGTGCCCGCGACTTTCAGGACGTACTTGACCTCGCCCGGCGCTGGGTCGGCGATCGCAAGTTCCAGATCGGCGTCCAATTGCTGCGCGCGCGGCTCGACAGCGAAGCGGCCGGCGCCGCCTTTGCCGACATCGCCGAAGCGACGATCGCGGGATTGCTGCCGCGCGTCGCCGCCGAGTTTGCCTTGAGCCACGGCCGGGTACCCGGCGGCGGCATGGTCGTCCTCGGGCTCGGCAAGCTCGGCAGCCGCGAGATGACGGTAACCTCCGATCTCGACCTCATCCTGATCTACGACGCGCCCGAGGCGGTCGAGGCGTCGGACGGGAAGCGGCCGCTCCCGGTCTCGACCTATTATGCGCGGCTCTGCCAGCGCTTGATCAACGCGCTCACGGCGATGACGCCGGAAGGCAATCTCTATGATGTCGATATGCGGCTGCGGCCTTCCGGCACCAAGGGACCCGTCGCCTCGAGCCTCGCCGCCTTCCGCCGCTATCACGAGGAGCTCGCCTGGACCTGGGAGCAGATGGCGCTGACGCGTGCCCGCATCGTCGCCGGCCCTGCAGCCCTCGCCGACGCGGCCATGGCGATCGTGCGGGACGTCCTGGTGCGGCCGCGCGACCGGCATCAGCTCGCCGCCGAGGTGGCCGAGATGCGCGGCCGCATCGCCGAGCAGCAGCGCACGCCGTCGCCCTGGGACGTAAAGCATCGTCGCGGCGGCCTGATCGATATCGAGTTCATCGTGCAATATCTCGAGCTGCGCGAGGCGGCACACCATCCAGAGGTGCTGCAGCAGAACACGGCAGCCGGGCTTCAGGCCGCGGCGCGGATCGGCGCGCTCGATGCCACGGCAGCGGCCGAGCTCGCCGCCGCGCTCCGGCTCTGGCGCAACGTTCAGGGTCTCCTCAAGCTCACCGTCGTCGAGCCCTTCGACGAAACCGCGGCAACGCCGGCGCTGCGAACGCTTTTGGCGCATGGCGCGGGCGCGGTTGACTTCGCCGCGCTGACGGCGGATATGGAGGAAGCGGCGGCGCGGGCGCTGGGGCATTACCGCGCGATCGTCGAGGCCGAAGGGCGTCCCGGGGAGCAGGCACCATGAGCATCGAGATCGGCGACAAGGCGCCGGACTTCACCTTGCCGACCGATGGTGGCGGCAAGGTCACCTTGTCGAAGCTGCGCGGCCGCAAGGTCGTGCTCTATTTCTATCCGAAGGACGACACCTCCGGCTGCACCGCCGAGGCTTGCGGCTTTCGCGACAGCTTTCCCAAATTCGGCAAGCTCGACGCGACCGTCATCGGCATCTCGCGGGACAGCGTCGCCTCGCACGACAAGTTCAAGCAGAAGCACGATCTCCCCTTCACGCTCGCCGCCGACGACAAAGGCGAGGTCACCGAGGCCTATGGCGTCTGGGTGCAGAAGAGCATGTATGGCCGCAAATATATGGGTATCGAGCGCGCCACCTTTCTCGTCGACGAGAAGGGCGTCGTGCGCGGGCTCTGGCACAAGGTAAAGGTGCCGGGCCATGTCGAGGCGGTGCTCGCCGCCGCCAAAGCGCTCTGAGCGTCGCTCCCTCCAGCCTGTCGGCCGCCGCCTGCGGCGTTCTCGAAACCGCCGAACCGGCAGAGAAGGTCGCACGCTCGACGGCGATCGCCGCGCTGTGGCGCGCCGGTGGGATCGCCGAGACCGGCGCCGCGACCCCGCCGCTCCGGCCGGCACGGCCGGCGCGCCCGATCCTGCTCGCGCCGCGCGCCATGCCGAAGCGGCGTGCCGGTGGCTCACCCGAAGGGCGCGTCGCGCTGCTCCATGCGCTGGCGCATATCGAGCTCAACGCCATCGACCTCGCCTGGGACATCATCGCCCGCTTTGCCGACGCCGCGCGGCCGCGTGACTTCTACGACGACTGGGTCGGCGTCGCCGCCGAGGAGGCAAAGCATCACGCCTTGCTCGTGGCGCGGCTCGCCGAGCTCGGCGCCGCCTATGGTGACCTCCCGGCGCATGACGGCCTCTGGCAGGCGGCGCAAGCGACGGCGCATGATCTCTTGGCGCGGCTCGCCGTCGTTCCGCTCGTGCTCGAAGCGCGCGGGCTCGACGTCACGCCCGAGATGATCCGCCGCTTCGAGCGCCTCGGCGACGCGGCGAGCGCGGCGGTGCTGCGCGTCATCTATGCCGACGAGATCGGCCATGTCGCGGTCGGCCGGCGCTGGTTCCTCGCGCTCTGCGCCGCACGCGGGCTGGCGCCGGAGCCGACCTATCACGCGCTGGTGCGGCGATACTTCAAAGGCGCGCTGAAGCCGCCCTTCAACCGCGCCGGACGCGACGCCGCCGGCTTTCCGGCGGCGTTCTACGAGCCGCTCGCGATGGCGGCGCGGTCACGCCTCGATCAGGTTGACCGTCGGTAACACAGGAACCGGAGCGGGGTCCGACGGGCAGCTTTCGCTTGGCCCAAGCTTGGCGCGGATATGCTTTCGTCCGTGTCGCAGCGTGACCTGGTCTTCAGCGTCTGTTTCCGCCAGATCGAAGACGCCAAGGTATTCATAAGCCGAACAATGCCGAGGCCGAATGTTAATGCGACACAGCATGGCGCCCTCCAACTGCCGCTTATTTCTACCAGTTTAGGGGCCGCGCGCTATCGCGATTGCGTCAAATTATGGCCGTTCGTTAACCATAATGCTGTCTCTGCTGGCGGGACTTCAGCGCGCTCTTGCTCGGTTCTCGCGCGCCGCCATCGGCGGGCGCCGCGGAAGGCCGCCACGTGCCACAAACTCAGATCTGTCGTGTGCCCGCCGCTATCTGCCTGATCGAGAACGCCTATCGAAAAGAGTTATGACGATCGCAAGCGTCACTCCCTCTATGATCGGCGCCGAGCCCTTCAGAAGGAACATTGCTATGCCGCTGCGCATCGCGCGGATCGAGACCTTCCTGTACCGGGCGGAGGTAAAGGAGCCCGTTAAAACCTCCTTCGGCAGCATTCCGCGCCGCAGTGCGCTGCTGCTGCGTGTCGAGGACGCGGACGGCGCTCATGGATGGGGGGAAGTCTGGTGCAACTTCCCGCCCTTCAGTGCAGACAACAAGATGCGCCTCATCGAAACCGTGATCGGCCCCGCGGCTCTGGCAGGCTCCTATGTCGACCCTGCGGAGGCGTGGCATACCATCACGGCGCGCACCGCGCGCTGGGCAATCCAAGGCGGCGAACCCGGACCTTTCGCGGCCTGCATCGCCGGTCTGGACCTTGCGTTATGGGACTTGATCGCACGCCGCGCCGGGAAGCCGCTTCGTGCGCTCCTGACAGGAGACGGAGACGAAGTCCGCAACGCGGTGCCTGCCTATGCCAGCGGCCTCAACCCGGACACCGCGCCGGCGACGGTGGCGCGCTGCCGGGAAGCGGGGTTCAGAGCCTTCAAGGTCAAGGTGGCGTTTGGGACCGAGATCGATACCGCCGTCGTCTCGGGCCTGGCGCGCGACCTGCGGCCAGGCGAGCGGTTGATGGTGGACGCGAATCAGGGTTGGGACATGCCCGCAGCGCGCCGCGCCGTACCCCACCTCGGCGCCTATGGCCTCGCCTTCATCGAGGAGCCGATCGCCGCGGATCGGCCTGCCGCCGAATGGGCAGAGCTCGCGATGCTCTCGCCGGTCCCGCTCGCGGGCGGCGAGAACGTGATGGGTTATGACGGCTTTGCCACGCTCATCGGCAACGGGCATCACGGCGTGGTGCAGCCGGACATGTTGAAATGGGGTGGTGTCACCGGGGTACACGCCGTGGGGCGGCGCGCGGTCGCGGCCGGGCGCTCTTACTGCCCTCATTGGCTCGGCACCGGCATTGGCCTGCTCGCTGCGGCCCAACTGCTGGCGGCGGTCGGCGGTCCCGGGATGCTCGAGCATGACATGATGGAAAATCCCTTGCGGGAAGCATTGGCGCAGCCCTTCCCGCGCGTCCAGAATGGGCTTTTCCCGCTGCCGGACGCAGCCGGTCTCGGCGGGGAGCCCGATCTCTCGGCGGCGGCAGCCTGGCTGGTAACTCGGGCGGAACACCGAGCCCCTTAGCTCAAGCGAATTGCTTCCGGCTGTGGTCTCAGCGGCTGGCCATCACCGGCAACCGCTCGATGGCCCGGAGACCGGCGCGCGTGCGCCAGCGAAGGCGGGAATCCTCTGTCGCCAGCTCCAGCTTCGGCCAACGCTCAAACAAGGCGCGCAGCGCGCACTTACCTTCGATACGCGCGAGCTGGTGGCCCAGGCAAAAATGAATCCCGGCACCGAAGGCGACGTGCCGGTTCGGCCTTCGCTCGAGATCGAGCTGCTCCGGATGCTCGTTCGCTTGCGGATCCAGATTGGCCGCCGCCAGCATGGGTATGATCTTGTCGCCCTTCTTCAGCCGGACTCCACCGAGCGCGACGTCCCTGCGCACGAAGCGCGGCTTGGAGAACTGCACCGGCGAAACGAACCGCAGAAATTCCTCGACGGCGAGGTCGGCGCGGCGCCAATCCGCTTCCAGCCAATCGCGCAGTCCGGGGTTGCGCAGGAGCTCGCGAACCGACCCGCTGATGAGATGCGTCGTGGTTTCATGACCGGCGAACAGCAGCAGGAACAGCATCGCCACCATCTCGTCGCGGCTGATGCGTCCGCCTTCCTTTTCGACGCGGACGAGCTCGGCGATCAATCCTGTGCCGCCGCTCGCGCGCGCGGCGTCGAGGCGCTCCTCCATGTAGCGCTTCATGGCGAACATCTTGGGCACCACGCCGAGGAAGCTGAAGGCGCCCGTGAAACGCGTGAAGCCGCCGGCCCAGGCCGTGAATTTCGGCCGGTCGGCGAGAGGCAGCCCGAGAAGCTCGCAGATCACCGAAAGCGGCAGCGTTCGCGCATAGCGGTCGACGAGATCCGCGGGGCTCCCTGCTGCGAACAGCGCGTCGGCCAGGTCGCCGGCGAGCGCCAGAATGCGAGGCTCCATGTCAAGCACGGCGCGTCGGCGAAACGCTTCGTCGACGATGCTCCGCAAGCGGACGTGGTCGGGCTCGTCGGTGGACAGCATGTTCTTGGAGATCGTGCGCACGATTTTCGGCATCCACCACCGAAACCCGACGACGTCGCCGTCATCCTTGCGCAGGGTGAAGGTCTGGCTGTCGCGCAGCACCTCATTCGCCAGATCCTGCGTCGTGGTCGTCCACACCGTCCCGACGAGCGGGAACCGAACCTCGACGACCGGCCCCGCCGCCCGCAGCTTCTCGATCTCGGCGGCTGGATTGCGGAAGTACTCCTGACTGGTGAAATCCGCTTGGAGTGTCATGGCCAGTCCTTGCCCGCGGCGTCGGTGTCGCAACCACATGCGCCCTGCCGACGCCTTGCGCAAGCCCTCGCACCATACCTTCGATCTCCCCGCTCACTCGCTCGCCGCAGGGTCAGCAGGTGCTATGCCGGACGCCGCAGCGGCTGCATCGTACTCCACTTGGAATATCTCGGGATGGCCTGCTACCCATCCGATGACGACCGTACACGCGAGCACGATGGCGACCGCGGCGAGACCGGCGTTGAGACGGGCCAAGAAGGCGTCGGCGCGGCCGACAAGGCGAAGAATTGGCTGCATCGAGAACCGAGCCCGATCAACCGCGGCCGCGCCATGTGCCAGCCCGGGCCGAACCGGGCGCCACAAACACGGGTGGGCCAAGTATCGGGCGGGTTGGCAAGGAAGCGGTCCGCCAAGTGCCAAGAGGAACCAACATCATGAGTGCCACCAGAATTCTGCGAGTTGAACCGAAGGCTCGCTAGACTCTGGGGAAAGGCGGTCTTAAGGTCTTTGGGCCAGCGCCTTAAGGTTCTGAAAGTGCGGGCCGATTGATGCCGCTTTCGGATGACCCCGAGGAGATCCGCTTCGGCCGGTTCCGGTTCGATCTCCGACGGCGTTGCCTGCTGCATGATGGCGAGCCGGTCGAGCTCGGCGGCCGAGCCCTCGATGTCCTCCACCTGCTCGCATCGGCGGAAGGCGCCATCGTGAGCAAGGATGAGTTGATGGCGCAGCTGTGGCCCGGGCGCGCCGTCGCCGAGAACAATCTGCACGTCCACATTTCGGCGTTGCGCAAAGCCTTGGACGAACATAGCGAGGGCGAGACCTACATCATCACAGTGCCGGGCCGCGGATATCGGCTGACGCACCCGAGCGGTTCCCAGCGAGCGGCTTCGAGCGCGCCCCCTCCCGCCCGGCCTCTGCCGCTGCCGGACAAGCCCTCGATCGCGGTTCTGCCCTTCGCCAATCTGAGCGCCGATCCCGAGCAGGAATATTTTTCGGACGGCGTCGCCGACGACATCATCACGGCGTTGTCGCGCTATCCCTCGCTGCTCGTCATCGCGCGCAATTCCTCGTTCAGCTACAAGACCGTTGCGGTCGACGTGAAGCGGGTCGGCGGCGAATTGGGCGTGCGCTACGTGCTTGAGGGCAGTGTCCGCACCGCCGGCCGCCGCATCCGGGTCACCGCGCAATTGATCGAGACCGAGGCGGGCGCCCATATCTGGGCGGATCGCTACGACGGCAACATTACCGACGTGTTCACGGTCCAGGACGAGATCGCCCGCGCCGTGACGACGGCCATCGCTCCCGCCATCGCGGATGCCGAGCGCCAGCGCGCGCTGCGACGGCCGCCCGGCGTCCATGACGCCTGGAACGCCTATCAGCGCGGGCTCTGGCATCTGAGCAAGGCGACACGCGAGAACAACCGGCTGGCGCAGCAATGCTTTGCCGAAGCGATCGCCCTCGACGCAAATTTCTCAGGCGGTTATCACGCGCTGGCGCTGGCGCAGATGCAGGAATCGGGGTTGTTCGCGACGCTCGGCGTGGCGGAGGCTCGAGTCTCGATCACCGACCTTGCCCGCCGCGCCGTCGCGATCGACGAGGGCGATGCGGAGGCCCATGCCTGTCTCAGCTGGGCTCTCAACTTCAACGGCGACTACCAAGGCGCGCTGAGCGAGGCGCAGCGGGCATTGCTGATCAGCCCCAACCTGGCGAGCGCCCACCGGGCGATGGGAACGACGCTGATCTTCTCCGGCCAGCCACGCCGGGGGCGTGCCGCGCTCGAGGTCAGCATCCGGCTCGACCCGCGCGATCCGCTTCTCGCCTGGCACCTCAACCGGATCGCGATCGCACACTATTTCGCCGGCGAGTACGATGCGGCGATCGATGCGGCACAGCGGGTGATCCGCTCCTATCCCGAGTTCCCGCTGATCTATCGGTGGCTCGCCGCGGCGCTCGGCCAGGCATCGCGGACCGAGGAGGCACGGCAGGTCCTCGAGAAGGCGATCGCCATCGGCGCTGGGACGTTCGACATGTATGTCCGGCGACGCGTGCCGTGGCATCGCCCCGAAGACTACGAGCATATGCTCGAAGGCCTGCGCAAGGCCGGCTGGCAGGGATAGGGGACATCGGCAGCCAAGGTCTGTCGCGGGATCAAAAGCGGACAGCCGCGTCAGTGGCGCGGTCGCGGGTCGAGCCTACGCCTGGGCCAGATGCCGGCGGCGCAGCATGAGCCAGAGCACGATCGAGCCGTTGAGCAGGTTCCACAGCACGCCATTGGCGAAAGCCGCGCGGTAGGAGCCGGTGAGATCGAAGATCGCGCCCGACATCCAGCCGCCGAGCGCCATGCCGATGAGTGTCGCCATCAGCACGATGCCGACGCGCGCGCCGGCCTCTTCGGGCGGGAAATACTCGCGCGTGATAATGGCGTAGCTCGGCACGATGCCGCCCTGAAACAGGCCGAACAGCGCCGAGATCACGTAAAGCGAAGTGAGGCCGTTGAAGCCGAGATAGAGCAGCAGCGCCACGCCTTGCAGCGCCGAGCCGAGCAGCAAGGTGGCGAGCCCGCCCAACCGGTCGGCGATCCCGCCCGAGGCGATGCGGCTGACGATGCCGAAGCCCAGCATGAGCGATAGCATCTCGGCGCCGCGGGCGACGCCATAGCCGAGATCGCCGCAATAGGCGACGATGTGCACCTGCGGCATCGACATCGCGGTGCAGCAGGCGACCCCGGCGACCGCGAGCAGAGCCTGCAGCGTTCGGGGCGTAATTCCAAGCGCGCGCGTGGTGCCAGCGCCGCCGTGCGCTGCCCGCTCTCGCGCCGGCGCCTTGCCGCGCAATCCCAGCACCAGCGGCAGCATGGTGGCGATGCAGAAGCAGCCGATGCCGATATGCGTCGCCCGCCAGCCCTCCACGGCGATGAGATGCTGGACCACCGGCGGCCAGATCGTGCCGGCGAAGTAGTTGCCCGAGGCGCAGATGGCGACGGCGATGCCGCGGCGGCGCTCGAACCAGTGCGAGATGTCGGCGATGAGCGGACCGAAGGTCGCGGCGCTGCCGACGCCGATGAGCACGCCATGCGCCAGAGCGAATTGCCAGAGGCTGCCGGCGCTGCCGGCGGCGATATAGCCCAAGCCCAGCGCGAGGATGGCAACGGCGACCGGCCGGACGATGCCGAAGCGGTCGACGAGCCGGCCGATGACGATGCCGCTAACGCCGAAGCCGAGCATGGCGAGGGTATAGGGAAGCGACGCCTCGCCGCGGTCGACGCCGAACTCCGCCTGGATCGCCGGCAGCGCCACCACCACCGACCACATCCCGACGCCGCCGATGGTGCTGAGCAGCAAAGTGATGCCGAGCCGCCCCCAGGCGGCGCGGGAATCGACGTCGACGGCTTCGGCGAAAGCCGCCGGCGCCTCGGCGGTCACGGCGTCTCCTCGGCCTCTTTCGCCGCGGCATCGGCGCCGGTGATCCGGGCGGCGAGCGACGCCTGGAGGAAGCGGTCGAGGTCGCCGTCGAGCACCGATTGGGCATTGCCGATGGTGACGCCGGTGCGCAGATCCTTCACCTGCTGGTAGGGCTGCAGCACGTAGGACCGGATCTGATGGCCCCAGCCGATATCGGTCTTGGTGGCGTTCATCGCATCGACGACGGCCTCGCGCCGCTGCAATTCGAGCTCGTAGAGTCGCGCCTTCAGCATCGCCATCGCCTTGGCCCGGTTCTGGTGCTGCGAGCGCTCGCTCTGGCAGGCGACGACCACCGGCGTCTCGATGCCCGGCGGCGTGTAGGTCATGCGCACCGCGCTATCGGTCTTGTTGACGTGCTGACCGCCGGCGCCGGAGGAGCGATAGGTGTCGACCCGCAGATACTTGTCCTCGACCGCGACCTCGATCTTGTCGTCGACCACGGGATAGATCCAGACCGAGGCGAAGGAGGTATGCCGGCGCGCATTGGAGTCGAAAGGCGAAATGCGCACCAGGCGATGAACGCCGCTCTCGGTTTTGAGCCAGCCATAGGCGTTCTCGCCAAGGACGCGCAAGGTCGCGGATTTGACGCCGGCCTCCTCGCCCGGGCTCTCTTCGAGCCACTCGACCTTGAAGCCGTGCTGCTCGGCCCAACGCGTATACATCCGCGCCAGGATCTCCGCCCAATCCTGCGCCTCGGTGCCGCCGGCGCCGGCATGGATCTCGACATAGGCATCGTTGCCGTCGGCCTCGCCCGAGAGCAGGCTTTCGAGCTCGCGCTGTCCCGCCTCGTGCTGCAGGCGCGCCAAGGTGCGCTCGGCTTCGGCGATCATGGCGCGGTCGCCTTCCGCCTCGGCGAGCTCGAGCAGCTCCAGCGTGTCGTCGAGCTCGCGCTCGATCTCGATGCAGCCGTTGACGCCGCGGTCGAGCCGCGTCCGTTCGCGCATCAGCGATTGCGCGCGCGTCGGGTCGTCCCACAAATTCGGATTCTCAACGGCGGCGTTCAGCTCGGCGAGCCGCCGCGTGGCATTGTCCCAGTCAAAGGTGCCTCCTCAGCAGCGACAACGAGCGTCGAACCTCGTCGGCCGCTGCTGCAATTTCAGCGCGCATCGAGCAATTCCTTCGCAGATGGTAGGGTCAGTATAGCCCGCCCGTGCCGGTTGCGGGAACGGTGCGGAGCGTCGGGAGCGTGGTCGGCAGCGGCGCGATCGAGGCGGGCGCCGGCACCGCGCCCGCGCCGACACCGCCCGCCGTGGCAGTGGTCGGCGCAGCGCCGGTGCCGCTCTCGTCGGGGACCTCGCCGGCGCTTTCGCCCATCGAGGCCGCGTCCTCGTCATCCATCGACGACGCTGCGCCGCCCGCCACCGCCGGCACCGGCCCCTGGCCGGTGGGCTCGGTGCCGGGCTTGAACGCCTCGTAAATCACGTTCTTGTCGCCGGGCGGCGGCAATTGGCCGCTGGTGGCATCGACGCGCACCATCTCGATGCCCGGCGGGATGCGGAAGGGGATCGGCGGCTCGTTCTTGAGCGCGGCGGCCATGAAGTCGCGGAAAATGGGGGCGGCGACGACGCCGCCGGTCTCATGCCGGCCGAGCCCCTTGGGCTGGTCGTAGCCGACGAAGACGCCGACCGCGAGGTCGGGCGAGAAGCCCACGAACCACGTATCCTTCGAATCGTTGGTCGTGCCGGTCTTGCCGGCGAGCGGCCGGCCGAGCGTGCCGACCACCTTGCCGGTACCGCGCTCGACCACGCCTTGCATCATCGATACCACCTGATAGACGCTGCGCGGATCGGCGATCTGCGGGCGATTGTCGGGCAGCTCCGGCGGCGCCTGCCCGTCCCAATCGACATTCTCGCAACCGTCGCATTGCCGGTTGTCGGCGCGATAGATGGTGACGCCGTTACGGTCCTGGACGCGGTCGATCAACGTCGGCGTGATCTTCTTGCCGCCATTCACCAGCATCGCATAGGCGGCGGTGAGGCGCAGCGGCGTCGTCTCCTCGGCGCCGATCAGCATCGAGTATTCCCGCGGCATGTGGTCCATGATGCCGAAGCGCTCGACATCATGCGCCACCGCGTCGAGGCCGATGGCGGCGCCCATGCGGATGGTCATCAGATCATGCGATTCTTCGAGGCCGACGCGCAGCGTCGTCATGCCGAAGGAGTGATGCTCGTAATTCTTTGGCTGCCATTTCGGCAGCCCCGGCCCCTGGTCGATCGTCACCGGCGCGTCCAGCACCAGGGTCGAGGGCGTGTAACCATGGTCGAGCGCGGCAAGATAGACGAACGGCTTGATCGCCGAGCCGGTCTGCCGCATCGCCTGGGTGGCGCGATCGAACTGGCTGATGTCGTAGCTGAAGCCGCCGGACAGGGCGAGCACGCGCCCGGTATGGGGGTCGATGGCGACGAGCGCGCCCGAGACCGCTGGAATCTGCCGCAGCGCGTAGCGCGGCTCCCGCACCCCCTTGGGCTGATCGGGCAACAGCTCGACCAGCACCACATCGCCGGCCTTCAGCGCCTCGGAGGTCTTCGCCGGCACCGGACCCATTCGGCCATCGTCATCGAGCACCTTGCGCGCCCAGCGCAGCTGATCGAAGGGGATCAGTCCGATCCGGCCGTCGGTGAAGCCGATGCTCGCTCCCTCGGCCGGCGTCGCCAGCACCAGCGCCAGGCGCCAGCCGGCATCGTCAGCGCCCGCCGGCAGCGGCACATGGGCGAGGCGCTGGCGCCAATCGGCGCCGGGGGCGAGATGCGCGACCGGTCCGCGATAGCCGTGACGGAGCTCATAAGCAACCAGCCCGGCGCGCAGCGAGCGATCGGCGATCGTCTGGAGATGCGGGTCGAGGCTGGTGCGCACCGAGAGGCCGGACTGATAAAGCGCTTTCTCGCCATAACGGGCGAGCAGTTCGCGCCGCACCTCCTCGGAGAAGTAGTTCGCGGTCACCTCCTCGGTCTCGTTGCGGTGGCGCAAGGTGATCGGCGTCGCCTTCGCCGTCTCCGCGTCTTGCGGCGTGATGAAGCCGGCATCGGCCATGCGGTCGATCACCCAGTCGCGCCGCGCCTTGGCCGCTTCGGGATAGCGCATCGGGTTGTAGTTGTTCGGCGCTTTGGGCAAGGCGGCGATGAAGGCGCACTCGGGCACGGTCAGCTCGTCGAGCGACTTGTCGAAATAGGTGAGCGCCGCCGCGGCAACGCCATAGGCGCCAGAGCCGAGATAGATCTCGTTGAGATAGAGCTCGAGGATGCGCTCCTTGCCGAGCGCCTTCTCCATCTTCAAGGCGACCAGCGCCTCTTTGATCTTGCGCTGGTAGGACAGCTCGCTGCCGACCAGGAAGTTCTTCGCCACCTGCTGGGTGATGGTCGAAGCCCCGATCGGCCGGCGATGGGTGAGGACCCGCATGATGTCGGTCACCGCGGCGCGCGCCATGGCCACCGGGTCGATCCCCATATGGCTGTAGAAATTGCGGTCCTCGGCGGCGAGGAAGGCGTCGATGACGCGCGGCGGGATTTCCTTTACCGGCACGAAGACGCGCTTTTCGGTGGCGTACTCGGCCAGGAGCCGGCCATCGCCCGCCTGGACGCGGGTGACGATGGGCGGTTGATAATCGGCGAGCTGCTGGTAATCCGGCAGGTCGCGGCCGAAATACCAGACCGCGAGCGCGGCCACCCCGGCGGCAACGAGAAGGAGGGCTACCCCCAGGCCGAACAAGAACTTGAAAAGGAAGATGATAAACCGCATGCCGCCAGCCGTTGCTTCCGCCCGGGACGGTCACGCCCGGACGGGCGGAAGCGTCTCTTTAAGGTGTTAAGGCTTTATGGCGGCTTCAAGGCGAGTTTCCAACTCCGTTTCGGCAGGCCCACGAGGCGGTTGTCGAGGCCGCCGCGGCTCTGTATCTTTGCGGGTGCGAAATACCGCAGTCCTGCCGGTCCGGCGCTCACGTCCGGGCCGGCGGCGCCGCGGCGGGATTTCTGGGCGGACGCCAGGGCGGCGTCGCCGCGTCCCGCTGTCGGATGCTTCGGACCAAGCGGTTTGGATGAAACCCGAAGCCAACCCCGACCCTTGTCGGGGCGCGGCTGCCTAGACGAGTTCCGCCATGGCCGTGTTCCATGTGCCGTTCGACGGATTGACCGGAGGCGCCGCCGGCTTCGCCATAGCGAGGACAGCGCTCCCGCCCGTTTTTCGCGCGGGCGATCGAGCGCTCCTCGGAGTATCGCCGGAATGGCAAAACGTATGCTCATCGATGCGGCGCACCCGGAAGAAACTCGGGTCGTCGTGCTCAGCGGCCATCGCCTCGAGGAATTCGACTTCGAGACGTCGACCAAAAAGCAGATAAAAGGCAACATCTATCTCGCCAAGGTGACGCGCGTTGAGCCGTCGCTGCAGGCGGCCTTCGTTGAATATGGCGGCAATCGCCACGGCTTCCTCGCCTTCAACGAGATCCATCCCGACTATTACCGCATCCCCGTCGGCGACCGCCGCGCCCAAGAGGCACGCGATGCGCGCCACCGCGAGCTGGTCGAGGAGGCGCGCCGCGCCGAAGCGGCCGAGAACGGCGAGGACGGCCTCGAGGAGCATGAGGTCGAGCCGCCGCATGAGTTCGAGCCGCCACATGAGGCCGAGTCACCGCATGAGGACGTCGCCGGCGACGCCGCCTCGGCCGAACTCGACCCGCCGAGCGAGGCCGCGGCGCTCGCTGCCCCGGTGGGGATGGACATCCTCTACGAGACTGGCGACGAATACCATGAAGCGGCCGCCGCGGCGCCGGAGCCGGCCGGTGCTGCCGAAATCGCACCGGAGCCGCTACCGCCCGACGCCGTGTTTGGACCGGCGGCCGAGCATGCCGAGGCCGAGCCCGGAATTGCGCCGGAGCATCCGGTGGCGGAGACCCATGGCGAAGGCGGCATCGAGCTCGAAGAGGCAGCGCCCGCCGCCGAGACGATCGAGACGGTGGGCGGGGACGAGATCGAGGAGGCGCCGCGCCAGCGCCGGCCCTTCCGCCACTACAAGATCCAGGAAGTGATCAAGCGCCGGCAGATCATGCTGGTGCAGGTCACCAAGGAGGAGCGCGGCAACAAGGGCGCGGCGCTGACCACCTTCCTGTCACTCGCCGGCCGCTATTGCGTGCTGATGCCGAACACGCCGCGCGGCGGCGGCGTCTCGCGCAAGATCACCAACTCCACCGATCGGCGGCGGCTCAAGGACCTGATGAGCGATCTCGACGTCCCCGAGGGCATGGGCGTGATCGTGCGCACCGCCGGGAGCGAGCGTTCCAAGGCCGAGATCAAGCGCGATTTCGAATACCTGCTGCGGCTTTGGGACGAGATTCGCGACCTCACCCTCAAATCGACGGCGCCGGCGCTGATCTACGAAGAAGGCAATCTGATCAAGCGCTCGATCCGCGATCTCTACACCCGCGACATCGAAGAGGTGCTGATCGACGGCGAAGAGGGCTCTCGCACGGCAAAGGCCTTCATGAAGATGCTGATGCCGAGCCATACCAAGCGCATCAAACCCTATCGCGACCCCTCGGTGCCGCTGTTCCATCGCTTCCAGGTCGAGACCCAGATCGACGCCATCCATTCGCCGGTGGTGCAGCTCCGCTCGGGCGGCTACATCGTCATCAACCCGACCGAGGCGCTGGTCTCGATCGACGTCAACTCCGGACGCTCGACGCGCGAGCGCAACATCGAGGAGACGGCGCTCAAGACCAATCTCGAAGCCGCCGAGGAGATCGCCCGCCAGCTCCGCCTGCGCGACCTCGCCGGCCTCATCGTCATCGACTTCATCGACATGGAGGAGCATCGCAACCAGGGCGCGGTCGAGCGCAAGCTCAAGGATGCGCTGCGCCATGACCGCGCCCGCATCCAGGTCGGCCGCATCAGCCCCTTCGGCCTGCTCGAGATGTCGCGCCAGCGTTTGCGGCCGTCACTGCTCGAGGCCTCGACGCAGCCCTGCCCGCATTGCAACGGCACCGGTCACATCCGTTCCACGGAATCGACGGCGCTGCATGTGCTGCGCGCCATCGAAGAGGAAGGGATGCGTCGCCGCTCGGCCGAGATCAGCGTCGCCGTTCCCGCGGCGGTGGCGCTCTACATTTTGAACCACAAGCGCGAGACCCTGGTGCAGGCCGAGAAGCGTTATGGCTTCCGGGTGGCCATCGGCAGCGACGACGGGCTGATTCCGCCGGCGTTCAGGCTGGAACGGCTGCGCGCGCTGACGCCGGCCGAGATCGCGGCGCTACCGGCGCCGGTGGTGCCGGTTGCCGAGCCCGAGGAGGAGGAAGAGGAGTTCGTCGAGGAGGAAGATGCAGAGGCGCTCGCGCCGCAACCGGCTGCCGAGCCACCGGAGACGGAAGCTCAACACCCGCTTGCTGCGGAGGAAGCGGCCTCGCCGCGCGCCGAGCGCGCCGAGGGTGAGAACGGTCATGGCCGCCGGCGCCGGCGCCGGCGCCGGCGCGGCCGCCACGAAGACGGCCGCGAAGCAGGGCCGCGCCCGCCGACGGCGCCTGAGGGCATGGGGCGCGAGGGCATGCCGATGATGCCGCCCCCCCTCCAGGATGTGACGGCGCCTTTGGGCGACATGGGCGAGGAAGAGGCCTATGAGCCCGAATTCGCCGGCGAGGCCGAAGCCGAGGAGCCGCGGCATCACCCGCCGGGCGAAATTGCCGGCGACCCCGGCGGCAATCGCAAGCGCCGGCGCCGCGGCCGGCGCGGCGGTCGACGCCGCCGGCGCGGCGGCGAGCCGGGCCCGGACGGCCAGGCGCGGTCGGCCGAGCCGGAAATGCCCGCGACGCCCTTCGCCGAACGCGTCGAATACGTGCCGCCGCCGCCACGCGAGGCGCCGCCGACCGAGCTCGAAGCGGCGTTCGAGGAAGCGCCGATACCGAGCGCGCCGGCGCTGGGCGTCGAGAACGTCCCGATCGGCGAGCCCGGTGATCAGCCCGCGGGAACGGCCGAGAGTGCCGAGCCGCCGCGCCACGTCGCTTCGGCCGAGCTGCCGACCCATGAGGTCACGGGATCGGCCGCCAACCCCAAGCGTGGCTGGTGGCGGCGCGTCATCGATCGCTGAGCGGGCCGGGAGCCTAACGCCGCCAGGACTTGAGGCGGCGCGCCGCCTCGGCCATCGTTTCGGTCGAGCCGGCGAAGGAGATGCGCAAGCTGGCGTGGCCGCGCGCGGGGTCGAAATCGATGCCGGGCGTGCAGGCGACGCCGATCTCGCGCAGCATGCGGCGGCAGAATTCCGGGCTGTCATTGGTGAGATGCGCCACATCGGCATAGAGATAAAAGGCGCCGTCGGCCGGCGCGAAGCGGGTGAACCCCGCCTTGGGCAGCTCCTCCAGCAGCAGGGCGCGGTTTGCGGCATAGCGCGCGACATTGGCATCGAGCTCGGCGCGGGCGCCAAAGGCGGCGAGCGCTGCGTGCTGCGACAGTGCCGGGGGCGAGATGTAGAGGTTCTGCGCCAGACACTCGACGGCGCGCAGCATGTCCGGCGGCACCACCATCCAGCCGAGCCGCCAGCCGGTCATGGAGAAGTATTTGGAAAAGCTGTTGACCACGATCGCCTCGGCGCTCGTCGCCAGCGCCGTGACGGCCGGCGCCCCGTAGACGATGCCATGATAAATCTCGTCGGAGACGAAGCGAATCCCCATATCCCGGCAGTAGCGCGCGAGCGCCGCGAGCTCGTCCGGCGCGATCATGGTGCCGGTGGGATTGGCCGGGCTTGCGATGATGAGGCCGTCAAGGTGCCCCGAATGGGAGCGCAGCAGATCGAGCGTCATCTGGTAGCGCTCGGCGGGGCCGGCGGCGAGCTCGACCGGCACCAGGTCGAGGGCGGTGAGGATGTTGCGATAGGCGGGATACCCCGGCGCCGCCATGGCGACCCGATCGCCGGCATCGAAGGCGGCCAGAAATCCCAGCAGGAAGGCGCCGGAGGAGCCGGTGGTCACGACGACCCGCGCCGGCTCGACGGCAACACCATAGGCGTCGCGGTAATGCGCCGCAATCGCCTCGCGCAGCGCCGGCAGACCGAGCGCATCGGTATAGCCCAGCGTCTCGGCGCCGAGCGCCGTGCGCGCGGCGGCAAGCACGGCGGCGGGTGCCGCGGTCGCGGGCTGTCCGACCTCGAGATGAAGCACATCCTCGCCGGCAGCGGCGCGTTCATTGGCGGCGCGCAGCACATCCATGGCGATGAAGGGCGGAACCTGGCTGCGCCGTCCGAGTTTGAGCGCCATGGCGGTCAGAATCCGGCAGCGGTGATTTGACGCGGTCCGCCGCGGTGGCGGAAGGCGGCGTCGGCAAAGGAGGATGGAACGGTGATGTGGCGCATGGTATCGCGGGTGCTCTGCGTAGTGCTGGCCTCGAGCCTGCTGCTGCTGCGCGCCGCAGAGGCCCAGGACAATCCGACGGGCGGCGTGTCCCTGCTGCGCGATGCGGAGATCGAAGGCATGATCCGCATCTGGGCGACGCCGATCTGGCAGGCGGCAGGGCTCGATCCCGCCGCGGTGCACATCTACATCGTCAGCGACCCCGAACTCAACTCCTTCGTGGCCGGCGGCCAGAACCTCTTCATCAACAGCGGCACCTTGCTGCGCAGCGACACCCCGAACCAGCTCATCGGCATCATGGCGCACGAGACCGGCCACATGGCCGGCGGCCATCTCGCACGCTCCGAAGAAGCGATGAAGAACGCGACGATCGAGCAGATTGTCACGCTCGTCGCCAGTGCCGCGGCCGCGGTGGCGACCCGCAGTACCGATGCTGCCGCGGCGGGGATGCTCGGCGGCGAAAGCATGGCCGAGCGCTCGTACTTCCGCTTCTCGACCACGCAGGAAGCATCGGCCGACCAAGCTGCGCTCAAGTTTCTCGACCGTACCCACCAATCGGCCCGCGGGCTGCTGCAGTTCTTCGAGATCCTGGAGCAGGAGGAGCTGCTGACGGCCGGGCATCAGGACCCCTATCTCAGCACCCATCCGCTCACCTCGGAGCGCATCGAATACGTCCGCGAGCATGTCGAGCATTCGCCCTATTCCAACGTCCAGGACCCGCCGGCCTGGATCGAGATGCACAAGCGCATGAAGGCCAAGCTGCGCGCCTTCCTGCAGCCGCCCGCCGAGACGCTGGCGGAATACAAGCCGGACGACACTTCGGTGCCGGCGCGCTATGCGCGGGCCATCGCCGATTACCGCGTGCCCGACCTCAAGAAGGCGGTGCCCGAGATCGACGCGCTGATCCGCGATTATCCCCAGGACCCCTATTTCCGCGAGCTCAAGGGCCAGATGCTGTTCGAGAACGGCCGTGTCGCCGAAGCCGTCGCGCCCTATGAGGAGGCGGTCAAGCTCAAGCCCGACAATGCGCTGTTGCGCGTCGAAGCGGCGCAGGTTCAGCTCGAGACCAACAATCCGGCGCTGGTGCCGAAGGCGCTGCTCAATCTCAACGATGCCGTCCAATTCGAGAACCGCAACCCCGACGCGTGGCATTTCCTCGCCATCGCCTATGGCCGCAGCAACAATATGGGCATGATGGCGCTGTCGCTCGCCGAGGAGGGCATGGCCAACGGCGATTACAAACAGGCGCGCCAACAGGCGACGCGAGCGATCCACCTGCTGCCGCCGGGCGTCGAAAAGCAGCAGGCGATCGATCTGCAGGGGGATGCCAAGCGCGAGGACCAGGATTGACGGCAATCCGCCCCGGCTTGGCCGGTCGTGCGACCCGGTTGTGCCGGCTCGCGCGATGGCCCATCATCCGCGTCCCCCTCGCCTCCCAGCAAGGCCCATCCCCCATGCGTGCACCGTTCCTTCGCCTCGTTCTCGGCTTGTTGCTTGTCCTGCCGCTCGCCGCGCCGACGCGCGCCGACGAGCCGCTGACGCCGGCGCAGAAAGCGGCGGTCGAGAAAATCATCCACGACTACTTCATGGCGCATCCCGACTTCATGGTCGAGGTGCTGCACGCCGCCGAGGAGAAGCTCAAGGCGGAGCAGGCCAATGACGCCAAGCAGGCGATCGCGGCGAAGCGCGACGAGCTGCTCCACGATGCGAGCGCCCCGGTGGGCGGCAATCCCAAAGGGGACGTCACCATCGTCGAGTTCTTCGACTACCGTTGCCCCTATTGCAAAGAGGTCGAGCCCTCGCTCGATGCGCTGCTGCAGCAGGATCCCAAGCTGCGCATCGTCTACAAGGAATTTCCGGTGCTCGGGCCGGCTTCGGTCTATGCCTCCCGCATCGCGCTCGCCGCGCGGCAGCAAGGCAAGTATGCGGCCTTCCACAAGGCCATGATGGGAACCAAGGGCGAGGTCACCGACGATGTCGTGCTCAAGGTGGCGACATCCGTCGGCATCGATGTCGAGAAGGCCAAGGCCGATATGAACGCGCCGGAGATCGATGATCTCATCAAGCGCAACTACGCGCTCGCCGATGCGCTCGACATCCAGGGCACGCCCGCCTTCGTCATCGGCGATACACTGATCCCCGGCGCCACCGACATCGCCAAGCTGCGCGCGCTCATCGCCGAACAGCGCAAATCCGGCTGAGCACGGCATGCCGGATCATGCCGCGCTGATCGACGAGATCCGCGCCGCCGCGCTCAGCGCCGGGGCGGCGATTCTCGAGGTCTATGCCCAGGATTTCGCCATCGAGCGCAAATCCGACGCGTCGCCCGTGACCCAGGCCGATCGCCTCGCCGAGGCGATCATCGTCGAGACGTTGCAGCAGATCACGCCGGACATCGCCATCATCGCCGAGGAGCTCGCCGAGGCCGGCGGGCTCCCCGAAACCGCGCCCGAGCGCTTCTGGCTCGTCGATCCGCTTGACGGCACCAAGGAATTCATCGCGCGCAACGGCGAGTTCACGGTCAATGTCGCGCTCGTCGAAAACCGCCGGCCGGTGCTGGGCGTGGTGCATGCACCGGCGCTCGACGTGACCTATTGGGCGGCAGCGGGCCGTGCCTTCCGCCGGCGAGGCCGCAGCGCCGCGACGCCGATCACCGCCCGCCCGGTGCCGAAAGAAGGCGCCATCTGCCTGCATAGCCGCTCGCATGCCGACGAGGCCCAGCTCGCCGCTTACCTCGCCACCCTGCCCAAAGCGCAGCGGGTTGTTTCCGGCAGCTCGATCAAATTTTGCCTGTTGGCGGCGGGCGAGGCCGATCTCTACCCGCGTTTCGGCCCGACCATGGAATGGGACACGGCGGCAGGACAGGCCGTCCTCGAAGCTGCCGGCGGGAGGGTCACGACGCGCGACGGGGCGCCCTTCCTCTACGGCAAGCCCGGCTTCCGCAACCCGGACTTCATCGCCCGCGGGCGATAACCCCGCGAACCCGGCGGCACAATTCGTTCAGGCGGCGTTCCGCCGCTCGCAGGAGGCCAGCACTTCCTTGGCGAGCGCCACGACCTCATCGGCGGCGCGGCTCGTCGGCGCCGCCTCGACAATGCCGCGCCCTTCGGCGAGGGCGGCGGCCAGCGCCACGCGATTACCGATCTGCGCCGCAGCGATGGGCGCGCCCAGACCCTGGAGCGCGCTGGCCATCAACTCGGTAAGGTTGGCGCGGGCCGGGACGCGATTGAGCACCAGCAACGCCGGCACCCGTTCCTGCCGCGCCAGATCGAGCGTCGGCCGTGTCGCCCAGACATCCATCGGCGAAGGCTGCACCGGCACCAGCACCAGGCTCGCCGCGCGGACCGCAATGCGCGCTTCGGTCTCGGCATGGGGCGCAGTATCGATGATCACGACATCGTGGCGCTTTGCCTGCCGCTCGACCTCCTTGGCGACGCGCCAGCCGCCGAGCGCCGCCACTTCGATTCCCGGCGCCAGGGCGCCCAGCCGCTCCTGGCGCAACCGAAACCAGGCGGCAAGGCTGGCTTGCGGGTCGATGTCGATGACCGCCACCCGGCTGGATTGGCTCCACGCCAAAGCGAGATGCGCCGCCAAGGTGGTTTTGCCGGCGCCGCCTTTCTGTTGCGCGATCGTGATGATCTTTGCCGTCATGTGCTCCTTCCTGATCGGGCGCAACCGTGCGCCCCGCGGCCGGCCCGAGGCGATTTGCGTCCGATCCTGCGCGCCGACTATATCCCGGCATGATCGCAGAGCCCGCCCCTGCTGTCACCGAACGTCTCACGCCGGCCGATCTCGACCGCGCCGCAGCGCTGCTGCGCGCCGGCGCGTTGGTGGCCTTTCCCACCGAGACGGTCTACGGCCTCGGCGCCGACGCCAGCAACGACGCGGCGGTCGCGGCGATCTTCGAAGCGAAAGCACGGCCGCGCTTCAACCCCTTGATCATCCACGTCATTGACGAGGCGGCGGCGCGCCGTCTGGTGCGCTTCGACGAGCGCGCGGCGCAGCTCGCGCAGCGCTTCTGGCCGGGTCCGCTGAGCCTGGTTTTGCCGCGCGCCGCGGACTGCCCGGTATCGCTGCTGGCCAGCGCGGGACTCGACAGCCTCGCCCTCCGCATCCCCGCGCACCCGCTGCCGCGCGCGCTGATTCGCGCGGTGGGGCGGCCGATCGCCGCGCCCAGCGCCAACCGTTCGGGCCGCGTGAGCCCGACCACCGCCGCGCATGTGCTGGACGAGCTCGACGGCCGCATTGCCGCTGTGCTCGATGGCGGGCCCTGTCGCGTCGGCATCGAGTCGACGGTGCTGGATCTGACCGCGCCGCGCCCCCGTCTCTTGCGACCGGGCGGCGTCGCCGCAGAGGCGCTGGAAGAGGCGATCGGTCCGCTCGAGCGCGGCGGCGCGACGGACGCCGCAGCGCCGCTCTCGCCGGGGATGATGGACAGTCACTACGCGCCGTCCCTGCCGCTGCGGCTCGGCGCCACCAACGTCGGACCCGACGAGGCCCTGCTTGCCTTCGGCTCGCGTGCGCCGCGCGGCGCCAAGGAGGTGCGCTGGCTGTCGCGCCGCGGCGATCTCGTCGAGGCGGCGACGCATCTCTTCGCCGCGCTGCGCGCGCTCGATCGGCCGGAATTCAGCGCCATCGCGGTGATGCCGATCCCCGAGCAAGGCTTGGGCCTCGCCATCAACGATCGGCTGCGGCGCGCCGCAGCGCCGCGCCCGTGACCCCCGTGATCTTGCCGGGCGCCTGCTGCGGGGCTAGAGCGTGGTCGGTTCAGGTCGAATCTCTTACTTTTTTATCGTCATTCCCGCGAAAGCGGGAATCCACGGCCATGGCCCCCGCTTTCGCGGGGGTGACGAATAAGAGTGGTTCCAGTTAGCAGAGCGGCGGAGGGCGTGGCGTGACCGGTTCGATCGATGTCGGCGAGGCGCTGACACGCATCAAGGCGCTTCTCGGCCCCAAGGGCTTCATCGCCGATGCCGCAGGCATGGCGCCGTTTCTCGAAGAGGAGCGGCGCCTCTACCACGGCGCGGCGCGCCTGGTGCTGCGCCCGTCATCGACGGCGGAAGTGGCCGAGATCGTGCGGCTCTGCGCCGCGTCGCGCCTGTCGATCGTGCCGCAGGGCGGCAATACCGGCCTCGTCGGCGCGGCCGTGCCGCCCGAGGATGGCAGCACCGTTCTGCTGAGCCTCGGCCGCCTCAATCGCGTGCGCGCCATCGACCCCGTCGATTTCACCATCACCGTCGAGGCGGGTTGCGTGCTCGCCGATGTCCAGCGCGCCGCGGCGGAAGTGGACCGGCTCTTTCCGCTCAGCCTCGGTGCCGAAGGTTCGTGCCAGATCGGCGGCAATCTCTCGACCAATGCCGGCGGCATCGCCGTGCTGCGCTACGGCAACATGCGCGATCTGACCTTGGGGCTCGAAGTCGTGCTGCCGGACGGGCGCGTCTGGGACGGGCTCCGCGCGCTGCGCAAGGACAACACCGGTTACGACCTGAAGCATCTCTTCATCGGCGGCGAAGGCACGCTCGGCATTATCACCGCAGCGACGTTGAAACTCTTCCCGCGCCCGCGCGAAGTCGAGACCGCATTTCTCGCGCTCGGCCGCGTCGAGGATGCGATGGCGCTCTTTGCCCGCGCGCGCAAAGCGAGCGGCGACCAGCTCACGGCGTTCGAGCTGATCCCGCGGCTCGGGCTCGAGATGGCGATGCGCCATACCCCGGGCGTCGCCGATCCGCTCTCGGCCCCCTCGCCCTGGTATGTGCTGCTCGAAGTCTCCTCGAGCCAGAGCGAGAGCGGCCTGCGCGCGGCGCTCGAAGCCTTCCTGGCGGAGGCGATGGGCGAAGGCCTCGTCGGCGACGGCGTGATCGCGTCGAGCGGCGAGCAGGCGAACGCGCTCTGGCGCGTCCGCGAAGGCATGGTCGAAGGGCAGAAGCATGAAGGCGGCAGCATCAAGCACGACGTCTCGGTGCCGGTCAGCAAGGTCGCCGAGTTCATCGTCAAAGCCATCGCCGCGGTCGAGGCGAAGCTGCCGGGCATCCGCCCCATCGCCTTCGGTCATGTCGGCGACGGCAACGTCCATTTCAATCTGAGCCAGCCCAAAGGCGCCGATACCATGGTGTTCCTCGCGCGCTGGGCCGAGTTCAACCACCTCGTCCACGATCTCGTGCAGCGCTTCGGCGGCTCGATCAGCGCCGAGCATGGGGTTGGACGTCTCAAGCGCGATGAGCTGCCGCGCTACAAATCGGCGCTCGAGCTGGAGCTGATGCGCCGCATCAAGCACGCGCTCGACCCGGACGGGCTGATGAATCCCGACAAGGTGCTGCAGCCCTGAACCGGCCGATCAACGGAGGAGGCTCGCCGTGACCGACTATACCGCGCCGCTCGCCGATATGCGCTTTGCCCTCCAGGAGATCGCCGGCATCGGCGAGATCGCCGCGCTGCCGGGCTGCGAGCAGGCGAGCGACGATCTCGTCGACGCGGTTCTCGAAGAGGCGGGAAAGCTCGCCGGCGGCGTGCTGGCGCCGCTCAACCGCGCCGGCGACGAGCAGGGAAGCCGGCTTGAAAACGGCGTCGTGCGCACGCCCGAAGGGTTCAAGGAAGCCTACCGGCACTATGTCGAAGGCGGCTGGAACGCCCTGCCCTTCGCGCCCGAGCACGGCGGCCAGGGCCTCCCGATCGCCGTCGCCACGGCGGTGGCCGAGATGTGGAACGCGGCCAATATGAGCTTCGCGCTCTGCCCGCTGCTCAATGTCGGCGCGGTCGAGGCGCTCACCGCGCATGGCTCGCCGGAGCAGCAGCGCCTCTACTTGCCGAAGCTGATCTCCGGCGAATGGACCGGAACGATGAACCTGACCGAGCCCCAGGCGGGCTCCGATGTCGGCGCGCTGCGCACGCGCGCCGCTCGCGAGGGTGCGCATTATCGCATCGCCGGACAGAAGATCTTCATCACCTATGGCGAGCACGACATGGCCGAGAACATCGTGCATCTCGTGCTCGCGCGACTGCCCGACGCGCCCCCCGGCACCAAGGGCATCTCGCTTTTCCTGGTGCCGAAATTCATGGTCGGCGCCGATGGCAGCCTCGGCCAGCGCAACGACGTTCGCTGCGTCAGCCTCGAGCACAAGCTCGGCATCCATGCGAGCCCGACCTGCGTCCTCGCCTATGGCGACAATGGTGGCGCGATCGGCTTCCTTGTCGGCGAGGAAAACCGCGGCATGGAGTGCATGTTCACGATGATGAACAATGCGCGCCTCAATGTCGGCCTTCAGGGTGTCGCTATCGCCGAGCGCGCCTATCAACAGGCGCGCGACTTCGCCCGCCAACGCGTCCAAGGCCGCCCGGTGACGGCAAAAGCCGCCGGCGCCTATCCCATCATCCATCACCCCGATGTCCGGCGCATGCTGCTGTTGATGCGCGCCGAAACCGAGGCGATGCGCGCCCTTGCCTATTACGCCGCCGGCGCTATCGACCGTGCCCGCCATCACCCCGACGACGCCACGCGAGAGCGGCAGCAGCGCCGCGTCGATCTGCTCATTCCCGCGGTCAAGGCATGGTGCACCGATCTCGGCGTCGAGATCGCCTCGCTCGGCGTGCAGGTGCATGGCGGGATGGGCTTCATCGAAGAGACCGGTGCGGCACAGCATCTGCGCGATGCGCGCATCGCGCCGATCTATGAAGGCACCAATGGCATCCAGGCCAATGATCTCGTCGGCCGCAAGCTGCTGCGCGACCGCGGCGCCGCGGCCGGCGAGCTGATCGCGGAGATGCGCGCCAGCGAGCGTGCGCTCGCCGAGGCGCCCGGCGATGATCTCGCCGCACTCGCCGAGCCACTCGCCGCGGCGCTCGACGCCGTCGAGCGGGCGACGGCCTGGATGGTCGATCACGGCGACAGCGATGCGCCGCGCGCCCTCGCCGGCGCCGTGCCCTATCTGAAGCAGCTCGCCACGGTCGCAGGCGGCTGGCTCATGGCAAAGAGCGCGCTGGCGGCCACCGCTCGCCTCCGCACGCGCGCCGGCGATGCCGGCTTCAACCAGGCGAAGCTGGTCACGGCGCGCTTTTATGCCGAGCACATCCTGCCCGCCGCCCCGGCCTTGCTGCCGGCGATCACCGGCGGCGGCACGGTCATGGCCTTCGATCTCGATCGGTTTTGACCCGGCCGGGCCCCGGGACGGGCGCTCCGCCGATTTAGTCGGGCGTGATTAGGGCATGCAAGGGTACGGCATGGGTCCACGATCGACGCGAACCCCGTTCGCGAGAGTCAGCTCGCCGTGCAGAGCCTTGTATGACTTCAGGGCCGTGCGGGCGGCGTCGAGATTGCGACGGAATTCGAACGTCTCCTCTGCGTCAGCCCCGGCCGCTTCGGTCACATTCACGAAGTCGCCGATGTAAACAATGCGCCCAGCCGGAGCCTCGAAGGCCATGGAGGCGTAGGGCTCCGCGACCGGCGTGGGATTAATGATACCGTCTATGTAGTAGCCGGGCGGCACGCGAAAGACGAAGTAGTGGACTTCAGCGGTCCCGGCGGCAAGCACCGCGTCGGCATGGTTGTACAAAAAGCAACTGAAAGCGATCTGATGGCGCTCCATCGAATACTCGTCGAGCGTCACGGCGATGCCCTCGCGCGGCCACTTTCCTTGATCCGCGACGCCGTACACGATGACGGCGCGATCTCTTGGTATATCGATCCAATCGTTGGGCTCGATCTGTCTTACATCGTTGCGCCCGCCGAACAATGACAACATCGCCCAGTCGAGATCCAGGCAACCCGATAACGTCGTCGAAGCGACGATGACGAGGACGAGCTGAAGGGGCTTGCGCATCTGAGGACGCGATGTGTGCCCGAGAACTAGGGCAATTCTGTGTCTGTCGACGGCCGTCTCGCCGGAGCGGTCGGCACAGGCAAAGCGGGTGGTCGCTACGGGATATTCGCCTTGGCGGCATGGCGCCCTAACCTTTCCTTTACCGTGCCGCCTTAACCTCTGTTGCCATGTCTTTGCGGCTGCTCTTGCTGCTGCCCTGCTGCGTCGTTATCGCCGCCGGCGCGGCCGAGGCGCGCGAGGTGGTGCTGACCTCGAAAGCGCCTTATTGGCAGGTCGGCGTGCGCGACAACGCGCTGAGCCGCGCCTGCTCGCTCAATCAATTCGGGCCGCAGCATCCGGGCGAGCTCACCGCACGCTTCAACGGCCCGCAAGGCGGCGCGCTGCTCGACATCGCCAAGGGGACCGGCCTCAACCTGCGCGACCCCAATCATCTTGCCAAGCCGACCGAGGATTATTTCTTCCGCAATGTCGGCACGACGAGCTGCGAGGTGCTCGTCGGCGGACGCCAGGGCGGCACGACGGCGGCTGCTCACTAAAGAGGCGCTTTTTTGCCGATCGTTAACCCGCAACGCCTTAAAAAGGGTGGCGGGCCCGCTTCTCGCGGAGATGTGACGATGGATGGATCGATGGCTCTCGAGAGTGTCAGCGTGCTCGTGGTGGACGATGACGAAGCCATGCGTACGCTGGTATGCCGCATGCTAAAGCGCATGAAGGTCGGTCACATCTACGAGGCGGAAGGCGGCGAGCAGGCGCTCGAGCAGCTGAGCGGTCCGGCCGGCAAGGTCGACATCGTGATCTGCGACTGGAACATGCCCGGCATGTCGGGGGTGGAGCTGTTCAAGCAGGTCCATCCCAAGAAGCCGCAGCTGCCGTTCCTGATGCTGACCGGCCGAGCCGATCTCGACTCCGTCGTCATCGCCAAGAAGGCGGGCGTCCAGGGCTATATCGTCAAGCCGATCTCGCCGCAGGAGCTCAAGACCAAGATCGGCTTCCTCATCAGCCAGGGCGGAACGGCAGGCGGGCGTGAGGCCGGCAGCGCGGCCTAGCCTCTCGGCCGGCGCGGGTCACGTCGGCTTCACATTGATGCAGCGCAGCAACGTCCAATAGCCGAAGAGATTGCTCGGCCGCGTCTCGCGCACCTGCAGCCCGCTCGACGCGAGAAAGCGGTCGAGCGGAAAATCGGCGTCGAAGCCGATCTTGTCGGCGAGCGGCGCGAGGCGCTTTTCGATGAAGCGCATCAGCACATTCTCGCTGGTGAAGTGGTTGACGATGACGATGGTGCCGCCGGGCTTGCAGACGCGCCGGAGCTCGGCGGCAAAGCGCGCCGGGTCGGGAACGACGGAAGCGACGTAAAGCGCCAGCACCGCATCGAAGCCGTCATCGGGGAAACTGGTCTGCTCCGCATCCATCAGCAGCAGCGCCTCGACCTGGGCGAGCTTCAGCCGCTCGACGCGGCGGCGCGCCTTCTCGAGCATCTCCGCCGAGACGTCGATCCCCGTGACCCGCGCGTCGCGGCGGAAATGCGGCAGCGACAGCCCCGTGCCGACGCCGACCTCAAGGATGCGCTGCCCCGGCCGGTCATTGGCGATGCGCACCGCCTCCTTGCGGCCGGGATGAAACAGCGGCCCGAACACCAGATCGTAGGACCCGGAGAACAGCCGATACGTCCTGACCGCATCCTCGATGTCCACGTCACCCCCGTCGCGGCGTGACCTTGTAGCAGAGAAACGTCCCCGGCAACGATACGTTCGCTCCGACCGCACCGCGTGCGGCAAGGTAACCACCGGAAGCATCGGCTGCCAAGCTCCTTCGCCGATCGCGCGAATCAGTTTGGCACCGACAGGAGATCGGCGCGCCTAGCGGCTCGCGCTGTAAGCGACCACCTCCTGGCGCTGTTCGCCCAGTCCGGTGATGCCGAGGCGCATCACGTCGCCGGGCCGCAGGAAGCGCGGCGGCTTCATCCCTTGCCCGACGCCGGCGGGGGTTCCGGTCGGGATCACGTCGCCCGGCATCAAGGTCATGAAATGGCTGATATAGCTGACGATATGCGCGCAATTGAAGATCATGTTGCGGGTCGAGCCGTTCTGCATGCGCTGCCCGCTTACCTCGCAGAAGAGATCGAGGGCCTGCGGGTCCGGCACCTCGTCCGCGGTCACCAGCCACGGGCCGAGCGGACAGAAGGTGTCGGCGCTCTTGCCCTTCGACCAATTGCCGCCGCGCTCAAGCTGGTAATTGCGTTCGGAGACGTCGTTGGCGATGCAATAGCCGGCAACATGCTTCAGCGCGTCATGCACGCTGACATATTGCGCCTTGGTCCCGATGACGATGCCGAGCTCGACCTCCCAATCGCCTTTCTCAGCGCCCTTGGGCAGCATCACCGGGTCGTTGGGGCCGCTCAGCGAGCTGATTGCCTTGAGGAAGAGCACCGGCTCGGTCGGAATTTGCATGCCGGCCTCCTTGGCATGGTCGACATAGTTGAGACCGACGCAGACCAGCTTCGAGATGCCGGCGACACAGGGGCCGAGGCGCGGATTGCCGGAGACCGCCGGCAGGCTCGCCGGATCGAGCTTTCTCAGCTTGTCGAGCGCCGCTGGCGCGAGCGCGTCGGCCGTCAGATCCTTGATCGCGCCGGAGAGGTCGCGCAACTGACCGTCGCGGTCGAGCATGCCCGGTTTCTCCTGGCCGCGCGGGCCGTAGCGAAGCAGCTTCATGGGATTTTCCTCTCCTGCTGATAGTGGGGATTGAGGTTAGAGCGACCAGCCGCCATCGACCAGATGGATGGCGCCGGTGGTGAAGCTCGCTTCATCGCTGGCGAGATAGACCGCGAGCGCTGCAATCTCCTCCGCCGTGCCGAGCCGCCCGAGCGGCTGGCGCTGAACGAAGGCGTCGCGCACCGCTTGCGTGCCGCCCTGGGCAGCGATGCGGTCCTCGAGCGAGGGCGTGGCGATGGTGCCGGGGCAAATGGCATTGCAGCGGATGCCGTTCTTGATGAAGTCGATGGCGACCGCTTTGGTGAGACCGATCACCGCCGCCTTGCTGGCGCCGTAAACGAAGCGGTTGGGCGCGGCTTTGACCGAGGAGGCGCCGGACGACATGTTGATGATCGAGGCGCCCTTGCCGCGTTTCAGCATCGCCGGCAGAAAGGCGCGGATCATCCGGTACATGCTGCGCACGTTGAGGTCCATGGTGAAGTCCCAGTCCTTTTCCGTGCAATCGAGCACCGTGCCGTGATGGACGAAGCCGGCGCAATTGAACAGCACGTCGACCGCGCCGAGCTCGCCCGCTAGCGCCGTAATCGCGGCCGGATCCATCACGTCGAGGGGGCGGATGTCGAGCTTCCCCTTTGCCGCGCCCTTCAGCGCTTCGAGCTTGGCGACATCGATGTCGGTGGCGATGACGCTCGCGCCCTCGGCGGCAAAGACCAGCGCCGAGGCGCGCCCGATGCCTTGCGCCGCAGCCGTGACGAGGGCGATCTTGCCCTTGAGCCGGTCGGCCATTCCTCCCTCTCCTTCTTCCGTCCCCCGGCAAATTGCCACGCCGCGGTAGGGACTGTAAATCCCGGACCGTTTTGCGGAACGGCTCGGGCACGGTGCGACTAAGCCATTCTACCCACAGAGCTTTTCCGCGCTGGCCGGATCGGCCGCTACTGGCTCGCAGCGCCAAGTCCGGTCTAGGGGCCGCCGGCAACAAAAAGGGGCGGCTCGTAGCCGCCCTTCGTGCTCCCTTTGCGCTTCCCGCTACGGACTACAGTTCGACCCAGTTCTCCACGCGAGTCCCTGAAGGGGTGGTCACGTAATCAGCCAGAAAGGCCTTAAAGCTGTGGCGTTTGGCTAGTTCACAACCGTAACACTCAGACCGAGGGCTTCGACGCCCGCAATGATCCCAAGCTCCTGCAACCCGAGGAGCACCTCGAACGTGAGGCCGACCTCGTCGAGGAATGAATCGACACTCCTGGCAATCCTGCCATCAATCACAAATGGCGCCAGCTTTTCGATCAGGTGCGCATCGTCCACCGAGACGTTTCGCAGAAACTCTAGTGTGAGAAACGAATAGCTTTTCGGCTGTCGAGCTTCGCCGGTTAGTACGCGCGCCCAAAGACGCCGGAGGTCTCACTTGTGGCATCCTCCGCGTTGCTGCCCACTTTTCTCGCCAGCGTATCTGCATCGTGGATGTCGACGCCGCTGATGTTGATCTCCGTTTTCTTGCAGCTTCGCCAGAAGCTTGAGGTCGAGCATCCCGAGCTTCTCCCGCGGCAGCGTGTCGTCGGGATCGGCGAGCAGGCCCGTGACCATTGCGCCCATCTCCGCCTCGCGATTGCGGTGAGAGTAATCCCCGCTAGCGAGCATCGCGCCTAGACGGTGAATCTTTCCGAGGACGGAGCGAGGCGTCGTCGCTGGCAGAGATCGCGGTGTATCGAGCGGCACAGCTCGCGGCGCTCCACGTTCCGCCTCGCGCCGTAAGTCGCCTGTGATGCCGATCACAAAAGACCGCTTGCGGGTGCAATACAATGCGCATGAAACGGTTCTTTGCCAGCGGTGCATTCCGATCATTTCTCAGTCGATGGCGCAGCGCAGCGCAATTTCGAGGGGTGATAGCCATGGAAAAGCACGAGTTCCTGGCGGGCCTGGGTGTGCCGCCGGCGACGATCGCCGTTCTCAAGGCGAACGAGGCGCGTCGTGGTCCAACCGCTGGTGGCGCCGGCAAGGCGCCACCCAGCGCAGCGGCCGCATCAGCATCAGCGGGCGCGAGCGCGCCTGCTGCGCCGCAGGCCAAGGGCGTGTTGAACGGCCCGATGCTTCCGGATTGCAAGCCGATCAAGGGCAAGGTCCCCGGGCCGGCGGAGCACCTGCTGTGCGAGACCCATGGTCATGTCCTCGACGTCAAGGCGAAGAAGATCATCGCGACCACCCTCGATCAGTACAAGTCGCAAGGACTTGGCAAGCCGGGAGCGGCTCACCCCGCTCCGGCCGCGCCGCCCACGCCGCCCCCGTCCGCTGCGGTCCCCCCACTCGCTGCCGCCGCGCCGCGGTCCGCCGACGCGGATGCCGCCAACGCTCAGGCCGAGATCAAGAAACTGCTGTCCCAGATGCAACTGGAGGTCGAGGATATCGCGTTCATCCGGAAGCAGCATGAGGAGGTGGCCGGCGGCGGTCGCCTGAACCGTGCGGTTTCGTGGGTTTCCGACAAACTCGGCGGCGCCGACGACCCTGGAGACGAGCTCGCCGGAATCTCCGGCAAGATGATGGTGGAGCATATCGCCGGCATGGGTGCCGTCGGCAGCCTGAAGTTCGATGAGGCGCGCAACCATCTCGCGGCCATGAAGGAATTGAACCAGCACGCCCATGAGCTGTGGGCGAAATATACAGGCGATACCACCAAGGGAGCCGGTCGCGCAGTAACCGGATTGGAGGTCGCCTCGAAGGCAGGCGATTACGCGACGATGGGCCTCAATGTCGTGGCACCGGGCGCCGGGAAGGTCCTTTCGATCACCAAGAACGTCGCAGTTACCGGATCAAAACTCGCGTTCGGGCAGAAGGTGAACTGGGCCGAGTTCTCGATCGATATGGCGTTCGACCTGTTCGTCGGTGGCGAAGGCGGCAACATCAACAAGGCCGCCGAAAAGCTCGCCGGCCCGCTGGCCAAGGACCTCGCACCAAATCTCTCAAAGGCGATCGCCAAGAAGTGGGGCGCGGAAGCTGGCAAGAAACTCGGCGCGGAAGTAACCGAGAACGCTATCGAAAAATATATCGTGACCCAGGTCGAAGAAATGCTGACGTCCGACGCCAAGGACTTGGTCACCTCGGCCACTGAAAAAATTATCGAGACGGCCAAGGATCAAGCCAAGGAGATGACGGGCGAAGAACTGGCCAACGCGATGCTTCAGACGATGTCGAACCCGAGCGGAGAGTTCGCGCGGCGCGTGAGCGAAAGGGTTCTAGCGACCTACAAGGGCTGAATCAGCGCCATCGTGCGCCGGGCCAATGCCGCGGGCCCGGCGCCGAGTCGGGACAGCTCCGCATATGCATCTTCCCGACAGCACGTTATGCGAGCGCATCGTAGGCGGCCAGCATCTGGCGGCGGAAGGGGTTACTTGGAAGGGGGCGCGGAAGACTGTAAATTCCCCCACCGAAGGAGGCCCGCTTATGCTGCCGCTCGCCATCCGCTTGAGCCCGGCCGACAACGTCGTCGTCGCGCGCGCCGATCTCCTGCCCAACACCGCCATCGCCGAAGAGAAGATCGCCTGCCGCGGCCACGTGCCGGCGGGGCACAAGGTGGCGACGGCGCCGATCGCCAAGGGTGAGCCGGTGCGCAAATACAACCAGATCATCGGCTTCGCCACCGCCGACATCGCCCCGGGCGAGCATGTCCACACGCATAACCTGGCAATGGGCAATTTCGCCCGCGATTACGCCTTTTGCGCCGATGCGAAGCCGACGGCGATGGTTCCGGACGCCAAGCGCGCGACCTTCGAGGGCATTCTGCGCAGCGATGGCCGCGCCGCGACGCGCAACTATCTCGGCGTCCTCACCAGCGTCAATTGCTCGGCGACCGCAGCGAAGCTCATCGCCGACCAGTTTCGCGGCGGCGCGCTCGCCGATTTTCCGCATGTCGACGGCGTCGTCGCTTTGGGCCACGGCACCGGCTGCGGCATGGCGAGCGAAGGCGAGGCGATGGACGTGCTGCGGCGCACGATCGCCGGCTATGCGCGTCACCCGAATTTCGCCGGCGTGCTGATCCTGGGGCTGGGCTGCGAGGCCAACCAGATCGGCGGGCTTCTGGCGGCCGAGGGGCTCGAGACCGGTCCCTTCCTCCACACCATGACCATCCAGGACACGGGCGGCACGGCCAAGACGGTGCGCGAGGGCGCGGCGCGGCTCCGCGAGATGCTGCCCGAGGCGAACCGCGCGCGGCGGCAGACCCTACCGGCGAGCCATCTGACCCTGGCGCTGCAATGCGGCGGCTCGGACGGCTATTCCGGCATCACCGCCAATCCCGCGCTCGGCGCTTGCGTCGATTTGCTGGTGCGGCATGGCGGTGCGGCGGTGCTATCGGAAACGCCGGAAATCTACGGCGCCGAGCATCTGCTGACGCGGCGGGCGGCGAGCCGCGCTATCGGCGAGAAGCTGGTCGAACGCATCCGCTGGTGGGAGGAGTACACCGCGAAGACCGGCGGCGAGATGAACAACAACCCCTCGCCCGGCAACAAGGCCGGCGGCCTCACCAGCATTCTCGAGAAATCGCTCGGCGCCGTCGCCAAAGGCGGCACTACCAACCTGGTCGAAGTCTACCGCTACGCCGAGCCGATCAACACCAAGGGCTTCGTCTTCATGGACACGCCCGGCTACGACCCGGTGTCGGCGACGGGGCAGGTCGCGGGCGGCGCCAACCTCATCTGCTTCACCACCGGGCGCGGCTCGGTCTTCGGCTGCAAGCCGGCGCCGAGCCTCAAGCTTGCCACCAATACGCCGCTCTATCGCCGGATGACCGACGACATGGACATCGATTGCGGCCCGATCGCCGAAGGCAAAGCCTCGGTGCAGGAGATCGGCCAGCGGATCTTCGATCTCGTGCTTGCCACCGCCTCCGGCCAGCAGACCAAGAGCGAAGCGCTCGGCATCGGCGAAGAAGAGTTCACGCCGTGGCAATTGGGCGCGGTGATGTAAGCGCTCGGCTCGGCTGGTGGAATTACAGCCTCGCTAAGCTTTCCGCTCGAGCATCGCCCAATACTGCCGGATGCGCGCGGCGTTCTTGCCGAGATCGGAGCGTCCGACGCGGCTCGCCGAGCGCATGTCGAGCCGCGTGCCGGCGCCTTCCGCTACGAGCCGGATGACGACGTCGTCGATGAAGCCGTACCAGCGCGTGCGATCATAGGCCTCGATGCGGCCGCGCGTCGGATCCTCGGCGACGATCCTCCAGCCCATTTTCTTGGCCGCCTCCAGCGCTCGCGCGAAGGCCTCGAGCCGCGTTGCCGGCAGATGCAACGCGGCAAGATCGGGATAGCGCGCCTGTTGCAGCGCCGCGAGCGTTGCGCCGTCGTAAGCCGCGGCAGCGTCCGGCAGCTCCGCGCGGCGCAGCGGCAACAACGCCTCGAAGGCCGGCGCCGTCGCAGTATCGGTGCTCACATCGTTGAACGGCAGCAATCGCGCGATGCGCTTGACACGCAGCGGCTGCGCCACCGCGGCGACGCCCGCCAGAACGATCGCCAGCAGCATCGCGGTGGTGCCCGGCCCGACGCGCCAACCGCCGGCCGCGAGCGAGACCAGCGCCAGCACCGCGGCAAGGCCGCCTGTGACCACGCCGAGCGCCGTCACCTGGGTGAGCGCGGTGAGCGCCGACCAGAGGCGGAGACGATAGCCCAGCGGCGCCGCCAGCATGGCGAGCGCCATCGCCAGGATGAGGATCGCCGCGGCATGCGCCGCGGCCTCGGCGAGCACGCCGCTATCCCAGCTGCGTCTTCAGCGCCGCCATATAGCTGCGGATGCGCGCCGCGTTGACGCCGAAATCGCTGATCCCCTGACGGCTCTCCGAGCGCATATCGACGCGGCTGCCGCTGCCGTCGGGCGTGACGCGGATGACGAAATCGTCGGTGAAGCCCATGAAGAGCGAGTGGGCGCTGCCTTCGATCGTGCCTGCCGCGGGATCGGCTTTGACGATCGTCCAGCGCGTCATGCCTTCGGCGGTCTTGAGCGCGCGTTGAAAGGCCTCGGCCGGCGCCAGCGTCGTCTCGAGCGGCACGATGTCGGGATACCCGGCGCGCTGCTGTGCGGCGAGCGAGGCGCCGCCATAGGCCGGGGAAGCGCCGTTCTCCGCCGCGCGCGCCGCCAAGGTCGCGGCGAATTGCGGCGGGTTCGCGGGATCGGTGGTGATGTCGTGGATGCGCGGCAGCGGCGTGTTGTGGATGAAGGGCAGCGGCGCGACCTTGGCGTAGAACTGGAGCGGGTAATAGACGAAGAGCGCGCCGCCGATGATGCCGAGCAGCGCCGCGAGCCGTGCCCCGCCGCGCATGCCGCGCCACCAGGCGAGCGCTCCGAGCGAGAAGAGGAAGCCGGCGGCGCCGACGAAGACCGACGGCTCCATCAGATACCAGAACGAGGTGCGGAAGTTCCAAAGGCCGAGGCGCCAGCCTAGCGGCGCCAGCGCCAGCAGCACGGCCGCCAGCACCGCCAACGCAAGGCCCAGCCAAGGCACAGTACGCGCGAGCCGGCTGCGGCCGCTGGTCAAAGCCAGTTCTGCCATGAAGCCCTCCGTTCCCTGAATACGAGCCAGCAGCCCGATTGTTGCTCGGCACTCTAGCAGGGCCGCGCCAGCGACTCTAGCGCTTGCGCCGCTGCCGTCGATGTCGAGCGGGCATCACGAATGCGTGTGGGATCGGGGGGCCCGCCGCGCGACGGATGTGCGCTCAGCCGCCCGCAGCGAGCACGATCGCGACATCATCCTTCCGCACCGGGCCGGCCTCGAGGCGCTGGCGCGCTTTCTCCGCATAGTTCTTGGAGCGCCCTTCGCCGCCGAGCCGAAACATGCGGTCGGCCATCCGCGCGACGCGCGCGACCGACACCTCGACCTCTTCGCCTTTCACCGTCAGCTTTGTCATCTCGCCTCCCATCGCCGCACGAGCGGCATGTCTCTGGTCTATCCCATCGCCGCCAATTGCTTCTGCGCCGGCAGATCGTCTTCGATGAAGCCTTGAACGATCTCGTCGATATCGGCATCGCCGGCAATGCCGAGGCTTTGTGCGCGCTTTGCCACGATGGCGCGCGGCCAACCATCGACGATCTTCTGGATCACGGCGTCGGGCTCCCAGCGGATGCGCTTGACCGCCGCTTCGCCGCCGGCGCGGCGCAGCGCCTCGACCATCTCGCTGACGGTCACCGAGATGCCCGGCAGCAGCACGGTCCGGCTAAAGCCGAAGCCGGCCGCCGGCAGATCGTGCACGCGCTCGATCGCGGCGACGAGGCGGCGCGGCGAGAGACAGGCCATCACCGACTCTCGCGACACCGGGCAAACCACCTCGACGCCGCTGAGCGGCTCGCGGAAGAGCGACGAGACCCAGGTGGAAGCGGCGCGGTTGGGACGCCCCGGCCGCACCACGATGGTGGGCAGCCTGAGGCAACGGCCGTCGATATAGCCCTTGCGGCTGTAATCGTTGACCAGCAGCTCGCCGATCGCCTTCTGCGTGCCGTAAGAGGTTTGCGGCGTCAGCGGCGTGTCGTCGGCGATCGCCGGTGGCATGTCGCCGCCATAGACCGCCAGCGAGCTGGCGAAGACGAGGCGCGGCGCCGTGCCGAGGGCGCGGCAGGTCTCGAGCACGGCGCGCGTGCCGTCGAGGTTGACGCGATAGCCGATATCGGTGTCGGCCTCGGCTTGGCCGCTCACCACTGCGGCGAGATGGAAGACCGTGCCCGTCGATTTGTCGATGAGCTGGCGCAGGGTGGCGGCATCGGCGATGTCGCCGGTGACGACCTTCAAGCGATTGTTGGGCGCAAGCGGCGGGTTGGCCGGGACATTGTCGAACAGCACCAGCTCGTCGATCGCCGTCTCCCGCCCGCCCGGGCCGATGAGCATGCCGCGCTGCAGCAGGCGCTGCGCCAGGCGCCGGCCGATGAAGCCGGTACCGCCGGTGATGACGACCTTCATGATGCGCCTCTCCCTTGTGATCGCTGGCCCGCTGCCGCTGGTGCGGCTAGTCTTTACTGCGATCGCCGCCGGAAACAAGGGGAGAGGCCACGCCGTGGGGGGAGCGGCGTTTGTCACGGCATGAGCCAGGATTCGACCCAAGCGTCGCTCGGTGGCGGCGGCCGGAGACCCAGGCCGCCGCTGTTCCCCGGCGCGCGCGACGCGCCGCCGGAGCCGAGCGCGGTCACCCGGCGGCCGCTGACGCGCGCGGCGGTCTGGGCGTCGCTCCTCGCGCATGCCGGCCTGCTCCTCGCCCTTGTCTTGCTGGCGCTGTGGCAGTTCGCGCCGCCGCCGGCCCCGCCGGTGCTGAAGGTGAGCCTGCTGACCGAAGGGCCGGGCGCGGCCGGCGCCGCAGGGGGCGCTGGCGGAGGGGGCGGCGATGATGCCAAGCCGGTGACTGCTCGTGCGGCCGCGGCGGCCGAGCCGGCAGAGCCTCCCTCCCCGGCCGCCGCGCCAAGCGCGCCGCCTTCGGCCAACAGCGCCAGCGCGGCGGCGGAAGCCGCGCCCGTCCCGGCCCCGAGCCCGGCCACCCCGACGGAAGCGCCGAGCCCGGCCACCACGGCGGAGGCGCCGGGCCCCGAAAAAGTGGTGGAGGCGGCGCCGCCGGAACCACTCCCGCCGCCGCCCCGCCGCAAGCCCGCGCCGCCACACCGCGCCGCGCAGGTCGCGGCAATCTCCGCGCCACCGCGCAGCGTCACCCCCCTCCCTAACCCTCCCCCTCAAGGGGGGAGGGGCTCGCAAGCTTCATCTTCATCTTCTTCCCCCCTTGAGGGGGAGGGAGGGGTGGGGGGTGCCGCCGCACCCAAGCCGCCGGGTGAGCCCGGCAGCGGCAACGGCATCGCGAGCGCCGTCGGCCCCGGTATCGGCGATGAGGGCGCTGGACATGGTGCGGTCGGCGATGGTCCGGTCACCGGACCGGGCGATGACTATCTCGATCAGCTGAGGCGCTGGCTGAACCGCTACAAGCATTATCCCGAAGCGGCGCAAAAGGCGAAGGAACAGGGTCAGCTCGTCGTCAGCTTCACCATCCTGCGCGACGGCACGGTGATCGACCCGCGCATCGACCAAAGCTCCGGCTTTCCCCTCCTCGATGAAGCGGCACTCAAGATGCTGCACGACGCTTCACCGGTGCCGCCCCTGCCGGAGACTTATCGCGCCCAGCGCCTCGCCGTCGGCCTCCCCGTCAATTTCTCGATCGGTCTGATGGACCGATTGTTCTGAGCCGCCGCCGCTCGCATCAAGGCGCCAGACGGCAGAACCGGAAGGGTCCGCTGAGGCCGCGCAGCACCATCTCGTCCTCGACGGCGTTGCGTCCGGCGATGACGCGGCGCGCGGCGGCATCGGCGAGCACCGCTGCCGACAGCACGATCTCGCCGCCGCGGCATTGCTGTTCGAGGCGCGATGCCGCATTCACCGTCGAGCCGAAATAGTCGAGCACATCCGCCGTGGTGACCGCGATGCAGGGGCCGGCATGGAGGCCGAGCTTCAGCACGACCGGGGCATCACCGCGGCCGCGATTGAACGCCGCCACCTCGTCCTGGATCGAGAGCGCGGCCCGCATCGCATCGGCGGGATCGTGGAAAGCGGCCATGACGGCATCGCCCACGGTCTTGACGACGAAGCCGTTGTGACGCTGGACGCGCTCGGACAGGAAAGCGAAATGCTCGCGCACGAGGCGATAGGCGGTGGCGTCGCCGAGCTGCTGATAGAGCTGCGTCGAGCCCTTGATGTCGGTGAACATGATGGTGACGCTGCCGATCTCCGCATCGTCGCCGGGCCGCAGCAATTGCTCGGGGCAGAGGCGGCGAAACGCCGGCAGCGCGATGACGCGCTCGCCGGTGAGCGCGTCCCTGGCCCAGTTGCGATCCTCGACGACGAAGAACCGGGCGCGTCCGCTGTCGTTGCGGATGAAGAGCTCGCCCTTGCGGCCTGGCGTGCCGAGCTCGATCCCCGCCTCGACCCAGTGCAGCTCGGGGATCATCCCGTCGGCGCCGAGCTCGACATCGGCGGCGGGGCCGGCCTCGACGGTGCGGAAGCGATAGACCCCGGGCGGCAGCGACAGCGCGAAAGCGGCGCTCTGCCCCGCCTTGACCTCGGCCTGGAACTTCACATGCGGCGTCGAGCCTTGCCCAAGGAGACAGTATTCGCCTTGCGGCAGCACCCGCAGCCACGGCTCCGGCCGGAAGGTCAGCTCGACATTGCGGGTGAAATCCCGCTCGTAATCGATGTTGCAGGAGGGGCAGTGAGCGCCTTTGGGCAATTCGTGCAGGAAGCGCACGCGCGCCTTGGCGCCGCGGCAGCGCGGACACAGCAGGTCCCAGCCCATCGTCAGGATGCCGCGCGCCTGCGCCGCGAGAAAGAGCTCGATCACGGCATCGCCCTCGACCTTCCAGGCGCGCGCGATGGCGAGCGGCCGGAGGCTGCGCAGCGCCACATCGGGCGCATGGTGAAGAAGGTCCAACAGCTTCGGCGCGAGGCCATGCGCGGCCGGATCCGCCTCGAGCGGCGCGGCGAGCGCATCGAGGCGGGCGCGCCCCGCGGGCTCGACGAGGTCGCGCTCGCTGCTGCCGGCGGCCGCGCCGTCGCTGTCGCCGGCCTCGCGGATCAGACGCTCGATCGCGGCGAGGCGCTTGTCGCCCTCGCGCGAAATGACGCCGAACCAATTCGCGGCGAGGCCCAGGACGCCGAGGCATTCGACATCGCTCGCGAACACGGCGCGAGTGCCCGTCCCTTCCGGGAACAGCTCCAACCGGGCCTCGAAGTGGCCGATCGGCCCCGAGCGGAAATCGCGCCGCTGCACCATGCGGCGGTTCTCCTGCCACTCGCTGAAGCCTTCTTCCCAGCGGATGGTCAGCGGCCCGAGCTTGACGCTGGCGATGCGCCGGACGCGGCCGTCGGCGTCGGTCTCCTCCTCAACCGAATACGGAGGAGTACCGCTCAACTCGTTGATCCGCGCCGTATCGGCGACGATCGGCCAGACCACCTCCGGGGGCTGGGGAAAGTGCCTCTCGCGGCGATATCGGCAGATCGTTCTCATGCGGCGCACCGGCACAAGATTCACGCGAAGAAGCAGGCGGCGGCAGGCTGTCTCTCGAGCATGGCGCGGCATCGAAATGGCCCCCCGCTTTCGCGGGGGAGACGGAAAAATATTGCAGAATCAAAATGTTCCGTCATGCCCGCGAAAGCGGGCATTCATAGTATGTGCGAAGCAGGGCCCCGGTCGAAGGCAATTCCTTCACCCGCTCTCCGCCGTGGCGATCACCGCGAGAAAGGTCTCGCCATAGCGCTCGAGCTTGCTGCGGCCGACGCCGGGGATGACGCTCATGGCCGTAAGATCGCGCGGCCGGCGGCGCACCATCTCGAGCAGCGTCGCATCGTGAAAGATTACATAAGGCGGGACGCCCTGGGCCCGCGCCAGCTCGAGCCGTCGCGTGCGCAGCGCGGCGAAGAGCGCCTCCTCTTTCGGCGTTGCCGCGCCGTCGAGCGCGGCCGGCGCGATGCCGCGGCCGCGGCGGCTTTTCGCCCGCGGCTCGGCGGCATCGCCGCGAAAGGCGACCGGCATCTCGCCGCGCAACACCGCCGGCGCGGTCTCGCTCAAATGCAGCCCGCCATGACCTTCGACATCGACCTCGAGATGGCCTTGCGCGACGAGCTGGCGGAAGACCGACTGCCATTCGCGCTTGTCGAGCTCGGTGCCGACACCGAAGGTCTTGAGCTTGTCGTGGCCGAAGCGCTGCACCCGCTCGGTGACCTCGCCGCGCAGCACATCGACGAGATGGCCGACGCCGAAGCGCTGCCCGGTGCGGAAGACGGCAGAGAGCGCCTTCTGGGCCGCGACCAGCCCATCCCAAACCCGCGCCGGGCGCAGGCAATTGTCGCAATTGCCGCACGGCGGATGATCGCGCTCGCCGAAATAGCCGAGCAGCACCTGGCGCCGGCAGCTCGCGGTCTCGCAAAAGCCCAGCAGCGCGTTGAGCTTGTGGCGCTCGATGCGCCGCTGCCGCTCATCGAGCTGCGCGGCGTCGAGCAGCGCCATGAGCGCGGTCACGTCCTGCATGCCGTAGGTCATCCAGGCATCGGCGGGCAGACCGTCGCGCCCGGCGCGGCCGGTTTCCTGGTAATAGGCCTCGAGGCTCTTGGGCGCGTCGAGATGGGCGACGAAGCGCACATTGGGCTTGTCGATGCCCATGCCGAACGCGACCGTGGCGACGATGATGATGCCTTCCTCGCGCAGGAAGCGCTCCTGGTTGCGCTCGCGCGTCGCGGCATCGAGTCCGGCATGATAGGGCAAGGCGACCCGGCCGCGCTCGCAGAGCCAAGCGGCCACGTCCTCGACGCGGCGCCGCGACAGGCAATAGACGATGCCGGCATCGCCGGTATGCTCACCGGCAAGGAACTGCAGCAACTGCGCCTTGGCCTCGGCCTTGGCGACGACGCGATAGCGGATGTTGGGCCGGTCGAAGCCGGCGGCGAACACCCGCGCCTCTTCGAGCTTGAGCCGCGCCAGGATATCGCTGCGTGTCGGGCCGTCGGCGGTGGCGGTCAGCGCCAGGCGCGGCACGGTCGGAAAACGCTCGTGCAGTACCGAGAGCTGCCGATATTCAGGCCGGAAGTCATGACCCCATTGCGAAACGCAATGCGCTTCGTCGATGGCGAAGAGCGCGACGCGGCAGCGCGAGAGCAGGTCGAGGCAGCGCGGCGTCACCAGCCGCTCCGGCGCGACATAGACCAAGTCGAGCGCGCCCTGACGCATCGCCTGCTCGACATCCGCCGCCTCGGCCGCGGACAGCGTCGAGTTGAGATAGGCGGCGCGGACCCCGGCCTGGCGCAGCGCGTCGACCTGGTCCTTCATCAAGGCGATCAGCGGCGAGACGACGACGCCGAGGCCGGGCCGGACCAGCGCCGGTATCTGATAGCACAGCGACTTACCGCCGCCGGTCGGCATCAGCACCAAAGCGTCGCCGCCGGCGATCACATGCTCGATGATGCCCTGTTGCAACCCGCGGAACGCGTCATAGCCGAAAACCGATCGCAGGATGTCGAGCGCGCGCGCAGCGCCGGTATCGGCCGGCTCGATCCTTGCCGCGCTCCCTGCCGCTTCCATTGGCCGTACTACCCCTCGCCCGCCGACCGGGCGATGGTACCGGTTCGGGATGCGCCACACCACGTGCCCGCGACGTTCCGGCGCGGCTTGGCCGCAGAAACGCGTCCTTTCGACCGGCGTCAGCAAAGCTTTAACCAGTTTGGCTAGACTCGGTGCTGTAGGGGAGATCGCGATGGATGTACTCGAACGGGCCGGTGACATCGACGAAGCGCTGCTTGCCGCCCCGCACGACCAGACGAATCGCCAGTTCATCGCCGCCTGGCTGCGCTGGCGCGCCCCTGGGCGGCGGCTGCCCAAGCGCTCGGCGGCCGAGCTCGGCGACATCAAGCCGCTGCTCGCCCGCGTCGTTCTCCTCGAGCTCGCCGGCGCGGACGATGTCCGCATCAAAGTGGCCGGCAGCCAGCTGCGCGACCATCTCGATTTCGAAGCCAGCGGCAGGAGCCTGGCCGACATCACCCCGCCCGAGCACTGGCCGCTGCGCCGCTGGCGCCTCATCCAGATGGCGACACGGCCCTGCGGCAGCTGCATGATCAACCACGATACCCAGACGCGCGGCGGCGAGGGCGTCACCTTCGAGACGGTGACGCTGCCGCTCGAGGCCGACGGGCCCGGCAAGCCGCGGCTGCTGATCAGCAATGTCGCGGTCGTCGGCGGCATCTACGAGCCGCCGATCAAGGGCCGGCCGCAGCTCTTCCGCCTCTCCAGCGAGTTCCGCTTCCTCGACCTCGGCGCCGGCGTTCCCGACCGCATCGAGCCCTGAACGGAATCGACCCGGGCACTTGGCGCTCTGACGGTGACGCAGCCTGTCGTTCCGCCGATCAAGCGGCCAGGCTCAGCAGCTCATCGACCGACCACTGGTCGTCGGCGTGAGCGCCATATTTGCTGGCCAGAACGCGGCCGTCACGAGCGATGAGGAAATCGGCCGGCAGGCCAAGGCGTCCGCCCTGCGGATGGGTCGGCGGGGGCGGCTTTCGCTCGACGATGGACGCCCGAAGACTGAACGGGATCGAGCGGAGGATCGCGATCCAGGCGCGGGGATCGAGCAGCGCGCGCGGCGCCGCTTCGACGCCGAACTCAATATAGAGCCGCTTCTCCGGGTCGGCGATCACGGAAAACGGCAGATCCGCCGCGTGCACGCGCATTTCCTCCACGGTCGAATGGAAAACCACGATCTCTCGGATATTCGCCGCCGTGATCTCGTTCCAGCGCCGGATCATCGAATGCAGATGGAGATTGCAAATCGGACAACCGGCAAAGCGCCGAAACTGCAAATGGACGAGGCGCTCCGGATCGGGGATCGCGACGGGCGCGCCAGCGACGGTGCAGAGTTCCCGGCCAACGATGACCGTGCCGGTGTTGAGTCTCGCTTCTCTCGGGCGATCGGGCATGAAGAGCCTCCGCAGGGGCACTAAACCTCGTCGCGGCCTTGTCTTGCTGCGACCACCTGAATATGTGATTATTCATTCACATTTTGTAATCGCATTTGGAGCGGTGCCATGGGCGGCAAATCTTTCGACGCAAACCCGCGGAAAAGGCCGCGTCAGGCCCGTTCGCGGGCGACCGTGGAGGCGATCGTCACGGCGGCCGCTCAGGTTTTGATCGAGCAGGGATATGAAGGCGCAACGACCGCCCGGGTGGCCGAACGCGCCGGGGTCAGTATCGGTTCGCTCTATCAGTACTTCCCGAACAAAGAGGCCTTGATCGCCGCCCTGATCGAGCGCCATGCCGGGGAGATCGTGGCGATCATGCACCGGGCGCTCGATGATCCCGCGGGCGGGACGCTGGCGGACGGGCTGAGGGCGATGATCGAGGCCGGTGCCGCGGCGCATCGATTGGACCCGGCCCTGCACAAGATTCTGCACGAGCAAGTGCCGAGGGTCGGCCGGTTCGCGAAAGCGATGGATACGAGCCGGCAGATCGCCGGGACACTCGAGCGGTTCCTGCGGGCGCATGCGGATGAACTGCACCCCGAGCGCGATCCCGCCACCGCCGCAATCGTCATCGAGACAGCCATCGAGGCGTTGGCGCACAAGGCGGTGGTGGAGCGCCAGGACCTGCTGGCCGGAGGCCTTCTCGAAAGCGAGGCCTTCAGCCTGGCCGCAAGCTACCTGCTGCGGCCTGCCGTCGGATAAGGACGGCGCCCGAGACGGGTGACCGCAACCGGCACGTCACGCGAGTTCTTGGCGGAGGATCTTTGCCCCTTCGGACAGAGCCATGAGCTTCCCGAAGGCGATGTCGCGCGGGAGGTATTTCATGCCGCAATCGGGCGCGGCGATGAGACGCTCGGGCGGAACATACTCGAGGGCCGCGCGCAGCCGCGCAGCGACCCGTTCCGGTGTTTCGACCGCCGGATCGGCCAGGTCGATCACGCCGAGGATGATGGTCTTGGCGGAAAGCTCCGACAGGATGCCGAGATCGAGCTTGGGCTGAGCGGCCTCGATTGAAATCTGCCGTGCCGCGGAGCCGGCGAGCTCGGGCAGGAACGAATACCCCGTCGGCTTGGTGTTCACCACCGCGGCATAGCCGAAGCACAAATGCACCGCAGTCGTGACCGACAGGCCTTGCAAGGCGCGGTCGATGGCCTTGACGGCGATCCGCTTCGCCGCCGCGGGATCGGTGCGCAGCCAGGGATCGTCGAGCTGAATCACATCGGCGCCCGCGGCTTGCAGCTCGTGCGCCTCCTCGTTGAGCGCCATGGCGAAATCCATCACCATCTCGTCGCGATCGCGGTAGAAATCGTTTTGCGCCTGCTGCGCCATCGTGAAGGGACCGGGAAGCGTGATCTTGACCCGCCGATCGGTGTTGCGGCGCAGGAACTTCAGATCGCGGATTTCGACCGGACCTTTGCGCCGGATGCGGCCGACGACGCGCGGTACGGGCGTATCGATCCCGCGCGTCGTCTTCACCGTGCCTGGATTCTCGATATCGACGCCGTCGAGCGCAGTCGCGAAACGGTTGGAGTAGCTCTCGCGCCGCATTTCGCCATCGGAGATGATGTCGATGTCCGCCCGCTCCATGTCGCGAATGGCAAGTAGCGTGGCATCGTCCTGCGCCTGTTCGAGAAATTGCTCCGGCACGCGCCATACCGCCTTGAGCCGGGTGCGCGGCACGATATGGGCCTTGAGCATTGCCCGGTCGATGAGCCAGTCCGGTTGCGGGTAGCTGCCCACGACAGTCGTCGGAATGGGGGTTTGGGTCACGGCATTCCTCTCTTAACGGGTCAGACGCCGAGCACTTCGCCCGCGACGTCGATGAAGCTGCGCACGAAACGCAGCTCCCGCTTGTCTGCCGGCGTGACCAGGCAATTGGTGTAGGTTTCCTGCATTTCGGCGATGTCGAGGGCGACCAGGTTGGTGGACGGGAACATGCTGTCATCGAGCAGCAGGCCGACGCCGACGCCATGCAGCACGGCCTCCTTTACCAGCGGAAAGGTGGTGGTCTTCAGCAGGCTCGTCAGCTTGACGCCGAGCTCGGCGCATTTGCGGTGCAACAGGCGCTGAGTGAGCGAACCGTCCTCCGGCACAATCACGATCTGGTCGGCAAGGTCGCGCAGCGATACCCGCTTGCGACCGGCAAGCGGATGACCGCGGCGCACATAAGCGCGGTAGCGGGTCGTCTCCACGGGCAGGCTGTAGAGCTGGTCATCGATGTCCGGCTGGGTGACGATGGCGATGTCGGCTTCGCGCTCGTGCAGCTGCTGCATTGCAACCGCCCAGCTCACCAGCGTGAATTTGATCTGAACGCGCGGGTAGAGCGCGGTGTAGCGAGCGATCACCGGCATCGCGGGACAGGGCGCATTGGCGATCACGGTGAGATGCCCCGTGGCGAATTCGCCGTAACTGCCGACCTTCTCCTCGATCAGCTGCTCCAGCGTGCGCAGCCGGTCGGACACGGCGAACAGCTCGCGGCCGGCGCGCGTCAGCTCCAACCCGTCGCGGCGGCGCACGAAAAGCTGCGTCCCCATGATCCGCTCCAGCTTGGCGACATGCTGGGTGATCGACGACTGCGTCACGCCGAGCCGTTCCGCCGCGCGCGTGAAGCTGCCCTCGCGCGCCGCGAGCGTGAACGCGGTGATCTGATAGGGGCTCGGTTTCATCGCGCTTTTCCAAACATTAGCAGGGCTAATAAGACGTCATGGTGACGTCAATTCTGTAGGTTAGAACGGTGGCCACGCAGACGAAAGCGCGGCCTCATGAAACTCATCCAGCTGACCGACATCCACTTGACGAACCCGGGACAGACCATCGGCGGGCGCGATCCCAACGCCAATTTCGACAGCGCGCTGGCGCACGCCTTGGCGCAGCACCCGGACGTCGAAGCCATGGTCATCACCGGCGACCTGTCGGACTGGGGTGATCGAGCTGATTACGAGCGCCTGCGCGAGAGCATCGCCGCGCTGCCGGTTCCTGTGCACTTGGCGATCGGCAACCACGACGATCGCGCGACCTTCCTGCAGGTGTTCCCGGAGCTCGCCGACTCCGACGGCCATGTGCAGAAGCGCTTCGCGCTTTCCCGCGGCACCGGCGTGGTGATCGACACCTGGGGGCCCGAAAGCCATGCCGGGTTCTTCTGTGCGCGGCGTTGCGCCTGGCTGGACGCCACCTTGGCGGCAGCGGACGCGCCGGTGTTCCTCTTCATGCACCACCACCCCGTACCGACGCATGTCGCACCAATCGACCAGATGATGCTGCGCGATGCCGACGCCTTCGGCGCCGTCGTCGCGGCGCACCGGCATCGTATGGCGCATATCTTCTTCGGGCATTGCCACCTGCCCCTCGCCGGCTCGCTGCATGGCGTGCCGGTCAGCAGCCCGCGCGGCACCAACCACGCCGGATGGGCGGACTTCAGCGAAACACGCATGCTGCTCGCCGCCGACCTCCCGCAAGCTTACGCCGTGATCATCGCCGAGGGTGCGGCGATCACGGTGCAGATGGTGGAATTCGGCTATCGCGGCGAGCGCCGGATCGAGGCGTCACCCGACTACGCAACCTGGAAACGCACCACCATGGTGCGCTGAGCCGAAAACGAGGGACAAATCATGCAACGGAGCACCGAGCGGATACTCACGACCCACGTCGGCAGCCTGCCGCGGCCGACGGAGCTCGAAGCGATGCTGCTGGGTCGCGAGAAGGGCCAGCTCGACCGCAATGAGCAGGAGAGGCTGCCCGGCGTCATCGTTGACGCGGTGCACGATGCGGTCCGGCGCCAAGCGACGCTGGGCATCGACATCATCAGCGATGGGGAGATGAGCAAATACGCTTATTCCACCTACGCCCGCGAGCGGATGTCCGGACTCGAAGGCGAAGACCAGCCGCTGGCGCTGTCGGAGCTGGCCGAGTTTCCGACCTTCGCGCAGCGCATTCGGCTCGATATCAAGACGCCGGCTTGTGTCAGACCGGTGAGCTACCGCGGCGCCTCCGCGCTGACGACGGATATCGACACTTTGAAGACGGCGCTCGCCGAGGCCGACATCGAAGCGGCATTCATGAATGCCGCCTCGCCCGGCATCATGGCGCACTACATGCCGAATCAGTATTACCCGTCGCAGGATGCCTATCTCGAGGCCCTGGCAAGCGCGATAAAGCACGAGTACGACGCCATCGCCGGCGCCGGCCTGCTGCTGCAAATCGACTGTCCGGATCTCGCCTTGGGGCGCCACTTCCGGCCCGCGCCGTCGACCGTCGCGGAATTCCGCAACGAGGTCGCCCGGCTCGTCGAGGTGTTGAACCACGCGCTGCGTGACATCCCGCCAGAACGCATGCGCCTCCATCTGTGCTGGGGCAACTATGAATCGCCCCACCACCACGATATCGAGCTGGCGCAGATCCTCGACCTGATCTTGAAGGTGCGCCCATCGACCTTGCTGATCGAGGCGGCCAACCCGCGCCACGAGCACGAATGGATCGTGTTCAAGGACGTGCCGTTGCCGGACGACAAGGTGCTGGTGCCGGGGGTGATCGACACCTGTACCAACTATGTCGAGCACCCCGAAGTCGTGGCGCAGCGCATCGAGCGCTACGCCAATGTGGTCGGGCGCGAGCGCGTGATCGCCGGTACCGATTGCGGCTTCGCCAGCTTCGCCACGCTTCACACGGTCGATCCGGACATCGCCTGGCGAAAGCTGGAAGCCCTGGTGCAAGGCGCCGAAATCGCCTCGCGTCGCCTCTGGTAGCGATATACGGAAGACAAGGGAGACTCGGTCATGCCTGAAGCAATGCTCCGCGAGGGCGAGTTCGCCGTCGCATCGCCCGCGCCCGGCGCGGACCCGGCGATGGTCGCCATCCCGACCGTCATCGCCGGCGCCGTCGGCCTCTTCCTCACCACCGTCGGCTTCGTGCCGGCCTCGGCCGCGCTGGCGGCAATCCCGGTGATTTTGGCCGCCACCTGCCTGGGGCTGCTGATCGGAACGATCTGGGCCGCCGCGCTAGGGCAAAACATCGTCGCGACGCTTTACGCCGTGTTCCTGGGTTTCTACCTCAGCTATGCGGTCCTGCAGCTCGGCCTCGCGAACAATTGGTACAAGATCGCGGCGAATGACGTGGCAACGACGGTGGCGGTGTTCCTGATCTGCTGGATCGTGGTGATCGTCATGCTGACGGCGGCGACGCTGAAACTGCCGGTCGCCTTCACGGTGCTGCTCGGGCTGGTCGACGTGGCGCTGGCACTCCTGCTGGCCAATCTGTACCGGCCCTCATTCCTGCTCCAGATGCTGGCCAGCGCCTTCGTCTTCGCCTTCGTCGCCCTCGGGATTTACCTCTATTTCCACGTGATGTCCGTGGCGTTCGGCGGTAAGGGCCTGCCGCTCGGGAGACCGCTTGCTTAGGCCGTCACGCTCTGCGTCGAGCTTGAGGGCGGGCCGTAGCTCGTCGTGGTCTCCGTCGTTCCATCCGAATAGGTAATGACGGTCGTCGTCACGCCGTTGGGCGAGGTGGTGCTGGTCTCGCTCACGATGGTTTTCGACGACGACGAGCTGCCGCTACCCCCTGCTCCACCGCCGGCTCCGGCGCCGCCGCCCGCGCCGCCCGGCCCACCGGCGCCTTGACCCGCGCCCGCTCCCGCCGCCTGCGTCGCCGCCGCCGATTGCAGGGCGGCGAAAGCCTGCCGAGCCGACGAGAGATTGCCCGACTGCAGCGCCTCGCCGAGCGCATTGATCTGGCTTTGCAGCGGATTGTTCCCGCCTTGCGGCGCGTCCTGCTGAAGTGCGGCGAAGGCCTGTTGCGCTGCTGTCAGGTCGCCAGATTGTAGGCTCTGCTTGAGCTTGTCGAACTCGGTCTTGACCTGCTGCAGCTGGCTTTGCAGCGTCGTGCTCGTGCTGCTGTTTGACGTCGAATCGATGCTGCTGACCATCGCTGATCCCTCCTCGTGAGACCTTGTCCCGTGCCGGAGGCACGGGATCGAACGTGCTTCGCGGCCAATCTGGCCGGCCGCACATTAATGCGGGATGAACGCGACGGTCTTCGCCGCCCTTATCGGGTAACGCCGGATTTCAGCGAGCCGCGCCGAAACATGCCGTTACAATTTTTCCTCGCCGCAACAAGCCGTCGGCCGGAAACGAAAGCAGTGCCGCGGGCTCGGCCCGCGGCACTCAATCTCATCAGACCAGCACCGAATTGCCGGATTGAGGCTGCAGCCACTGCGACACCGTGGCGTAGCCGAGACTACCCAAGAGGCTCGTGCCGGACGCACCATCCTGGTTGAGCAGCGACAACAACGCATCCTGCGCGCTGTTTCCCCCAGACGCCGTGCTCGTCGACGATGAGGACGAGTCCTCGGCCTGGATCAGGTCTTGCAACGCGCTCACGGCGCTGTTTGCGTCCGAGGTATCGCCGCTGGCGGCGGTGGACGTGGTCGACCCGCTGGCGCCGCCGCTCTCGCTTGGCGGGGGCGGCGGAGGCGGCATGGTCTTCAGGAGCGCAGCCATCGCATCCTGCACGCCATTCCCGCTGTCGCTGCCGTCGGAATCGCTGCCGGGCTGGGGCAGGTTCGCGGCGAATTGCTGCTCGGTGATCGAGCTTGCGCCGCTCGGATCGAGCTGTGCCCAGAGCGCATCGGCCGCTTGCGTCGTTCCGCCATTCTTCGTCACCGCCTGCTCGAGCTGCGTTTTGGTGAGCGTGCCATCGCTATTGCCGTCGAGCTGCGAGAACAGCTGTTGGGCAAATCCGCCTCCCAGCGAAGTGGCGCTCTGCCCCTGTTCTTGAGCCGAAATGAGCTGCGCGCTCATATCGGAACTGAACAGCGATTGAACCGAATTGGCAAACTGCGATTCGCTGACGCTGCCGGTGCCGTTCGGATCGAGCTCGGCATAGAGCGCATCCGCCGACGCGGTCGTGCCGCCGGCGGCGGTGACGGCGTTTTCGAGTTCGGACTTGGTGATCGAACCATCGCCGCTGGAATCGATCTTGTTGAAAAGCGTCTGTGAGAGATTGGCGTAATAGGCGGAGAGACCGCCATCCAATGCCGAGATGGAAGACATTCGCTTGCTCCTCCGTTTCGCGCTTTCGCCTGGCGCGAAAGCGTGCAACGACTAAGCTGGCAAGTTGCGTGCCAGCGAAAAATCGGCGGAACCGTTGAAGAGCAGCGGCGCGACAAGAAGCGCGCTCGGCATTTTCAGGTCTTGATTCTGGAATTATTTTCCCAGCGTGACGAAGAAACGCATTTCTCCGCAATGTAGAAGGATTTCATTTGCGTTTCGATGCATTTCGATCGCCCCCGATCGAAATATATTGAAACATCGCCGCGAGATGCGCAGCGAGTCGGCCGCGCGTCGATACCCGACCGCAACTTGGGCGCCGAAATACTTTGTTACAATAATCGTCTGCAACGCGGGCGCGAGCATGTTACGTCTCTCCCATGGAGCGCACGCCGCATTGTCTCATCGTCGAAGATGATCGCGAGATCGGCGGATTGCTGTCGCGCTTTCTGGCGAAGCACGGCTTCCGCGTCTCCATGGTGCCGGACGGCAGGGCGATGCGGCGCGCGCTGTCCGAGAGCGGCATCGACATCGTCGTGCTCGACGTCATGCTGCCGGGCGAGGACGGCCTCGAGCTGTGCCGGCGGCTGCGCATCGAGTCGAACATTCCAGTCATCCTGCTGACGGCGCTCGGCGAAGAGACGGACCGCATCATCGGCCTCGAAATGGGCGCCGACGATTATGTTGCAAAGCCCTTCAACCAGCGCGAGCTGCTGGCGCGGATGCGGGCGGTGATGCGGCGGGCGTCGAGCCTGCCCTACGATGCGCGCGCCGTGCCCTTGCGGGTTATGACCTTCGAGGGCTGGCGGCTCGATCTCGCCAAGCGTCAGCTCCAGGCGCCGGACGACACCCTGGTCGTGCTCACCTCCGGCGAATTCGATCTGCTGGTGGCGCTGTGCCAGCATCCTCAGCGCGTGCTGAGCCGCGAGCAACTGCTCGATTTGACGGTCGGCCGGGCGGCCGACGCGGGGGATCGCAGCGTCGATATCCGCATCAGCCGGCTCCGCCGCAAGATCGAACCCGACCCCAAAAATCCCAAAATCATCACCACGGTACGCTCCGGCGGATATTTCTTTGCGGCGGAGGTTGCCCTGGCGTGAGGTGGCGTATCCGGTTTTGGCCGCGGCGACTCGCCGCCCAGATTGCTGCCTGCGTGATCTTGGCGCTCTTCGTCTCGCAGCTCCTCACCACATCGCTGGCCGTCTTCTTGGCGCCGCGCCACGCGCCGCCGCCTTCGCCTTTGGACGTCGTCGACCGCGTCGCGTTGATCCTCAACTTGCTCGACGCCTTGCCGGCAGCGGATCGGTCGCGCGTCGCTGCCGCGCTTCCGCGAGGAGATATCCGCGTTCGCTTGGGGGACGCGGCAGGCTTTGCATCGGCCTCGAAATCTCCGGAGGCGACGCCGTTTCGCCGCGATCTCGAGACGCGGCTCGGCAACCTGGCGCCTGTGCAAGTGGCCGCAACCGAGGCCCCCTATCCGACGCACGGCATATTGGTTCGCGCGCGGCTTGGCGACGGCACGGCGGTGCGCCTCGATGTCGAGATGCCGCGGCCGCCCAACATCGTCGCATTCGGAATCGGCGGGTTCCTGTTCTATGTCCCCTTTCTGAGCGTCGCGCTGATCTTTCTCACCTTGTGGACGACGCGTCGCGTGACGGCCCCCTTGCGCGCCTTTTCGGAGGCCGCCGAGCGGCTCGGCAATGAGCGCGCCGCGCCGCCCTTGCCCGAGCAGGGTCCGGTCGAACTGCAACGCGCCGCGCGCAGCTTCAATAAAATGCAGGAACAGGTGCAGCGCTTTATCGAAGACCGGACACGAACCCTCGCCGCCATCAGCCACGATTTGCGCACGCCGATCACACGGCTGCGCCTGCGGGTGGAGGCCGTCGTCGACGCCAAGGATGAACAGCGGAAAATGCTGCGCGACCTCGATCAGATGGATGCGATGGTCTCCTCGGCGCTGTCCTTTTTGCGCGACGGTGCACGCGACGAGCCGATCGTCGCCGTCGATCTGGCCTCGCTTCTCCAATCCGCCTGCGATGAGTTCAGCGATACGGGGTATGACGTGCGCTATGTCGGCGCGGCGAACCTTCCGGCCCGTTGCCGTCCGGGGTTGGTGACGCGCGCGGTCACGAACCTGCTGGAGAACGCGATCAAATACGCCGCCACGACCACCGTGGATCTCGCCCGCGACGGCAGCGGGAATGCGGTGATCACCCTCGATGACGACGGACCCGGCATCCCCGATGCCGAAAAGGACAAGGTTTTCGATCCCTTTTACCGTCTGGACCGCGCGCGCGGCGCGGCACCCGGCGGCTTCGGCCTCGGTCTCTCGATCGCCCGCACGATCGTCGAGCTTCACGGCGGGCAAATCGACTTGGCGAACCGCGTGCCCAGCGGGCTGCGGGTCGTGGTGAGATTGCCGGTATCCGGCGGCAGGCAAGACCCGGCGTGACGTCGCCGCCCCTCTCTGCAGGGACTACGCCGCCCTCCCCGGTTTGCTCACAAGATGCGTCTCCGCCGCCTTCCTCAGGCTGCCGGACAGGGGAACACTCTTGCCCGACGCGACGCTGGCCAGGACCGCGGTGCAGTCGCTGGTCGCGACCATGCGCGCCGTCACGCTGTTGAACATCTGATGGATGAAGCGGATATACTTGCCGCCGACCGCAAAGAAGCCGCTCTTTATCGTGAGCAACTCGCCGCCCCGCAGCTCCGCCAGGAACTGGTAGTTCTCCCGAACGATGGCGACGCGGAGCTTTTGCTTCTTGATGCGGTCGGGCGTCAGGCCGATGGATTGCAGTAGAAACCACGTCGCCTGGTCGAAGCGCGAGACATACATCTGCGAGTTCATATACGCCTCGGCATCGTATTCCGAGGCGAGAACCGCGCCTTTGAAGGTCTCGACCCACCGCGCCGTCGCCGGCTTTTGCTTTCTGGCCACGACCCGCTCCCGCCGAGTAGAGCCGCAGCGTCAGCTTACCATCGCGCCTGGCTATCGCGAACGACCTCGTAAGGGGGTGGGGCGCGCCTGCGTCTTCGAACGGCCACGGACGGTCAGTGCGAGGAAAGCCCCATCCGCATCGTCGCATGGCTTGCGACGAGCCTCAGGGCAGCCTCGAGTTGATCATCCATCGGCGTGCCGATGATCGCGGGATCGATGGGTGCTTCATCCTCACTCGCCACCAGCCTTTGGCTCGGCGCTGCCGGCCCCGCCGGGTTCGTCCCCTCCAAAGCCGCGGCCGTCAGCGCGCCCGGCAAGTCCCCCTCATGCGTTACCACCGCGCCCGCCTCGCGCTTGTCGCGTGGAAGCGGAACGACGATGTCCGGGGTGATGCCGTTGCCCTGGATCGAGCGGCCCGACGGCGTGAAATAGAGCGCCGTGGTCAGCCGAAGCGCGCCGTGGCCTTCCAGGGGAAAAATCGTCTGGACGGACCCCTTGCCGAAGCTTCGCGTCCCAAGCACGGCGGCGCGATGCCGATCTTGCAGCGCGCCTGCGACGATTTCGGCGGCCGATGCGGAATAGCCGTTGATCAGCACCGCCATCGGCGTGCCGCGGATGAGGTCGCCCTGGTCCGGCGCGGTATAGACGTCATCGTCCTCGTCGCTGCGGCCATGCGTTGCGACCACCGTGCCGCCGTCGAGAAAGTCCGAGGCGACGGTCACGGCGGAGTCGAGCAGGCCGCCGGGATCGTCGCGCAGATCGAGGACGAAGCCTTTGAGGCGTCGCCCCTGCTTCAGCCGCGCAATGGCGTCGGTGAGCTCGGCCGGAGTGCTCTCCGTGAACTGGCTGATTCGGACATAGCCGACCTCGTTCGGCTCGAGAGCCGACGCTACCGAGGTGAAGTGAACCAGCGCGCGGGTCACGGCGACCGTGAAGGATGCCTGATGATCGCGTGCGATGGTGAGTGTGACGGTGGTTCCCGCCGGGCCGCGCAGCCGATGCATCAACGCGTCAATGGTCCAACCGCTGATCGGTTGCTGATCGAGTTTCAGAATGCGATCGCCGGAGCGGATCCCGGCGCGGGCGGCGGGGCTACCGTCGACCGCGGTGACCACCAGCAGCGCGCCCTTCACCTGATCGATGTCGACGCCGATGCCTTCGATCTCGCCGCGGCTGTCACTCATCATGTCCTGGTATTCTTGCTCGTCCAGATATTCGGAGTGCGGGTCGAGATGGCTGACCATGCCTTTGACGGCATCCGACAGAAGCGCGTCGGTGTCGACCGGCCGGACGTAGCTTTGCTGGACCTGGCCGACGACCTTGTGGATCAGCGCCAAGTCCGTCGCCTCGCGGGAAGCCGGCGGCGATGTATGCTCCGCGCCGCAGCTCGAAATCAGCATCAGGAACAGCGCCGAAACCGCAAGAGCGGCAAGGATACGTGACCGGCGTCCCAAAATGAGCATGAGCATTTCCGGCTGACCGCGCCGCTTGACGCCACCGGCAGGCAGCTCGCGACCGCACGCCAGCACCCTCGCCCTGTCGCTGTCGCCTCCGGCCGCGGACCCCGTCGAGCCGCGTCAAGCATCGATAGGCACCATAGTGATCACTCATCCCCGCGCCCTGTCCAGATTTGATGCGCAAGAACCGAATCGATCGCCCGGACTGCGACGGGGACACGCCGCCCAAGACGCCGCGGGGTCGTCTCGTGACCCCTTGGTCCGCCATGTGGCGCTGCCGCCGCCATGCGCGGGCACGCTGGGACTGCGCTCCATGTTCTGATGCTCTTCGCGCACCGGTCGCGCTGGAGCACTGGACTGTCGCCGGTTTTGTCCGCCTAAGAATTGGGCGACGGCATACGCCGAACCCGCCACGCCGCTGCGGCGGCGCGGGATTAGTCGACCACCATTGTTCAGCGTACGCCAAGCATGGGCACGGGAAACGCCCATTTTACGGGTTATTTAGACAATTGTGCTCAAGATTATGTAGTGCACCCGATTGATTATCTGGTGCACCCCAATTGGCAAAAACGTCGAGCGTGGATCCGAGCATCGCGGTGGAAAGGCAAACCAGATGACAGCTCTCCTCCCCGGCGGCGACAAGGCCGCGATCCTGGCTGCGCTGGACCGGTCGCAGGCGACCATCGAATTCACGCTGGACGGAACCGTCCTCACCGCCAATCAGAACTTCCTCAAGGCGATGGGCTACACGCTGGCGGAGATCAAGGGCCGGCACCACAGCATGTTCGTCGAGCCCGCCTACAAGGACAGCGCCGAATACCGGCAGTTCTGGCAAAAGCTCGGCCGCGGCGAATATCAAATGGCGCAGTACAAGCGCCTCGGCAAAGGCGGGCGGGAAGTCTGGATCGAGGCTTCCTACAACCCGATTCTCGACCGGCAGGGACGCCCCTACAAGGTGGTCAAATTCGCCACCGATGTGTCCAAGCAAAAGGCGGTCTACGCCGACCTCGCGGGCAAAGCGGAGGCGATCAGCCGGTCCCAGGCCGTCATCGAATTCGCCCTGGACGGGACGATCCTCACCGCGAACGAGAACTTCCTGACGCTTCTCGGCTACACGCTCGAGGAGATCAAGGGCCGGCACCACAGCCTGTTCGTCGAGCCCGCCTACAAGGACAGCGCCGAATACCGGCAGTTCTGGGAAAGCCTGCGGCAGGGAAAATACCAGGCCGCCCAGTACAAGCGCATCGGCAAGCACGGCAAGGTCGTGTGGATCGAAGCCACCTACAACCCGGTTCTCGACCTCAATGGCAAGCTCTGGAAGGTGGTCAAATTCGCCGTCGACCTGTCCAAGCGCAAGCAGGAAAACGCCGCCCTGGCGCAGGATTTCGAGTCCGGCGTCAAGGGCCTGGTCGGGGCGCTCTCCACCTCCGCCGGGGCCATGCAAAGCGCGGCCGGGTCGCTGGCGGCCGCCGCCGAACAGACCAACAACCAGTCCTCGACCGTCTCAACCGCCGCCGAGGAGCTGACTGCCTCGGTCGGCGAGATCTCGCGCCAGATCACCGAATCCACCCGCATCGTCGGGGTGGCCGTCGACGAGGCGGAGAAGTCGGAAAAGATGGTCGGCGACCTCGTCAGCGCCGCGTCCAAGATCGGCGATGTCAGCGAGCTGATTGCCAATATCGCCGGTCAGACCAATCTGCTGGCGCTCAACGCCACGATCGAGGCGGCACGCGCGGGTGAAGCCGGCAAAGGCTTTGCGGTGGTCGCCTCGGAAGTCAAGTCGCTGGCCACGCAAACCGCGAAGGCGACGGAAGAAATCTCGGCGCAAATCAAGGGCATCCAGGATTGCAGCCACGGCGCCGCCGGCGCCATCCGCGAAATCGCCCGGATCATTGCGCAGGTCAGCGAGATCAGCACCTCGATCTCGAGCGCGGTCGAGGAGCAGACGGCCGCCACCCGCGAAGTGTCGCAGAACATCGGCGGCGTCACCGCGGCAGCATCCGACACCGGCCAAAACGCGGCCAGCGTCCTCTCCGAATCGCAGTCGCTCTCAGGGCAGGCGAAGGACCTCGAAGGCAGGGTCGATCGCTTCCTGGAGAAAGTGCGGACGATGTGAGGAGAGCGCGTCGGACCGCCGCAAGGTCCGTACCGGCCTCAGCCGCGCCCGATACAGAGCATCGTCATTCCCACTCCATCGGCAATCCGACGTAGTTCTCGGCCCAGGTCATCGCGCCGGCGCGTGAGCTGGTGATGTAATCGATCTCCGCAAGCTGACGCCGGCGGTCGAACGCATTGTCGCTTTCGAACCGGTGCAGAAGCTGCGTCATCCACCACGAGAATCGCTGCACCTTCCAGACCCGGCGCAAGCAGATGCGCGAATAGCCCGCGAGCGCGTCCTCGCGGCCGTCCTTGTAAAAGGCCGTCAAAGCGCGCGCGAGCACCCGGACATCGGCGATCGCCAGGTTCATGCCTTTGGCACCGGTCGGCGGCACGATGTGTGCCGCATCTCCGGCAAGGAAGAGGCGGCCATGCTGCATCGGCTCCACGGCGAAGCTGCGCATCTCCGTGATGCCTTTTTGCACGATCGGGCCTTCGGAGAGCTGCCAGCCCTCGCCTCCCGCCGTCCGGAGACGCAATTCCTCCCAGACCCTGTCGTCCGGCCAGTCGGTTTCGGCCGCCTCCGGCGCGCATTGGAGATAAAGCCGGCTCAGCTTCGGCGCGCGCATCGTGAGCAGCGCGAAGCCGCGCTCATGATGGGTGTAGACGAGCTCATCGCGCGTCGGCGGCGCCTCGACGAGAACGCCGAGCCACGCGAACGGATAGATTCGTTCGAAGACGGTGATGCGGTCGGACGGTATGCTCGGCCGGCTGATGCCGTGGAAGCCGTCGCAGCCGGCGATGAAGTCGCACAGGATCTCCTGGCGCTCGCCATTCTGCGTGAAGCCGATGCGCGGCTGCGGTCCCTCGAGATCACGCAGCGCGACGTCGCCGACCTCGAAGAGTATGGGCGCGCCATAGCCGAGCCGAGCCGCGACAAGGTCTTTCACGATCTCCTGCTGTCCGTAGATCATGACCGATTTGCCGACCAGCGCGCGAAAATCGAGCCGGTGCAGCTCGCCCTTGAATTTGATGAAGAGGCCGTCATGGAGCATGCACTCGCGCTGGAGACGCTCGCCCAGCCCGGTCTCGATGAGCAGATCCGCGCTTCCCTGCTCCAGGAGCCCGGCTCTCAGCCGCTGCTCGATATAGGCGCGGCTCCGGTTCTCGATGACGATGGAATCGATGCCGGCAAGGTGAAGCAGGTGCGCCAGAACGAGACCGGCGGGACCGGCCCCGACGATGCCAACTTGAGTACGCATGTGCCTCACACCATCAAATCCGCGAGCTCCGTCATCGTCCGCACCAGGATATCCGGCTGATGCGGCGTCATGCCGAAGGGTCGCCGCCTCCGGTCGATGAAGGCGGTATGCATGCCGGCTGATTTGGCGCCAATGCAATCGAAGGCGTGGTTCGCCACGAACAGGACTTGGTCCAGGCGCAGCTCCAGCAGCTCCGCCGCCTTCGTATAGGTCGCCCGATGCGGCTTGAACGCGCCGGCTTCAGCCACGGAGATCACGCGGTCGAAGGGAACGCGGTGATATTGCTTCGCGGTTTCCAGCATGTCGGGATCGCCGTTCGACAGCACGACCAGCTTATAGCGCGCCTGCAGCCGTGCCAGGGCTGCGGGGACTTCGGGAAACGGTCGCAGCTTTTCGATCTCCGCCACGAGACGGCGAACCTCCGCCATGGTGTAGGCGATGCCGGCCCGCTCGAGAACGAAAGCGACCGAGCGCTCGCCGATCTCGCGATAGGAGGTGTGCTCCCGCTGCAACAGGGCATCGATCATCGAGTTTTCGAAATGCGTTCGGCGCCACCAGGTGACGAACGCGTTCGGCTCGCCGGACCAGCCCTTGCCCCTGAGGAAAGGCGTTGCGGCCTCCGTCAATCCCGACTGCATATCGACGACGGTGCCGTACTGATCGAACATGCACGCTTTGATGGACGATTTGAGGCTCTCGATATCGGCCATCTCCGCTCTCCCTGTGGCTCGCCGGGCTTCGGCCCAAGGCTGCGCCGGGGCGCTCTCAGCCCGTCGACTGAGCTATCGCCCCTGCCGCGGGCCGATCGAGTTTCCGTCTGCGTCGCTCGGCGCGCGCCGCCTCAGCCGCGTCCGACGAACGGCATCTTGGTCGCCATGATGGTCATGAACTGCACATTGCTCTCGAGCGGCAGGCTCACCATGTAGGCGACCGCGCTCGCCACGTGCTGCACATCCATGCGCGGCTCGACCGCCATCTCGCCATTGGCCTGCATCACGCCTTTCGCCATGCGATCGGTCATCTCGGTGGCGGCGTTGCCGATATCGATTTGGCCGCAGGCGATATCGTATTTGCGGCAATCGAGCGAGATCGACTTGGTGAGACCGGTGATGGCGTGCTTGGTCGCGGTGTAGGCGACCGACATCGGCCGCGGCGCGTGCGCCGAGATCGAGCCGTTGTTGATGATCCGGCCGCCGCGCGGCGTCTGCGCCTTCATGATCTTGATCGCTTCCTGGGCGCAGAGGAAGGAGCCGGTCAGGTTGGCGTCGACCACCTTCTTCCACTGCTCGAACGGCAGATCCTCGAGCGGCACCGCCGGCGCACCCGTACCGGCATTGTTGAAGAGCACGTCGAGGCGGCCGAAAGCCTCTTTGGCCGCGGCGAAGAGCGCCTTTACCTGCGCCATATCGCCGACATCGGTGGGAACGACGAGGCTTTGCGCGCCGGTCGCCTTGCCCATCGCCGCCGTGTGCTCCAGCGCGTCCTTGCGCCGCCCGGCGAGCGCCGTCGCGTAACCGTCCTTCATCAGCGCCAGCGCCACCGCTCGGCCGATGCCGCTGCCCGCGCCGGTGACGATTGCGGCCTTGCTTGCTCCCGCCATCCTATCCTCCCTCTTCCCTGCCGGCATCGCGCCGAGCTCTCGGGCAATGTTAGCGCAGGCCGGTCGCCCCGCCTATGTCCGGCAAGAAAGTTGCGTCTAGGGGGATCACCCTTGCCTCGCCCGGCGGCTTCGCTATTGTCGGCGGCTGCGACAGGAACGAAGCAAGAGCAAGAGGAGGAGCAATGTCGCCAGTGGTCCGCTATGAGCGGCGAGGCGCGGTGGGCGTCATCACCGTCGATAACCCGCCGGTGAATGCGCTGAGCCGCGCGGTCCGCCAAGGGCTGATCGACGGGCTGATGCAAGGGCTCGGCGACGAAGCGGTAAAGGCGCTCGTCGTCATCGGCGCCGGCCGCACCTTTATCGCCGGTGCCGACATCAAGGAATTCGGCAAGCCGCTGGAGCCGCCGGACCTCAACCGCGTCATCGCCGGGCTCGAAAGCGCGGCCAAGCTGACCATCGCCGCCATCCACGGCACGGCGCTCGGCGGCGGCCTCGAAGTGGCGCTGGGCTGTCACTACCGCATCGCCCTCGCCTCGGCCCAGCTCGGGCTGCCCGAAGTGAAGCTCGGGATTTTGCCCGGTGCCGGCGGCACACAGCGGCTGCCGCGCCTCATCGGCGCCAAAGCCGCGCTCGACATGATCACCACCGGCGATTTCGTGCGCGCGCCCAAAGCCAAGGAGCTCGGCATCGTCGATGCGATCGTCGAGGGCGACCTGCTCGAGGGCGCGCTGCGCTTTGCCGAGGAAGCGGTCGGAAGCGGGACCTCCGGCCGCCGCCTGCGCGAGCGTGACGAAAAGCTTGCCGAGTGGCGCGGCAACGCGGCGTTCTTCAATGACTACCGCGCCGCCGTCAAAAAGCGCGCCCGCGGCCAGGAATCCCCGGTGCGCTCGATCGATGCCGTCGAGGCGGCGGTCAACCTGCCGTTCGATCAGGGACTGAAACGCGAGCGCGAGATCTTCGAGGAGCTCGTCACCTCGACGCAGTCGCGCGCCCTGATCCACGCTTTCTTCGCCGAGCGCGAGGCGATGACCATTCCCGACATCCCCGCCGACACGCCGGTGCGGCCGGTGAAGCGTGCCGCCGTCATCGGCGCCGGTACCATGGGCGGCGGCATCGCGATGAATTTCGCCAATGCCGGCATTCCCGTCGCGGTGGTCGAGACGGCGCCCGAGGCGCTGGAGCGCGGCCTCGGCATCGTGCGCAACAATTACGCGGCGACGGTCGCGAAAGGGCGGCTCGACCAGGCCGTCATGGATAAGCGCATGGGCCTCATCAACGGCACGCTCGACCTCGCCGCGGCGGTGAAGGACGCCGACATCGTCGTCGAAGCCGTATTCGAGGAGATGGCGATCAAGAAAGAGCTCTTCGCCCGGCTCGACAAGCTGGCGAAGCGCGGTGCGGTGCTCGCCACCAACACCTCGAGCCTTGACGTCAACGTCATCGCCGCCCAGACGGCGCGGCCGCAAGACGTCATCGGCACGCATTTCTTCAGCCCGGCCAATGTCATGCGCCTCGTCGAGGTGGTCCGCGGCGCGAAGACCGGCAAGGATGTCGTGGCGACGGCGATGAAGCTCGGCAAGAGCCTGGGCAAGGTGCCGGCGCTGGTCGGCGTCTGCGACGGCTTCGTCGGCAACCGCATGCTCTTCCAATACGCGCGCGAGGCCGAGTTCCTGCTCGAGGAAGGGGCGCTGCCCTGGCAAATCGACAAGGCGCTGCAGGATTGGGGCCTCGCCATGGGCCCCTTCGCCATGAGCGACATGGCCGGCAACGATGTCAGCTGGCGCATCCGCAAGCAGCAGGCGCCGACACGGCCCAACGACCGGCGCTATTCGCATCTCGCCGATCAGATCTGCGAGATGGGACGCTACGGCCAGAAGACCAGTGCCGGCTGGTATCGCTATGAGAAAGGCGGCCGCGCCCCGCTTCCCGACCCCGAGATCGAGCGCCTCATCCTGGCGGAATCAAAGCGGCTCGGCCTCGAGCGCAAGCCCATCGCCGATGACGAGATCGTCAAGCGCACGATCTACGCCCTCGTCAATGAGGGCGCCAAGCTCCTCGAGGAGGGCATCGCGCTCCGCCCCTCGGATATCGATGTCATCTATCTCGCCGGTTACGGCTTCCCGGCCTGGCGCGGCGGGCCGATGTTCTATGCCGACACGGTCGGGCTCGACCAGGTTTATGCCGATGTGCGGCGCTTTCATGAGACGCACGGCTATTTCTGGCGCCCCGCGCCGCTGCTCGAGCGGCTCGCGCGCGACGGCAAGCGCTTTGCCGATCTCAACCCGGGCAAGGTATAGCGCCGTGTGTGATCGAACGGAGCTAGCTGCTATTTCGTCATTCCCGCGAAAGCGGGAATCCACCGCTCTGGACCCCCGCTTTCGCGGGGGTGACGCAAGAAGGTGGCCGGATCCGACAGAGTAAACCTTAACGGCGGTTTGAGCGTAGGAGGAACGCCATGGAACTCGCTTTCACCCCCGAGGAGCAGGCCTTCCGCGCGGAGGTGCGCGGCTTCATCCGTGACAACCTGCCGGCCGACATCCAGGACAAGATGCTGAACGGCAAGAAGATGGGGCGCGAGGATTTCCTGCGCTGGCACCGGCTGCTCTACAAGCGCGGCTGGGTCGCGCCCAACTGGCCGGTCGAGCAGGGCGGCACCGGCTGGACGCCGGTGCAGCGCCACATCTTCGAGGACGAGATCGCCGAGGCCGGTGCGCCCCCGGTGATCCCCTTCGGCGTCACCATGTGCGGCCCGGTCATCATCCGCTTCGGCAGTGACTGGCAAAAGCAGTTCTTCCTGCCGAAGATTCTCTCGGGCGAGCATGTCTGGTGCCAGGGCTTCTCCGAGCCGGGCTCGGGCTCCGACCTCGCTTCGCTGCGCACCAAGGCGGTGCGCGAAGGCGATCACTACATTGTCAACGGCCAGAAAATCTGGACCACTTCGGCGCATTTCGCCGATTGGATCTTCAACCTCGTGCGCACCGATGCCAACGCCAAGAAGCAGGAAGGCATCTCGTTCCTGCTGATCGACATGAAATCGCCCGGCATCACGGTGAAGCCGATCGTCACCATGGATGGCGGCGCCGAGGTCAACGAGGTGTTCTTCGACAACGTCAAGGTGCCGGCCAAGAACCTCGTCGGCGAGGAGAACAAGGGCTGGACCTATGCGAAATTCCTGCTCGGCAATGAGCGCACCGGCATTGCCCGGGTCGGCGCCTCGAAGCGCGAGCTGAAGCGCCTCAAGGAGATCGTCCAGAGCGAGCGCGAGGCTGGCGCGCCGCTCGCCGCCAACCCACGCTTGCGCGACAAGATCGCCGCGCTTGAGGTCGAGCTGATGGCGCTTGAGATCACCAATCTGCGCATGATCGCGGCGATGCGCGGCGGCAAGGGGCCGGGCGCGGAAAGCTCGATCCTCAAGATCAAGGGCTCGGACATCCAGCAGAAGCTCACCGAGCTCGCCTGCGAAGCCCTCGGCCCCTACGCCATGCCGTTCCAGCGCGAGGCGCTCGAAGCCGGCTGGAACGGCGAGCCGATCGGCCCCGACTACGCCGCGCCGATCGCGCCACATTATTTCAACTATCGCAAGGTCTCGATCTATGGCGGCTCGAACGAGATCCAGCGCAACGTCATCGCCAAGATGATGCTCGGGCTCTGAGGGCGACCATGGACTTCGACTTCACGGAGGAGCAGCGTCTGCTCGACGAGACGGTGCGGCGGCTGGTCAAGGACGCGTACGACATCCCCAAACGCCACAGCTACATGGCCGCACCCGAGGGCTTCAGCCGGGCGCTCTGGGAGCGCTATGCCGAGCTCGGCCTGCTCGGCCTGCCCTTCGCCGAAAGCGAGGGCGGGTTCGGCGGCTCGGCGGTCGAGACCATGATCGTGATGGAGAGCTTCGGCCGCGGCCTCGTCGTCGAGCCCTATCTCGCCAGCGTCGTACTCGGCGGCGGGCTTGTCGCGCTCGCCGGCAGCGATGCCCAGCGCCGGGCGATCCTGCCGCAAGTGGCGGCCGGCAAGCTGCTCCTCGCCTTCGCCCATGGCGAGCGGCAGGCGCGCTATGGCCTCAGCGATGTCGAGACCACCGCCACGAAGGACGGCACCGGCTGGGTGCTGGCGGGGCGCAAGGGCGTCGTGCTGAGCGGCGACAGCGCCGGCACGCTGATTGTCTCGGCACGCACCGGCGGCGGCAGCCGCGAGCGCCAGGGGCTGGCCCTGTTCCTCGTCGACGCCAAGGCGAAGGGTGTCGCCATCCGCGGCTACCCGACGGTGGACGGGCTTCGCGCCGCCGAGATCACGCTCGAGCGTGTTGCTGTCGCCGGCAACGCCGTGCTCGGCACGCCGGGCGAGGCCTATCCCCTGATCGAGCGCATCGTCGACCGCGCCATCGCCGCGCTCGCCGCCGAAGCGGTCGGCATCATGGAGACGCTCAACGCCGTCACCCTCGACTATCTCAAGACGCGCAAGCAGTTCGGCGTGCCGATCGGCTCGTTCCAGGCGCTGCAGCATCGCATGGCCGACATGGTCATCGAGCATGAGCAGTCGAAATCCATGGCCGTCCTCGCCGCGCTCTCGGCCGATCTCGACGACGACGCCGAGCGCCGCCGCGTCATCTCCGCCGCCAAGGTGCAGATCGGCAAATCCGGCCGCTTCGTCGGCCAGCAGGCGATCCAGCTCCATGGCGGCATCGGCATGACCGACGAATACGCCGCCGGCCACTACTTCAAGCGCCTCACCATGATCGACCAGACCTTCGGCGACGCCGACCACCATCTGGACCGCTTCGCCGAAGTGGCGCTGCCGACGGGGTAGCCGGTGGTGCGGAAGCGACTACTACAGACTCGCAAGCCGTCGCCGCACCTCACCCTCCCGCTTCGCGGGTCCCTCCCTTTCCGCCCCTTAGGGGCGGAGAGGGTTGGGGTGAGGTGGGGCATATCACGGAGCTGACCAGCTTACGGCTCCTCGACGCTCTCTTCCTCCTCGACCGAGGCGCGCCAGCTTTCGGCAGTGAGCCGCTCAAGGGCGCCGCAATACTCGTCGTTCGCAAACGGTTCGCCACGTCGGACCGCGTCATTCATCAGTTCGGCGAGCACTGAGCCAATGGCATGGAGGGCATCGTGACGATCGAGGCCCTCCGTCATCAGGCGCCTCAGCGTCCGTCCCACGAGCGAGGGCTCATCTCGCGCGATTTGGGTCTCGACAACGTTGTGAAAAATGGCGTGCAAGGCAAGCCGATCGTCCTCGAGGTCGGTACCCTCGCGCCGATGATAGTATTCGATCCGAAGATTTCGCTCGTCCTCGTCCAGCTCCAACCATTCGCCGGGGTCAGGCGCCACGTCCGGATCGTAGCCTTCGAACGAGCCATCGTCCTCGAAATCGGAGTCACCCTCGGCTCGATCCACGTCCAAGGCAAAATCGAATCCGCGCTCGCCCACCGAGCGGCGCAATTGTTCGAGACGCCGTCTCACCTGTGCAGGGGTCTCGTTGGGCCCTGGAACATAGAACGGCTTGCCGTCGCAGCCGAATTGGAAGCGAACCTCGCAAGTATCGGTCGAGACGTCGCCGAACAGGAGCTCCGCTGCCCTGTAGTCACGCGGCGGCTCGAAGCCGAGCGAGCGCCCATAGGCGACCGCCTCACGCAAGAGCTTGCGCGCATAGGCGGGTTCCACATCTTCAAGAGGCGCCGCAGTTTCCATGGCCGCAACGTACTCCTCAAGCTCTGATGCTTCGATCTCTCGGAACCAGGCATCCTTCACGCCGAGACAGAAGGTATCGAGGAGGAAGGTCGCTATCGTAAGCCCCATGGGCGACACCCCACGGGCGAGCACCATCATCCCCATGCCGGTCTCGAACAACCCCTTCTGCAAGAGGCAGCGTTCGATCGGGGCGAGCGCCAATCGCTGCACGCGGCCTGCCAGCGAGCCCCCGGACTCGGCATGAGTTCGCCGGCGCCGCTCTGCCAGCGCTTGCTTCCGTCGCTTAGCTTTCGCTTCGCGTCGACGGGCGATCGATGATGACATGGCATATCCTTCGGGAGGGAAGCTCATCGAGGCTATTCCGGACTTGGCCGGCGGTCCATATCGCCAATGCCGCATTCGGCACGGACGCTGCACCGGCTCGGCGCCCTGTGCTATGACCCCGCCGCCATGCTCACCCTCACGGACCTCACCTACCGCATCGGCGGCCGGACGCTGATCGAGGGCGCCTCGGCGCAGATCAATGCCGGCTGGAAGGTCGGGCTGATCGGCCGGAACGGTGCCGGCAAATCGACCTTGCTCGACCTCATCCGCGGCGTCCTCCAGCCCGATGCCGGCGAGCTCCGGCGGCAGAACGGCGTCCGCCTCGGCTTCGTCGCGCAGGAAGCGCCGGGTGGCGAAGCGACGCCGCTCGAGATCGTGCTGGCTTCGGCCGAAGAGCGCGCCCGGCTCCTCGCCGAGGCCGAGGGCACTGCCGACACCGCCCGGGCCGCCGAGATCCATGACCGGCTGCTGGCGATCGAGGCGCATTCGGCGCCGGCGCGCGCCGCCGGCATTCTCGCCGGTCTCGGCTTCGATCATGCCGACCAGCAGCGCGCCATGGCGTCCTTCTCGGGCGGCTGGCGCATGCGGGTGGCGCTGGCGGCGGCGCTGTTCGCCGAGCCCGACCTGCTGCTGCTCGATGAGCCGACCAACCACCTCGATCTCGAGGCCGCGCTCTGGCTCGGCGAGTTCCTGCGGCGCTATCGCCAGACGCTCATCCTGGTGAGCCATGACCGGCAGTTCATCGACGCGGTCGCCGATCACATCCTCCATTTGGGCGAGCGCCGCCTCACACTCTATAGCGGCGGCTACGAAACTTTCCTTCGGACGCGGCGCGAGGCGCTGGCGCGCCAGCAAGCGCTCGCCGCCAAGCAGGAGACCGAGCGCAAGCACCTCCAGGCTTTCGTCGATCGCTTCCGCGCCAAAGCCACCAAGGCAAGCCAGGCGCAAAGCCGCCTCAAGATGCTGGCGCGGCTGCAGCCGGTGGCGCTCGCCGAGACCGAGCCCGCGATTCGCTTCGAGTTTCCCGAGCCGCCGAACCTGGCGCCGCCGCTCCTCACCCTCGACGGCGTCGCCGTCGGCTACGATCCCGGCGAGCCGGTGCTGCGCCGGCTCGATCTGCGGCTTGACCCCGATGACCGCATCGCCCTCCTCGGCGCGAACGGCAATGGCAAATCGACCCTGGCGCGGCTCATCGCCGGGCGGCTCGCGCCGATGGCGGGCGAATCGCGCCGCGCGCCGCGATTCGCCTGCGGTTATTTTGCGCAACACCAGATCGAGGAGCTCGATGCCGCGGCGAGTCCCTTCGATCACCTCGCCCGGCTCATGCCCAAGGCGCCAGCAGAGCAGCTGCGCGCCCGCCTCGCCCGCTTCGGCTTTGGCCAGGACCAGGTCTTCGTCCGCGCCGGCGAGCTTTCCGGCGGCGAGAAGGCGCGCCTCAATTTTGCCCTCATCAGCCATGCGGCGCCGCCGCTGTTGATCCTCGACGAGCCGACCAATCACCTCGACATCGAGGCGCGCGAGGCGCTGGTCGAGGCGCTCGGCGATTTCCCCGGCGCGGTGGTGATCATCAGCCATGACTGGCACCTGCTCTCGCTCACCGCCGACCGGCTCTGGCTCGTTGCCGACGGCACGGCACGCGCCTGGGACGGGGATCTCGACGACTACCGACGTTACCTGCTCGAGCGACCGCGCAGCGCAGAGGAAGACGAGTCGCGCGCAGCCGAGCCAGACCGGCGCGAGGCGCGGCGCGCCGCTGCGGAGCGGCGCCAAGCCCTGGCGCCGCTGCGGCGCGCCTTGCGCGAGGCGGAGCGGCGACTCGCCGCGATCGCGGCGCGCAAGGCGGCGCTCGACCGCGAGCTCGCCGACCCCGCGACCTACGGCGCGAGCGGTCGGCCCGTGGCGGAGCGCGTACGCGAGCAGGCGGAAGCCGCGCAATCGCTTGCCGAGGCCGAGGCGGCATGGCTCGCCGCCGCGGAGGCCGTCGAGCGCGCCGAGCAATGAGCGCCGTCGAGCCGCTGAGTCAAAAATCGGACGGGCCGTGCCACAACTTCGCCACACTGTGGCGAAACCAGAGGCAGAGTTCGCCATTACGCTCGGTGCGCCGCGGTTTTGCGGCGCTGAGGCGCGCCGCATGAATCGTGGACGGAACCGTCAAGGCATCTCTCGTCTAATTATTTCATGCGACGGCGAGCGCCACTTAAACATCGTTTAACTCCCGGTCGAGCAATCTGCCTCTCGTTCAGCGCGCGACGGGCGCGCCGGCTCAGTAAGCAGGTTTTGGTCCATGGCGACGGTCACGCGCGAAGTGATTGCTCAACTCATCGAGGAAGCGTCGTGGACCGAGCGCGCCAAATCCGTCGAGCGTCTCGCCGCGCGGTTTACCGCGGGCGGGCTCGACGAGGCCGAGTGGCACGCGGCGACGGACGCGTTTCGAGTCGTGCTTTACGACGCCGAGCCGCTGGTGCGTCTCGTTCTCGCCGAGACGGTGAAATTCGCCCTCGACCTGCCGCGTGACATTCTGCTCGCCCTCGCGCGCGACACCGCGACGGTAGCGACGCCGATCCTCGAGCATTCGCGCCAGCTGACCGAGGAGGATCTCCTGCCGATCGTGCAGCGCCACTCGCCGGCGCACCGCTTCGCGGTCGCCGGCAGACGGCTGATCTCGAACCGGGTAGCCGCCGCGCTCTGCCGCGATGGCGAGCGCGCCGTGGTTCTGCGCCTGCTGGCGAATGATGGCGCGGCCATCGCGGAGCCGACGCTGCACCTCCTCCTCGACCGATTCGCCGATCAGCCGTCGCTGGTCGACGCGGTCGCGCGGCGGCGCTTTTTACCGGTGAGCGTCGGCAACCGACTTTTCGCCCCGGCCAAGCGCGCCGAGGACGGGAAGCCCGCCTTGCGCCTCGTCTGGGACCGTACGGGGTCTCTGGGGTAGGGCAAATCCCGCCGGGGCGGGCTCGCACGGCGCTCTCTCCCATCGTCGCGTTGCCCGCGAAAGCGGGCATCCAGGGCCTCAGCTTCGGTAAAGCGGAGCGCATCGCTCTGGTTTCCCGCTTTCGCGGGAAAGGCGACAAGAGACGTTGAGATCGCGACGTTTTTTGGGCAGCGACAGCGCCCGTCAGCCGCCCTTGAACATCTTCGCCAGCGCCTCGGCCTGACGCGCGAGCAGCGCCACGTCGGTGTGGACGGCGACGAAGAGGAAGCCGCCCGCCAGCACGCGGCGCGATTCGTCTTCGCGCAGGCTGAGGAAGCCCGGCGCCTTGCCGGAAGCGGTGATGGCCTTGCCGGCCGCGAGGATCGCAGCCTGCACCTCGGGGTGCTGGGTATTGGCGAGGTGCCCCATATCGGCAGCGAGGTCGGAGGGGCCGATGAAGATGCCATCGACGCCATCGACCGCGGCGATCGCCGGGATGTCGGCCACGGCTTTGCGCGTCTCGCATTGCACGAGGACGCAGATCTCGTCGGCGGCGCGCTTGGCATAGTCCGGAACGCGCCCGTAACGGTTGGCGCGCGTCACGCCGGCAAAGCCGCGAATCCCGTGCGGCGGATAGCGCGTCGCCGCCACGGCGCGGCGCGCCTCCTCGGCCGACTGAACAAAGGGGAAAAGCAGGCTGCGCGCACCGATATCGAGGAGACGCTTCACCATCACCGCGTCGTTCCAGGGGACGCGCACCACCGGCTCGGCGGTGCCGCCTTCGGCGGCGCGCAGATGATGCGCAACGTCCGGCAGCTCGTTGGGGGCATGCTCCATATCGATGAGCAGCCAGTCGAAGCCGGCCGTCGCCGCGACCTCGGTCCCGGTCGGGCTGGCAAGCGTCAGCCAAAGGCCGATCTGCGGCTTGCCGGCGGCGATCGCGCGCTTGAAGCGATTTTGTGGCATCTCGATCGGCATCAGTGAATTTCCGGCTCGGGCACGGCGGCATCGCCGGCAAGGAAATCGAAATCGCAGCCGGCCTCGGCCTGACCGACATGCTTGTCGAAGAGCGCACCGTAGCTGCGCTGGTAGCGCGGCTGGGGCGGGACCCAGCGGGCGCGCCGGCGCGCCAGCTCGTCGTCGGCGACGGCCAGGGTGAGCTTCCGGCCAGGCACGTCGAGCTCGACGATGTCGCCGCTTTGCACCAGCGCCAGTGGCCCGCCGATATAGGATTCGGGCGAGACGTGCAGCACGCAGGCGCCATAGCTGGTGCCGCTCATGCGCGCGTCGGAGATGCGCACCATGTCGCGCACCCCCTGCGCCAGGAGCTTCTTCGGAATCGGCAGCTGCCCCCATTCCGGCATGCCCGGCGCGCCATGCGGCCCGCCATTCTGCAGCACCAGCACCGAATCGGCGGTCACCTCGAGCGCGGGATCGTCGATGCGGCGGTTGAGGTCGTTGTAGTCGCTGAACACCACCGCCGGACCGCGATGGCGCAAGAGGCGCTGCTCCATGGCCGGCGGCTTGATCACCGCACCGTTGGGCGCGAGATTGCCTTTCAGCACGGCAAGACCGCCTTCGGGCTGCAGCGCCTGGTTGCGCGTGCGAATGACGTCGTCATTGTAGATCTCGGCGCGGGCGATGTTCTCGCCGAGGCTCTTGCCGCTCACCGTCGGCGCGCCGAGCTCGAGCAGCGAGCCGAGCTGACGCAGCAGCGCCGGCAGGCCGCCGGCATAGCAGAAATCCTCCATCAGGTATTTGCCCGAGGGACGGATATTGGCCAGGAACGGCGTCTGCCGCGAGATCTTATCGAAATGCTCGAGCGGCAGCTTGATGCCGGCGCGCCCCGCCATGGCGACGAGATGGATGACGGCGTTGGTCGAGCCGCCGATCGCCATCAGCGTCGTGATGCCGTTGTCGATGGCGGTCTGCGTCACCAGGTCGCGCGGCCGGACATCCTGCCACACCAGCTCGACGATGCGCCGGCCGCTCGCCGCCGCCATGCGCTCATGCGCGGAATCGACCGCGGGAATCGACGAGGCGCCGGGCAGGCTCAGCCCCATCGCCTCGGTCACGGCCGCCATGGTGGAGGCGGTGCCCATGGTCATGCAGGTGCCGGCGGAGCGCGAGATCCCGTCCTCGATACCCTGCCAGTCCGCTTCGCTGATGTTGCCGGCGCGCAGCTCGGACCAGTATTTCCAGACGTCGCTGCCGGAGCCGAGCTGCTTGCCCTGCCAGCGCCCGATGAGCATCGGCCCCGCCGGCACGAAGATCGCCGGCAGGTTCATGCTGAGCGCGCCCATGACCAGCGCCGGCACCGTCTTGTCGCAGCCGCCCATCAACACGACGCCGTCGATGGGATTGGCGCGCAGCAGCTCCTCCGCCTCCATGGCCAGCAGGTTGCGATACATCATCGTCGAGGGCTTCATGAAGACCTCGCCCAGCGCCATCGCCGGCATTTCCAGCGGAAAGCCGCCGGCCTGCAGCACACCACGCTTCACCGCCTGGGCGCGGTCGCGGAAATGCTCATGACAGGGATTGATATCGCTCCAGGTGTTGAGGATGGCGATGACCGGCTTGCCGGCATAATCCTCGGCGGAATATCCCATCTGCTTGGTGCGCGAGCGATGGCCGAAGGAGCGCATGTCCTTGGCGCCATACCAGCGCGCGCTGCGCAACTCGTCATACGTCTTGCGGCGCGATGTCATCGTCCCTCCCCGCCTCATGGTTTCGGGCAGTGAAGCGGCGGGGAACCGGGCTGTCAATCGAGCCCGGCGCATGGCAGCCGGGTCACAAAGAAGGGGCCGGCAGCGCTGCCGGCCCCCGTCGCTCTCAGGAAGAAATGGTCAGGCGACGCCGCGCGGCGTCAGCGCTTCGAGGCGCACATCCCGGCTCAGGGGCCGGATCGCCTCGCGCAGCGGCACATGGATGACTTCACCCGGCTGATACTCGGGATCGGCGAGGCTGCTGCCGACCGTCATCAGCGTCATATGAATGGTGTTGGCGTCATGCTCGCCGAGGAGCCGGGCGACCACCGCAAGCTCGGTGACAAGCCGGTCCTGCACACCCACCCCCGCCTGGTTCATCGAGTCGATCAGCGCATCGAGGCCGGTAATCAGAATCTCCGCCCCCTCCTCGACCGGCCCCGCGACCGGGACTGCGGCAAGACGCAGCGGCGGCGGCTGGAGCGTGCCGGCGATTTCAAGCGCCCAGGTTTTCACCGCGTCGAGATAGACTGATTTGTGACGGTGGTGATGGGTCGAGGCGGCGGCGGCGATGACGGTCGCAAGCGCCGAGAGCCGATCCTCTTCACCGAGATTGAGCTCGCCGAACTCCGCCAACAGGTCGCGCAAGCGGGTTTCGGTCGCCGGGCCTACCGCGGCCAGCGCAGTGTTGATGGTTTCGGCCAAGGAACTCATGTTGCCTACCCTCCCCAGGGGATCAAATCGATCTTGCTGGGCGAATCTTAAGATTTGGTTGCGATTTCTCTCAAATGCTTGCCTTCCTTTTTGCGTTCACTTGATCTCTTCAATGAAACCGATCGTATTATTTGCGTTGCCTCAAATTCGCGGAAAAGTTTTGCAAAGTCCGTGCAAGCCGCTCTATCCCGTGTTATCCAAACGTTAACCAGGATGGTGAAGACTGGCGTTCAGGCGACGCGAGGCTCGCATTACTCGGTGCAAGGTTGGCGATGATGGATCCTCAAAACGCACTTTCGGACCGCAATCTCGAAGCCAACACGACCTTGTCGCTGAAGCGCGAACCGGCCTGCTTCGCCTTCCTGTCGAGCCGCTCGGTCACCGCGCCACAGCCCATCGACTCGCTCAATCTCGATCTCGCCTCGGTCGACTATTTCGGCGGCCGCGCTTCGCTCTGGGCGACACTTGAAGTGCGCTCCGGCGCCACCAACGAGCAGCCGACCGCGGTGCTGGGCTTCGATGAGACCTTCCTGCGCCCTTTTACCCGGGCGCTGATCGAGGCGGCGGCGAGCCGCCATCCCTACCGCATGACCATTCTGCGCGAAGCCGGCGAGAACGAGCGGCAGCGCGTCGTCGAATATGTTACCGGCCCCGGCATCGCGCTCACCGAAGTCATCCTGACGCCGCACGACACGGTCGTTGTGGTCTCCGGCCGCGCCGGCGAGGATGGCGAGGAGGAGACCCTCTTCCAGCTGCCGCGCAGCGACAGCTTCATGCGGGCCTTCGTCAAGGTGACCTGCCAGGCCGATCAGGCGCTGCGCGAGACGCTCGCCGAGAGCGAGAAGCTGGCCCGGCGCCGCGCCGGCGCGCCGTCCTGACCCGCCGCTCCGCGCTGCGGCGCGGGTGAGCGCTTTTTTCGCACCACCCAAAACGCTTCGCGTCCAAGCGCGCTACAGCAGGCTCGGCGCCCGGTAGAGGACGCTGCCGTCGGGTCTTATTGTCGCATCGGGGGTGAGCATCGCCGGCTCGATCTTGCCGTCGAGAATGTGGCGCACCTCGAAGCCCGCGGCGATGAGGTAATCGGCGATGATGCGGCGGTGGCACCGCCACCACACCGCCTCGGCGCACATCACCGCCACGGCGTGCTCCCGGGCGAGGCGCCGAAGCGCGGCGAAGGCGGCGCGGAAGTCGCTCGTCTCGGCATAATCGGCGTAGTTGCGGAAGGCGGGCTCGCGCCACAGGGTGTGCGGCGAGTCATCGCGGCGCGCGTTGCGCCTACCACCCAGCGCCGGGAAATGACGATAGCCGAATCCGGCTTCGGCGAGAGCGCGGGAGAGTGCCGCTTCGTTGAATTGCGGATGCCGGCGCGAAAAGGGAAAGCGGCGCACATCGGCAACGCATTGGACCGCGGCGCCGCGCAGCAGCGCGATAAACGCCCCGATCTCCCGCGTCGAATGCCCGATGGTGAAGACGGTCATGCCCGCACTATAACCGGCGCGGCCGGCGGCGCGCTCCCGCTATCCGGCGGCGCGTTTCGGCGCGTTCACGAGCGCCGCCGACTCGACCGCGGCGATGAGGGCGCCATAGGGCGGCAACACCGCCGCCACGCCATCGACCAGCGCAGCGAACCCGTGATCGCCGAGCGGCGTCATCTCAGGAAGAGACGCGACATCGACGTGCACCGCGCGCGCGCTCGGATTGAAGATGAGCAGCAGCCGCTCCTCATCCGCGCTCCGCGTGAACCCCACCAGCGGCGCCGGCAGATCGAGCAGCGTCAGATCGCCGCGGACGAGCGCCGGATGGGTGTTGCGCCACGCCACCAGCCGCCGCCAGGCGCGAAGCGGCGACCGCGGATCGGCCTCCTGCCGCGCAACCCCGGCGGCGCGGTGCGCCGGCGGCACCGGCAGCCACGGTTCGCCCTCGGTGAAGCCGCCATGCGCGGCATCGCCATCCCAGGGGATGGGCGTACGGCTGCCGTCGCGGCCGCGGAATTCGGGAAAGTACGCGATGCCGAAGGGATCGCGCAGATGCTCGGCGGCGAGCACTGCCTCGCCCAGGCCGAGCTCTTCGCCCTGATAAACGCAGAGCGCCCCTTTGAGCGACAGCAGCAGCGCCATCAGGAGCCTGACGCCGGCGGAATTGGGCGCGGCCGCTTCGCCGGCTGCCGCCCATCGGCTTGCCGCGCGCTCGACATCGTGATTGCTGAAGGCCCAGCACACACCCTCGCCCTTCCCGACACCGGCGATCTCGCCGAGAGCAGCGCCGATCGCCTCGCCGGCATCGCCGCTGCGCATCGGCCGCAGCGTATAGGCGAGATGGAGACCGCTTCTGCCGGTATAGCGCTCGATCCGGCAATAGGCGCCCTCCTGGCTCGAGACTTCGCCAAGCAGCAGCGTGCCGGGACGCGTATCGGCCAGCATGCGCAGCCGTTCGATCAGAGCGTGGGGCTCCTCCTGCATCATGTCGTAAAGGTGCTGCTGTAGCCCGAAGGGCTTTGCCGGCGGCAGGCCGCCGGGAAGCGCGCGCGGCGGATTGTCGCGCAACGCCTCGTCATGCAGGAGGAAATCAATGGCATCGAGCCGGAAGCCGTCAACGCCGCGGTCGAGCCAGAAGCGTGCGATCTCGAGCAAGGCCTCGATCACCTCGGGATGGCGCAGATTGAGACTCGGCTGGCTCGCCAGGAAATGGTGAAGGTAGTACTGGCGGCGGCGCGGCTCCCAACTCCAGGCGGAGCCGCCGAACACCGAGAGCCAGTTGCAGGGCGGCGTGCCATCCGGTTTGGCATCGGCCCAGACATACCAATCGCCGCGTTCCTGCTGTCGGCCGGCGCGGCTGCCGCGGAACCAGGGATGCTGATCCGAGGTGTGACCGCAGACGAGATCGGTCATGACCTTGAGGCCCAGCGCATGGGCGCGCGCCGAGAGCCGGTCGAAATCCTGCAACGTGCCGAAAATCGGATCGACGGCGCAGTGGTCGGCGACGTCATACCCGAAATCCCGCATCGGCGAGAGAAAGAAGGGTGAGAGCCAGATCGCCTCGACGCCGAGCGAGGCGACATAGTCGAGCTTCGCCGTGACGCCGGGCAGGTCGCCGACGCCGTCGCCGTTGCTGTCGTAGAAGCTGCGGGGATAGATCTGGTAGATGATGGCGCCGGGCCACCATTCGTTCTTGTTTGGCATGTGCGCTTCGTTCTCCGAAGTCCGGCCGGGGATTTCTTCAGAGAACGGATAGCGCCGGAGACCTTGCCGAAGGGTGAACGGCGCGCCCGCCGCCGGTAACGACAAGGCGCGTTGCCGCTGCTTCGCGCAGCGAACCGCGGCCCCCCATCGGCGGCCCGACGCGGCGCTGCAGCGCACACCGGGCTTACCGACGGAGTGGCGTCACCATCGACTCGGCCCCGCCATCAGAGCCGTATCGGGTCACATGGAACCGCTTTTATGCTCTTCGCCACCCCCACGAAGGCGGAGGCCCACAGGCGTGGATGCCCGCTTTCGCGGGAACGACGATATCGAAAGCAAGCGATTCGACTCGAGCAGGTGGGCCCTAGTGCCCCGGCATGGTGGTGCCGCTGGCCGGCATCTGGCTGTTGGCCTGGCTCAGCCGCTGCAGCTCCTGGCGGTTCAGCTCTTCCGCCATATTGTCGCCGGACGAGGCGCTGGCGCCTTTCTTGGCCTGTGCATGCTGGCTCGAATGCTTTGCCTTGTGCTTGGCCATGCCGTGGTGCGTCGTCGCGGGGGCCTGTTGCTGGTCGGTGCCTGCATTCTGCGCCGCGGCGGGCAATCCGGCGGCGAGCAGAGCGGCGATAGCGACGCCGCCAAGTAGATGTCTCATCGAGAATCCTTTCTCTGGTCGGGGGCCTGTCGCTCCGGCGCAGCGCGCCGGCTCATCATCGCCTTGGAAACGACCTAACCGCTGGTTTGTTCCGCCGCGCTCCGGGCTCGCGCAATCGACGGCGCCTCGGCGCGTGCATCGCCGCGTCAGGAGCGGCGCAGCAATACCCATGAGCCGGCGCTGGCGACGGGCGCCCCGCAGCGCGCGGCAAGCGCCGCGGCATGCTCCGGCGCCGCGAGCACGAAATCGAAGCGATAGGCCGTCGCGTCGGCGCAGCCTTCGGCAAAGACGGCGTTGCGGAATTGAATGCGGCGATACCATTCGACGATCTCGGCATCCGTCGCCGGTACGAACTTCCACAACACCAGAGCCGCACGGCCGGTGCGCCGCTCGACATCGAGGAAACGGGGTTCGAGGGCAGGATCGATCAGCACGACACTGCCGGGCGGCGTCTCTCGCGCCAGGGCTGCGATGAGCTCGGCATGGGCGCCGTCCCTCGCCGCCGCGACGTCCTTCGCCACGCGCGTTGCGGCGCCGAGCAGAAAGCCGGGGCCGAGCAGCGCCAACGCCATCAGGCGAAGCGCCGTAGCGTGGCTGAGCTCGAGCCGGCCCAGGGCCGCCGCGACCAGGCAGAGCCACAGCAGCAGAATGAGCGCCGCCGGCCGGAAGAGATAGAACTTGCCGAGAGCGCCGGTGTCGCGATCGACTGCCGCCGCGGCGAAGGCCAGGGCGAGGTAGAACAGCAGCAGCCCGAGCCACAGCGCCAGCGGTCCGAGGCGCCGGGCCTCGGGCAGACGCCGCAGGACGAAGCAAACGGTGAGCATGCCGCACGCCAGCAAGACACCCGGCAGCCAGCGCAACAGGAAGCGATGCGCGTCGACGAAGGGCGCGGTGTGATGCGGCAGGCGCAGGATCGAATAGATGACATCAACCGATGGCGGGCCCGAGGGTATGGCAACTGCCTCTGCGCCGAGCCTCGCCCAAGCGATCCAAGCCACGAGCGGCGCCACGAGAAGCGCGAAGCGTCCGGCGGCCGCCGCGGCGGCGCGCAACGAGCGCCGGTCCTCGACGAGGCGGAGCAGCAGCGCCGCGACGCACCAGAAACCGCCGACCAGGAAGTGGAAATACGTCGCCGCGGCAAAAAACAGCACCGCGCGATTGAGGCCGCCGCCGCCGATCACCACAGCCAGACCGGCGAGAACGAGGACATAGGCCGCGACCTTGGCTTCGGCGCTGTAGAACAGCCATTCCTCGCCGAACAGGGTCTGGCCGAGCAGCGCGAAGGCGATGACGACGATAACGCCATCGAGCGCATCGAGGCCGAAGCGGCGGAAGAGCGCATTGAGCGCCAGCGCGTAGGCGACAGCGGCCGTGAGGCGCGCAACGATCTGCGCCCCGCCATAGCCGAGCGCGGCGATCAACCGGCCCAAGAGATGATCGGCGACGAAGCGGTGGTGCGAGCTGTCGAAGACGGCCGTTTCCGGCAGGGCCGGCGCCGCCGCGACGCTGTTCAGAGCGAGCTGGAAATAATTCTCCTCATTGCCGGACAGCACGCCATCGGGCGGAATGAGGCAGAGCAGCACCAGGAACAGCGCGGCGATCGCCGCGGTCTCGTGCCGCCACGAGCCGTCCCGCACCGCCACGCGCCGGCGCGCTCAGGCCCGCTTGGCCAGCACGCGCTCCACCAGCCGCGCCCAGTAGGACGCGCCGATCGGCAGGATCTCGTCGTTGAAGTCGTAATGCGCGTTGTGCAGGCCGGCGCCGTTCTTGCCGTTACCGATGAAGACATAGGCGCCGGGCTTGGCCTGGAGCATGAAGGCGAAATCCTCCGAGCCCATGGTCGGCGTCAGGTCGCGGTCGACATTGCCCTCGCCCACCACCTCCGACGCGATCGTCGCCGCGGTTTCGGCCTCGGCAGCGGTGTTGACGGTGGCGGGATAGCGCCGCTCATACCGGATCTTGACGCTCGCCCCCATCGCCGTCGCGACGCCTTCGGCGACGCGGCGAATGCCGGCTTCGATCGCGTCTTGCAGCTCCGGCTTGAAGGAGCGTGTCGTGCCGCGCAGCACCACCTCGTCGGGAATGACGTTCCAGGTATCGCCGCCATGAATCTGCGTGACGCTGACGACCGCGCTGTCGAGCGGCGCGAGCGAGCGGCTGGTGATGGTCTGCAGCCCGGTGGCGATCTGCGCGGCGGCGACCACCGGATCGATGCCGAGATGCGGCAGCGCCGCATGCGTCCCTTTGCCGGTGACGATGATCTCGAAGATGTCGAAGGACGCCATCATCGGCCCGGCGCGGAGCGCGAATTTGCCGGCCTGCATGCCTGGCCAGTTGTGCATGCCGAACACCGCCTCGACCGGGAATTTCTCGAACAGGCCGTCCTCCACCATGACGCGGCCGCCGCCCTCGTTCTCCTCGGCCGGCTGAAAAACGAAATGAACCGTACCGGCAAAATTGCGCGTCTCGGCGAGATAACGCGCCGCGCCGAGCAGCATGGTCGTATGCCCGTCATGGCCGCAGGCATGCATCCGGCCGGCATTCTGCGAAGCGTAATCGACGCCGTTCTGCTCATGGATGTGGAGCGCATCCATGTCGGCGCGCAGCGCGATGGCGCGCGGGCCCGAAGCGTTTCCCTTGAGCGTCCCGACGACCCCGGTGCCGGCGAGGCCGCGATGCACCTCGATGCCGAACTCCTGAAGCCGCTTGGCGACGAAATCGGATGTCCGCTTCTCCTCGAAAGCGGTCTCGGGATGGGCGTGGAGCTCGTGCCGCCAGGCGGTGAGATCCTTGTGGAAATCGGCGATGCGGTTGACGATGGGCATGAACGCTCCTCAGCGATCCTTCAATCGATCTTCTGGATGATCTCGAGGCGGTTGCCGCCGGGATCGCGCAGATAGAAGCGGCGCAAACCCGCGCTCGGCTGGCGGTCGGGGATGATGTCGAGCCCGCGCCGGCGCAGCTCCTGCTCGATCGCGTCGAGATCGGCGACGTCATAAGCGATGTGGCGGCGCGATGCGCCGTTGGCGACGGGATCGACGTCTTCCAGCGAGACGTGGAGCTGAACCGCGCCGAGCTGGTACCACATGCCGCCATTGCGCGCGAGCTCGGGCGGCTTCGGAAGCTCGCGAAAGCCGAGCCCCTCGCCATAAAACCGCCGGCTCTCGGCCTCGAGCGCACGCGGTACCGTGATCTGCACGTGATCGATGCGGAAACGCGGCTCGCCCATAAGTTCCTCCGGTCGGGATGATGCTAGCGGACGGGGTAGCGCCCTTTCAACCGGCGCCCCCGCTCGCGGCTTGACCGCTGGCCGCCGAACCGGGGACGATAGGGCAATAGAGAAGAACGATCGGGGACGCGTGATCGGGCATGCCGGATTTTCCGTCGCACTCGCTTGAAGCGGCGAGCATAGAGACCCGCACTTCCTGGGTCGTTGCTTTTGCCGCCCTTGCCATCATGAGCATCTCCTACGGCGCGCCCGTCGTCGCCGTGGTGGCGCTGAAACAGATCGCTGCCGACCTTGGCAGCGAGCGCTCGGTGCCGTCGCTCGCTTATTCGCTGGCCTGGCTCGGCACCGCCGTGGGCGGCCTCGCCATGGGCCGCATCGCCGAGCGGATCGGCGTGCGCTGGACGGCCGGCTTCGGCGCCGTGATGGTCGGGCTCGGGCTCTGCGTCGCGACCGGCGGCTCTGCGTGGCAGCTCTATGTCGGGTATGGCCTGCTGGTCGGCCTCATCGGCAATGCCGGCATCAACGCGCCACTTTACATTTATGTCAGCCATTGGTTCGATCGGCGCCGCGGCACGGCGCTGGCGCTGATCTCGAGCGGGCAGTATGTCGCCGGCGCGATCTGGCCGCCGCTCTTCGAGCGCGGCATCGCCATGTTCGGCTGGCAATGGACGATGACGCGCTTCGGCGCCTTCGTCGCCGTCGCGGTCCTGCCGCTGGCGTTGCTGCTGCGGCAGCCGCCCGCGAGCCCTGCCGCAGCTTTCGCCGCGGTTGGCCGATCGAGCACCGCCGTGCTGGGCTGGCGGCCCGGGGTGGTGCTGGGCTTCCTCGCCGCCGCTTCGTTCTGCTGCTGCGTGCCCATGGCGATGCCGCAAGGCCACCTTGTCGCGCTGTGCACCGATCTCGGCATCCCGGCGGCGCATGGCGCGGCGATGCTGTCGCTGCTGCTCGTTACCGCCTTCATCAGCCGGCAATTCTGGGGCTGGGTCGCCGATCGGGTCGGCGGGCTCCGCACCGTGCTCGCCGGCTCGGCCTGCCAAGCCGCGGCGCTGACGGCGCTCGCCCTCACTCAGGACGAGACCGGCCTCTTCATCGTTGCCGCCGTGTTCGGCTTCGGCTTCAGCGGCATCATCCCCGCCTATGTGCTCGCGGTGCGCGAGCTTTTTCCTGCGGCCGAGGCCGCCTGGCGCGTCCCTGTGCTGCTGCTGTGCAGCGGCTCGGGCATGGCCGCCGGCGGCTGGCTTGCCGGCGTCATCTACGACTATTTCGGCTTCTACGGCCCGGCGCTGGCCACCGGCATCGGCTTCAACCTGCTCAATCTTATATTGGTCGGCACCTTGGTGGCGCGGCAACGCACCCAGCCCTATCGCGCCGCGATGGCGTGATCGAGGCTAACCCTTCCTGCCGACAAGCGCGAACATCGCGCCTTGCGGATCCAGGCTCTGGAGGATCCAGCTGCCGCCCGGCACTTGCATCGGGCCGTTGATGATCTTGCCGCCTCCCGCGGTGACGCGCTGCGCCGCCGCGTCGATATCGCCGACATTGACGTAGTAGAGCCAGAACGGCGCCGGCACCGCCGGCGGCTTGTTGAACATGCCGCCCATCGCCTGTCCGCCGACGGTGAAGAGCTGATAGGTGCCCATGGCGCCGATATCGACGGCATCACCCTTCTGCCAGGAGAAGAGCTCGTTGTAGAAGGAGAACGCTTTCGGCCAATCGTTGGTCGCCAGCTCGTGCCAGCCGACGCGGCCCGGCGCGCTTGGGTCGACGGGCCGATCGGGCTCGTCGCCCGCCGGCTGAAACAAAGCGAATGCCACATGCTGTGGATCGAGCACGACGGCAAAGCGGCCGACATTCGGAATGTCGCTCGGCGGCACATGCACCGTCCCGCCGAGCCGCGCCACCTTCGCCGCGGCAGTGTCGACATTGGCGACGCCGACATAGCCGAGCCAACTCGGCGGCGCGCCCCGCTTGCGCACCTCCTCCGGCTGTTGCATCAGCCCGGCGACCGGCATTTCCGCGACGGTGAAGAGCGTGTAGCTCACGCCGGGAACCGGCGCATTCTGCGCGCCCCAGCCGACCACCTTGCCATAGAAGGCCTGGGCGGCCTCCGTGTCGGTCGTCATCAGCTCGTACCAAACGAAGCGGCCTTCAAATTTCGGCATGGTTGCAAACCCGTTGCGGTTCGAGGACGACCGATGCGGCGGTCGCCGAGATTGAAACAAAGACCAAGGCAGGCGTTACGTTGATATCAACATTATTCCGCGCCGTCAAAGCGCATTCGAGTGAATCATTTAAGATCCGCAAAGGCCGGGGTATGATCTGACGCATGGCGATGAGAGCGACTTTAGAGATCGATGCGGGCGCCAAGACGTTTGCCTCCGGCCTGCTGCAGGAGCTGATTGCCGCGCTGCGCCGCGCTCGTCCGGGCGATCTCATCGCCGTGATCGGCAGCGAAGCGAGCCTCGGCGTCGACCTCGAGGCGTGGTGCCGCTTTACCCATAACAATCTGGTCGATACGTCCGCCGGCCCGGGCCGCTATCGCTGGGTTTTCCGATGCGGGGCCGCTCCTGCGCCTGCCGACGCCGACCGTCCGATCGGCTCGCGACTTTGGCTCTATACGAATTTCGACTGCAATTTGCGCTGCGACTATTGCTGCGTCCGCTCCTCGCCCACCGCGCCGCGCCGTGCCCTCGGCCTCGAGCGCGTGCGGCGGATCGCGCTCGAGGCCGCGGCGCTCGGCGTCGGCGAAATCTTCGTGACCGGCGGCGAGCCATTTCTGCTCGCCGATCTCGGCGCGATCCTGGCCGCCTGCGCAGCGGCCGCCCCAACGACCGTGCTCACCAACGGTACGCTGCTCGCGGGACGGCGGCTCGAAAGCCTTCGCCTGCTCTCGCGCGAGCGCGTCACGCTGCAGATCAGCCTCGACAGCCCGACGCCCGAGCGCCACGACTGCCATCGCGGCGCCGGCACCTGGACGCGGGCATGGAAGGGCATAGAACGCGCGCGGGCTGAAGGGTTTCGCGTGCGCTTGGCGGCCACCCTTTCGAGCGATGCTGAAGCCGACGAGTTCCGCCGCTTCCTCGACGCCCGGCAGATCGCCGAAGCGGACCGGGTGATCCGCCGCGTTGCCCTTCGCGGCTTCGCCGAGCACGGCGTCGCGCTTGCACGCGCCGATCTGGTACCCGAAGTCACGATCACGGCCGACGGTGTCTATTGGCATCCGGTCGGGGCCGAGGACGCGGATCTGCTGGTGACGCCGGACATCTTTCCGCTCGCCGACGCCTTTGCAGCGATCCGCCGTGCCTTCGAGCGGGAGACCGCGCATCAGCGGCGGCTGGCCGCCATCTTCAATTGCGCGTGAAGAAGCCCTGGTGCGCCGAAGCCTCGCGCAACGCGTCATAGCCGTCGAGGTGAGGACCGACCCAGCGTCTCAGCCCCTCGGCGTCAAGCACGGCGCGGTGGCGGGGGTTCTCATAACTCATCGCCGACAGAGCATCCGCAAAGCGCCGCGCCAGCGACGGATCGAAATCGGGTCGAGCCGTGAACATGCAGTGATTGTAGGGAGGGGACGTCCAGATCTCGGTCAACGCGCCTTCCGGCACCAAGCGCTCGTTGCGCAGCGTATTCCAGAACGGGCTGCCGATGGCGCCGGCATCGGCGCGCCCATCCAGGATGGCGCGAACGACTTCAGCCTCGCTCGTGCCGGTATCCCCATGCTTGCCGAGGTCGGTGTCGAAGCGCAGCGCGCGGTAGTCGCGTCCCTCGACCAGGCCTTCACGGCCGAGAAAGTGAACCGGAAGAATTGCCGCGTGTCCGCTGTCGCGGCTGCCGAGCGCGAGCGTGCGGTTCCGGAGATCGCCAAGCGCGGCCACCGGACCCGTGCTGGACGCCACAATCTTCGTCATCCAGCCGAGATCGGTATCGCGCATCGCGATCGGACGGCAGCGATGCTCGCTCCAGACATCCGCCTGCAGATACGCAAGGTTCGTGTTCCAGCCGATGTCGATGCGCGGCACGGGATCGCCGGGCGCGGCGAGGAGAGCGCTCACCTGCGCCTCATAGCTCTGAAACAGCACGACCTCGACGGCCAAATGCGCCTCTTCGTGAAAGTAGCGCCGCATCCCTTCCCAGATCGACACCACCTTCGGGTCATAGGCTACGGCGCCCAGCCAGATCGTTCGAGTCATGGCTGCTCTCCCGCTTAGAAGAGTGGGATTCCGAGGACCGCCTTGCCGATGAATTCGCGCAATACGTCGCCGGTCGGGGCCATGACCGCACCGGCATGGGCATCCCGGAAGAGGCGCTCGATATTCGTATGCTTCGAGAACGCGGCGCCGCCGCAGGCCCGCATGGCGGCCGAAGTGACGTTGATCGCCACGTCGCCCGCTGCCGCCTTGCTTTCAAGCACGCGCAGCATCGTCGTTTCGCGTGGGCGCTCGAGGTGATCGACGACATCGTCGATGCGCGCCGCAAGGCCATCGGTATCGATCTGCATCGTTGCCAATTGTGCGCGCAGCGTCGGCAGGCTTTCACCGAGGCTCTGGCCGAGATGCTCGAAGCGGGCGGTCTTGAGATGCGCCGCCGTCGCTCCTACGGCGGCGCGGCAGAGCCCCAACGCCACTGCGGCGGTGCCGAGATTGAACAGCGGCAGCACCACCTGCAGCATCGCCGGGAAGCCGCCGCCGTCTTCGGTCAGCTGATGCTCGGGCGCAACCTCGCAACCCTCCAGCGTCATCGGCGCCGACGCGTTGGCCCGCAATCCCAAGCCGTCCCACGGGCCGGCGACCGACAGCCCAGGCGCGCCCTTCTGAAGCAGATAGAGCGTCGATTGAGTAGGGTCGCTCGCGTCGGGCGCAAGCGAGGAGACGACGTAGCTCTGTGCGTGTCCGGCGCTGGTCACCCACGATTTCTTGGCGGTGATATGCGCCCCTGCGCCATTGCGGCGTGCCCGCGAGATCGGCGCCCAGAAATGGCTGCGCGACCCCGCCTCGCTGAACGCCAGAGTTGAGAGATGGCGACCGGCGGCGATGTCCTTCAGGACCGGCGCGATGGCGGCCCCCGGGCGCGCCGCGGCGATCGTTGCCGCGGCACATACATGCATCAGGTAAACCATGGCAACCGAAGCGTCCGCCTCGGCAAGGGTCGCGACCGCCGCAGCGAAACTGCGCGGCCCAAGTCCCGATCCGCCGATTTCCTCAGGCAGCATCAATCCGAGAAGCCCGCCCGCCCCGAGCGCCGCAACCGCTTCGGCGGAAAATCGCCCCTCCCTGTCATTTTGCCGGGCCGCCGGGGCCAGCACACGGTCGGCGACATCCTTCGCCTTCGCCACCACGGTGTCATGGTTCATGACGCCCTCCCGGAGTCCCTGAAACGTCACGGCAAACAAATTTGTCCCCGGCGTTGCGCCGGCGCGACCGCGAGTTCTGAGCTTTTGCGATCATGCTACGCGGTCCCCTGTTACCGATCAAATTTGTTTTCGCCCGGCGGTGGTCGAAGTTACAGGGCCGGGCTCGCAAAGCTAAGTCAGCGCGTCGAGCACCCGGCCGGAGACGGCGCCGCGATGGGTGGTGCGTGCGTACCGGTCGACGATGATCGCATCGAGACCCAGGCTCCTGCCGTATTGATGGACCGCGAAGATGACTTGCAGCACGAGGAGGAAGAAGTACGTCCACGGCCATTCGCCCTCGGCATTGTAAAGTCCAAGCCACAAATTGAGGATCTGCAAGGCGCCGATAACGCCCCAGAAGCGGACGAAGATGCCGAGGATCAGCGATACGGCGGTCAGCACCTCGAGGCTGTAGACGATCGGCGCGAACAAGTAGAAATGCGGCAGGACGATGTTGTTGACGAAATCCGCCTGAAGCGGGATCGAGGCCGACTTCCCCATCTCCGTCATCCAGTAATAGAGGCCGGTCGTCATCGGCTGATCGGGATGATCGGTGTAGTAAGGCGGCAGCTTCCACAGCGTCTGCTGCCACCACATCGAACCGATCAGGAAGCGCAGGATCCAGTCGCCCACATGGCGGAGCGACCGCTGGCTCCCGATCGTCGCGAAGGCATAGGCGGCGATGGCGATGCTGCCCAGCAGCAGCAGCCAGTAGATGCCGGTGGTCCAGGCCGGTTGCAGGAGGAACTGCACGACATCCGACAGCGGATTTGGTTTCATGGGGCTACTCCTCGGTGGCGCGCGCGCCGCGCGTCGGCGGTGTGGATCGATCCTGCCGCTCGATGGCGACCCGCGCGAAAGTGAGGCCGATGCGCAGCGCCGCCTTGATCGTGCCCTTGACCGTCCCCGACACCTTGGACGCGCCGCCGAGCCGGCGACGATGAGCGACCGGTATTTCAAGGATCCGCAGCCCGGCCCGGGCGGCGCGCATCTGCATTTCGAGATTCCAGCCATAGGTCATCTCGCGCATGCCGAGCCGATCGAGCGCTGGGCGCCGGATGGCACGAAAGGCGCACATGTCGGAATAGGCGACGCCGTAGAGCCGCTTCGTCATGGCACCGGCGATGCGTCCCGCCCAGACCTGCAGCGCACTCATGCTGCCGCGCTCGCGTTCGCCCCGCGTTCGCGAACCGATGACGAAGTCGTGGCTGCCGGCGAAAATGGGATCGAGCAGTTCCGGCACGAGCTCGGGCCGGTCGCTGCCGTCGCCGTCGAGAAAGACGAGGATGTCGCAGTCGCCCGCCGCCTTGGCACCGGCGGCGCAGGCGCGACCGTAGCCGCGGCCCTCGGCGATGACGCGCGCACCGGCGGCACGCGCACGCTCGACCGTGCGGTCGTTGCTGCCGCTATCGACGACGATGACGTCGTCGACGACCTGCCGCGGCGCCGCGCGAACCACCTCGCCGATCGCCGCTTCCTCGTTGAGCGTCGGAATGATCAGGGCGACGCGCGGATGGCCGCTTCCCGCCATCGGCTCGGTGCGCGGCTCCGGCTCCGGCGCTGGCATCAGAGACTCCAGCGCAGGCCGCAGCGCGCGCAAGCGGCCGGCGGAGCGTCGCTCAGCAGCGCGCGGCGGAATTCCCGATAGGCCGCACCATTCCAGATGTCGCGCAGGGTTTGTTGTGTGGCATCGCCGAGCGTGAAACCGTCATAGCCGCGCATCGAGAAAGGCGCGATGCAGCAGGGTAGAGCCTTGCCGTGCGCGGTAAAGTACATCAGCGTCCACGGCCGGCGGCAGAGCGACCAGGGCTGGCGGTCCTGCTGCCGCTTGAGGCTGGTGCCGGGCTCGCTCGCGCCCGACGCATTGAAGGCAACGCCGAGAGAGCGAGCCAGCGCCTCCGCCTCGCGAACGATCTTGGCTTCCGGCCCGTCGGCTTGCTCGAACAAAGCCGATTCCTCGCGCGCCAGGCCCTGGCCTTCGGGAAAATAGACCAGGCGCTGCAGATAGATCTCGCGGACGCCGACGTCGCGCGCCAGCCTGACGAAGGCCGGCAGCTCGGCGATGGTTTCCTTGAGGCCGGTCAGCCAAAGGGAAACGCGCGGCGTGTCGCGGTCGAGCTCACGCTGCATCGCCATGAAGGCGCGAAGATTCTTGAGGATCCGGTCGAACATGTCGCGGCCGCGCACCAGCGCGAAACTGTGGGGCTCGGCCGCGTCGAGCGAGACGCGCAACTCGTCCAAGCCCGCATCGATCAGCTCTTTTCCTTTGCGGCGCGTCAGCAAGGTACCATTGGTATTGAACAGCACATAGGTGCCGCGCGCTTTGAGATACCGGATCATGCGCGGCAGCTCGCGCACCATCATGGGCTCGCCGACGCCGTGCAGGACGACACGCGCGATCTTCGGAAATTGATCGACGATCGAGGTAAAGAGCTCCCAGCTCATGTCGGCCGGCGGCTCGAGGTCCTCAAAGGTGCGGGGACAGGTGCCGCAGAGGAGATTGCAGCGGTTCGTCGTCTCGAGGTAGAGGCATACGGGCTCGACTTCAGCGCGTTCCCCGCGGCGCTCTTCGATATGGTCGAAGTATCGCGACGGGCTCACCGGCCGGCCGGCTCCGACAAGGCTGCTGGCGCTCATGCTTCCACCCTGACGAACCTCGCCCCGGCGCGCCGGCGGCGATACCACAGCTCGACGGTCGCAATCACCGCAAAGGGCCCGTAGATCGCCCAATCGGCGATCATCCGGTGACCCTGGGGATCGGGACCGCCGGGCACGAAATAGAGGAGTGGACTGGCGACCGTCATATAGAGGACCGACGGGTAAGGCGCGAAGCAGAGCAACGGCACGAGCCAGGCGAAATACCAGGGGTAATGCGGCGACAGCAGGATCGTCGTCGCGACCGCCACGGCCATGGCCGAGCCGATATGGTTCGTCGCAGCCCTGTCATTCACCACGATATAGGTCGCGAGCGCGGCGATTGCCGCCGCCGCGAGCGCAAGATAGGGCAGAACGCCGAGATCGCCGATCGGCGGCGCCATGCTCTTCAACAGGTTCCATAGAAAGAACCCTGAACCGTTCTCGAGGCCCTCTTCGTTCACATAGCCGGGCAGGAAGCCGAGGACGGCACGGCCGACGCCAATAACCGGCAGGTAGGCGACGACGACGATTGCGGCCGCGGCGGCGGGCATCTTCCAGTCCCAACGGCGATAGAGCGCGGGGAAAACGACCACGGGAAAGAACTTCACCAGGCCGGCAGCAGCGACCGCGACGCCCGTGAGCCAGTCCATCTCGCGCCGGCGCGCCCAGAGCGCAAGCGTCACGAAGGCCAGCATGGCCGCATCGATATGGCCGCTGCCGGCAAATTCCCACAGCAGCAGCGGGTGCCAGGCATAGATGAGGATGCGCTCGCGCGGCATTTCAAACAGCATCAGCAGGCGAAGCAGGAGCACGACGGTCATCACCTCGAAGGCAAGCATTGTCGCCTTCATCCAGGTCAAGGACTGGCTGACGCGCGTGGTGATGAAGAAGATGTACTCGGCGACAGGCGGATAAATCGTCGGCGCGTAAGTGCTGCGATTGACATTGGGGAAGATCTCGTCATCCCGGAGCGCGGCGAGATGCGGATCGACCGGGATATAGCGATAGGGATTGATGCCGGCCGCTTCGACCCGGCCATCCCAGACGTAGCGATTGATATCGTCCGAGAGATAGGGTGGGGCGAAGAGCACGCCGAGACGCATCACCGCCGCGAGCCCCAGTATTGCGATCAGAGCGCGCCGGGAACATCCGCCGCGCCAGGTGAGGCCAACCGCGAGGAGATAGACCACCCCCTGAACCAGCGCGACAAGGATGAAGCCGTCACCGGCATTCTCGTGCTGCAGAAGCAGCCCGAGCCCGGTCAGGAGCAGCAGCAGCGCGCCCAGCGACGTCAGGATTGCGGCTCGCCGCCGGTTCATCGTTCCCTGTGCCCCGCCACGCGGTGGACGCCAAGGCGCTCGCCAGCGCCCGACGCCACCAGATTGCCCAGATACGCGCTCGTGTGGGGTGCTGCATATCCGTCGAGGAGACAGTCCGGCGGCCGGCAACCGCCGAGCGCTTCGCCGCACAGCCAACCGAGCGACGTCGCGTCATCGACGTCGTACCACGGCGGCAGCGTCACCACTTCGAGCCCGATGCCCGCGGCGCGTTCAACCGTCTGGCGGAACACCCGTTCCGTGCTCCAGGCGATGTCTTCGAAAAGGCGCTGATGCGCCTGCTTCAAGCCAATGAGGTAGTAGCCGCCGTCGCAGGCGGGGCCGAGCACCACGCGATCGCCCGGCGCCCGCAAGGCTTCGACCGCTTGGAGCAGGACCGCTGTCGGCAGCGTCGGGCTGTCGGCGTTGACGAGGCAGAGCGCGCCATAGCCGGCCGCGAGGAGGTCTTCCGCCGCATCGAGCAGGCTGTTGCCCAAGCCGCTCCGACGCGGCGGCAACAGCAGGATCGGCGGGGCGACCAGATCGCGAAACAACGCTTCGGATCCCGCTGGCGAATAGGCGATATAGCCTGCCACCGGAACCGTTCTCGAAGCGACGATGAAGTTGGCGGCGATGTCCTTGAGGAAGCAGGCGCTGAGGATGGTGGCCTCTTCCGCCGTGAGCGGCGGCACGAGGCGGGTTTTCACCTCACCATTGCGCGGCGCTTTCGCCATGATGGCCAGCGCACAAACGCTCGCGCGGGGCGCCTCGCTCAGCGGCACTCCTGGCTCCCTCCTGCTTGGCCCCGCGACGCGCGGTGTTTCTTCTTCGTGCGGCCTTGGCAAAAGGTTACAGGGCTACGCAGCGCGAAGGCAAGCTGCGCGCGGCCGTCTATAGTGGCGATCCGCAGCCCAACCGGCGCTTGCGAGCAGGCGCCCTAGAAGGACATCAGGCGATCGAGGAGCACCTTGTCCTCGCGCAGCTCGGCGGCGGGTCCGGTATGCCGGATCGCGCCTTTCTCCAGGACGTAAACGCGATCGGCGAGCGACAGCGAGAATTCGACGCCTTGCTCGGCGAGCAGAATGGTGAGCCCCTGCGCCTTCAGCTCGCCGATCTTGACCCGCAGCGTCTCGACCACGAGCGGCGCCAGCCCTTCGGAAGGCTCGTCGAGCAACAGCAGGTCGGGGTTGCCCATCAGCGTCCGCGCGATCGTCAGCATCTGCTGCTCGCCGCCGGAAAGATAACCGCCGCGGCGATCGCGCAGCTCGCGCAACACCGGGAAGAGCTCATAGACGGCGTCCACCGTCCAGCGGCTCTGCCGACGCGCGGCGCGCCGGGCAACATCGAGATTCTCCCACACCGAGAGCTCGGCGAAGATGCGGCGATCCTCCGGCACGAAGCCGATGCCGGCGCGCGCCACGCGGTGCGGCGCCCAGCCGGCGATGTCCCGCCCCTGCCACAGCACCCGGCCGCGGCTCGGCGGGGTCAGGCCCATGATCGAGCGCATCGTCGTGGTCTTGCCGACCCCGTTGCGGCCGAGCAGGCAGACGCACTCGCCCGCGGCCACTTCGAGCGAGACGCCGAACAACACCCGGCTCAAGCCGTAAGCGGTGTGGATGTCTTCGACGACGAGCAGCGGCGTCATGAACGCTCGCCGAGATAAACGCGGCGCACATCGGGATCGCGCCGCACTTCGTCCGGCGTGCCCTCGGCAAGGATGCGGCCCTGATGGAGCACGGCAATCTTCTCGGCGATGCCGAACACGACCTCCATGTCGTGCTCGGTGAAAATCAGTGTGAGACCTCGCTCTTCGGCGATGCGCTCGAGGAGGCGAATACTGTCGTGGGTCTCGGACGCCGACATGCCGGCGGTCGGCTCGTCGAGCAGCAGCACGGACGGCTCGCTCGCCAACGCGATGCCGAGCTCGAGCTGCTTCTGGTTGCCGTAGGAGAGCGTGCCGGCGACGGTGACGGCTTGCGGACCGAGGCCGATCGATTGCAACAGCGCCGAGGTCTCGTCGCGATAGAAGCCCTCGGAGCGCGACCAGAAATCGCGACCCCGCCCGCGATGGGCAAGCAGCGCCGCCTGCACATTCTCGAACACGGAGAGCCGCGGAAAGATGTTGGTGCGCTGGAACGAGCGGCCCACGCCCATGCGGCAGATGCGGTGCGGCGGGACCCCGGTGATGTCGCGGCCGTCGAGCAGCACCTGGCCGCCATCCGGCCGCAGATGACCGGTGATCAGGTTGAAGAAGGTCGATTTTCCGGCGCCGTTCGGGCCGATGACCGCGGCGATCTGGTGCGTCTCGACCGCAAGGCTCACGCCGTCGACGGCAACGAAGCCGGCAAAGGATTTGCTGAGCCCGCGGACGTCAAGCATGGCGATAGACAAGGCGCCGCACGCGCCCGAAGCCCGCTACCAATCCGCCGACGATGCCGCCGGGGAAGGCGAAGAGCAGCACCAGCAGGATGACGCCGAGCACGAAAGGCCAGTATTGCGTATAGGAGGTGATTTCCTGATTGAGCCAGACCAGCGCGAAGGCGCCGACCGGCGGCCCCCAGAAGTAATTGATGCCGCCGAGGATCGTCATGATCATCACCTCGGCCGATTTCGACCAGAAGACGTAATCGGCGAAGACGCCGCGATTGAAGATGCCGTAAAGCGCGCCGGCGAAACCGGCGAAGCCCCCGGCGACGGAAAACGCGGCAAGCTCGTAAGCGCGCACATTGATGCCAATGAACGCGGCGCGCTCCGGATTGTCGCGGATCGTCGTCAGCATGCGGCCGAAGGGCGAGCGCGTGATTTGCCGCAGCGCCGCCAGCGACAGTGCAACGAGAGCAATGGTCAGCAGATAGAACTGGTCGGCGATGCGCAAATCGCCCAGGCCGGGGATCGCGCTCATCCAATCGAAGCTCGGATAGGGGATGTTGGGCAAACCCTGGTCGCCACCGGTGACCGCGTTCCATTTGAAGCAGATGGCCCAGACGATCTGCGAGAAGGCGAGCGTCAGCATGGCGAAATAGATCGCGCTCAGGCGAACGCAGAAAAAGCCGAAGACGAGCGCGAAGCCGGCAGCGACCAGTCCCGACGCGGGAAACGCGAGGATGAACGGCACGCCATAAGTCTTCATTAGGATGCCGCAGGCATAAGAGCCTATTCCGAAATAGGCTACATGGCCGAAAGATACGAGGCCCGTGGTCCCGAGGAGCAGGTTGAGGCTCACGGCGAAGAGCGCGTCGATCGCGATCTGGGTGCCGAGGAAGGTGTCGTAGCGCGAGCCGAGCCACGGGACCCAAGCCGCGACCAGGAACACGATCAGGGTCCAGGGGATCGAGCGCGCCGCAATGAAGCGGGAGGTTCTCATCGGATCGGCCGACCGAACAGGCCCCAGGGGCGAAGGATCAAGATCACGGCCATCAGCGCGAAGACCGAGAACAGCGAAAATCCGGGAAAGATCAGAATGCCAAAGGAGAGTACCTGGCCATAGATGACCGAGCCCCAGAAGGTACCCCAGAACGAGCCGAGCCCGCCGATGACCACGACGATGAAGGCCTGCACGATGATCTCGACATCCATGCCCGGCACGATGCTGATGATCGGCGTCACCAGTGCGCCGCTGAGGCCGGCGAGGAACGAGCTGACGACGAACATGCCGGTAAAGATGCCACCGACATTGGCGCCGAGAGCGTCGAGCATCTCGCGATCATAGGACGCCGCGCGGACCATGCGGCCGGCGCCGCTGCGGCTCAAGATAAGCCAACCGCCGACCGCGATCGCCGGGCCGAGCACCATGATGAAGAGGTTGTAGAGCGGCACATCGGTGCCGAAGAGCGATAGGCTGGAGGCGAGGATCGGCGGCCGCGAGACCGAGAGCTCTCCGGTGCCCCAGATGAACTTGGCGGCATCGCCGAGGATCAGCACCAGCGCATAGGTGAAGAGCAGCTGGTAGAGCTCTTCCTGGCCATAGAGATGGCGCAGCAGCAGCCGCTCGACGACGAAACCCAGAGCGGCAATGCCCAGCGCGGCCAGCAGCACCGCGGGCCAGAACGCCTCCGGCGAAGGCGAGAGCCAGCGCATCGCCTCCCAGGCGAGATAGGCGCCGAACATGTAGAAGCTGCCATGCGCGAAATTGAGGACGCGCATCACGCCGAAGACGAGCGACAGGCCGGAGGCGATGAGGAAGAGAAACATCGCCGTCGTAAGCCCCCCGACAAACTGGCTGAACAGAAACGACGCGGCCACCGGTCACTCGCCCTTTCGCCTGGTTGCCGCGCCTCCGTCTCGTCAGTTCATCTCGGGTTCGGGGTTGTAGTAAGTCGGATCCTTGATGATGGCGAAGGGATATTGCGGCTCCTTCACCATCTCGCCCCAGAACTCGCCGGTATCGGCGTCATGGTTGGAATTGAAGCTGCGCTTGCCGGCGGGGGTGTCGAAGGTGAGATTGACCAGCGCCTTCGACACCTTGTCCGAATTGGTGCTGCCGGCCTTCTCGATGCCGGCGACGAGCGCGAGCACGGCGCTGTAGCCCTGGATCGCCCAACCCGAGCCGTATTTCGAGTTGAGGGCCTTCTGCATCTCTTCGACCCAAGCCTTGTGCGCCGCCGGCTCGTGCCCCGGCCAGATCACCGGATCATAAGCGTCGGACCAGATGCCGACGGGATAGGTGGCGCCGAGAGGCTCGGTCACATCCACCGCCCCCACCTCGCCGCCATCGGCGAAGCGATTGTGGATCGCCTGGAAATAGCCGAGCGGCACCGCCTGCTTGACGAAGGTGACGAAATCGCCGCCATACTCGTCGCAATAAACCGCGTCCGGGCGCTTGCTCATCTGCGCGGTGATGAAGGCCGTGAAGTCGGGCTCGCCCAGCTTCGGCCATTGCTGGTCGACAATCTGGATGTCCGGCCGCAGGCGCTTCAATTCGGCGACGAAGGCGGCGATGGCGTCACGGCCGTAGGCATAATCCGGGGCGATCGTCGCGACGGTCTTGATGTCCTTCCACTTCGACATGATGATCGCGCCGGCCTGCCCCTCGGTCGTGGTGTTCGAGGCGAAGCGGAAGATGTAGGGGTGGAGGTTCGCCGGCGCGGTCAACGCCGAGGTCTTCGCCGAAGGCGCGATGAAGACGATCTTGTTCTCCTTGGCAATGGTCGACACCGCGGGCGCTTCCGCCGAGGTCAGCGTGCCAATGAGGAAATCGGCATTGTCCTTGATGATGAGCTCGCGCGCGAGGCGCACCGCCTCGTCGGCATTGGCCTTGCTGTCGCGCGACATCAGTTCGAGCTTGCGCCCGAGCACGCCACCCTTGGCGTTGATGTCGGCCACCGCCATTTCGGCACCCTTCAGGATGGGCACGCCGTACAGCGCCGCGGGACCCGAGAGCGGGATCGGAAAGCCGATCTTGATCGTGTCTTCGGCCAAGGCCGCCGAAGAGGCGAAGATTGCGGCAGCGCAAGCCAGCGCCAACCCGTGGCGGACGCGCATCATCTGGACCTCCCTGTTTTATGTTTTTCGTTTTTTATTAGTTGCAGCATCGTTGTGCGCCCTTGCCGCGGCTGTCAAGCGCCGAGTGCCATAAGCGAGACCGGACCGGCATCGGCAGCGTCCGTCGCTCTTCACGACGCACCGAACGGGTGTAATCACCAGCCAGGACAGGCCGTTACGCATTGATTTCGTGCCGTCAATTTGTGCAGCGCTTCAAGGCCTACGCCCCCCTGGCGCAGGCTCCCGCGTGTCAGGTGCGACACGCGGGCTTCACGTCTTTCACCATGTGAGAGAACCGGCAGCCGATTCTGTCGCTACGCGGCCGACATTGCGACGAGCCGACCTCAATATTGCCTCGCCCTCTCCTTCTCTTCGACATTATTCTCCGCCAGGGTCAACCGGCTTCCGATAGCGCATTTGGACTTTCATGGCTGAACCATCGAAGGGACGACGCCTCGCCGCGTCGGTTTTCCTCGCCTTCTTAAGCTGGTGCTTGATCGGCGTGCTGCAGCCGGCAGCGGCACAGATCGACACCGGCATTTCCGCGCAGGTCCACAACGAGCTGCGGCAGATCGGCAAGACATTGCGCGTCGATCGCATGTCGCCCGACGAGCTCAGCGCCGCGATGGACCGGGTGATGGCGCTGCGCAGCCGAGCCGGGCAGTGCCGGCAGGCCGCCGATGCCGCACTCGCCCAAGCGCAGCAGGCGGAGGCGGCGCTCGGCAAGCCGCAGGACCATGAGAATCCCGAGCTCGCCAAAACGCGGCAGTCGATCGAGGCCTATATGGGCAAGGCGGCGAACAGCCTGGCCGAATGCCGCCTCGATCTGGTTATCGCCGACATGCTCGCCTCGCGCATCGATGAGAGTCAAAAGACCGAGCTCGCCCGCCATCTGACGGAGAGCGGCGAGAATCTGTTCGCACTCGCCGAAGAAAACCTGGCCAATCCCGGGCCTTGGGTCACGGCGGTGGTCGGCTTCGTGGCCGAGGCGCCCAGTCACTGGGCGCTGTTGCGGGTGACCGCGCTCCTGCTTGGCGCAGCGGCCGCAGGGGCCTTCCTCGGCCGTTGGGCGAGCCGGCAGCTGCACTGGCGCACGCGGCCGCTTCCCGCCGCGCGCTTCACCGCCCAAGTGAAACATGCCTTCGCCGGCTGCTTCGCGCGTTACGCAACGCCATGGGCGGCGGCGAGCGCCGTTGCCGGGACCTTCTGGGCCGGCCCCGCCGCGGCCGGCACCGTCGCTGCCGCGGCGGTGGGGGCCTCGGGCTTCATGACGGCAAAGATCCTGCTCTACAGTGTGTTCGCGCCGCCCGCGCCGGCGCAGCAGGTCACCGGGCTGCCCGACCCGCTCGCGCGCTCCTTTGCCCGGCGTCTCAGCGTGCTGGCGGCGGTGATGGTGCTGGGCCTGGTGCTGCGCCCGGAGGAGGACACGCTCCCCGCCTACGCCTTCGATTTCGGCCGGGCGATTTTCGTCACCGTGCTGGTGGTGAATCTCGGCTGGCTCACCTGGCTCGTCGGCCAAGTGCCGCAATTCCAGCAGACGGGACGCTTGCTGCGCCTCGCCCTCCTCGCCGGCCTCGGCATCATCGTCGCCGCGGAGTGGCTCGGATATCGCAATCTCTCGGGCTATCTCTTGCAAGGGCTGTTGGGGAGCCTCGCCATCGGCGCCGGCCTTTGGCTCGCCAACGCCGTCGTCAACGAAATCTGCGCCGGCCTCGATGGCACACGCCCGGGCTGGACCGCGCAGCTGCGCCGCAGCATCGGGCTTGGCGCCCATGAAGGCTTTCCCGGCCTGGTGTGGCTGCGGCTGCTGACCGTCGCTGTGCTCGCGGTCGGCGCGGGGCTGCTGCTGCTCCACGCCTGGGGATTATCCAGCGCGGGAACGGCGCTCATCCTGGGCTATCTCGTCGACGGCGTCGCCATCGGCGATATGCGTTTCGTTCCCGTCAAGGTGCTCACCGGCGTCATCATCTTTGCGGCACTCCTCGGTGCCACGCGCTGGCTCAAGAATTGGGCGGAGACGAAATGGCTGGCGCGCAGCCATATGGATCGCGGCGCCAAGGACACCGCGGTGGCGATGGTGGGATATGCCGGCTTCGTGCTGGCGACGCTTACCGGTCTGTCCGCCTCGGGGGTCAGCCTCGCCAACCTCGCCATCATCGCCAGCGCGCTGTCGGTGGGCATCGGCTTCGGCCTGCAGAATATCGTCAGCAATTTCGTCGCCGGACTCATTCTGCTGTTCGAGCGGCCGATCAAGACCGGCGACTGGGTTGTCGTCGGCAGCACCGAGGGCTATGTCAAGCGCATCCGTGTGCGCGCGACCGAAATCCGCACCTTCGAGCAATCCGACGTCACCGTGCCGAATTCCGATCTGATCACCGGGCATGTGAAGAACTGGACGCTGCGCGACCATCTCGGGCAGGCCGTCGTGCCGATCGCCGTGCCGCACGGCTCAGACACCGAGCTCATCCGCCGCTTGCTGCTCGACATCGCCGGCTCGCATCCCGGCATCATTGCCGACAGCAGGCACGATCCCATCAAGGTGCTGTTCCGCAGCTTCGGCAACGCGAGCTTGAATTTCGAGCTGCATTTCATCGTCGGCAACGTCGAAGAGCGCCTCGACGTCATCAGCGACATCAATTTCGCGATCGACAAGGCGTTCCGCGAGCACGGGCTGCAACAAGCGATAGTGGTCGCTTAGACTGGCGCGCCGCTCTCCGCCGCCCCTGCGGTCAATCGCGAGCGCCGCCGGGATCGGGCTGCGGCTGTTGCGTCGGCACGCGTGTCTCGGCCTCGGCGCGCAGCCGGTCGATGACGCGGCGCCGGTAATCGGGATCGACGATCACCCGATCAAGATCGATACCATCGGATCTCGGCTCTACACCAAATTTCGTCAACGCCATCTGCCCCTCCGGCTGCGGCGCTAGAATTGCCGAGTTGCGGGCCAGGTTCCCAATGAAATCGGAGGTTCTACTATGTCAGTTTGGGGACAAGCCTGTTGATATCTTCCGTGAGCACCCGCGTGTGCGGCAACGGCGCGCCGAGTGATCAAGGGCTTAGGCGTAACGCCGCGACAGGACGTCGCAGCGCCGGAGGCCTGCCGCGGTGATCGACGCAGCTTCCGAGCCACCGGACTCTTGCACGCGACGCAAGTTTGACTCGGCCGCCGCGGCCGGCGACAAATAGTGGGACCCGACCCGCTGAGCGAAGGACCTCCCATGCTGCGTGGCAATTCGGCTGCAAGCCGCGATATCGCCTTCCATCTCCATCCCTACACCCATCTCAAGAAGCATGAGAGCGAGGGACCGCTCGTCATCACCGAGGGTAAGGGCGTCTACGTCTATGACGAGAACGGCAAGGAGTATATCGAGGGTCTCGCCGGTCTCTGGTGCACGTCGCTCGGTTTCGGCGAGGAACGGCTGGCCCAGGCGGCGGCGCGGCAGATGCAGAAGCTGCCCTTCTATCACATCTTCAATCACAAGACGCATGACGTGGCGGCCGAGCTGGCGGAGCGGCTCATCGGCCTGATGCCGGTGAAGATGTCGAAGGTCTTCTTCAACAATTCCGGCTCGGAGGCCAATGACAGCGCGGTCAAGATGGTCTGGTACTACAACAATGCGCGCGGGCGCCCCCGCAAGAAGAAGATCATTTCGCGCATGAAAGGATATCACGGCGTCACCATCGCCGCGGCGAGCCTCACCGGCCTTGCCAACAATCATCGCGATTTCGACCTGCCGATCGCCAACATCCGCCACGCCGACTGCCCCCACCACTACCGCTTCGCCAAGCCCGGCGAGAGCGAGGAGGCGTTCGCGACGCGGCTCGCCGAGAGCCTCGATGCGCAGATCTTGCGCGAGGATCCCGAGACGGTCGCCGCCTTCATCGCCGAGCCGGTGATGGGCGCGGGTGGAGTCATCGTCCCGCCTCGCACCTATTTCGAGAAGATTCAGCAGGTGCTGCGGAAATACGACGTGCTGCTCATCGCCGACGAGGTCATCTGCGGCTTCGGCCGCACCGGCGCCATGTTCGGCACCGAAACGTTCGGCTTGAAGCCCGACATCATGACCATGGCGAAGGCGCTGTCCTCGGCCTATCTCCCGATCTCCGCGACGGTGATCAGCGACGAGCTCTATCAGGCCTTCGTCGCGCAAAGCGAGAAGATCGGTGTCTTCGCCCATGGCTTCACCTATTCCGCTCATCCCGTCTGCTGCGCCGTGGCGCTGGAGACGCTGCGCATCTATGAGGAGCGCGACATCCTCAGCCATATCCGCCAGGTGACGCCGCGCTTTCTCGATGGGCTCCGGCGCTTTGCCGACCATCCGCTCGTCGGCGAGGTGCGCGGCGTCGGGCTCCTGGCCGGGGTCGAGCTGGTCAAGGACAAGGCGAGCAAGGCGCCGTTCGATCCCAAGGCCGGCGTCGGCGCGCTTTTTGCGGCGCGCGCCCAGGAGCATGGCCTGATCCTCCGCGCCATGGTCGACACGGTCGCGCTCTGCCCGCCCCTCATCATCACCGCCGAAGAGATCGACGAGATGCTGCGCCGCTTCGGCAAAGCGCTCGATGAGACCGCGGCGGCGCTGAACCGGGCCGGGCTCGCTTCGGTCGCCTAGTCGGACCAATCTGCGGACGACGCGCGAGATCGTCGAAAACCGCGATTTCTCGCGGCACACGCGCTTGACAGGATTTCCGGCGACCGGCATTCCACTGCCGAGCGCAATCGATCAGCACAGGCGGCGGAGATGGCGAGAATCGCGGTTGGTGGATTCCATCACGAGACGAATTCTTTCGTTCTGCCGCACACCGATTTCGCCTATTTCGCCAGCCACCGCGATCGCCCACCGCTGGTGCGCGGCGCCGATGTGATCGAGTGGCTCGGCGACAGCAGCTTCGCCTTGGCCGGCGCGCTGGAGACGTTCGGGCGGCGGCACGAGATCGTCCCGCTGCTGTGGACCAGCGGCGGCGCCGGCGGGCTGGTCACGCGCGATGCCTTCGAGCGTATCGCCGGCGAAATGATCGGCCGTCTCTCGGCGGCGATGCCGTTCGACGGCGTTTATCTCGACCTTCACGGGGCGATGGTGTCGGCGGATTTCGAGGATGGCGAAGGCGAGCTTCTGCGCCGCGTGCGCGCGGTGGTCGGGCCCAGCGTGCCGGTGGTAATCAGCCTCGACTACCATGCCAATGTAACGCCGCAGATGGTCGACGCGACGGATGGGCTGGTCGGCTACATGACCTACCCGCACATCGACCGTCCCGAGACCGGCGTTCGCGCCGCGCGCATCCTCGAAGCACTGCTGGAACGCGGCCGCCCTGCCGGGCGCGCGCTGCGCAAAGCGCCGTTCCTGATCCCGCTCAACGGCCAATGCACGATGGTGACGCCGTCTCAGGGCATCGTTGCGCGCTCGCAAGTGCTGGAGGGCGAGGTGCTCAACCTCTCCTACCTTGCGGGATTCCCACCCTCCGATCTCTACTGGTGCGGGCCGGCGGTGATCGCGCATGCCTGGAGCCAGGCGGCCGCCGATGCCGCGGCCGACGCGTTGATGCGCGAGATCGTGATGAACGAGCCCGGCTTTGCCGAGCCCATGGTGACGCCGCAGGAGGGCGTCGCGCGCGCCCTGCTCCGCGCGCGCTCGGCGCACCGGCCCGTGGTCATCGCCGACACGCAGGACAATCCCGGTTGCGGCGGCAATTCGGACACGACGGGCGTGCTCGAGGCGCTGGTCGCGGCGCGGGCCGAGGGCGCGGCGCTCGGCTTCCTCTGCGATGCGGAGGCCGCGCGAGCCGCGCATGCCGCCGGCGAAGGCGCGGACATCCGCATCGCTCTCGGCGGCCGCACCGGCCCCGAAGGCGTGCAGCCGTTCGACGCGACGTTCCGCGTCGAGCGCCTTGGCGACGGGAAGATGCGGACCACCGGCGCGGTCTCGGGCCGGCGCGAGGTCGATCTTGGCCCGATGGCGCTGCTCACCCTCGGCGGCGTCGCCGTGGCCGTGACCAGCAAGCGCATGCAAGCGCTCGACCAGGCGCCCTTCCGGCATCTCGGCGTCGAACCGGCGCAGCAGAAGATCCTGGCATTGAAGAGCACCTGCCACTTCCGCGCCGAGTTCGAGCCGATCGCCGAGGAGGTCATCGTGGTGCTCGCGCCCGGCTATTACCGCGCCGATCCCAGCCTCTATCCGTTCCGACGCTTGCGCCCCGGCGTCCGCCTCACGCCGCTCGGCCCGGATTCACGCGGTCCGGCCGGCTGACCCACCCCGCAAGCACGGATTTTCCTCAAGCGACGGCCTCGGGCTCGGCGCCGATCATCGTGTCGATGCGCCGGCACGCGGCGTCATGCCCCGGCGCCGCCGGCCGAAGCGCGGGCTCGTCGGCGCGGCAGGCCGGCTCGGCATAGCGGCAGCGGGGCGCGAAGGCGCAGCCGGGAGGCCGACGCGTGGCGCTCGGCGGATCGCCCGGCAATGGCGGACCACGCTCGCGCCGGCGCCCCGCCAGGCGAGGGGCGGCCGCCAGCAACGCGCGCGTATAGGGATGCAGCGGGCGCGCGAACAGCTCTGCCGTCGGCGCCAGCTCCACGATCCGCCCGAGATACATGATTGCGACGCGGTCGCAGAAGCGCTCGACCACTGAGAGGTCATGCGAGATGAAGAGATAGGTGAGGCCGAAGCGCGAGCGGAGATCGAGCAGCAGGTTGAGCACGGTCGCCTGCACCGACATGTCGAGGCCGGAGGTCGGCTCGTCCAGAATGACGACACGCGGATTGACCAGGAGAATGCGGGCGAGCGCGATGCGCCGGAGCTGCCCGCCGGACAGCTCGTGCGGGTAGCGCCGCGCTGCCGCTTCGTCGAGACCGACGGCACGCAAGACCGAGGCAACGCGGTCGCGTCGTTCCGCCGCCGCACGCACCCCGTCGAGCACAAGACCTTCTTCCAGCGTCCGCCCGACGCTCCACCAGGGATCGAGGGCCGCCGCCGCATCCTGGTGCACATAATGAATGGCCCGCCGTACAGCGCGGGCGCCGGTCGGCGCCAGGGCGCTGACGACCTTGCCCTCGAGCCGGATCTCGCCCGCGCTTTCGCGCTGCAAGCCGAGGATCGTGCGGCCGAGCGTCGTCTTGCCGCAGCCGGACTCACCGACGAGCCCGACGATCTCGCCTTCGCCAAGGGTAAGGCTGACATCGCTCACCGCCCGCACCGCCGGCATGGCCGGTCGGATCAGGTGCCGCTTTCCGCCGAGCAGCACCGTGAGGTTCCGGACCTCGACAAGTGGTGCAGGGGAATGTGTCATAGCGTTCATCGGCCCGGTGTCCCGAGGGGCGCCTCCTGGCCATAAAGAATGCAATCGGCGAGCCAATCTTTTCCAGAGCCGGCCGGCACCAGCGCCGGCCGCCGCGCGGCACAGGCCGGGCGGGCCTCGGCACAGCGCGGCGCGAAGCGGCAGCCCGGCGGCGGTGCCAGCGGCGACGGCACGCTGCCCGGAATTCCGGCAAAGGCGCGTGCGCGCTCGGGGTGGCAAGCGAGCAAAGCGCGCGTATAGGGATGGCGCGGGCCGGCGAGCACCCGCGCGGTCGGGCCGCTCTCCACCGTCTGGCCGGCATAGATGACGGTGATCTCGTCGCACAGCTCCGCCACCACGCCGAGATCATGGGTGACGAAGAGCAGCGACAGCTCGAGCTCGGCGACGAGCTCGCGCAGAAGATCGAGGATCTGCCGCTGGGTGGTGACGTCGAGCGCCGTGGTGGGCTCATCGGCGATGACCAGGCTGGGCGCGCAGGCCAGAGCGGCGGCAATCAGCAGGCGCTGGCGCTGCCCGCCGGAGAATTGGTGCGGATAGCGCTCGAGAGCGGCGCCGGGATCAGGGAGCTGCACGCGCCGCAGCAGGCTCACCAGCCGCTCGCGGAAGGCGTGGCGGAGCGCGGTGCCGGAAAGTCCGCCGCGCGGCGCATGGCGGCGCATGATCTCCATGAGCTGCGCGCCGACGGTGAAGACCGGGTTGAGCGCCAGGTAAGGGTCCTGCGGGATGAAACCGATGCGCCGGCCGCGGATGTCGCGGTCGAGCGCGGCGTCATCGAGCGCGAGCAGATTGGTCCCCTCGAACAGGATCTCGCCCGCTTCGATGCGCGCGCCCGCGGGCATGATGCCGAGGATGGCACGCACCAAAGTGGATTTTCCGCAGCCGGATTCGCCGACGACGCCAAGAACATGGCCGCGGCGGAGGCGCAGCGCGACATGGTCGAGCACGCGCGCGGGCCCCTCGTCGCTCCGGATCGTGAGGCGGAGGTCGGCGATGCGCAGCGCGTCGGGTGCTTCGCTCACCGCGAGCGCCTGAGGCGCGGATCGACGATGTCGCGCAAGCCGTCGCCGAGCAGGTTGAAGCCGAGGACGGTGATCAGGATCGCGAGCCCCGGAAACAGCGCGAACCACCACGCGCCGGGAAGATAGCTGCGGCTCTCGGCGATCATCAGCCCCCAATCGGGCGCGGGCGGCGTCGCTCCCATGCCGAGAAAGCCGAGGGTCGCCGCTGTCAGGATGGTGAAGCCGAGCCCGATGGTCGCGCGCACGATCAGCGCTGACGCGGCGTTGGGCAGGATATGGGCAAGGATGATGCGTGTATGGCCGGCGCCGAGCGACATCAGCGCATCGACGAAGAGGGCGTGGCGCAGCCGGCGCGTCTCGGCAAAGGCGATGCGGGTGAAGAACGGCCAGTAGGTGACGGCGAGCGCCAGCATCGCGCTTTGCAGCGACGGCGTCATGAGCTGGGCGAGCGCCAGCGCCAGGACGAGCTGCGGCAGCGCGAGGAAGACGTCGGTCACGCGCATGATCAGCTCCGACGGCCAGCCCTCGGTGTAGCCGGCGATGAGGCCAAGCGGCACCCCGATCGCCGCCGCCGCCGCGACCACGAGCAACGCCACTTCGAGCGCGCCGAAGGCGCCGAGGATGATGCGCGAGAACAGGTCGCGGCCGAGATCGTCGGTGCCGAAGGGAAAGGCGAGGCTCGGCGGACGCAGGCGGGCGGCGAGATGCGCGGCCGCGATATCGTCGGGATGCGGCGCGATGAGGGGGCCGAGCAGCGCGAGGAGGAGGATGGCGAGCACGATCGCCAGCCCCGCCGCGGCCGGGAGGTCGCGCAGGAATTTGCGCAGGATGAGCATCAGCCGCTCCGCAGCCGCGGGTCGATCAGCGCGTGAACGAGATCGGTGAGGAGGTTGACGGCGATATAGATGACGCCGACGACGAGCGTCACGGCGAGGATCACCTTGTAATCGGCGGTGAGGATCGCCTGCACCGTGTAGTCGCCGATCCCGGGCCAGTCGAAGATTGATTCGACGACGACGGCGCCGGCGACGAGGCCGCCGAAGAGAAGGCCGATCTGCGTCACCGTGGCGACGACGGAGTTGCGCAGGACATAGATCCAGATCAGCCGCCAGCGGCCGAAGCCCGCAGCGCGCTCATAGAGAACGAAATCCTTTTGCAAGGTCTCGAGCACGCCGGCGCGGGTGAAGCGGGCGATGGTGGCGATGCCGCCGAAAGAGAGCGTCGCCGCCGGCAGGACGAGATGGCGGAGCGCGTCGAGGAACACGCCGAATTGGCCGGCCAGCAGGCAGTCGATCAGGAGGAAGCCGGTCGGGCCTGGCGGCGCAACGGCGCCAAGGCCAAGCCGCCCGCGCAGCGGCAGCCAGCCGAGCTCCATGGCGAAGAGGAGCTGGAGCATGATCGCGAGCCAGAAGGTGGCAATGGCGATGCCGCCGACCGAGGCGGTGCGCAGCACGAAATCGGGCCAGCGATTGTGGTGGACGGCGCCGATCACGCCGAGCGGCACGCCGATCGCGATGGCGAGGAGGAGCGAGACCATGGTGAGCTCGAGCGTCGCCGGCAGGCGCTGCGCGATGTCGAGCGCGACCGGGCGGCCGGAGAAGGCGCTGATGCCGAAATCGAGCTCGGCGATCTGCCCGAGATAGCGGCCGAACTGAGCGTAGAGCGGACGGTCGAGCCCGAACTCGTGACGGATCGCGGCGATCTGCGCCGGCGTCGCGTTATCGCCGGCCAGCGCCGTCGCGGGGTCAGCCGGCACCGTGCGGATCAGCACGAAGGTAATGACCAGCAGGCCGAGGAGAGTCGGAACAGCAAGCGCCAGTCGGCGCGCGATGAAGGCGATCATCAGCGCACCCGGCACCGCTGTCGGCCGCCCCACCCCGATCTTGCCGAGCGCGCGCCCATCACGCGGCCAGGTGGATCCACCGCACCTCGGTGCCGCTTCCGACCGGGCAGAAGCGGAACCCTGCCACGCGGTTGTTGACCCCGCGCAGGTCGACGGTGTTGTAGATCCAGATATCGGGGCTGTCGGCAACAATGAGGCGGATCGCCGCCTCATAGAGCGGCGCGCGGGCCTCCTGCCCGACCGTGGCACGGGCCTGGCGCAACAGCTCATCCACTTTCGGATTCTTGTACCAGCTCGACGCCTTCCAGGTGCCGCCGAACTGGCTGTCATACATCTGGCCGGCCCAGTTCTCGGGATCGACGAAATAGGTGCTGACCCAATGCACCCACATATCCGGCGTCGTCTCGGGATGCGCGGTGTTGGTGGTGAGATTGGCCCAGGTGTCGTTGACGATCTTGAGAGTGATGCCGAGCGGCGCGAGCGTGCTCTGATAGAGCTGCGCCGCCTGAGTGGTCTGATCCAGCGCCTCCTGGATGTGGATCTGGATGGGCCGGTGCAACGGCGCGCCTTCCTGGCGCGCGCGCTCGAAATACATCTTCGCCTTTGCCGGATCATACTCGTAGCCGGCGACATCCTTCGGAAATCCCCAGAGCGTGTTGGGCATCGGCGTCGGGTCGCGCACCGCATAGCCCTTGAGGATGTCGGTGATGAAGCCGTGATAATCGAAGGCGTGCGCGAAGCCCTTGCGGGCGTTGATGTTGTCGAAGGGCGGCTTGGAATTGTTCATGCGGATGAGGAAGGTCCGCATGTCCTCATCCTTCTGCACATGCGCGATCTTGCTGGCGGCGACTTGCGTGACGTCATCGACCGGCAGGTAGCTGTCGGTCCAGTCGAGGCTGCCCTGCAAAAGCGCGAGCAGGCGCGTCGAGGTTTCCTTGGTGGGGCGATAGGCGACGCCGTCCAGCGGGCGCGGATTGTCTTTCCAGCCCATGAAGTGCCGGTCGAAGCGCGCGAGATCGACATGCTGGAGCGGCATATAGGTCTCTGGCTTCAGAACATAGGCGCCCGATCCCGCTTCGTTCGAGGCCAGCCAGGCGGCACCCCAGTCGTTGTCCTTCTCGTGCTGGCGCAGGACGCGCGGATTGACGATGCTGACCAGCGGCATGGCCGCGAGGAACGGCGCATAGGGATGCGCGAGTTGAAAGCGCACCGTCAGCGGGCCGGTCGCCGTGACGCCGTCGGGCTTCAGCACCGGCAGGAATGCGCCGGCGGGCGCTTTGCCGAGGGCCAGCACGCGGCGGAAGCTGTAGACGACATCCTCGGCCGTGATCGGGCTGCCATCATGGAAGAGGGAGCCCGGGCGCAGCGCGAATTCCCAGCTCATTCCGTCCGGCGCGGGCGTATGGCCGGCGGCGAGCCAGGGCTGCAGCTCGGGTGGGTTGCCCTCATAGCGGTAGAGCGTGTCGTAGGTGTTGACCGCGTAGCCCTGCATCGGCACGTCGAAGATCTGATGCGGATCAAGATTCTGCGGCAGGTTGTCGCCGCTCACCAGCACATCGGGCTCGGCCGCCCGCGCCCGGACGGCCAGGGTGAGCAGCGCCCCCAATGTCAGGGCGCCGGCTTCTCGTCTCGTGATCTCCATCCGCCTCTCCTTTGAGCGGCTCAGACCGCTCGTTGCAATGCTGCCGCGGGCGTGCGCGAGCGGAGACCCAACGCGATGGCGGCCTCGGCCGTCTTGAGCGCCGCGACGACCGGATTGACCACCGGGCAGCCGAGCAGCGTCTGAAGCGCCGCCGCCAGCCCCGGCAAGAACGCCATGCTCATACAGCCGAGCACGAGGATGTCGGCGCCATCCTCATCGATGCAGCGCCGCCCGGCGGCGACGATGCGGTCGCGCGCCGCCGCGTCCTGCCGCGCGAGATCCATGACCGTGCAGCCGACGCCGCGCACCGAGGCGAAGAGCGCGTCGAGTCCGAGCGCGCGCAAACGGGCGCGGACCCGGCCTGTCTCGCGGCCCGAGGGCGCGAGGATGGAAAAGCGGCTGCCGAACTGAGCGGCGAGATGCATCGCCGCGGCTCCAGGCCCGATCACGGGAAGGGCCGCGATTGCGGACAAGGCATCGAGGCCGGGATCGCTGAAGCAGCCGATGATGACGGCGTCGTACCCGTCCCTCCCCCAGCCCGGCGCGCGCTGCAGCAGCTCCGGGACGACCAGCGCCGCGCCCGCCGGTCCCTCGATCGCCGGCGGGCCGTCATCGAGCGGCACCACCTCGACCCGGCAGCCGGGCGCCGCGGCTCCGGCGAGGAACTCCCGCCGGCGCTCGATCTCCGCGCGCCCCAAGGTCAGATGCATCGGGCTGGTGAGTTGGTAGAGGACGCGCATCGACACCTCTCTAGGCGATGTCGCCGAGCGTGTGCTCGATCAGGAGCCGGCAATCGGTCAACCCGTCGGTGACGCGATTGCGCTCGCGGACGAGCTTCGTCTCGAGCATCCAGCGCTGCTCGCCCTCGGGCAGCTTGGCGAGCGCTTGAAGCTCATAGAGCGACGGGATCATCGAGGTCTGCGGCGTGAAGCCGTAGGGGTCATGGCCGTAAGACCCCTTGGCCGTGCTGGCGAGCGGCACCAGCGTGTGCGAGAGGCGCTTGAAGCAAGCATTGAGCGCCGCGGCCGGCGCTTCGTCATTGGTCTCGTTGCGGGCATAGCGAGTGCGCCAGGTGCCGGCCGCCTCGTCGAGGCGCGTGGCGGCGGCGCGGAACGCATTGGCCGCGGCGATCGCGCCGGCAAGGCCGATCGGGTCGCCGAGCTTGCGGAAGCCCTCCAGACGCTCGATGAACTGGTCGGCCACGGTAACGAACTCGAAGGGCAGCACCGGCGCGGTGCAGAGCTCCCAGAGATAGGCGGCATAGACGCGGATATGCTCGGCCATGTAGCGCCAATCGAGCTTGTCGAGCGTGTTCTCGACCGAATGATGCCACCAGCCCAGCGTCGCATTGGCGCTCGCCGCGAGTTCGGCCGGGGTGAAGCCGCCCTGGGCGGCGAGCATCGGAATGCCGAGGCCGAAGAAGGAGGAATCGCCGACCTTGACGGCGCGGTGCCAGGCAATGGTGCGGCCTTTCAGGAGACGCTGCTCCACGCTCTGGTGAAAGCGGCGCAGCTCGCTGTTCGAATGCGCGAACCAGCCCGAGGTGCCGGCGCAGGCGGGCTGGTCGATCTGCAGATACGCGACGGCGTGCTCGCGCAGACGGTCCCAGTTGCGGTCGGCGAACCAGGACGAGCCGATCATGGTGCCGGTCTCATGTCCGGTCCAGAAGCCGCAGACCAGCCCGCGGCGGAGCTCGCTGCGGCGCGCGCTGAAGACGCGGGCAAGCTCGAGGATGCAGGAATTGCCCGCCGCATTGTCGGTGGCCTGCGGCCCGAACCAGGAATCCTGATGGCCGCCGACGAGGACGAAATCCTCGCTTCGCGGCGCGGCGATTTCGCCCACGGTGATCTGGACCGGCCACCAGCCATTCTCGACATTGGCGCGCAGCCAGATGCGCACCGGCCCGGCTTTCAGCATCTGCCGGAGCTGGAGGCCGGCGGTGCGGGCGATGCCGATGCAGGGCAGCGTCGCCATCTCGGTCTTGTAGTTGTCGGGCGTCGGATTGCCCCAGACCGGCTTGACGGAGCCGAAGGGAACGGCGGCGTTGCCGTCATGGCCCCAATTCATCATGACGCAGCCGACCGCGCCCATGAGAGCGGAGATGCGCTGCTTCTCGTGCCGCGCCGGGCTGTAGGAGAGCTCCGAGAGCGTCATCTTGCCGGTGGCGTCGCGGCCCTCGTATTCGCCGAAGGCGCCGGTCGCGACGTCCATCAGCTCACCGGCGAGACCGTCCGGCAGTGTCGGCACGCTGTGGCCGAGCGTATTCGCTTCGATCGCGAATTCGCGCGGAGCGAGGACGCGCAGCTCCGCTTTGTCCGGAAAGCTCACCAGGCCGGGCATCTCGTGAATGCGCGCCTCGACGCCGGCGCGCTGCAGCGCTTGGGCGCTGTATTCCGCCATGCGCTTGCCATTGGCAGAGCCGGCCAGCCGCGTCGGGATCTCGGTGGTGATGTGTTCGGCATGAGCGCGGATATTGTCGACGGAAACCGCGGCCAGGATCTCGGCTTCGGACATGGTGCTCATCGGCTCCTGAGGTGAGAGGGGCGCTTGGCCGAACGGCCGCATGGCGATTTCATAGAGTGAAACCCTTCGGCGAAAAGCAAACCACGCTCCCTGGACTTTCCGCAAGCGTTGAATGATTATTTCACTGAGTGAAACTCGCCGAACCGAGCGAAGCAGGTGAGGAAAGACGGGAGAAGCAGGATTTGGATTACACCATTCGGGTGCTCGATCAGGCGGTGACGGTGTTGCAGACGCTGGCCCGGCATTCGAGCAGCACCATCACCGAGATCGCGGCGGAGACCGGCTACACGAAGAGCCTCGTCTTCCGCATTCTCTTCACGCTCGAGAAAAAGCGCCTCGTCATCAAGGACCGCTCGAGCCGGACCTATCGGCTCGGGCATCGGCCGCTCGCTCTTGCCGGAAAGGCGCGCGAGCAAGGCATGCTTCTCCAGGTCGCCGACCCGCTTCTCGACGAGTTGGCGCGACAAGGCGAGGAGACCGTCAGCCTCGTCGTGCGCGATGGGCTGAACGCGATCTACCTCTCGGTGCGCGACTCTCCCCTGCCCGTCCGCCTCTTCGCCCGGACCGGCCGGCGCGGCCCGCTGCATGCGGGCGCCGGACCCAAGGTACTGCTCGCCTTCGCGCCGCCGGAGGTCCGCGAGGCGGTGCTGCGCGCGCCGCTGCCGAGATATACGCCGGCGACGATCACCGACCCCAAGACGCTCGCCGCGGTGATCGAGCATGTGCGCCGGACCGGCCTCAGCGAAAATTACAGCGATCTCGACAATCACGCCTTCGGTTTCGCCGCACCGATCTGGGATCGCACGGGCAGCGCGACAGCCGCGCTCAGCGTCGCCGGCGCGCTCTCGCGCCTCACCCCGGACCGGGCCGAGTTGCTGAAGCAGCGCGTCGTCGATTACGCGCACAGCATCTCGAATGCGCTGGGCTGGACGGGGTGACCATGGCGGCGACCCATGAGAACAGTCCCTCTCCCGCATATGCGGGAGAGGCAGAGACCCATGGCGCAGCAATGGGAGGGTGAGAGGCCGGGCCCCGTCCGGGATTCTGCGTATTGCAGCCGCGCCGGCGCGGGCTATGCTGCCCTGCCGCTCTGCGGGGATAGAGGACACCGATGGACTACGAGACCTTCTTCAAGACCCGGCTCGACGGGTTGCGCGCCGAGGGGCGCTATCGCGTTTTCGCCGATTTGGAGCGCCGCGCCGGCGCGTTCCCGCGCGCCTTCAACCACGACCTCGGCGAAGAGGTCACAGTCTGGTGCTCCAACGACTATCTCGGCATGGGTCAGCACCCCGCGGTGCTGGCGGCGATGCATGAGGCGATCGACCGCACCGGCGCCGGCGCCGGCGGCACCCGCAACATCTCCGGCACGACGCATTACCACGTCGTGCTCGAGCGCGAGCTGGCGGCCCTCCATGGCAAGGAGGCGGCGCTCGCCTTCACCTCGGGCTATGTCGCCAATGAGACGGCGCTCTCGACCCTGGCGCGCGAGATCCCGCGCTGCATCGTCTTCTCCGACGCGCTGAACCACGCCTCGATGATCCAGGGCATCCGCCACAGCGGCGCGGAGAAGCATGTCTTCGCCCATAACGATCCGGCCGATCTCGAGCGCCGCTTGCGAACCGCCGATCCGAGCCGGCCGAAGCTCGTTGCCTTCGAGAGCGTCTATTCCATGGATGGCGACATTGCGCCGATCGCCGAGCTTTGCGACGTCGCCGAGCGCCATGGCGCCATGACCTATCTCGACGAGGTGCATGCGGTCGGGCTCTATGGCAGAACCGGCGGCGGCATCGCCGAGCGTGACGGAATCGCCCACCGCCTCACCGTGATCCAGGGCACCTTGGCCAAGGCCTTCGGTCTCGTCGGCGGCTATGTCGCAGGCTCGACGGCGATGGTTGATTTCATCCGCAGCTTCGCCCCGGGCTTCATCTTCACCACCTCGCTGCCGCCGGCCATCGCCGCCGGCGCGATCGCCTCGATCCGCCATGTCCGCAGCGACAATGCCTTGCGCGAGCGGCATCAGGAGCGCGCTGCCCGGCTGAAGCGGCGCCTCTTGGAAGCCGCCCTTCCCGTGATGCCGAGCCCGAGCCATGTCGTGCCGGTGCTGGTCGGCGATGCGCGGCTGTGCAAAGAGGCCTCGGACGATCTGCTCGAGCGTCACCGCATCTATGTCCAGCCGATCAACTACCCCACCGTACCGCGCGGCGGCGAGCGGCTGCGCCTGACGCCCTCGCCGCTGCACAGCGACGAGGACATCGAGCGTCTGGTGGCGGCGCTTCGCGATGTCTGGGCGCGGCTGCCCATCCGCCGCGTCGCCTGAGGCCGGGCCATGTTCCGGGACAATTCACTCGTTCCCGTCGAAGCCGTCCGGCTCTGCGCGCTCGGCCTCCTCGCCGAAGGCGCGCGGCATTACGGCGATCTCGCCGCCGAGATCCGCCACTTCACCAGCCGCGTCATCGGCCCGTCGCTCGACCTCATGGGCACCTCGCTCGAGCTGCTGCGCTATGAGGGGCTGATCGAGGCGGTGGACGGCCTCGGCATGACGGACAATGCGACCTTGCGCTTGACGCCGCGCGGCGAAGCGGCGCTGCGCGGCCTGCTCAAGGCGCAGCTCCGCTCGCCGCTGAGCGAGATCAACCGCCTGTCGCTGATGCTGAAGCTGCGTTTCCTCCACCATCTGCCGGCGGCGGAGCGGCAGGGGCAGCTCGCGCTGATGACGGAATCGCTGGCAAGCGAGCGCGTCCGGCTCGACGAGCTGCGCCAGCGCGCCAATCCGGGTCTCTTCCGCGACTGGCTCGACCACGACATTGCGCTCGTCGAAGAGCGCATCGCCTGGCTGCGGCAGCGCGAACGCGGCTGAGCCCGGCGTGATGCGCGTTCAGTTTCTCGGCTGCGGCGACGCCTTCGGCAGCGGCGGCCGGTTCAACACCTGCTTCCACGTCACCGCCGCCGGTAGCGCCTTCCTGATCGATTGCGGCGCCTCGTCGATGATCGCGATGCGCAAATTCGGCGTCGACCCCAATGGCATCGCCAGCATCTTCATCACCCATTTGCATGGCGACCATTTCGCCGGCATCCCCTTCTTCATCCTCGATGCGCAGCTGGTCAGCCGGCGGCAGGCGCCGCTGACCATCGCCGGTCCGCCCGGCCTCGCCGAGCGGCTCCGCGTCACCATGGAAGCGCTCTTCCCCGGCTCTTCGGCGATCGCGCAGAAATTTCCGCTCTCGGTCGTCGAGCTGGCGCCGGAGGAGCGGCGCGAGATCGGCGGCGTCAGCGTGACCCCCTACCCCGTGCGCCATGCCTGCGGCGCGCCGCCCTACGCACTCCGCCTCGAAAGCGGCGGCAAGGTCGTGGCCTATACCGGCGACACGGAATGGACCGAGACGCTCATCCCGGCGGCGCGCGACGCCGACCTCTTCATCGCCGAGGCCTATTTCCACGACAAGCAGATCCGGCACCATCTCGATTGGCACTCGCTCGAGCCGCATCTGGCGACGATCCGCCCGAAGCGCCTCATCCTCACCCATTTCAGCCCCGACATGCTGAGCCGCCTCGGCAGCCTGCCGGTCGAAGCCGCGGAAGACGGCAAGGTGGTGGAGATCGCGTAACTTGCCCCGGCAGCGGCGCTACGCGGCATCGTGAAAGATCACCCCCAGCGTATAGCGCTCGCCGGAGCGGATACGGCTCACGCCGTGGCGCTGGTTGACGCGGTAGATGCCGCGGGTGCCGCGGACGGGGCGGTGGTGGACGGCGAAGATCACCGCCTCGCCCTGGCGCAGCGGCACCACCTCGGCCTTCGACTGCATGCGCGGGCGCTGCTCCAGCAGCAAGAACTCGCCGCCGGTGAAATCCTCGGGCGCGCTCAGCAGCACCGTGAGCTGCAGCGGGAAGACGCGATCGCCGTAAAGATCCTGGTGTAGGCAGTTGTAGTCCTCGGCGCCGTATTTGAGGATGAGCGGCGTCGGGCGCGTCTGCCCGGCGGCATGGCATTCGGCAAGGTAGTCACCGAGCGCCGCCGGGAAGCGCCCGTTCTCCTTCAGCGCCGCGCGCCAGCGCGCGGCGATCGGCGCGAGATGCGGATAAATCTCCTGGCGCAACGCCTCGACCACCGGCGGCAAGGGATAGCGCAGATATTTGTACTCGCCGCGGCCGAAGCCGTGCCGCGCCATGACGACGCGGCTGCGGAACGCCGCCTCGTCGTCATAGAGAAGCCGGAGGGCTCGGCATTCCGCCGGCGTCAGCAGCCCCGGCAGCGTCGCATAGCCGCGCGCGTCCAGCGCGGCTTCCAGCGCCGCCCAATCGGCGCGCCGCTCGGTTCCAGGGATCGATAGCGCGGTCATGCCGAGGAAGATAGGAACACGGGCCGCACGGCACTATCCGGAACGTGCCGCCAAAGCCGCCGGCGATCAATCGCCGACCTCTTCGGCGAAGCTGGTGAGGCCAAGGCTTCCGGCGGTGTTCTCGACCGCCGCGATGCAGAGCTCGGCGCGATCGGCGGGGAGCCACACCGAAAAGCGCGTGACGTAGCGTCCCCCCTCCGCGTCCGGCAGCTTCTGCGCATCGAGCCGGACGATATTGGCGCCGTTCTGGGTGAAGATCTCGGCGAGCCGGGCAATGAGGCCGAGCTGATCGCCGCCGCTCACCTCGATGCGATGGGTGATCTGGCCCATCGGGCCGGGATGCGGATCATAGGCGTAAGGCACGACGCGGATCTGCGCGCCGGCGAGCTCCGGCAGCGCTTCGAGCTCGCGGCCGAGCGCCCCGGCGTCGACGCCTTCGGGCAGCTCGCAGACCGAGGTGAACTCGGCGCCGCGGCCGAGCACGGCGAAGCTGGTGTCGCGCAGATTGACGCCGGCGGTGAACAGGCAATCGGCGATCGCCGAGACCAGCCCGACCTGGTCGAGTGCGAAAATCGAGACCAGCGCCACCGAAGCCATCGATCGCCTCCTTCCGCCGCGGCGCTCAATAAAGGTGCTGGCCGCCGGTGATGAAGATCTCCGTGCCGGTGACATAGCCGGAATCGGCGCTGCAGAGATAGAAGATGGTCGACGCCACATCCTCGGGCGTGCCCAGGCGATGCAGCGGGATGCGCGGGATCAGCACCTCGGTCTCCGGCGAGAGCATCGCCGTCTCGATCTCGCCTGGCGCGACCGCATTGACGCGGACGCCGAGCTGCGCGAACTCGACCGCCATCTCGCGCGTCAACGCCGACAGCGCCGCCTTCGAGGTAGAATAGGCCGAACCGGCGAAGGGATGAACGGCATGACCGGCAATCGAGGTGACGTTGACGACGGCGCCTTTGCCGCGCGCCAGCGCCGCAGCGAGCCCGCGCGCGAGCGACAGCGGCGTGAAGAAATTGAGCTGAAACACGTCGTGCCAGCCGGCGATATCGCCATTGAGACAGCCGAGCCGTTCCTTGAACGGCGTCTTCGGCGAAACGCCGGCATTGTTGACGAGCGCGTGCAAAGCGCCGCCGCCGAGAAGCCCGTTCACCTCGTCGAGGAAATGCCCGACGGCGGCGGCATCGGCGAGATCGGCGGTGATGTGATGCGTCCAGTTGGGGTCGCGCTTGCACTCCGGCGGCACGCCCTCGCGCGAGGAGGTGATGACGCGCCAGCCGGCTTCGCTGAAGCGCCGCACCGTGGCATGGCCGATGCCGCGGCTCGCGCCGGTGAGCAAGATCGTGCTGCGCTCGCTGTTCATGATGCGACCTTAGAGGCCGCGTGCGCCGGGGGGAAGCTGCGCCGCGGCTCTTCGACCCCTTCGGGATCCTGGTGGATCATGACTTCGGCTTGCGGGAAGGCGGCGAGAATCTCGACTTCGACCGCGTCGGAGATGTGGTGCGCTTCGGAGAGGGTCAGATTGCCATCCATCTCGACATGGATCTGGATGAAGGCGTTCGGGCCGGAGGCGCGCGTGCGCAGGTCATGCACCGATTTCACCTGCGGATTCGCCAGCGCAATCGCCCGGATGCGCGCGCGGTCGCTGTCGGGCAGCTCGCGATCCATGAGCTGCACCATGGCCTTTTTGGCGACTCCCCAGGCGCCATAGATGATCCAGAAACCGATGGCGGCGCCGAACAGCGGATCGAGATAGACCCAGCCGAGCAGCCAAGTCCCCAGCAGCGACAGGATGACGCTGACGTTGAGCACGAGATCGGTGCGGTAGTGGAACTCGTCGGCGCTCACCACCAGCGAGCCGGTGCGGCGGACGACTTGTTTCTGATAGGCGACCAACGCAAGTGTCACCGCAATGGCGAAGATCATGACGCCGATGCCGAGGCCGGTGTTGGTCACCGGTTGCGGCGTCAGCATGTGCTGCAGCGCCTCGATCAGCAGCAGCACGGCCGAGCCGGCAATGAACGCGGCTTGCCCCAGGCTTGCCAGCGGCTCGGCCTTGCCGTGGCCAAAGCGGTGCTCGCGGTCGGCCGGCACGAGCGCTTGATGCACCGCCACCAGATTGACCAGCGAGGCCGCGGCATCGAGGAGCGAGTCGAGCAAGCTCGACAGCAGGCTCACCGAACCCGTCAGCAACCAGGCGACGAGCTTCACCAGGATCATGACGCAAGCGACCGTGATCGAGGCGTAAGTGGCGCGCCGCATCAGCGCGCCGGCCGCCTGCTTTGCGTCAATGGCGGTCATGGGAAGAGCATCTCGCTGCGCCAGCCGGCGCCGTCGCGGATATAGACGAGGCGTTCGTGCAACCGGTGCGGGCGATCCGTCCAGAACTCGATGCGTTGCGGCAGCACACGGTAGCCGGACCAGCGCGGCGGGCGCGGAATGGTGCCGTCGCCGAAGCGGCGGGCGATCTCGGCGAAGCGCTCCTCCAGTACCTGCCGGCTCGCCACCGGGCGCGATTGCGCCGAGGCCCAGGCGCCGATCTGGCTCTGCCGCGGCCGCGTCGCGAAATAGGCATCCGCCTCCGCCGCCGTCACCGCTTCGACCGGGCCTTCGATGCGGATCTGGCGCAGCAGCGACTTCCAGTGGAAGCACAGGGCCGCGCGCGGATTGGCGCCCAGCTCCTCGCCTTTGCGGCTGTCGAGATTGCTGTAGAAGACGAAGCCGCGCTCATCGACGCCTTTGAGCAGGATGACGCGGCTCGACGGCGCGCCTTCGGGGCTTGCCGTCGCCACGATCATGGCATTGGCGTCACGCGGCTCCTTCGCCTGCGCCTCGGCGAACCAGGCGGCGAACTCGTCGAACGGCTGGCGATAGGGAATGGTGCTCATGGCCTTGCGCTTGCTCGCCCCACCATAGACCGAAGCCCGGCGTTTTCGAAGCGGCGGTTGCCCCCGCCGGGTGTTGCCGTCAAGATGGGCGGCGCCGGCGAGACAGCAAGAGCGAGGTCAACGGGCTTTGGCAATGAGAGATCCCTATGTCGTGCTGGGCGTCGGCCGCGACGCCTCCGACGAAACCATAAAAAAGGCCTACCGGCGCCTGGCAAAGAAGCTCCACCCCGATCTCCATCCCGGCAACCGTGCCAATGAGCAGCAGTTCAAGGAAGTGACGGCGGCTTACGACCTGCTCTCCGACCCGGCGAAGCGCGCCCGCTTCGACCGCGGCGAAATCGACGCCGCCGGCAGCGAACGCGGCTTCAGCGCCCAGGGAGCGCGAGCCGGCGCCGGCGCCCGCGCCTATCAGCGCGCCGGCGCCGGCGGCTTCTCCTTCGACGAGATCATTGCCGAGATCCTCGGCCGCGGCCGGCGCGAAAGCGAAGAGCGGCTGGGCGATCAGAGCCAGTCGCTGCGCCTCCCCTTTCTCGACGCGGCGCTCGGCGCCAAGCGCCGGTTGACCACGGCGGATGGCCGCAATATCGACATCACCATCCCCGCCGGCATCGACAGCGGCCAGACGCTGCGCCTCAAGGGCCAGGGTCCGCGCGCGCCGCGCGGCGTCGCCCCCGGCGACCTCTATCTCGAGATCGAGGTCGACCCGCATCCTTTCTTTCAGCGCAAGGAGCAGGACATTCATGTCGAGCTGCCGGTGACGCTGACCGAGGCGGTGCTGGGCGCCACGGTCAAGGTGCCGACGATCCACGGCGCGGTGGCGCTCAAGGTGCCACGCGGCTCGAATAGCGGCGCGACGCTGCGCCTCAAGGGCAAGGGCGTCGCGACGGCGGGCAAATCCGGCGATCAATATGTGAAGCTGCGCGTCGTGCTGCCCGATCCCCCTGACGCCGAGCTGACCTCCTTCATCGAGCGCTGGGGCGCCAAGCACCCTTACGATGTGCGCGGCAAGCTTGGTTAACAAATCCGGTTACGTCCTGTTGTTTGCGACGGTCGGGTTTGCAAATCGAGCCGTTGCAGAGCCCTGCGACTCGCATTAAGTCAATACAGCCAGAAGGCGAGGAGCCAATACAGCCAAAAGGCGAGGAGCGGCAGGCGCCAGAAATGAGAAAACCGGTCGTCGGCGTGATCGGAAACGCCCATATCGTCAATCACGTCTACAGGGGCCAGTTCGTCGGCAGACGCAATCTCGCCGCGCTCGCGGAAGTCGCCGGCGCGCTACCGCTCATGTTTGCCGGTACACCTGACATCACCGAGATCGAGGATCTTCTGGGCGCCGTCGACGGCATCGTGCTGACGGGCGCCCGCGCCAACGTCCATCCTTCCTGCTACGGCGTCGAGCCCGATGCCCGGCACGAACCCTACGATCCCGATCGCGATGCGATGGCCCTGGCGCTGGCCCGAAGCTGCGTCGACCGGGGCGTGCCTCTGCTCGGAATCTGCCGCGGGCTTCAGGAGATGAACGTTGCCTTCGGCGGCTCCTTGCATCCGGAAATTCGCGATATCCCGGGGCGCCTGAACCACCGCGCGCCGCGGCTGGAGAACGGCGACATTCATCCCGATCCGCAGGTCGTCTTTGCCGATCGGCACGAGGTGAAGCTCCAACCCGGCGGCGTCTTCGCCAATCTCTTCGGCTGTGCGACGATCCGCGTGAATTCGCTGCACGGCCAAGGCATTCTCGAGCCGGGCGAACGCATCATCGTCGAGGGTGTGGCCGAAGACGGCACGATCGAAGCGATCCGCGTCGCCGATGCGCCGGCTTTTGCGCTCGGTGTCCAGTGGCACGCCGAATACGATCCGCAGACCAACAACGTCAATCGCGCCTTGTTCGAAGCGTTCGGTACGGCCCTGCTGAGCCACCGACGCAATTCCTGATCGTCACGGGATCTCGTAAACGGCGACGCCGTCGGTGACGCCGCGAATGAGCTCGTTGCGCGCGACCGGCGTCAGGCCGTTGTCGCGCAGCACCGCCCGGGATTGCGGATCCTCCACGACCGAGCCGCTTGCCAGGATCGAGCGCGACGCCGCCAGGCCTTGCACGCGCGCTGCGATGTTGACGGTCTGCCCGAAATAGTCCTGTCGATCGTTGAGCACGACGGCGAGGCACGGACCCTCGTGAATGCCGATCTTCAACAACAGATCGTCGCGCTGGCGCTCGCGGTTGAGGCTGCGCATGGCATCGCGCATGCGCAGCGCCGCGGCAACCGCCCGGTCTGGCGTCGGAAACGTCGCCATGACCGCGTCGCCGATCGTCTTCACCACGGCGCCGGTTTCGGCGGCGACGATCTCCGTCAGGGCGCGGAAATGCGCCTTGACCAGATCGAATGCCGCCAGATCGCCGACGCGCTCGTAAAGCTCGGTCGAGCCCTTCAGGTCGGTAAACAGAAAGGTCAGGCTCGTCACCTTGAGGCGCTGATCGATATCGAGGGTGTCGGTGTGATAGAGGTCGCGGAACACCTGGTTGGTGAGGAGCCGCTTTGCCGTCACGAACGGGCGGCGGCGACCGAGCAGCTCATGCAGCTTGTCGCCGGCGATCCAAAGCGCGGGCAACACCCTTTGCCGCGTGCGGTTCTCGAGCGAGATGCGGATCGGACCCGGGTGCAGCTCGGTGGTCCCGGTCGGGGCACGCACCGGGTTCAAGACGACCGACAGGCTGCGCCGTTCGCGCGTCGGCTCGCCTTTGACGTCAAGAAACTGCGTCGCATGCGTCACGGGATCGAACAGAATGGCGAAGGCCGCCGGCAGATTGAGCGACAAGACGGCCTTTTCGCCCGCCGGCAATTCAAGCGATTCGAGCGTCACCTCCTCGAGCAGTTCCTCGACATTGTCGGGAAGATCGACGCCGGAGCACCAAAAGATCTGACGCATATACTCGGCGAAGGGGAGGCTGCTCGGATCATGCGCCGCGATCCGGCGGATGCGCGGGCTGACGGTGAAAGTTACTTCGACCATCTCGTCCAGTGTCGGTTCGTATCCGGCAGCGCAGAGCGCGCAATCATACTCGGTCTGGTCGATGGTCTTGAGCGTGGCGCTCGCATCGAGAACCCCGCCGCAGCCGGGGCAGAGCACGTTCCACGACAATTCGAAGAGCCCGATCCGCGCCGCATGCAGGAACGCCGCGAGCGCCGCCTGCTCGTCGAGGCCCGCTTGCTTGGCAAAGGCGAGAACGTTGATCCGGCACAAATCGCGGTCGGAGCCCTGCTCAACCAGCCGTTGGATGGCGTCGACCGCCGGCGCATCCGTCGACTGCCGCAATACGGCGAACATCGCCTCGGCTTCGCTCATGCACCACAGATTGGGTCCGGCGCCTGCGAGATCAATGGCGATTTGTGGCGTAGCCGCAGCCTCGGGGAGTCGCGACGTAGAGCGCAATTCCGGCATCGCCGGCGCGCTCGATTTTCATGAGCGCCTCGTCGGTTGAGCCGTCTGCCGCAGAGCGGCCTTGTTTCAAAAAATGAGCGGCGGAGCATGGCTGTGATGCTCCGCCGCTGGCCATCGCCTCACGGTGCGAGCGCGACGCGATCTCCAATCTTCGACTCGGCCGCGACGCCGGACGAATCAAATTACGGTGAAGCCGGCCTAGGCGCCCTCGGCGCGCCGCTGCACCTGCGCGAAGGGCGCCACCGGTGCACCGGGTCCGATGAGCTCGCTCAGCGACATGCCGAACGCGCCAGTCTCGGCCAGAGCGATGCGCGACAGCGCCGCGGCGATGCGCGTCTGCCATGGGAAATCATCCTGGCCCGCAAGCGCCAGTACGAGTGGCAGATCGAGCGCGCGATAGAGATCGACGAGGCTCGCGCCGTCGAGCGCGCGCGCCAGCACCCAGCCGCCATCCGACGCCTGGGCGACGAAGCCGGATTTGAGCAGCAGGCTGAGCTCGTCATCGATCGCAGCGGTGGCGGCGCCGAGCCGCTCGGCCAGCGCGGTGATCGACAACGTGCCGCCCTGGCGCGTCTGCGCCGCGAGCTCGGCGAGGAGCGCGAGGCTCAGCCCGAGCCGACGCGTCGACAACGGTACCATCGCCGCCCGCGTGTCGACGCGCCATTGCGGCTGCGCCGCCGCAACCACGGCGCCAAAGAGCACCGACCCCCAGACGACGTACATCCAGCCGAGGAAGATCGGGATCACCGCGACCGCGCCATAGACGGCGCGGTATGAGGAGATGTAGCCGATATAGACGCCGAAGGCGATTTTCAGCAATTCCACCAGCGCTGCGGCAACGACCGCGCCGAGTAAGGCCTCGCGCCAACGCACCGAGCAATTGGGAATCAGCGCATAGAGCAAGGTGAAGGCCAGCGTCTCGAGGCCGAACGGCACCAGGCGCAGCAGCGCGTGCGAGTCGTGGCTCTGCGTCAGATGCGACGCGTCGAGGCCGGCATGGCGGGCGACGAGGTCGATATAGGTGGGCAGCGAGAAGCTGACACCCAGCAGCAAGGGCCCGAGGGTCAGAATCGCCCAATAGGCCAAGATGCGCTGCAGCCAGGGGCGCGGCGATTCCACCCGCCAGATGCGGTGGAGCTGATCCTCGATCGTGGCGAGCAGCAGCACGACCGTTACCGCGAGCGCCGACATGCCGATGGTCGTGGTGCGCACCGAAGTGCCGGCGAAGTAGCGGAACCACTTTGCCACCTCGGCGCCGACTTCCGGCACGAAGGTATCGAAGATGGCGGACAGCAGCTGATCGCGGATGACGGCGAAGGCCGGGACCGCCGACAGCACGGCGAGCGCGATGGCGGTCAGCGGCACCAGTGCCAGCAAGGTCGTATAGCTGAGCGCGCCGGCGCCGGTCAGGCAGCCATCCCCGACAAAGCGGCGCACGGCATAGGCGGCGAAATCCCGCAGGATCGCCAGTCGGTCGAGGAGCGCACGCAACAGCGGCATGGCGGACACCTTCTAGCACAAACGGGCGCCCGACGCCCGCGGCTCCGCGGAGCCTGTCTTGGGGCTCCCTAGCGCCCAGCCGGCGCTTTCCGCCCCTGCCGCCCATCGTGTAGGATCGCCGGTCCGGTGCATTCATTGCCATTGTCGAAACGGGTTGGGAGCGATTGACGCATGACGGAAGTAAAGGCGCTCATGCAGGGAAAGCGCGGGTTGATCATGGGCGTCGCCAATGACCGCTCGCTCGCCTGGGGCATCGCCAAGGCGGTCGCCGCGCAAGGCGCCGAGCTTGCCTTTACCTACCAGGGCGAGGCCTATGGCAAGCGCGTGCGCCCGCTGGCCGAGCGACTCGGCTGCGATTTCGTCCGGGATTGCGACGTCACCAACGAGGCGAGCCTCGATGCGCTGTTCGCCGCCCTCACCGAGCGCTGGGGCAAGCTCGATTTCGCCGTCCACGCCATCGGCTTTGCCGATCCGAGCGAGCTCAAGCACCGCTATGTCGATACCAAGCGCGAGAACTTCCTGCGCAGCCTCGACATCTCCTGCTACTCCTTTACCGATCTCTGCCGCCGCGCCTCGGTGCTGATGACCGGCGGCGGCGCGCTGCTGACGCTGAGCTATCTCGGCGCCGAGCGCGTCATGCCGCATTACAACCTGATGGGCGTCGCCAAAGCGGCGCTCGAGACGAGCGTGCGCTACCTGGCGGTGGATCTCGGCGGGCAGAGCATCCGCGTCAACGCCATCTCGGCCGGGCCGATTCGCACGCTCGCTTCGTCGGGGATCGGCGATTTCCCCTATATCCTGAAATGGAACCAGTATAACTCGCCATTGAAGCGCAATGTCACCATCGAGGATGTCGGTGGCGCCGGGCTCTACCTCTTGAGCGACCTCGGCGCGGGCGTCAGCGGCGAGGTGCATCACGTCGATTGCGGCTATCATGTCGTCGGCATGAAGGCGGTCGACGCGCCCGATATTTCCGTGGTGTAGAGGCCGTGGCGGGCAACAGCTTCGGCGCGGTTTTCCGCTTCACCACCTGGGGCGAAAGCCACGGGCCGGCGATCGGCTGCGTCGTCGACGGCAGCCCGCCGCGCCTCGAGCTCGCCGAGGCCGATATCCAGCATTGGCTCGACCGGCGCCGCCCCGGTCAGTCGCGCTTTGCGACGCAGCGCCGCGAAAGCGACCGCGTGCGCATCCTCTCCGGCGTGTTCGAAGGCCGGACGACAGGAACGCCGATCGCGATGATGATCGAGAACGAGGATGCGCGCTCCAAGGATTACGAGGCGATCAAGGACAGCTTCCGTCCCGGCCATGCCGACTATACCTATTGGCAGAAATACGGTATCCGCGACTATCGGGGCGGCGGCCGCGCTTCGGCACGCGAGACGGCCTCGCGCGTTGCCGCCGGCGCGATCGCCCGCAAGATCCTCGGCGAGGCCGTCGCCATCCGCGGCGCGCTCGTCCAGATCGGCCCGCACCCGATCGACCGGGCGCGCTGGGATTGGAGCGCGGTCGAGGACAATCCGTTCTGGTCGCCCGACCGCCAGGCGGTGCAGACCTGGTCGGGCTTCCTCGACGAGGTGAGGAAACGCGGCTCCTCGGCCGGCGCGGTCATCGAGATCGTTGCGAGCGGCGTGCCGGCGGGACTCGGCGATCCCATCTACGACAAGCTCGACGCCGACCTCGCCAAGGCGATGATGAGCATCAATGCGGTGAAAGGCGTCGAGATCGGCGCCGGCTTCGCCTCGGCCGAATTGAGCGGCGAGGACAACGCCGACGAGATGCGCATGGCCGGCGGGAAGGTCGAGTTCCTGTCCAACCATGCCGGGGGCATTCTCGGCGGCATCTCGACCGGTCAGGACATCGTCGTGCGCTTCGCGGTGAAGCCGACGAGCTCGATCCTGACGCCGCGTCGCTCCGTTGACCGCCATGGCGGCGAGGTCGAAGTCAGCACCAAAGGCCGCCACGACCCCTGCGTGGGTATTCGCGCCGTACCGGTCGGCGAGGCGATGATGGCGATCGTGCTTGCCGACCATCTGTTGCGCCAGCGCGCGCAATGCGGCTGAAGCCGACCTGAAGGAGGAACCATGCCGCAGCCCGACCACGTCTCGGCTCTCCCGCTCGGCGAGCCCGCTGAGCTCGACGCCGACCTCCAGGCGGCCTACGCCAAATGCATCGAGAAGCTCGGCTTCGTCCCCAACGTGCTGCAGGCGTACAGCCTCAGGCCGCAAAAGCTGCGCAACTTCATGGCGATGTACAACGAGCTGATGCTCGCGCCTTCGGGACTGAGCAAGCTCGAGCGCGAAATGATCGCCGTCGTCGTCTCCTCGGCCAATCGCTGCTATTACTGTCTCGTCGCCCATGGCCAGGCGGTGCGCAAGCTCTCGGGCGATCCCGAGCTTGGCGAGATGATGGCGTTCAACTATCGCACGGCTCGGCTCGACCGGCGCCAGCGCGCCATACTCGACTTCGCCTGGAAGCTCACGCTGACGCCGCATGACGTCGGCGACGCCGACCGCGCCGTGCTGCGCGACGCCGGGCTCCGCAATGAGGATATTTTCGATCTCGCCGAAACCGTCGCCTTCTTCAACCTGTCGAATCGCATGGCGTATGCACTCGACATGATGCCCAATCGCGAATACCACCGCCTCGACCGTTAAGCCCCTAGCCGGAGCTCCCCCCATGCGCCGCGTCATCATCGGCTTCTTCGCCGCGATCGGCGTTCTCGTCGTCGCCCTTATCGCGGCCGGGATCGCTCTCTGGCTCTTCGCCGCCCCCGGCGAGAAGCCGCTCGCAGAGCAGGACATCCTGCTGCTCGATTTCACCAAGCCGCTGCCGGAAGGCGCGCCGCAGGACGGTGTCCAGCGTCTTCTCCTGGGCGAAGAGATAAGCTTCCGCGACGTGCTCGACGGCATCGAGCGCGCCGAGGGCGATCCGCGCGTCAAGGGCATCGTCGCCCGCCTCGGCGACGGAGGGCTGGGCACGGCGCAGGTGCAGGAGCTGCGCGATGCCATCGCCCGGTTTCGCGCCGCCGGGAAGTTTGCCTTCGGCTATGCCGACAGCTTCGGCGAGCTGGGCGGCGGTACGCGCAGCTATTATCTCGCCACCGCCTTCGACCAGATCTGGCTGCAGCCGGTCGGCTCGGTCGGGCTCGTCGGCATGCGCATCGAGATGCCCTATTTCCACGGCACGCTCGACATGCTCGGGATCCAGCCGCGCTTCGATCACCGCGAAGAATTCAAGACGGCGGCGAACACGCTCACCGACACCAAGATGACGCCGGCCGACCGCGAGCAGAACGAAGCGCTGCTGCATTCGGTCTATGACCAGGTGGTCGGCGGCATCGCCGCGGGCCGGCAGCTCGACCCCGCCCGCATCCAGGCGCTCATCGATCAAGGGCCGTTCACGCCACAAGAGGCGCTCGACGCGCATCTCATCGATCACACGGGCTATCGCGAGGATGCCGTCGCCGCGGGGCGCACCCGCGCCGGCGAGAACGCCGAGCTCGTCTCCTTGCGGCGCTATCTCGACATCGCCGGCCGGCCGCATCAGTCCGGTCCGACCATCGCCGTCATCTATGGCACCGGCCTCATCACCAGCGGCGACAGCTCCAACAACCCGCTCTCGGGTTCGGAGGTTCTCGGCGCCGACACCCTGGGGCGCGCGTTCCGCGCGGCGGCGGAAGATTCCAGCGTGCGCGCCATCCTCTTCCGCATCGACAGCCCCGGCGGCTCGGCGACGGCGTCGGAGACGATCTGGCGCGAGGTACTGCGCGCCAAGCAAGCCGGCAAGCCGATCATCGTCAGCATGGGCAATGTCGCAGGATCGGGCGGCTACTACATCGCCGCCGACGCCACCAAGATCGTCGCCGAGCCGGCGACGCTCACCGGCTCGATCGGCGTCGTCGGCGGCAAGGTGCTGATCGGCGGGCTGTCGGAGAAGCTCGGCGTCACCTGGGATTCCTTGCAGCTCGGCAGCAATGCCGGCATCGACAGCGTCGTCGACGATTTCACGCCGGCCGAGCATGATCGCTTCGAGCGCTCGCTCGACTATGTCTACGGCGTTTTCAAGGACCGCGTGGCCACGGGGCGGAAGCTCAGCGCCGACGCCGTCGAGACGGTCGCCAAGGGTCGCGTCTGGAGCGGCGCCGACGCCAAGACGCGCGGCCTCGTCGACGAGCTCGGCGGCTTCCACAAGGCGCTGGCGCTGGCCAAGCAGGCGGCCGGCATCGCCGCCGGCAGCGACGTGACGCTCCAGACCTTTCCGCGACCCAGCGAGACCCCGGCTGCGATCATCGCCCGGCTGCTCGGCCGTGCGCCGGGCGAGGGCGAGCGCGCCACCGCGGCGCGGCTGGCGGCGGCCGACCGCGCGCTTGCCGTGATCGCGCCGCTGCTGCGGCGGTTCGAGCTCGCGGCCGCCCCGCCCGGCGCGCTGACCATGCCGCCGCTGGAGCTGAAGTAGCTAATTGTACTTCTTCAGCTCGATGCGGCCGATCTGGTTGCGGTGCACTTCGTCCGGGCCGTCGGCGAGGCGCAGGGTGCGTGCGCCCGCATAAGCCTTGGCGAGGCCGAAATCGTCGGACACGCCGCCCGCGCCGTGCGCCTGGATCGCCCAATCGATGATCTTGCATAGCATGTTGGGGGCGGCGACCTTGATCATGGCGATCTCGGCGCGCGCCACTTTGTTGCCGACCTTGTCCATCATGTAGGCAGCCTTCAAGGTCAAGAGCCGCGCCTGCTCGATCATGATCCGCGCCTCGGCGATGCGCTCGAGCGTCACCGTCTGCTCCGCCACCGGCTTGCCGAAGGCGACGCGCGACTTGACGCGCTTGCACATCTTCTCGAGCGCGCGCTCGGCCTGGCCGATCATGCGCATGCAGTGATGAATGCGCCCCGGCCCCAAGCGTCCCTGCGCGATCTCGAAGCCCCTGCCCTCGCCCAGCAGCATGTTGCTCGCCGGCACCCGCACATTGGTGAACTCGACCTCGGCATGGCCGTGCGGCGCATCGTCATAGCCGAAGACCGGCAGCCAGCGCACGACCTTGATGCCGGCCGTCTCCATCGGCACCAGGATCATCGATTGCTGGAGGTACTTGTTGGCGTGGTTGGGCGCGGTCTTGCCCATGAAGATCAGGATCTTGCAGCGCGGGTCGGGAGCTCCCGAGGTCCACCATTTGCGGCCGTTGACGACGTAATGGTCGCCCTCGCGGGTGATGCTCGACTGGATGTTGGTCGCATCCGAGGAGGCCACCGCGGGTTCGGTCATGGCGAAGGCGGAGCGGATCTTGCCTTCGAGCAGCGGCTCCAGCCAGCGCTTCTTCTGCTCGGCGCTGCCGTAACGCGTCAGCACCTCCATGTTGCCGGTGTCGGGCGCCGAGCAATTGAACACCTCCGGCGCCCAGTGCACGCGGCCCATGATCTCGCAGAGCGGCGCGTATTCGAGATTGGTGAGCCCCGCGCCATAGTCCGATTCCGGCAGGAACAGGTTCCAGAGCCCCGCCGCCTTCGCCTTGGGCTTCAGCTCCTCGACGATCGCCCGCGGCTGCCAGCGGTTCTCCGCCGTGATGTCTTCGTGATAGCGGTGCTCGTTCGGGTAGACGTGGTCGTCCATAAACCGGCCGACCTTCTCCTGCAACGCCTTCACCTTGTCGGAATACTCGAAGTCCACGGGTCTTCTCCCCTTGATCGTTTGTCGTTTCCCGGCGCCCAGCTTATCCCGCGGCGGCGCTTCCGACCAAGCGCGGCGGCGCGGCCGGGACTGCCCGCGCCCGGGTCACGCGCCGGTCGGCCTGGAAGAACTCGTTAAGGTTGATGGTGCTAGGCTCAGCGCGGGACGATGGACGGGGACGCGGCAAAGCACGCTAACCCGCTGATCGGGCAAGATATTCCGCTGCGCGGGGGAACCATGGCAGTACTTTTGGTGATCGAGGACGATGAGGCGATGCGCAAGCTTATGGTGCGCACCCTCGGCGCCGGCAAGCACAAGGTCCTCCAGGCGGAGAACGGTCGCGAGGGCCTGGCGCTGATGGACGAGCACAGGCCGGATATCGTCATCACCGACATCCTGATGCCGCAAAAGGAGGGCATCGAGACCATTCGTGAGATCCAGGAGCGCGCCCCGGACACCCGCATCATCGCCGTCTCGGGCGGCGGCATGTCGCACAACCTGATGTTCCTCGACGTGGCGCGCGCCCTCGGCGCCGATGCCGTGCTCGCCAAGCCATTTCGCCCGGCCCAGCTCATGGCGGCCGTCGAGCAGGTGCTCGGCGAGCTCGGCTCGGCGGGCCGCAAAGAGAGCGGCCGAGGCCGGCCGCGCACAGCGAAAGACTGACGCCGCTCCACGAGCACCCAAACAAGAATCTGTCTGCGGATTTGCGATAAGCGAACCGCCGCGGTTTGCCGGACGCAGCGGGCGCCGCTACCATCCCGCTGAGGCAACAAGAAGGGCAGTCCGATGGAGGAATTGCTGCCGCTCGCCGGCGCCATCGCCGAGCGGCTGAAGGCGCGCGGCGAGACCGTCGCCGTTGCGGAGTCCTCGACCGCCGGGCTGATCTCGGCAGCGCTGCTGGCGATACCCGGCGCCTCGGCCTATTTCATCGGCGGCGCCGTCGTCTATACGCGCAAGGCGCGGCTCGCCCTGCTCGACATCCCGGACGCGGCGCTGGCCGGGATGCGCGCCTCGACCGAGGCCTACGCCCTGTTGCTGGCGCGCACGGCGCGGCAGCGCTTCGCCACGAGCTGGGCGATCGCCGAAACCGGCGCGGCCGGACCCACCGGAAACCGCTACGGCGATGCCGCCGGGCATAGCTGCCTGGCGATTGCCGGCCCGAAGGAGCGGTCGCTGACGCTCGAGACCGGCAGCGCCGATCGCCAGGCCAATATGATGAGCTTCGCCGCCGCCGCGCTGACGCTGTTGCGCGAGGGGCTCGAGTGACGGGCGCTGCGCCCCGGCCCACGCTGCTGGTGACCTTCGAGATCGACGCCGCCGGCCGCGCCAGCGTCGTCGACGCGCTGGGCGGCACGGCCGATGCCGTTTTCCTCACCGATCTCGACCCGGCGGCGCGGGCCACGGCGCTCGCCGGGGCCGAAGCGCTCTTGGCCCGCAACACCGGGCGTGAGCTGCGGCCCGGCGAGCTTGCCCTCATCGGCAAGGCCCGGCTGGTGCAATTCCTCTCCGCCGGGGTCGATTTTGTGCCGCTCAGAGAGTTTCCGCCCGGGCTGCCGGTGGCGAGCAATCGCGGCGCCTTTGCCGAGCCGATGGCCGAACATGCACTCGCCATGGCGCTGGCTGCCGCCAAGCGGCTCTTTATCGAGCAGGACAATCTCGCCCGCGGCGAGTTCAACCAGTTCGCACCCACCCGCATGCTTGCCGGCGGCATCTGCGGCATCTTCGGCTTCGGCGGCATCGGTGTGGCGACGGCGCGGCTGATGCGCTGTCTCGGGATGCACATTCATGGCGTCAACCGTCGCGGCAGCAGCGCCGAGCCGGTGGATTGGATCGGCACGGCGGACCAACTCGACACGCTGCTCGCCGCGTCGGACGTTCTCGTCATCAGCGCGCCGCTGACGCGTGACACGCTCCGGCTGATCGGGGCGCGCGAACTGTCGCTGATGAAGGGTGATGCCATCCTGGTCAATCTGGCGCGGGGCGAGATCATCGACGAGGCGGCGCTCTACCATCACCTCGTCGCCAATCCGCGCTTCACTGCCTGCATCGATGCCTGGTGGATCGAGCCGGTGCGCCACGGCACGTTCCGCATGGAGCAGCCCTTCCTCGAGCTTCCCAACGTCATCGCCTCGCCCCACAACTCGGCCTCGGTGCGCGGCTGGCGCGACGTCGCGCTGCGCCGGGCCGTGGCCAATTGTCGCCGGCTCTTCGAAGGCGGCGCGCCGCAACACGTCATCGGCCCCGAGGAGCGGCTGGCCTAGGCGAACGCCGCAGGCGTTCGTCCGCGGCATTGCGGCAAGAATGCTGCCCGAAATTACCAGCGACAATTTCGCATGACGACTATACACTTGCCGCAACGCTCTGGATTTGGGAGCGTTCCGGCAATCGGAGGTCTTTGCCACGGCAGCAGCAGCGGCCGCGGCCGGTCCGCTCATCGACGAGCGGGCGCATCGTGGCCGTTGGAGAAAGCGCGGAAGAAACGTTCCGGCGACCGCCATCGCCGACGGGACGGCGTCGCGCAGAAGTGACTTAGGGCCTCGGCCGACCGACGGGTGCCGGGTGTTTGCTTCGCGATGGAACAAAACCGCGGCCTGCCCTCAAGGGCGTGGCAGCAGCGGAAGACGAGGGAGGATCTCTATGAGCAAGCTGAGCCGGCGCTCGGTGCTTCGCGCCTCATTGGGTATGGCCGCGGCCGGGGCGCTGGCGCGCCCTTATATCGCCAATGCGGCCGCCACCACCGCCACCGTGTGGTGGAACCAGGGCTTCGTCCCCGAGGAGGACGCCGCCTTCCGCACCTTGGTCGCGGATTACGAGAAGGCCAGCGGCAACAAGATCGACTACAGCCTGGTCCCGTTTGCGCCGCTGATGCAGAAGATCGTCTCGGCGCTGACCAGCGGCGATGTACCTGACGTCATGAACCACGACATCGCCGACGCCGCGGTCGTGCCGCAAAACGCCTGGCACGACAAGCTGGTGGACATCAGCGACATCGTCGAGACGCAGAAATCGCAATACCATCCAACGGCGCTGCTGGCGGCGCAGTACTACAACAACATCTCGAAGAAGCGCAGCTATTACTACGCCCCCTGCAAGGCGGCCGTGCTGCCGTTCCATATCTGGAACTCGCTCGTCGAGAAGGCCGGCTACAAGATGGCGGACGCGCCGAAGACCTGGGACGCGTTCTGGGACTTCTTCAAGCCGATGCAGAAGAAGCTGCGCGAGAACATGCGCGGCGTCTATTCGCTGGGGCTGCAGCCGACGACCGCAGGCCCGGCGGACGGCAACAACACCTTCCACCATTTCCTGATCGCTTATGGCGGCAATGGCATCGTCACCAAGGACGGCGTGCCGCATCTCGACGATCCCCAGGTCAAGGAGGCGGTGATCAAGTCGCTGACCTACATCACCACCGCCTACAAGGAAGGCTACGTGCCGCCGGGGGCGCTGAGCTGGAGCGACGCCGACGACAACAACGCTTTCCACGCCAAGCAGATCGTCATGGATCTCGACGGCACGATCTCGACCGAGGTCGCGCTCTACCACAACAAGGCGGAGTACGACGACATCGTCACCATGAGCCTGCCGCTCGACAATGCGGGCAAGCCGATCCCGGCGCAGCTCGGGGTGGGCGGCGCCTTCATCCCGAAGGGGGCCCAGAACGTCGAGGCGGCGAAAGACTTCATCAAATACGTGATCCAGCCGAAGGTGGTGAATGAGTATCTGAAATCGGGGCTGGGCCGCTGGCTGCCGCCGATGCCGGAGCTGGTCAAGAACGATCCGTTCTGGCTCGATCCCAAGGACCCGCACCGCTCGACCTATGCGCGCGAGGGCATGCTAAGCCCGACCGTGCCGAACTATCCCGTGTTCAATCCGGGCTATGCCGAGGCCAACGCGCAGCAGATCTGGGGGACAGCCGTCGCCGACGTCGTCCGCAATGGCAAATCCCCCGAGGCGTCAGCCGAATATGCGCTGAAGCAGATCGGCAACGTCCTCGCGAAATATCCCATTGCGCAAACCTGAATAGGACGGAGAGGCGATCATGAACGGCGCCCAGGTGATCAGCACGGCAAAGGCCCTCCCCGCCCGAGTCCTCCCGAGCGCACGAATGAAGCGACGCGCCTGGCATGGCGGGCTCCATGGCTCGGAATACACCTGGGCGATCGCCTTCGTCGTTCCCTATATCGGGCTCTTCCTTGCCTTCGTCGCCTATCCCGTCCTCTACGGACTCTGGCTCGGGCACCGGCCGAGCCTTTATGCCGAGCTCTTCGCCGATCCGATCTACCAGCAGACGGTGGTCAACACCGTGCTCTATGTCGGGATCGCCGTGAACCTCAAGATGTTCGGGGCGCTCCTGCTCTCCGGGTTCTTCATGCAGCGTGGCTGGTGGGTAAAGGCGCTGCTGCTGGTCTATGTTCTGCCTTGGGCGGTGCCGGCGCTTCCCGCCTTCATCTCGATTCACTGGATGCTGAACGGCCAATGGGGGCTCGTTAACAACTTCCTGTGGGACGTCTTCCACATCAACGGCCCAGGGTGGATCGAGACCTCGCGCTGGCTCGCGCTCAGCTGTGCCATCGCCTCGCATATCTGGAAATGGATGCCGTTCTGGACCGTGATCCTGCTGGCCGGGCGCATGGCCATTCCGCAGGAGCTCTATGAGGCCGCCGACGTGGACGGCGCCGCCGGCGTGCGCCGCTTCGTCCACGTCACCTTCCCTCTCCTTGCCAACCTCTATCTCATCTGCACCCTGCTCTCGACCATCTTCACGCTCGGCGACTTCAACACCGTCTATTTCGTCACCGGCGGCGGCCCTGCCTTGTCGACGCACGTGCTGGCAACGCTCGGGATCCGCGACGCCTTCGACATCGCGCGGCCGGAGCTTGGCGTGGCGGCGGTGATGTCGTCGCTGCCGCTGATGATCCCGCTGGTGATTCTGCTGATGCGCAAGCTGCGCACGACGGAGGTGCAACTGTGAGCGTAGCGGCTCTGGAGGGGCGGCGCGCCCGGCCGAGCGGGCGCTACCGGCTGCGGCGAAAGCTCAGCCAGGCCGCTGCGTTCGTGCTCTCGGTTCTCCTCCTGATCTGGACGCTCGCGCCGATCTACAACATCGTCATGGTGTCGCTCCAAGCGAATGGCGATGTCTTCACCAGCAGCATCTGGCCGACGAAGCCGTCGCTTGCGAGCTTCTGGATCGTCATCACGGAAGGCTACTGGTATCTCGAATATTTCTGGCACCAGTTCGGCAACAGCCTCTATCTCGGCGCGGCGACGGTGGTGCTGACCCTCACGATCGGCTCGCTCGCCAGCTTCTCGATCGGCCGGATGCGGCTGCGCCGCGGCTGGGTCATCAGCAACGCCGCGCTGCTGACTTATGTCATCCCGCAGTCGTTCCTGGCGATTCCGTTCTACCGGATCATGCAGATGTATGGCCTTGGCAACAATCTTTGGTCGGTCATCGCGGCCATGGTCACGTTCGCCACGCCCTATGCCATCTTCATCTTCCATCAATACGGCGCCAGCATTCCCATCGAGCTCGACGAGGCGGCGCGGATCGATGGCGCCTCGCCGCTGCAGATCTATTTCCGCATCTACCTGCCGCTGATGGCGCCGGCGCTGGTCGCAGTCGGCACCTATGCGCTGTTGCTCGCTTGGAACGAGTATCTCTATCAGTTCCTGCTGCTGTCCTCGAAGCAGAGCATGACGGTGCCGGTGGCGCTGGCACAGTTCTTCAACAGCGACGAGGCGCCGTGGAACTACATGATGGCGACGGCCATCGTCTATGCCGTGCCGCCGGTGGCGATCTACTACGCCTTCCGCCGCCGCATGGCCGCCGGCCTCACCATGGGCGGCGTCAAGGGCTGACGCCCGCCCTGGTACGCCCGAGACATTCGAGTCGAGCATGATCGAGCGTTTGGCGCGCATCGCGCCGGGCTTGCCGGCGCTGCTGCGATACCGCTTTGCCGACGATTTTCGGCACGACCTTGTCGCCGGAATCTCGGTCGCGGCGGTGGCTTTGCCGGTTGCCGTCGCCTATGCCGAGCTTGCCGGCTTCAATCCGGTCGTGGGTCTTTACTCGAGCATCCTGCCGCTGGTGGCTTACGCCATGTTCGGCACGTCGCGGCAGCTGATGGTCAATCCCGATGCCGCCGCCTGCGCGATGATTGCCGCCGCCATCGCGCCGCTCGCCGCCGGCAATGCGGATCTCTACTGGTCGCTCTCCGTTACCTTGACGTTCCTGAGCGGCACCTTCTGCATCGCCGCCAGCTTCTTGCGGCTCGGCGCGATGGCGGATTTTCTGTCCAGGCCGATCCTCGTCGGGTTCCTGAACGGCATCGCCATCAGCATCTTTCTGGGACAGCTCGACAAGCTGTTCGGGTTTTCCGTTGAGTCCGAAGGCATCTTTCGCCGGCTCTTCGCGCTCGCCGCCAAACTGCCGCAAACCCACTTCCCGACCCTGGCGATCGGACTGGGCAGCCTCGCGGTGCTGCTGTTCGCCAATCGGTTTCTGCGGCGTTGGCCGGCGGCGCTGGTGGCGTTGGTCGCCGCCGCCATCGCCGTGGGCCTGCTGCGATTGGACAGAGCGGGCGTCGCCATCCTGGGATCGGTTCCGGCCGGGCTGCCGCCGCTGCGTTGGCCGAGCTTTCCGATCGACGACATGCCCGCCCTGATCGCTCGCGCCGCCGGCTTGGCGCTGATCCTCTTTACGAGCGACATGCTGACCGCCCGCAGCTTCGCCGCGAAGGCCGGCTATGCGATCGATGTCGATCGGGAATTCGCCGCGCTCGGTGCGGCGAATATCGCCTCCGCCCTATCCCAGGGCTTTGCCGTCACCGGCGCGGATTCGCGCACGGCCATGGCCTATTCCGCCGGCGGACGCAGTCAGGTGACCGGGCTGGTGGCCGCCGCGGCGATCGCCATGGTGCTGCTGTTCTTCACCGGTCCGTTGCGGTACGTCCCCACCGCCGCGCTCGGCGCGGTGCTGGTCTATGCGTCGTTCTCGCTCTTCGATGTGCGGACCGTGCGCGAAATCTGGACGCTCGACCGCGGCGAGGCGGCATTGTCGGTGATCACCACGCTGAGCGTGGTCGTGGTCGGGCCGATCAACGCCATTCTGGTTGCGGTCGCGCTGGCGCTCATGCGCTTCGTCAAGCGCATTGCGCGCCCTCGCGACGAGGTGCTGGGCAAGGTCGAGGGCCTGCCCGGCTTTCACTCGATCGAGCGGCATCCCGGCGCCCGGACATTTGGCGGGTTGGCGCTCTACCGTTTCGACGCGCCCGTGACCTTCTTCAATGCCGATTACTTCAAGCGGCGCGCGCTGGAGGCGGCCGACGCTGCCGGTCCCGGACTCGAATGGTTCGTCATCGATGCCATCCCGATCAGCGAGTTCGACATCACCGGTCTCTATGCGCTGCGCGATTTGATGGAGACGCTTCGAGCGCGCGGCGTCACGCTCGTTCTGGCCGGCCGCAAGACCGAGTTTCTGAACCTGCTCAGGGAGGCCGGCCTTTACCAGCCCGAGCATGAAGAGCGTCTCTTCCCGACCCTCCGCCAGGCGCTGAAGGCCTATCGCAGCCAACACGTCCGGGCCGAGCTGCCCGCTGATGAGGAATAGCGTTGGCCGGCGAGGCGCCTAGTCGAGCAACGGCAGTTGCGTGCCGACGCTTTCTCTGACGCCGATGCCGCGCTGCTGCGCCTCTTGCTTGAAGCTCGGTGAGGCCGTGCCGGTGATCCAGAACTGCACGCGATCGCCGCCGGGCTGCAGCTTCAACGCCTTGGCGATCCCGGCGACAGCCGAAGCCGCCCGCTGGTCCCAGATGACATCGTCGAGCGGCGCCAGAATGATCGCCTTGCCGTTCGCGTCACGCGCAATGATCAGGCGGTTATAGCGCTCGAGCCGCGTGATATGGGCGACGCGCTCGTCGTAGCCATCGAGCAGTTCCGCCATCTGCTGGTAGAAGATCGCGGTCACTTCATCGGGCGCGCCCAACGCGGCCACCAGCATGTTGGCCTTTCCCGCCGTCTGCGGCATCCCGGCAAGCGCGCTGACGAGGATCGTTTTGGCCCGGGGCGAATATTGCTTCTGTGCCAGGAACTGGTCCCTGAGGCGGCGGTCGATGCCCATCTTGTCCAACGCGGCTTTGTCGCGAAGCATCAGCTCGGCGGGTGGGTCGGCCGCCACGATTTCGCGCGCCTGGTCGAGATTGCGCGCGTAGGACAGGCCGGCAACCACCTCCGAGCCGCTCGCCATGGTCGCGGCGCCCAGGGTCAGGCCGCCGGCCGCCGCGGCCCAGGCGACGCTGTCGAGCTGCTTCTGCAGCACCGGGTTGCTGGAATAGGGATCGACCCCGAGCTGCTTGGCGTAGTCCCGCTTGTAGGACGACATCTGCAGGGCCTGCGCCATCGCGGTGTCCTCGTAGCGCGTCTTTCCGCCGCTTGTCGCCGTGCTGATGCCCTGACCGACCCGGGAGAAGATGTTGAACACGGCGCCCGGCACGGCCTTCACCGTTTCCACCGGCTCCGTGACCAGAGCCTTGACGCCGCGGACGGGTCCCAGCGCCGCCTGCTTCAAGGCTTTCGCATAGGCGTCGCTCAGGGTTATGTCGTGCAGCACCGCGATGGCATGGATCTCGCGCACCAGGCGGCGCAGCATCGCGTCGCTCGGAGCTTCGAAGGTGCCGTAGTCGGACGACACGACAAAATTGTTCAGATAGTTCCAGGTCTGGACGGTCGGGGCGAGCCTGTAGTGTGGCCCCGCGAGCAGGTCCGGGGACACCACATCGCCCACGGGCCGCGGCCCGAAGGTCTCGAAACTGCCCCCTTGGGCGAGGGCCGCAGTTGCGATCAATGCCCCGGCGAAAGCCACGCACAGGGTCGTTCGACGCCAGCCTGGGAAAAACCTCTGCATGCCGAGCGCCCCTTTCTGGTTGATCGGTCCAACCAGACGCTATGAAACCCCGGAAGACCGGCGGGCCGAATCGGGGCTGTCACGTAGATCGGACGCTCGAAGTCTGTAGGGCCGGCCTGGGCAAGCGCACCCCGACCATTGCCTCAGCCGCTGCGCTCGAACCATGCGACCAGCTCGACATGGGGCGACCAGAGGAACTGGTCGATCGGCTGCACCCGGGTGAGGTGGAAGCCGCCATCGACGAGGAGGCGCGCATCGCGGGCGAAGCTCGCGGGATTGCACGAGACGGCGACGACGCGGCGGAGCGCCGAGCCCGCCAGCGCCGCAGCTTGTTCCTTGGCGCCGGCGCGCGGCGGGTCGAACACCGCGGCATCAAAGGGCGCCAGCTCCGCCGGCAGCAGCGGCCGGGCGTCGAGATCGCGGCATTCGCTGCCGAGGCGGTGAATGCCGGCGCGCGCTGCGGCCGCGGCCAGCGCCGCCACCGCCGCGCGCGAGCCATCGACGGCGTGGACCGCGGCGCGCTGAGCCAGCGCGAGGCTGAAGGTGCCGAGACCGGCATGGAGATCGACGACCCGCTCGGCCGCGCCGATGCCGGCCAGCACCGCGCGCACCAGCATCGCCTCGGCCTCGATGCTGGCTTGCAGGAACGCGTCGGGCGGCAGCTCGACCGGGACGCCGGAAAAGACGACGCGGGGCGGGCGGCGGATCGCCGCCGGCGTCGGCTCGGCCGCGTCCGGCGCGCGCCAGCCGAGGCGCGCCAGATCCTGCGCCTCGGCGAATGCCGCGAGCGCTTCGAGCATCGCCAGATCGGGCAGGGCGGCGAGATCGAGCAGCAGGTCGATCCCGGTATCCGACACCGTCGCAGTCGCGGCACTGGCCGCGCCGGGCGGCCAGAAACGGGCGGCGGCTTGCCGGAGCGCGCCGGCGAGCGCGACCAGCGCCGGATGCAGCACGGCGCAGGCCGTCATGTCGACGACGCGATGGCTGGCGCGTCCCATGAAGCCGATGGCCGCCGCAGCGCTCGCCGCGCGCGGCCGCTGGACGGCAAAGCGGGCGCGGCGGCGCGTTCCCGGCAGCACGCGCTCCAGCGGCGCGATCTCGGCGGCGACGAGCCCGTGCTGCCGCAGCGCGGCGGTCACCAGCCCGGTCTTGGCCTCGACATAAGCGGCTGCCGCGAGATGCTGCAGCGCGCAGCCGCCGCACACGCCGAAATGCGGACAGCGGGGCGTCGCCCGCGCGCCGGGCTGCAACAGCGCGACGAGCTCGCCGGCGCGGCCTTCGCCGCGGCGCTGGCCGAGACGCACGCGCGCGCGGTCGCCGGGCGCGGTAAAGGGGATATAGACGGCCTCGCCGCCGCAATGCGCGATGCCGTCGCCGCGCGCGCCAATGGCCTCGATGACGAGCACCGTTTCTTCCGCCGCGGCGTGCTTGCGGCTCATGCGCCGCGCCGCCGCGCCTGGATGAGGAATTCGACATTGCCCTCGGGCCCGCGGATCGGGCTTTCGGTGAGGCCGACGACTTCCCAGCCGGGCTGCGCCGACAGCCAGGCGGCGATGCGCTCGCAGACCTCGCGATGCAGCGCCGGGTCGCGCACCACCCCGCCCTTGCCGACGCGGCCTTTGCCGACTTCGAATTGCGGCTTGATCAGCGCGACGAGGCGCGCTTCGGGCGCCGCCAAAGCGAGCGCGGCCGGCAGCACGGCGGTGAGACTGATGAAGCTCGCATCGCAGACGATGAGATCGGGCGGCTCGGGAATGTCGTCGCGCGTGAGATGGCGGGCGTTGCGGCGCTCGAGCACGACGACGCGCGGATCCTGCCGCAGCTTCCAGGCGAGCTGGCCATGGCCGACATCGACGGCATAAACCCGCCGCGCGCCGCGCGCCAGCAAGACATCGGTGAAGCCGCCGGTCGAAGCGCCGATATCGAGCGCCACCGCATCGTCGGCGGCGAGCGCGAAGTGATCGAGCCCATGCGCGAGCTTGATGCCGCCGCGCGAGACCCAGGGATGCTCGCGCCCGCGCAGCTCCAACGGCGTGTCGGCGGCAAGCCCCACACCGGGCTTGTCGAGGCGCCTCTCGCCGCTCCAGACCAGCCCCGCCAGCACCAGCGCCTGGGCCCGCGCCCGGCTCTCGGCGAGGCCGCGCTCCACCAGCAGCGCATCAAGACGCCGTTTATTGCTCATGATGAGAGCCGTCGGTCCTTCGACAGGATGCCTGATCGCTGGAGCGCAATTGGCTCCGGCAGAATCAAATCAATCCGTCATTCCCGCGAAAGCGGGAATCCATCGACCATGGGTCCCCGCTTTCGCGGGGACGACGAGAAAATATACGCTTTCGTTCTCTCGTAAGCCGATCGCTAAGCGCTCACCGAGCGGTCGGCGGTGCGCCCGAGGGCGGCGAGCGCGGCGTTGGCGATGTGCTTGGCGTTGAGCCCGGCGGCGTCGTATTGCTTGGCCGGCGCGTCGTGGTCGATGAAGCGGTCGGGCAAGGTCAGCGGCCGCAGCTTGAGGCCGCGATCGAGCAACCCGTGCTGCGCCAGATGCTGCAGCACATGCGCGGCAAAGCCGC
>DATJLU010000116.1:0-5283 GCA_035509275.1 Allostellaceae bacterium | reverse complement strand
CTGGGCGCTGCGCGGCTATGGCTTCTGGGTCGTCGAGCGCAAAACCGACGGCGCGTTCCTCGGGCGCATCGGCCTGTGGCAGCCGGAGGGCTGGCCCGGCCTCGAAGTGGGCTGGGCCTTGGACCGGCCCTATTGGGGCGAAGGCTACGCGACGGAAGCCGCCAAGGCGTCGCTCGATTACGGCTTCCGGAACTATGCGGTGCCGCGGCTGGTCTCGACCATCCATCCCGACAATCGGCCCTCGCAGCGCGTGGCCGAGCGGCTGGGCGAGAGCAAGGGAGCGCCCGATACCCTCACGCTCTCCGGGCGCAGCTTCACCGTCGATGTCTGGGCGATCGGCCGCGAGCGCTGGGCGGCGGGGGGCTAGCCACGACGGGCGCGGGGTCGCGGGGCGGGTTCGGGCGCGGACTCATAAATTCGCGCTGTCCGCTTCGCTCCGGAGAGCGGCGTGAACTCGGACGTGGCGGGAGGTCTGGGTTGTGCCAGCAGGCAACATTGCACAAACACGTCGCGAAACCCGAACGTCGGCCCACCTCCGGTTGGTCAGCCAACTGTCGTAGTCCCAACAGGCGCTTCGGCATTCCTGCGCACCCAGTCTTCTACCAAACGCCACATTGGCAAGATGACAAGCTTGCCGAACTCGTCGCGGGCGAACCTCGGCATTAGGTTGCCGCGCAGTGAGAGCATAACCGCATAGAAGCATGTACAGGGGTTGGGATGGCGAGCACACGAGATTGCCTTCTGTTCAATGTAGCGGCGCAGGACGTCGAAGCATGCCTCCTGCTTTTCCTCGTCGGAGATAGGCTCCGCGAAGATTGTCCGCCATTCTCGGACCATGGCCAAGTAGTCGCTGTTCCCGATGGTCATCGCCGAAACCGACTCTACGAACTTTCGATACTACCCGGTTAAGGTGCGGCAGCCGAGTCAGCGGCAATACCAACGACAGGCACCAAGCGATGTTGACGATCCACGAAGCCATCGCCGCCCTCCAGAAAGTGAATTATCGGCGTGCCTCGCCCGTTGCCCGTACCTTCCGTATCACCGGAGACATGATGGCCAAAAGGATCGGTGCGCCAACCAACATGCCTAGTAGATAAAGACAATAGACGACGGCGTCTTCCGACACTTTGTCGAAGACCGACGCAGAAAATGAAGACGCGTATTTTTCAGGCCTTCCGCTCAACAGTATGAACCATAAAAGAGCCGTAGGAATCCCCAGCGTTCCACCAAACAGTCCGACCGCCTTCACCACGTCAGTCGAACGAAGCTCTTCAATCGACGTACCAAGTGCTTTTATCAGGCCAAGGATAATGATGCCCCAGAAGACTAGAATGCTAACGATCCCCAGCGAAATTTTGATTTCGAAAAAGATGATCGAGATCACGGGCTCGATCTGAAGCCCGGAGCAGTAGTCCGACACAAAGTCCAACCATTCTCGCGGCATAATCGCCGACGCTGGGGCCCCAAAGGCACGAGCTTTGCAGGCGAACTGGCCCAAGGCGCTCGGATCGGTATGGTCACCGATCAGTGCGATGAGATCGAGTACGCCGCAGAGAACTGGCAACAGGTAAAGGAGGAGCGCTCCCCGCCGCCGAGCGGCAGCCGACGACGCGCTACGGCTCGTCGAAGCGCGGCTCATCGGCAAGGGTCCCTCCGGATCATTTGCGCGCTCGCGGGAAGCAGGAGGCTTGGTCGGCTGCTGGGCGCAAGCGCGCGTCAGGACCCCAAGATAGGGCTACGACGGTGCGGGCGCTCACGGCGGCTAGTCGCGACGGCGAGGGCTTTCGCGCTTGCTGGCGCAAGCGCTGACGCCCGCCGGCGACGACGCTCCGCGTCGCGCCAGGCTATTTCCAATACTCCGCGGCGGCGATGGCGAAGTTGAGGTTTTGGCCGTTGCGCGCGCCGAGCGTGGTGATGCCGACGAGGTTGCCGCGATCGTCGAAGAGGCCGCCCCCGGACGAGCCCGGCGAGGTCGGCGCCGAGGTCTGCACCAGGGTGCGGCCGGCGCCGGGGCGGATGCCGGAGATCAAGCCCTCGCTCAAGGTGCGCTCGAGGCTGAACGGCGCGCCGATGGCGAAGACATGCTCGCCGATGGCGAGGCTCGACACGTCGCGCACGCCGGTGATCGGCGTCAAGGTCATATCGTCCGTGCGCAGGATGCAACGGTCGGCGTTTTCGTCGGCGGCGACGAGCTTGGCGTCGGCGCGTTTGCCGTCCTGCCACAGCTTGATGATCGCGCGGTCCTTCACGACATGGCAATTGGTCAGCAGCAAATGGTCGGAGACGGCGATCGCCGACCCCTGCATGACGTTGCGCACGCGCAACTCCGCCTCCGATTGGGTGGCGAGGACGACGAAGACCGAGCGCTCGACCTTCTTGAAGATTTCTTCCGGGCTGAGCGGCTTCGAAGCGAGATGGTCGGGACGCTTTGCCAGCAACTCGTACGGCTTCGGCAGCGATGCGAGGGCGACCCTGGTGATTTCAGGCGTTTCCCGGGATTTCGTTTCCCCGGATTTCGCAGCCTTGCCGGGATCGTCGCCAAACACTTTCCGGTAATCGAAAGCGAAGACATCGTTAGGGTCGGGCGGTTTGTCGGCAGCCGTGTCCTCGGGCTTCGCCATCGCGTCTTTCAGGCAGTCATTGTATTCGGCGATGCCGGCGCGGCGAAGATAGTTGCAGTTCTCGGCCACCAAGCGCAGGCGCGACGGCGGCAGCGAGGAGAGGTCCGGGGTCGGATGCTGCTTCAGCGCCGCCATCTGCCGCGCGACGCAGGACTGGAACGCGCCGTTGCCGTCCTTGATCATCGCAAAGCACGCGACGTTGATCGTGTCGTTCTCCTCGATCGACAGCGCCCCACGGTTGGGCGCCAGCGCCCAGGCGCTGCCGGAAAAGGCGAAGATGCCGATGATTGCCAGCATTTTACGCATCGAGCACGCTCCCGCGATTGGCTCTCGCGCAAACTGTCGCAACGGCGCGTTGACGGAACGTTAAGGGGCGCCGGTTAACGACGCCCCAAAATCGCCAAATCGCGGTTAATTTTACGCGCGCTGGCGCGGCGCGGCGCCCGGCCGCGGCGGCCGGCGCAGGATCGGCATGAGCAGCAGCGCCACGACGAAGACCAGCGCCATCACATCGAGGCAGTCGTTGAAGGTGAGCACCGTCGCCTCGCGCTCGACCATACGCATGATGAGCTTGGTCGCGGCGAGCCGGGCATCGCCCGGCATCAGCTCGCCGAACCGGGCGGTGAGCTGGTCGAGATAGGCGGCGACGTCGGGGCGCGACAGCGTGACATGCTCGGAGAGGCGTTCGGCGTGCAACGCGAAGCGCTCGATGATCATCGTGTTGAAGAAGGCGAGGCCGATGGCGCCGCCGAGATTGCGCATGAGGTTGTAGAGGCCGCTGGCATTCTTCAGCACGTCCTGCGGCAAGGTGCCGAGCGCCAGCGTATTGATCGGCATGAAGCAGAGCATGAGCGAGACGCCCCTGACGACTTGCGGCAGGAACAGCTCCCAATAGTCGGACTGGTTGGTGAGAAAGGTGTTGAGATAGACGCCGAACCCGAAGAGAAAGAGGCCGAGCGCCAGCATCGCGCGCATGTCGAGCTTGCGCGAGAGCAGCGCGGCGAGCGGCGCCGACAGGAACTGCGCCACGCCGGTCACCATCATGATGAGGCCGATCTGCAGCGCGTTGAGGCCGCGCACCCGTGCCAGGAACATCGGCAGCAGGAAGATCGAGCCGTAGAGACCGACGCCGAGCACGAAGCTGTAGAGGCAGCCGACCGAGAAGTTGCGGTTGAGAAACGCGCGGAGATCGACGATGGGCTGGCGGTAGGCGAGCACGCGCCAGAAGAAGAGCAGCGCGCCGCCGGCGGACAGCGCCGAGAAGGCGCGGATCGAGCCGTCGTCGAACCAGTTGTCGCGCGCCCCCTCCTCGATCACGTATTGCAGGCTGCCGAGGAACAGCGCCATGAACACCAGCCCCGGCACGTCGAAGCCCTTGAGCAGTGCCAGGTTCGGGCGGTCGATGCGGATGAGCGCCCAGCCGGCGCCGGCGGTAACCATCCCGGGCAGCACGTTGATGAGAAAGAGCCAGCGCCAATCCAGCGTCTCGGTGAGCCAGCCGCCGACCGTCGGCCCCAGGGTCGGCGCCAAAGTGGCGACGAGCCCGATGATCACCGTCACCAGCGGCCGCCGCTCCAGCGGAAAGAGGATGAAGCTGGCGGAGAAGACCAGCGGGATCATCGCGCCGCCGAGAAAGCCCTGCAGCGCGCGGAAGACGATCATCGACGGCAGATCCCAGGCGAGCGCGCAAGCGGCGCTTGCCACGGTGAAGCTCGCCGCCGAGAGCGCGAACAGCACGCGCGTCGACAGGATGCGCGCGAGCATGCCGGAGAGCGGGATCATCACCACCTCGGCGACGAGGTAGGCGGTCTGCACCCAGCTGATCTCGTCGGGGCTGGCGGAGAGGCCGGCCTGGATCTGCGCCAAGCTGCTCGAGACGATCTGGATGTCGAGGATCGCCATGAACATGCCGAGCACCATGGCGACGAAGGTGATGACATCGCGCGGCTCGACCGGCGGCAGCGCCGGCCGCGCGGCGACAAGGATGGCGCGCGCTCCGTCCATCAGCGCTGGGCGGCGGCTGCCGCCTCGGCCGCGGCAAGTGCGGCCGGCGCGCGGGTATCGACCTCGACGACCGCCGAAAGACCCGGCCGCAGCGCGTCGCGCAGCCGCTCGTCGGGCGCCAGCGCGATGCGCACCGGCACGCGCTGCACGATCTTGGTGAAGTTGCCGGTGGCGTTCTCCGGCGGGATAACGCTGAACACCGCGCCGGTGCCGGGCGCCAGGCTCGCGACATGGCCGTGGAAGACGCGACCCGGCAGCACGTCGGCGACCACGGTCGCGGGCTGGCCGGGCACCATCCGCGCCAACTGGTCCTCCTTGAAGTTGGCGTCGATCCACAACCCCCGTGACGGGATCACGCTCAACAGATAGGCGCCGCTCGCGACATAGGCGCCGACCTGCGCGGCGCGGTTGCCGACATAGCCGTCGATCGGCGCGCGGATCTCGGTGTAGCCGAGGTTGAGCTGCGCGGTCTCGACATCGGCCTCGGCCTGCGCCAGGTCGGCGCGCGCCTCGGCGATGTCGGCGTCGAGCACGCCGAGCTGCTGCCGCGTCGCGGTGAGCGCCGCGGCGGCCGCCGCGACGGTGGCCCGCGCCGCCGCGCCGTTCGCCTCGGCGCGCTGCGCGTTCTGCAGCGAGCCGGCGGGGGTAGTCGCCAGCG
>DATJLU010000115.1:0-36489 GCA_035509275.1 Allostellaceae bacterium | reverse complement strand
GTGCCATGCGACAACAGGATCAGCGGCAGCCGGGCCGGGCGCGGCGCGATCGCGGCATTCTCGGCGGCGGGATCGGCGATCAGGAACGCCGGCTCGCCGGGCGGGCCGAACTGCTGCGGCCGTGCCTCGGCATCGGCTACGGCCGGATACCAGATCGCGGTGACGAGCGCGTGCGTGCGCGACCCGCGCCATTGATAGGGCTCGGGCGGCGTAAAGCGGCGGAACGCGAAGCCGACCTTGATCGGGGGTTGCGCCGTGCTCTGGGCGCTGGCGGTGACGGCCAAGGCTAACGCCGAGACCAGCGGCAGAAGGACGGCGAGGGTACGCATCAGCATCGATCCTCCGCTGTCAGGAGCGCAGGGGAACGCAGATCTTGGTGAGGAGCTCGCTTTCGCGGATGCCGGCGGGGTCGTTCAGGTAAAGCTCGAGGCAAGGACGATCGTCGACCTCCTCGGCGCTGACCGGCAGCCATTTGCCGAAGATGCGGCGGAACGTGTCGCGGATGCCGCTATAGGGCCCGCGCAAGAGGTGCACGGCGTAGCGGCCGCCGCGCAGCGTCTCGAGCCGGAACCCGGCAGGAAGCGGCCGCGGCGCGGCCAAGGCGAGGCAGGTGTCGTAGCGCAGCCCGTCGCTGTCGACGAGGTCGGGATTGTCGTAGGAAAGCCCCATGATCCCCCCGCCTTGGCGAAGCAGACCTTCACCGAGGGCCCAGCGATAGAGCCGCTCGAAGCTCGTGGGGACGTCGTCATAGGGACCGACATGCCTGAGGCAGGCGGCGAGACGGTCGGGCAGCGTCTCGATCGCCACCGGCAGCTCGGTCCCGCCCGAGGCCGGCTCCAGCGACAGGCGCATCTCGGCCCGGTCGAGGCGCAGCTCAAGCGACAGCGGCGGGGTATAGCGGGGCGGGATCAGGACGCGGCGAAACTCGGACGGGGCCATGCCGAAACCGGCGTGGAAGGCGCGGCTGAAGGCCTCCGGCGCGCCGTAGCCGGCGGCCAGCGCGACATCGATCACCGCGGCATCGCTCTCGCGCAGCGCCTTGGCGGCGGTCTCGAGGCGCAAACGCCGCACCAGCGCCGCGACCGATTCGCCGGTCATGGCGCGGAACAGACGGTGAAAATGATACGGCGAGACATGCGCGATCGCCGCCAGCTCGGCGAGGCTGAGCTCGGCATCCAGATGGCCGGCGATATGCGCCAGGACCCGCCCGATCCGCGTCCGATAATCATTGCCCGTGCTCGGCTTCATCGCGCTCTCGACCTTGGAACGGCATGGTGCCAGGATCGCCGTGCCCGATCCTGACCGATCTTGCGCAGTTTCAGGCCGCGATAGGGGTGCCTGCGACCGATCTCCGCCTTGCCGCTGGCCCCGGGACGCGCTTACTTTGGCGGCGCATGGCCTATTTCATTCAACAGCTTATCAACGGCCTGACCCTGGGCTCGATCTATGGCCTGATCGCCATCGGCTACACCATGGTCTATGGCATCATCGGCATGATCAATTTCGCCCATGGCGAAATCTATATGATCGGTGCCTTCGTCGCGCTCATCACCTTCCTTGTGCTCGGGATGGTCGGCATCAGCTATGTGCCGCTCGCCCTGCTGGTGATGCTGATTGCCTCGATGGTCTTCACCGGCGCTTATGGCTGGACGGTGGAGCGGCTCGCCTACCGGCCGCTGCGCCACTCCTTTCGCCTGGCACCGCTGATCTCGGCGATCGGCATGTCGATCTTCCTGCAGAACTACGTCCAGCTGCTGCAAGGCGCGCGGGTCAAGGCGCTGCCGCCGGTGGTGCAGGGCGGCTTCACCTTGATGCATAGCGGCGGCTTTACCGTCGAAGTGAGCTGGCTGCAGGTCTTCATCCTGGTGCTGACCCTGGCGCTGATGGCGGGGTTCAGCTTCGTCATCGGCGGAACGCCGCTCGGGCGGGCGCAGCGCGCCTGCGAGCAGGACATGACCATGGCGGCGCTGCTCGGCATCGATGTCGACCGCACCATATCGACGACCTTCGTCATCGGCGCGGCGCTCGCCGCCGTCGCCGGGCTGATGGTGACGCTCTATTACGGCGTCATCGATTTCTTCATCGGCTTCCTCGCCGGTATCAAGGCGTTCACCGCCGCCGTGCTGGGCGGCATCGGCTCGCTGCCCGGCGCTATGCTGGGCGGCCTCCTCATCGGCCTCATCGAGGCGTTCTGGTCCGGCTATTTCTCGGTCGAGTACAAGGATGTCTCGGTCTTCGTCATCCTGGTGCTGGTGCTGATCTTCCGGCCGACGGGGCTGCTCGGACGGCCCGATGTGGAGAAGGTGTGATGACGGGTGAGGCGCTGCCGCGGCTGCAGCGCGTCGCGTGGGGTAGAGTGCTCCGGGATGCGATGCTGGCCGCCGCGGTGGCGCTGGTGCTGGCGATCCCGCTGGTCGGCTTCCAAACCGTCGAGAAAAACGCCGTGCTCGGCATCAGCCTGCGCTTCGGCTGGGTCGCCGTCGGCGTCGCTGCCGTCTTCGCCGGGCGCATCGCGATCGCTCTGCTGCGCGCGTTGAGGCCGTCGCCGCCGGCCTGGGCGGTGCCGCTGCGCCTGGCGCCGCTGCGGCAGACCCGGATCTTCGGCGCGCTGCTCGTTGTCTTCGCCGCGGCGCTGCCCTTCCTGCCGTTCTCGTCGCGCTATCTCGTCGACCTCGGCACCACCGTGCTGATCTATGTCATGCTGGGCTGGGGGCTGAATGTCGTGGTCGGGCTCGCCGGCCTGCTCGATCTCGGCTATGTCGCCTTCTATGCCGTCGGCGCCTATTCCTTCGCGCTGTTCGCGCAATGGTTCGGGCTCTCGTTCTGGGAGGGGCTGCCGCTCGCCGGGTTGCTCGCCGCCTCCTTCGGCCTCACCCTGGGCTTCCCGGTGTTGCGGCTGCGCGGCGACTACCTCGCCATCGTCACCCTGGGCTTCGGCGAGATCGTCCGCCTGGTGCTGATCAATTGGGTGCCGGTGACCAACGGCCCCAACGGCATCAGCAACGTGCCGCGGCCGAGCTTCTTCGGCATGCCCTTCGACCGCCGGGCTCCGCCCGGCGTCACCACCTTCAGCGACTTCTTCCACATCGCCTTCAACCCCGGACAGCGCATCGTCTTTCTCTACTACGTCATCCTGGCGCTGGCGCTCATCACCAACGCCTTCACCTTGCGGCTGCGGCGCCTGCCGATCGGCCGCGCCTGGGAGGCGCTGCGCGAGGACGAGATCGCCTGCCGGGCGCTTGGCATCAACCCGACCACGGTGAAGCTCTCGGCCTTCGCCATCGGCGCGATGCTGGGCGGATTTGCCGGCTCCTTCTTCGCGACGCGCCAGGGCTTCATCAGCCCCGAAAGCTTCACCTTCATCGAGAGCGCCACCATCCTCGCCATCGTCGTCCTCGGCGGCGCCGGCAGCCAGCTCGGCGTCGTGTTGGCGGCGGTGGTGCTGGTGACCTTGCCGGAATTCGGCCGCGAGCTGGCGCAATACCGCATGCTGCTGTTCGGCGCGGCGATGATCGGCATCATGATCTGGCGGCCGCGCGGGCTGATGGCCCGGCGCGAGCCGAGCCTTCGCCTCAACCCGCTGCGCGAGCCCAGCGGATGAGCGCGGCGCTGCTCGAGGTCGAGCACCTCTCGATGCGCTTCGGCGGCCTCGTCGCCGTCGATGATCTCTCCTTCGCCGCGCGCGAGCGCGAGATCACCGCCATCATCGGCCCCAACGGTGCAGGCAAAACGACGGTGTTCAACTGTCTCACCGGGTTTTATCGGCCCGGCGTCGGGCGCCTGACGCTGCATCGCAGCGGGCGCCGCTTCCTGCTCGAGCGCATGGATGGCTACCGCATCGCGCGCGAAGCGGGCATCGCGCGCACCTTCCAGAACATTCGCCTCTTCGCCGGCATGACGGTGCTGGAGAACCTCGTCGTCGCGCAGCACAACCGGCTGATGCGCGCCAGCCTCTGGACCGTCGGCGGGCTGTTGGGGCTGCCGCGCTATCGCCGCGCCGAGGCGGCAGCGGTGGAGACGGCGCGCCATTGGCTCGACCGCGTCGGCCTCGTCGAACGCGCCGATGCGCCCGCCGGCAGCCTGCCCTATGGCGCGCAGCGCCGGCTGGAAATCGCGCGCGCGCTCTGCACCGAGCCGGCGCTGCTCTGCCTCGACGAGCCGGCCGCCGGCCTCAACCCGCGTGAATCGGCCGAGCTCAACGCGCTGCTGCTCGCGGTGCGCGACGAGCTCGGCATCGGCGTGCTGCTGATCGAGCATGACATGAGCGTCGTCATGGGGATTTCCGACCGGGTCATCGTGCTCGATTACGGCCGCAAGATCGCCGAGGGCACGCCCGCCGCGGTGCGCAGCGACCCCGCCGTGATCAAGGCCTATCTCGGCGAAGAGGAGAGCGACGAGCTGCCGCCCGAGATCGCGCGCGATCTCGTCGAACGGGCCTGAGAAATGCTGCTCGAGCTCACCGGCGTCCATACCTTCTACGGCAATATCGAGGCGCTGAAAGGCGTCGATCTCGCCGTTGCCGAAGGCGAGATCGCCGCGCTCATCGGCGCCAATGGCGCCGGCAAATCGACCTTGCTGATGACGCTGTGCGGCCGGCCGCCGGCCGCGCAAGGGCGCATCCTTTTCGGCGGCGCCGAGATCACGGCGCTGCCGACGCATGACATCATGCGGCGCGGTATCGCCCATGCGCCGGAGGGCCGCCGCATCTTCCCGCGCATGACGGTGCTGGAGAATCTGCAGATCGGCGCGACGCTCGCCGAGCCCGCCTGGTTCGCCGAGGATCTGCGCCGCGTCTTCACGCTGTTTCCGGTGCTGGAGCGGCGCCAGGCGCAACGCGGCGGCACGCTCTCGGGCGGCGAGCAGCAGATGCTGGCGATCGGCCGGGCGCTGATGAGCCGGCCGCGGCTCCTGCTTCTGGACGAGCCGTCGCTCGGCCTCGCGCCGCTCATCGTCAAGCAGATCTTCGAGGTGATCCGCGAGATCAACCAGCAGCAGAAGGTGACGGTCTTTCTGGTCGAGCAGAACGCCTTCCATGCGCTCCGCCTCGCGCATCGCGCCTATGTCATGCAGACCGGCCGCATCACGCTGTCCGGCAGCGGCCGCGAGCTGCTCGCCAACCCCGAGGTGCGCGCCGCCTATCTCGAGGGCGGGCGATGATGGCGGCGCTGCTGGGCGCGACGCCGGCGAGCTTCCTCGTCATGGCCGTGATCTTCGGTGCTGCGGCGCTGGCAACCGGGCGGGCGCTGGCGCGGAACTGGCGGCCGCTCTGGCAAGCCGTGCCCTATGCGGCGCTGCTGGCCTTGGGGGACCGCTTCCTGCTCTACGCTCTCTTCCGCGGCGAACTGCTCTCAGCGAGCGGCTACGCCTTGGCCGTGGCGATCCTGCTGCTGCTTGCGGTCATCGCCTATCGCGCGAGTCGGGCGCAGCTCATGGTGCGACAATATCCCTGGCTTTACGAGGCGGCCGGGCCGTTCTCCTGGCGCGAGCGCCGCTGACACCGGCCGGGGCACTTTGCTAAGGTTTCGCAACACGAAGGAGTTCCCGTCGATGAAGCAACTTGCCGCGCCTCTCCTCTTCGCCGTTGTGCTGGCGGCTGCGCCTGCCTGGGCCGACGATATCAAGGTCGCCATTGTCGGGCCGATCACCGGCGAATACGCCGCCTTCGGCGAGCAGATGCGGCGCGGCGCCGACATGGCGGTGAAGGATATCGACGCCAAGGGCGGCGTCCTCGGCCAGCAGCTCAAGCTCTCCGTCGGCGACGATGCCTGCGATCCGAAGCAGGCCGTCGCCGTCGCCAACAAGATGGCCAATGACGGCGTGCTCTTCGTCGACGGCCATTACTGTTCCGGCTCGTCGATTCCGGCATCAGCGGTCTATGCCGATAACGGCATCCTGCAGATCTCTCCGGCCTCGACCAATCCCGCCTTCACCGACGATGCCTTCAAGAAGGGCTGGAACAACATCTTCCGCGTCTGCGGCCGCGACGATGCGCAAGGCCGCGTCGCCGGCCAGTACATCGCCGCGCATTACAAAGGCAAGGCGGTGGCGATCCTCGACGACAAATCGGCCTATGGCGCCGGCCTTGCCGAGGAGACGAAGAAGGCGATGAACGCCGCCGGGCTGCAGGAGGCGATGTATGAATCGACCAATGCCGACGACAAGGATTTCTCGGCCCTCATCAGCAAGATGAAGGAAGCGCATATCGCGCTCATCTATCTCGGCGGCTATCACACCGAGGCCGGGCTCCTGGTCCGCCAGGCGCAGGAGCAGGGGTTGAAGGCGCCGCTGATGGCGGGCGATGCGCTCGCCACCGACGAGTTCTGGACGATCACCGGACCGGCGGGCGAGGGCTCGCTGATGACCTTCCCGCCGGAGCCGCGCAACATGCCGACGGCGCAGGCGGTCGTGAAGGAGTTCCGCGCCCAAGGCTTCGAGCCCGAGGGCTATACGCTCTTTACCTATGCGGCGATGCAGGTCTATGCCCAGGCGGTGGCGCTGGCCAAGTCCGACAAGCTCGACGACGTGTCGAAGGCGATGCACGCCAACAAGTTCGACACGGTCATCGGCACGGTCGGCTTCGACCAGAAGGGCGATGTCGTCGGCCCCAACTATGTCGTCTACACCTGGCATAACGGGCAGCGGGTCGAGCTGAAGTAACCGGGCGGGTCGCCGCCGCGATTACCTCCGAGGTTATTGTTCTCAGCGCCGCCGGTGGGCAGAGTGAGCTGCTGCGCCATCGCAGACAAGGTTCACCACGGAGGCACGGAGGGACTGGGGCGATCCGGTTATGGCATCACCCTATCCGTCACCCCCGCGAAAGCGGGGGTCCACCGCCATGGATTCCCGCTTTCGCGGGAATGACGGGGAACTGAATCCGTTCGATCGGACAGCTCGCTTCTCTGTGCCCTCCGTGTCTCTGTGGTGAATCTTCTGCGAGCCGTGCTGCGGAGACGGGGAGGGAGCCATGAATGATCTCGAGCGGCTGCAGCAGATGCCGCTGCCTTTCGCGAGCCTGCTCGGCATTCGCTATGTCAGCGCCGGCAAGGACGGGGTGACGGCCGAGCTGCCGGTGCGGGAGGAGCTGTGCACGCGGCCGGCGGTGCTGCATGGCGGCGCGATCATGGCCTTTGCCGATACGCTCGGCGCCGCCGCGACGGTGCTGAACCTGCCCGAGGGCGCCGGCACCACCACGCTCGAATCCAAGACCAACTTCCTGGCGTCGGCGCCGGTCGGAACGGTGGTCCTCGGCGAGACCACCCCGGTGCATCGCGGCAAACGCACCATGGTGTGGCAGACGCGCGTCACCACCGGCGAAGGCCGCCTCGTCGCGCTGGTGACGCAAACGCAGATGGTGCTGGAGCCCAAAGCCAAATGAGACAGCCCGGTGCCAGCTTCGGCGAGGGGCTGCGCTGGTGGCGCGACCGGCGCGGGCTGTCGCAGCTCGACCTCGCCGGCGATGCGGAGACCTCGCAGCGCCATATCAGCTTTCTCGAATCCGGCCGCACCGGCCCCAGCCGCGACATGGTCTTGCGGCTCTGCGCCGCGCTCGACGTGCCGCTGCGCCAGCAGAACGCGCTGCTGCTCGCCGCCGGCTATGCGCCAGCCTGGCGGGAGAGCGATCTCGCCGCGCCCGAGCTGGCCAAAGTGAACGCCGCGCTCGATTTCATGCTGGCGCAGCAGGAGCCCTATCCGGCTTTCGTCGTCGATCGGCGCTGGAACATGCTGCGCGCCAATGCCGGCGCCGGGCGGTTCGTCGTCTTTCTCCTGGGCGCGGTGCCGCAAGGGCCCGTCAACCTCGCTGAGGCGCTGGTCTCGCCGGCGGGGCTCCGGCCCTTGATCGCCAATTGGGACGAGGTCGCGCTCTATTTCCTGCGCGGCGTGCAGGCCGATGCGATTGCCGACGGCACCGCCGAGACCGCGGCGCTGCTGCAGCGCCTCATGGCCTATCCCGGCCTTCCCGCGCTGTCGCGCGCGACGCCGCCGGCCGAGGCGCGGGCGCCGGTGCTCGCCATCGAGTTCCGCAAGGAGGCGACGGCGCTGCGGCTTTTCACCACCATCGCCACCTTGGGCACGGCGCATGATGTGACCCTGCAGGAGGTCCGCATCGAATGCTTCTTCCCCGCCGATGACGCGACGGCGGCATGGTTCCGCGCCGAGGCAGGGCGCGGGATCGGAGATTAGACCGCGGCGCGCTCCAGCTCGCCCGCGCGCGCCATGCGCGGATCGGGGCGGCTGCCCCAGCTGTCGAAGAATTCGGGGCCCGGCGGCAAGCGGCGGGGCAGGCGAGGGGCGTGCTCGGGGAATTGCTCCATGCCGAAGCTGTATTCGACGGTCATGCCGTCGGGATCGAGCCAATAGAGGAAAACGCTGCTCGAAGCGGGATGGCGGCCGGGGCCGTAGACGATCGGCACTTCGGCGCCGCGGAGGCGGTGCAGGGCGCGGCCGATATCGTCGATCTCCGTCACCATGAAATTGACGTGATGCCAGCCATCCGCGGCGGCGTTGGCGACGCCGAAGCCGTGGTGATAGGGGTTGGGAAAGCAGCGGAAGAAGCTGATCGCTTCGCCGATCGCATCCGATTCCGCGAAATTGAGCACGTCGCGCAAGAAGGCGGTGACGGCGCGGTACTGCGCGGTGCGGATCACCGCATGGCCGATGCGCTGGATCTTCGCGACGCTGGTCGCAAAGGCGTAGGGGCGCGTTTCCGCCGGCCGATAGAACTCGAAGGTGGTGCCGCTGCTGGGCTCGACCATGCGCGTGACGCGGCCGAGATGGCGGCGCCGGGATTCTTCGGCCGGGACCTCGCGCCAGGCGATGCCGTGCTCGGCGAAGCGGCCGTGCAGCCGCTCGAACTGGCTCTCATCCTCGAGCATCCAGCCGACGCGCTTCAGCCCCGGCCGCGCGGCGCGATGGAGCACGATGTTGTGATGGTCGCTGTCGCAGCGCAGCAGCACTTCGCCGTCGGCGCCCTCGCCGACGAATTCGAGGCCGACGATGCGCTCGTAGAAGGCGCGCGAGCGGGCGGGGTCGGTGACGTTGAGCTCGACATAGCCGAGCTTCTGATAGCGGATCATCGCGCTCTCCTTCAGCAGGCCGCCGGCTGCGGCGCCGTGGGCGCGTCGCCGGCGACGGTGGTGCGGCGCATGTCGCGCGGCTCGCTTTCATCGAAGCGGCGCACCCGATGCATGGTCTGGCGATTGTCCCACATGACGAGATCGAAGGCCCGCCAGCGATGGACATAGACGAAGCGCGGCGCCGTCGCATGCTCGGTCAAGTCGCGCAGAAAGGCGCGCGCCTCCGGCACCGGCCAGCCGAGGATGGCGCCGGCATGGGAGGAGAGGAACAGCGATTGTCGCCCGGTCGCGGGATGCGTGCGCACCAGGCGCTGATGCACCGGGCAAAACATGGCGCGCTCTTCCGGCGACAGCTCGGTGAAGCCGAGCGCGCCGCGCGAATGGATCAGGGAATGCTCGGTTACCAGCGTCGCGATCTCCGCCTGCGTCGCCGCGTCGAGCGCGTCATAGGCGGCGCGCATATCGGCGAATTCGGTGTCGCCGCCGCGGTGGGCGATGCGGCGCCCCGAGAGCAGCGAATACTTCGCCGGGACGGCGCGGTAGGAGCTGTCGGAATGCCAGAGCCGGTTGCCGAGATTGAAGAGGCGCCGCCGGTCACCGCGCTCGAGCGGCCGGCCGCTTTGATCCAGGTTTGAGACGTCGATCATCTCCCGGCCGAGGCGATGCTGCTCGGGCTTGGCGATATGGCCGCCGGCGCTGTTCTCGATCGCGCCGAAATGGCGGGTGAAGGCGAGCTGCTGCTCGTCCGAAAGCTGCTGGTCGGGGAAGACCAGAACGGCGAGATCGTCGATCGCCCGTCGCAGCGCCGACGCGTCGTCGGCGGCGAGCGGCCGCGCCAGCTCGATGCCCGATACCTCGCCGACGAAATCGCCCTGGATGGGACGGATCGACACCGCCATGCGGCTTCCTCCCTGGTCTTTCCGCCCATGGTACCGCGCGGGGAAGGAGGCGCCAGAAGAATCACCACGGAGGCACGGAGGACACGGAGAAGGAAGGATGGCGCGCGCGGCGCGCCAAACATTTGGTCTCCGTGTCCTCCGTGCCTCCGTGGTAGCGCTTTTTCAGCGGTTACTTCTTCGCCGCGGCGGGGCGCTTGCCGGGCGGGCGGCCGGGGCCGCGGCCGAGGCCGATTTTCTTGGCGAAGGCAGAGCGCTGCTGCGCGTAGTTCGGCGCGACCATGGGATAATCCGCCGGCAGGCTCCATTTCTGGCGATACTCGTCCGGCGTCATGTTGTAGGTCGAGCGCAGATGCCGCTTCAGCATCTTCAGCTTCTTGCCGTCTTCGAGGCAGATGAGATAGTCGGGCGTGATCGATTTGCGGATCGGCACGGCGGGCTTCAGCGGCTCCGATTTCTGATCGCCGCCTCTGCCCTCGAGCGCTTTCAACGACTGATAGACGGCGCTGATGACTTCGGCGAGCTGCCCGGTCGGCAGCGCATTGTTGCTGACGTAAGCGGCCACCACATCGGCCGTCATGCGCAGCAGTTCCTCCTCCGGCACCTTGTTTGGCGCTAGTTCGGCCATTACCGAACCTCCCCCCAGTGAAGTAACAGAATTCATTGGCATGATTGCAGGGCGATTCTCGGCTGTCAATCAAAACCACTTGGGGCAAGAATAATGAACACTTTGAAAAGTCGATATAGGTGGGCAAGAGCGCAACTTCCCAAGACAAAACGGCAATATCGACGAACCAATGGTAAAGATGTTCGAGCATGCAACCGCGTTTTAGTCGGATCGCCCGGCTCGTCCACTTTGGCAAGGCGGTACAACGACAGCGCGAAACGCGACGACACGCGACGAATGGTAGGTGGCTGGCATGCCACCGCGACATCTGGTAGGATCACGCGGCATAATCGTGCCCGTGGATGTCGATGTCCGAAACCGTCGCCATCGCTGCCGATCATGGCGGCTTCGAGCTGAAAAACATCCTGGTGCCGGAGCTGCGCACGCTGGGCTTCACCGTGCTCGATCTCGGCACGGCCAATGCCGAGGCCGTCGATTATCCCGACATGGCCGAACGGCTCACCGCGGCGATGCGCGCGGGGCAGGCCGCGCGCGGTGTGCTGATCTGCGGCAGCGGCATCGGCATGTCGATCGCGGTCAATCGCCACCGCGAGCTGCGCGGCGCGCTGGTGCACGATGCCTTGACCGCGCGCCTCGCACGTCAACATAACGACGCGAATGTTCTCGTCCTGGGCGGGCGCCTTCTCGGCGCGGAGCTGGCGAAGGACTGCCTCACGACGTTCTTCACCACCGCCTTCGATGGCGGCCGCCATGCGCGTCGCGTCGCCAAGCTGTCCTGACCGCCCCCATCCCCAGACAGGTCCCCGTCATGTCCTCTCGCACCACCGCCGTTGACCTCGCTCTACCCGACCGCTTCTTTACCGCGTCGCTGGCGGAGAGCGATCCCGAGATCGCCGCGGCGATCGGCCGTGAATTGCAGCGCCAACGCGACCAGATCGAGCTGATCGCCTCCGAGAATATCGTGTCGCGCGCCGTGCTCGAGGCGCAGGGCTCGGTGCTGACCAACAAATACGCCGAAGGCTACCCCGGCCGGCGCTATTACGGCGGTTGCGAATATGTCGATCAGGCCGAGCAGCTCGCCATCGATCGCGCCAAGAAGCTGTTCGGCTGCAGCTTCGCCAATGTGCAGCCGCATTCCGGCTCGCAGGCGAACCAGGCGGTGTTCCTCGCCTGCCTCAAGCCGGGCGACACGGTGCTGGGCATGGATCTGGCCGCGGGCGGGCATCTGACCCATGGCTCGCCCGTCAACGTCTCGGGCAAGTGGTTCCGCGTCGTCAGCTATGGCGTGCGCCGCGATAGCGCGCTCATCGACTATGATCAGCTCGAGAGCGTGGCGCACGCCGAGCGGCCGCGCCTCATCATCGCCGGCGGCTCGGCCTATTCGCGGGTCATCGATTTCGCCCGCCTGCGCCGCATCGCCGACGAGATCGGCGCCGTGCTGATGGTCGACATGGCGCATTTCGCCGGCCTCGTCGCCGGCGGCGTCTTTCCGAGCCCGCTGCCCCATGCTCATGTGGTGACGACGACGACGCACAAGACGCTGCGGGGCCCGCGCGGCGGCATGGTCCTCGGCAATGACGAGGAGCTCGGCAAGAAGATCAACAGCGCCGTCTTCCCCGGGCTGCAGGGCGGGCCGCTCGAGCATGTCATCGCCGCCAAGGCGGTGGCGCTGGGCGAGGCGCTCACCCCGGCGTTCCGCACCTATGCGCGGGCCGTGCTGGAGAATGCGCGCGCCCTCGCCGCGAGCCTAGCCGAGAGCGGCCTTGCCATCGTCTCGGGCGGCACGGATTCGCATCTCATGCTGGTCGATCTCCGGCCGAAGAAGCTCACCGGCAAAGTCGCCGAGACGGCGCTCGAGCGCGCCGGCATCACCTGCAACAAGAACGGCATTCCCTTCGATCCGGAGAAGCCGACCGTCACCTCGGGCATCCGCCTCGGCAGCCCGGCGGCGACGACGCGCGGCTTCGGCCAGGCCGAGTTCCGCCAGGTGGGCGGGCTGATCGCCGAGGTGCTCGACGGGCTTGCCGCCAAGGGCGAGGACAATCACGCGGTCGAGGCGGCGGTGCGGCGGAAGGTGAGCGCGCTCTGCGCCCGCTTCCCGGTCTATCCGGCGTGAGCGCCGCCGCGGTGGCGAGGGGGAGGTAAGGGATGCGCTGTCCGTTCTGCGGCTCGGAAGATACGCAAGTGAAGGATTCGCGGCCGACCGACGATCGCGCTGCGATCCGGCGGCGGCGCCTTTGCCCCAATTGCGCCGCGCGCTTTACCACCTTCGAGCGGGTGCAGCTGCGCGAGCTCACCGTCATCAAGAAGAACGGTCAGCGCGAGCCTTTCGACCGCGACAAGCTCGCGCGCTCGATCCATGTGTCGTTGAGGAAACGGCCGGTCGAGCCGGAGCGGGTCGAGCGCGTCATCAACTCGATCGTGCGCCAGCTCGAAAGCTCCGGCGAAACCGACATTCCGAGCGAGCTCATCGGCGAGCTGGTGATGGAAGCGCTGGCCTCGCTCGACCAGGTCGCCTATGTGCGCTTTGCCTCGGTCTACCGCAATTTCCGCGAGGCCAAGGATTTCGGCGAGTTCATCCACCGGATCGGCAACACCGTCGACGGCGATTAGCGGGCTCCGGAATTCCGCCGCCATGAACGATCTCGGCCATATGAAAGCGGCGCTGGCGCTGGCGCGGCGCGGGCTTGGCTCGGTCTCGCCCAACCCGGCGGTCGGCTGCGTGCTGGTGAAAGAAGGGCGCGTCGTCGGCCGCGGCTGGACCCAGCCGGGCGGGCGGCCGCATGGCGAGACCGAGGCGCTCCGGCGGGCCGGCGAGGCGGCGCGCGGCGCCACCGCCTATGTCAGCCTCGAGCCCTGCTGCCACTGGGGCAAGACGCCGCCTTGCACCGACGCGCTGATCGCCGGCGGTGTCGCACGCGTGGTGATGCCGCTCGAGGATCCCGACCCGCGCGTCTCGGGCCAGGGCATCGCGCGGCTGCGCGAGGCCGGCATCGAGGTCGCGGTCGGGCTGGCTGCCGCCGAGGCGGAAGAGATCAATGCCGGCTTTTTCCTGCGGCTGCGCCAGGGCCGGCCGCTGGTGACCTTGAAGCTGGCCACGACGCTCGACGGCCAGCTCGCCACCGCCATCGGCGAAAGCCGCTGGATCACCGGCGAGCTGGCGCGCGACCGCGCCCATCTGCTGCGCGCGAGCCACGATGCGGTGCTGATCGGCAGCAATACGGTGATCACCGACGATCCGCTGCTCACCTGCCGGCTGCCCGGGCTCGATCACCAGAGCCCGGTGCGCATCGTGCTCGACAGCCGGCTCAACGTGCCGCTCACCGCGCGCGTCGTCGCCGAGGCGCGGCAGGTGCCGACCTGGTTCATCACGCTGCGTCACGGCGATGCGGCGCGGCGCGAAGCCTTCCTCAGCTGCGGCGTCGAGCTGATCGAGGTGCCGCCGACGCCGGCGCACATGGTCGACATGAACGCCGCCTTCCAGGAGCTCGGCCGGCGCGGCCTGACGCGGGTGCTGGTGGAAGGCGGCTCGACCTTGGCGGCGGTGCTGTTGCGCGCCGGGCTCGTCGATCGGCTGGCCTGGTTCCACGCGCCGGTGCTGGTCGGCGGCGACGGCATCCCCGCGGTCGCCGGCTTCGGCCTCCAGCACCTTGCCGATGCGCGGCGCTTCGAGCGTATCGCGTTGGAGACGGTGGGCGACGACGTGCTGGAGACGCTGCGCCGGCGCTAGAAGCAGCGCCGATCGAGGAACGCCATGCTCACATCGCATAATGGCCTTGATGCGAGCGCCACCGGTTGGTTCGGGCTGAAACCCTCGGTTTGGGAAAAGCGTCACGCGGCAACGAGAACTATCGAAGCGACCCGATGCGTGTGGGGCGCGCACGAGATTGCAATCGTCAGGCCCTTCGCGCGCCGCTAACATCGGGAGCGACGGCTTGGTCGAGGGGCAAGGCCGTGCGTTCGATGCGATCGGGTCAGGGGCTGCGCTATGGCCCGCTCGCACGGTCGCCGGGACCCAACAACGCAATGGGGTAGCTTCGCTGCGCGAGACGTTCGAACACGCGGCCGTCGGCGTCGCGCATGTCGCGCTCGACGGCCGTTTCCTGCGCGTCAATCGCAAGCTCTGCGACATCCTCGGCTATTCGCGCGACGCCTTGTTGCGGCAGCGCTTTCAAGACCTTACGCACCGCGACGACCTCGAGGCGGATCTGACGTTGCTCAAGCGCGCGATCGCCAGCGAGATCGCGACCTTCAGCATGGAGAAGCGCTATATCCGCGGCAATGGCGAGATCATCTGGGCCGAATTGACCGTCTCTCTCGTGCGCGATGCCGCGGACCGGCCGCTCTATTGCCTCAGCATCGTCAATGACATCACGGCGCGCAAGCGTACCGAAGAGGCGCTGCGCGAGAGCGAGCAGCGTCTGGCGCTGGCGCTCGAGGCCGGCAAGCTCGGCTCCTGGTCGCTCGACCTGAAGAGCGAGGTGTTCGAGGTCTCGGACCGTGGCAAGGCGCTGTTCGGCCTGCCGCCCGATGCCGGGTTCACCTACGCGACGCTGCTGTCGACGATCCATCCCGAGGATCTCGAGGACAAGCTGGCGGCGGTCCAGCGGGCGGTGGCGAGCGGCAACGATTATGAATTCGAACTGCGTACGATCTGGCCGGACGGAAGCGTGCATTGGATCCTGGCGCGCGGGCGCCCGATCTACGATCCGGACGGGCGGCCGCTGCGCATGGTCGGCACATTCCTCGACACGACCGAGCGGAACCGGGCCCGCGAGGCGCTGCAGCAGCGCAACGACACGCTCGAGGCGCGCTATGCCGCCGTCTTCGAGCACACCACGGCGGGTCTCATCCTGCTTTCGGCTACACCCGATGGCCGTTTCGTTTACGAAGCCGCCAACCCCTCGCATGAAAAGACCACGGGCTGGAAGTCGGCGGAGTTCATCGGCAGGACCGCCTATGACATGTTTTCGCGCGACCTCGGCGATCGGCTGACCCAGCGTTTCCGGCGCTGCCGCGACACCGGGACGCCGATCACGTACGAGGATACCTATTCCTTCCCCACGGGTACCCGCATCATGCAGGCGACGGTGGTGCCGATCTGCGATCCGGAAGGCCGGGTCGCAAAGCTGCTCGTCAGTACGCACGATGTGACCGAACGGCAGGCGACGGAAGAGGCGCTGCGCCAGAGCCAGAAGATGGAGGCGATCGGACTGCTGACCGGCGGGGTGGCGCACGACTTCAACAATCTGCTCACCAGCATCCTGGGCAACCTCGAGCTGGTCGCGCAGCGCTCGCTCGATCCGACGCTCCGCCGCATGCTCGACGGCGCCCGGCGCGCCGCGGAGCGTGGCGCGAAGCTGACGCAACAGCTGCTTGCTTTCGCGCGCAAGCAGCGTCTCGAGCGCCAGGCCGTGGATCTCAACCGGCTTGTCGCCGGCATGACCGACATCCTTCAATCCACCATTGGCGCTACCATACGGATCGACGCGCCGCGATCGGGCGGCGAGCTGTGGCCGGCGACGGTCGACGTCAATCAGCTGGAGCTGGTGATCCTCAACCTCGCCATCAACGCGCGCGATGCGATGCCCAATGGCGGTGTGCTGACGATCAAGCTCGAGAACATGCGCATCGCGCGCGACGGTCATCCCGGAGAGCTCGCCGTCGGCGACTATGTCGTGCTTTCGCTCGCGGACAATGGCACGGGCATGAGCGAGGAGGTCAGGGAAAAGGCATTCGAGCCGTTCTTCACCACCAAGCAGGTGGGGCGCGGGAGCGGCCTTGGGCTGAGCCAGGTCTACGGCATCGCGCGCCAGCTCGGCGGCGGCGTCGATATCGACAGCCGGCCGGGTGCGGGCACAACGGTGCGCGTTTACCTGCCGCGCGCGGCGCGGGCGGCGCTGGAGCCTCGGGGCGTGACCGAGCGCATCGATCTGTCGCCGCGCCAGCCGGCGCGCATCCTGGTGGTCGATGACGACGCCGAGGTGCGCGAGTTTGTCGCCACCTGCCTCGCCGGCTTCGGTTACGAGGTCATCGAGGCGGTCGACGCCAAGAACGCGCTGGATATTGTGGGAGTGGATGCAGGCATAAACCTGATGCTGATCGACTATGCCATGCCCGAAATGAACGGCGCCGAGCTGCTATACCAGGCGCGACGGCAGCGGCCGGAGCTGAAGGCGCTGTTCATGACGGGATATGCGCCCGATGGGCTCACCAGTGTCGAGATCGAGGGCGTCGCGGTGGTGCGCAAGCCGTTCAAAGTTGCCGAGCTGGCATCCCAGCTGCGCGCCGCCTTGGGCGATGCTCCCGCCAAGCGCCGGCCCTAGCTCCGGCGCCGCGCCGGTTCGGTCCTTTCCGGCCGATAGTAGGGCGCATCGCCGATCACCGTGCAGCGGCGGATGACGCGCGGCTCGCGGGCGGTGTCGTAGCGGCCGGCCCGGTGCAACAGGCAGCGGTTGTCCCAGACGATGAAATCGCCGGGGCGCCAATGATGCGTGTAGATGCGCGCGCCGGCGACGAGCCGCTGGTTCAGATCGTCGATGAGCGCGCGCCCGGCGGCGTACGCCATGCCCTCGATACTCTCGGCATGATCCCCCAGGAAGACGCAGGGCCGGCCGGTCTCGGGATGGGTGCGCAAGATCGGGTGGTCGACCGGCGGCACCGCCCGGCGCTGCGCGTCGCTGAGCGGTTCTTCGCCATGCCGGCGGTCGCGCGAGAAATCGAGATTGTGAATCGCGCGCAAGTCGGCGAGGCGCGCGCGCTCGGCCGGGTCCAGCGCGTCATAGGCCGAATACATGTCGGCAAAGCTCGTCTCGCCGCCGGTCGCGGGAATCCGCTCGGCGTAGAGCATCGTGGCCTGACCCGTGACGCGGCGCCAGGAGCCGTCGGTGTGCCATTCGAGAGTGCCGCGGTCGGGATGCTTGCCGCTCGGCTTTCCGTCGGGACCCAGATTCGACAAGGTGTAAAGCTCGGGATGTGCGCTGGCGTGATACTGGTCCATCACATGCACTTGCACCTCGCCGAAGCGCCGGGCGAAGGCAACCTGGGCGGCGGGCGGCAGAAGCTGGGCGCGGAAGAGCAGCAGCTGGTGCTCGAGAAAAGCCGCATAGAGCGTGGCGAAGGCCGCATCATCGGTGTCGGCGATCTGGAAATCGCGGATTTCGGCGCCGAGACCGCCCGAAAGCGGCTCGATACGTAAGCCGGCGACGGGCGCGGCGGTTGACGGGCCGGTGCGCTCCACGGCATGTCCTCCCGAACGCAAAAATCTCGCAAACGCTATCGCAGGTGGCGGCGCCCGGTCAAACGGCTCGGCCGCTCACCCGGCCGGGAGGACGCCCATGACGTAGGGCCCGGTCTGCAACCGAACGATGCTTCGCCCGGCGCCGCCGGCGACGACAGTCAACTCGTCCGTCAGGTATTCGAACTCTTCGAGCATCGTATCGAGCGCGCCAGTCTCGTAGGCCGCCGACGGCACGTCCTGCCGATAGTCGGGCGCGCGGCGAAGCTCGGGTTTGATCCGGATCGCCACCACCGCAACGCGCGTGCCGCCGATGCGGGCGGTTCCCCTCAGCAAGATCGAGGGGTCTTCGGCGGGCCCGCACTCCTCGAGGAAACTCGGCCATTCCACGGTCGGACAAGGTACGGTCACGGCGACGTCCTCCTTTCCTGGCGGCTCTCCTCCGTCACCCCCCTCGTCGCCTCAGCCCGGGTATACCTTGACGCTGTTGGCGACCGAATCCGCAACATGCTCTTTCGAGATCACGCCGGCGATGCTCTCGGGCCGCGGCACGTGGCTGCCGCTCACCACCAGCGCCATCGAGGCGCGTTTGCGCCACATCCGCCGGATCACATCGAAAGCGATGTCGTCTTCGCGCACGACGGTGAACTCCCGGCTGGCGAGCTCGCCCAACGTGACGCCGCCTTGTGCGCTTTGTGGCACCCGCCGCAGCGCCGTGTTGACGCGCAGCACGCCCCGGATGCGGTTGCCATCGGTGATCACCACATAACGCAGCCGGCCGCGATGCTCGGGCTCAGCCAGGAAGGCATCGAAGCTCATCGTCGCCGGCGCCAGGACAAAATCCGCGTCCATTACGTCCCTGGCGCGTCGCACGAGGAACATGTTGGCGTGCAGCGCCTTCGGTATGACGTGTCCGCGGCGGAACAGCTTCAGCGTGTAAATGTTCTCGCGCGACAGCACCCGGCGTATGCCGACGCTCATTGCCACGGCTATGATCATCGGCATCACGATGTCGTAGTCGCGCGTCATCTCGAAGATCATCGTCACCGCGGTCATGACCGCGCCGGTTCCGCCGCCGACCATCGCGCCCATTCCCACAATGGCGAAGGACGGGACGTTGATGGCGACGGGCAGGCCGAGCGCCGAGAGCGATGCTGCGAAGGCGCCGCCAATGGTGGCGCCCATGAAGAGCGAGGGCGAGAAGATGCCGCCCGAAGAGCCCGAGCCGAGGGCTAGGGAGGTCGCCAGCAGCTTGCAGAAGAACAGCAATAGAAGCAGCCAGGCCGCCGCCGAGAGCTTGTCCGTCAGGATCGCCTGGATCGTGGCATAGCCCACGCCCTCGACGTAGTAATGGCCGAACTCGGCGAAAAGGCCATACATCAGGAGCCCGGACAGCAGCATGCCGAGCATGTGCCGGACATAGCTTCCTTTGATCTTATCGAAGATGTCCTCGAGCAGATGCAGCCCGCGGATGAACGCCGTCGCCGCCAGTCCGACGATCAGACCGAGCGCCGCATAGAGGAGGAGGCTGAAGAACGAGCCGGCATCGACGCCAAGCGGCGGCAGCGGCGGCACGAAAAACGCGGGATGCGGGCCGAAGAAGAAGCGTCCGACGAACGTCGCCGTGCCCGTCGCGATCGCCACCGGCAGGAAGGTGCTGACGCTGACCTCCGGCATCATCAGTTCGATGGCGAACAAGACGCCGCCGATCGGCGTGTTGAAGGTGGCGGCGATGCCGGCGCCGGCACCGGCGGCGACGAGCGTGATCCGCTGGCCGGCGGCCATGGGTATGATCTGTCCGAGCGTCGATCCGAAAGACGAGCCGATCTGGATGATCGGTCCCTCGCGGCCGACCGCCGCTCCGCTGCCGATCGCGATCGCCGAGGCCAGCGACTTCACCACGGCGACGACGGGCCGAATGATGCCGCCGTTGTAGTAGATCGCGTCCATGACCTCGGGCACGCCATGCCCCTTGGCCTCCGGAGCGAAGTTGGTGACGAGGAAGGTCACGCCCACGGCGCCGATGACCGGCACCAGGATCACGAAGGCGCCCCAGGGACTTGGCGGCGTGAAGATGTTGGCGTCGTAGCGCACGACGAAGCGGCCGAGAAAGAGAACGTTATGGATGAACCCGATCAGATCGCGGAAACCGACGGCGCCAAACCCGGCGATGAGGCCTACGCTGAGGGCGAGCAAGGAGAGCGAGACCAGTCCGATGCGGCGGGCTTCCTCGGCAGACCCGCCGGGGAGCTGCGGATCCTTGATCTTGGCGCCAGCGGCGGGACCCGCCGGTCCGTGATCAAGCAACGAGGGTGTCTCCGCCATCTTCGGCACTTCCATTGAGGTTGGGCGGGGTAGGAATAGGTCGCTTGCTAGGGGTGGCCCGTGATGTCAACGCCGCTCGCCCGTTATCGTATCACGAGGAGGACGCGGCCGACCGATTGTCAATTCGAGGTAGACGCCCTCCCGTGACAGGGGGCGGCAGAACCATTAAGGTCTTGTCACGATGTTTACCGGGATCATCAGCGATGTCGGCAAGGTGCGCGCGGTGATCGCGGGCGGCGATACGAGCTTTGTCCTCGACACCGCCTATGACACGGGCGCGATCGCCATCGGTGCGTCGATCGCTTGTGCCGGGGTCTGCCTCACCGTGACCGAGACCGGGCCCGGCTGGTTCAAGGTCCAGGCTTCGGCCGAGACCCTGGCGCGCAGCACGCTTGGACGCTGGCGGGCGGGAACCCCGGTCAATCTCGAGCGCGCTTTGAAGCTCGGCGACGAGCTCGGCGGCCACATCCTCAGCGGCCATGTCGATGCCGTCGCCAAGATCGTGGCGCGGCGGCCGGAGGGCGAGTCGCTGCGCTTCGTGATCGAGGTGCCGCCCGCTTTCGAGAAGGCGATCGCGCCCAAAGGCGCGGTGGCGCTCGACGGCGTCTCGCTCACCGTCAACGAGGTCGACGGGCGGCGCTTCGGCGTCAACATCATTCCGCACACTCAGGCGAACACCACCTTCGGCAGCGCTGCCATCGGCGACCCTCTCAATCTCGAGATCGACGTTCTCGCCCGCTACGTCGCCCGCCTCCTTGGAAAGGATCTCGCATGAGCTTCGTCGAGGTCGTCTCCCCCATCGAGGACATCATCGAGGATGCGCGCAACGGACGCATGTTCATCCTGGTCGATGACGAGAACCGCGAGAACGAAGGCGACATCATCATCCCGGCGCAGATGGCGACGCCCGATGCGATCAATTTCATGGCCAAGCACGGCCGTGGCCTGGTGTGCCTGGCGCTGACGCGCCAGCGGGTCGAGCAGCTGGGCTTGCCGCTGATGCCGCAGCTCAACACCTCGCGCCTGCAGACGGCGTTCACCGTCTCGATCGAGGCGCGCGAGGGCGTCACCACCGGCATTTCCGCGCCCGATCGCGCCCGCACCATCGCCGTCGCCATCGACGCCAGCAAGGGATCGCCGGACATCGTCACGCCCGGCCACATCTTTCCGCTGATGGCGCGCGACGGCGGCGTGCTGGTGCGCACCGGCCATACCGAGGCGGCGGTCGACCTCGCGCGGCTCGCGGGCTTGAACCCCTCCGGCGTCATCTGCGAGATCATGAACGATGACGGCACCATGGCGCGGCGGCCGGAGCTGGTCGCCTTCGCCCAGCGTCACGGCTTGAAGATCGCCACCATCGCCGATCTCATCGCCTATCGCCGCCGCCACGACCGCATCGTCGAGCGCAAGCTGGAGATGCCCTTCCATTCGCGCTTCGGCGGCGATTTCATGATGCGGATCTACGCCAACAAGATCAGCAATGTCGAGCATATCGCGCTGGTCAAAGGCGATATCACCACGCCCGAGCCGGTGCTGGTGCGCATGCATGCGCTGAACGTGCTCGAGGATGTTCTCGGCCACGACAAGGGCAATCGCGGCGGCCTCTTGCACGGCGCGATGGAAGCGATCGGGCGCGAGGGCAGGGGCGTCATCGTGCTGATCCGCGAGCCGGTGTCGAACAGCTGGTCGGACCGGGTCCCGGTGCTGATGGAGAGCAAGCGGGTCGGCGGCGCCGAGCTGCGCAATTACGGCGTCGGCGCCCAGATCCTACTCGACCTCGGCATCCGCGACATGGTGCTGCTGTCGAACACGAGGCGGACCATCGTCGGCCTCGAAGGCTACGGCCTCGCCGTCGTCGGCCAGCGCCCGATCGAGCGGCCGGGGGGCACGTGCTGATGGCGGACGGGCCGCATATCATGATCGTCGAGGCGCGCTACTACGCGCATATCTCCGACGAGCTGGCCAAAGGTGCGATCGGCGCGCTCGATGCCGCGGGCGCCAGCTATGAGCGTTTTGCCGTGCCGGGCGCGTTCGAGATCCCGGCGGCGATCCGCTTTGCCGTCGAGGCGCAGGCGCGCGGCGCGCGTGAAGCGCGCTTCGACGGCTATCTCGCCCTCGGCTGCGTCATTCGCGGCGAGACGACGCATTACGACTATGTCTGCAGCGAGAGCGCCGGCGGGCTGCAGCGCCTCGCGCTCGAGCACAATCTCGCCCTCGGCTTCGGCATCCTCACCGTCGAGAACGAGGCGCAGGCGCTCGCCCGCGCCCGCGTCGACAAAAAGAACAAGGGCGGCGAAGCGGCCAATGCCTGTCTCGCGATGATCGAGCTGAAGCGCCATTTCGGGCTCGGGCGGCGATGAGCGGCGAGGCAACGCGGCCACGTTCCGGCGGTGCCACGCGGCGGCGCAGCGTCGCCCGGCTTGCCGCCGTGCAGGCGCTCTATCAGATCGACCTTTCCGGCGCGCCGCCGGAGACGGTGATCGCCGAGTTCCTGAAGCATCGCCTCGGGCGCGAGATCGATGGCGAGCAGTATGGCGAAGCGGATCCCGCGCTGTTCGCCGACATCGTGCGCGGCACGATCGGGCGCCAGGCCGATCTCGACCGCGCCATCGCCGCGGTGCTGACGCCGGACTGGCCGCTGGAGCGTCTCGAGACGGTGCTGCGCGCCGTGCTGCGCGCCGGCGCCTTCGAGCTGATGGCGCGCTCCGATGTGCCCGCCCCGGTGGCGATCAGCGAGTATCTCGACATCGCGCATGCTTTCTTCTCCGGCAAGGAGCCCGGCCTCGTCAACGGCGTGCTCGACAAGCTCGCGCATCGGCTGCGGCCAGCCGATGATGCAGATGAAAAACATGGCGGACCCTCCGCTCAGTGAGTTCGAGCGCATCGCGCGCTTCTTCGCGCCGCTCGCCGCTCCCGGTGCCCTCGGCCTCGTCGACGATGTCGCGCTGATCGACGGCCCGCCCGGCGAGCAATATGTGCTGCAGACCGACGCCATCGTCGAAGGCGTCGATTTCCCGCCGGGGACGGCGTCGGACCTGGTCGCGCAGAAGCTGCTTCGCGTCAACCTGTCCGATCTCGCCGCCAAGGGCGCTGCGCCGGTGGGCTACCTGCTGGTGACGGCGCTGCCGCGATCGCTCGGCGAGGACTGGCTCGCGGGCTTTGCCGCGGGGCTCGCGAAGGATCAGGCGACCTATGGCATCGGCCTTCTCGGCGGCGACATGTCGGCGATCGACGGCCCGATCAGCCTCACCCTCGCCGCCATCGGCCGCGTCGCCGCGGGCCGCGCCGTACTGCGCAGCGGCGCCCGGCCCGGCGATGTCGTCTATGTCAGCGGCACGCTCGGCGATGCCGCGTTGGGGCTTGCGGTGCTGCAGGGCCGGCTCGCGCTGCCGGACGCGACCCAGCGCGAGTTCCTGATCGACCGCTATCATCTGCCGCAGCCGCGCCTCGAGCTCGGTCAGCGCCTCGTCGGCATTGCCCATGCCATGCTCGACGTTTCCGACGGGCTCGTCGCCGATCTCGGGCATCTCTGCGCCGCTTCGGGGGTCGCGGCCGTGGTCGAGACGGCAAAGCTGCCGCTCTCCGCCGCCGCGCAGCCGGCGGTGCGGAGCGAGCGGCAATGGCTGATGGCGGCGCTCGGCGGCGGCGATGATTACGAGCTGCTCTTTGCCGCACCCGCCGGCGCCGCGGCGGAGATCGCTACGCTGGCGCAGGAGACCGGCGTTGCCGTTACCGCCATCGGCCGAATCGAGAGCGGCAGCGGGGTGCGCGTCCTCGCTGCCGACGGCGCCCCGCTCGCCGTGCCAAGCGCGGGCTACCACCATTTCTGATCGACCGCGACGAAGCGATAGCTAACCCGGATGAAGACGATGCGCTTCGTAATACCAATCGGATGTGGCGGCCGGGCGCTCGTATTTCGTTGCCATGATCTCGCGCAGGACGAAGTCGCCGAGCCCGAATCCCGGCGGCGTCTCGATCACGAGCTTGACATCCGTCGGGATGCCATCGGCCGTCAAGCGAAACATGACGCCGGCGCAGCCGTCGATACGCGATTCCCGGACCTTCTCGGGTAGGGTCAGATGCGGCCGCTCGAGGGCGATCGGGGTGATGTGCGAAAGCGCCGGCAAAAGCTCGGTGGGAGGCCGGCACCGATCGCGCCCGGCCTGCTCCGCCGGCGCGGCGGGACCGCCGGTCCGAACAACCTGGATGAAGAGGGTTGCTGTCGAATAGGACAGGAAGAAACGCCGCCGGTGCATATAGTCGTCGCCGATCAGCACATCGACGCCGGGCTGGGTGAAATCGGCAACGTCCAGCGGCAGGTTACGGAAGGTTTCCCTGCCGATCTGCAGGGAGTCGAATCGGTGCCTGCGTATGGCATAGCCATGCGACCCGGCGCTGGTGCCCGTTGCCGATGCGTCATTGTCCAGCTCGGTGTCCGAGATCCCGATGCTTTTCGCCGCGGCGCGCGAGACCGTCTCACCGGTCGAACCCGTGTCGAACATCGCGGTCAGTACATGGCCGTTGAGCTCGATCGGCAGCAGGAAGTCATGGTGCTTCGACAGCTTGGCCGCAACGGTCTGATACCTTCCCGCCCAGGGCGGCCGCACCGAATCGCAGCCCGCGGCGCGGTAGAAGCTCAGCTTCTGAGCGGGTATGTCGAGCTCGATCTCGAAGCCGCTGAGAAGATCGGAACCGATCAGCCCGGCGGGCGCGTTTCCGCCTGGCGCTGCATCGAGTGGCAAGACCGCGATGCTGTGATCAACAAAACCGAGGTTGGGGACACCCAGCGTTTCCAGCAGCACATTCTGGGTAATATCTTGCCCGCCGAGGGTCCCGGCGCGGGTTCGCCGGTCCGGGTCCCGCGGCAGCTTCAAGGCGGCGACCGTCTCCGGCGTTACCGCTGAGCCCTGCGCCCCGGTATCGACTGCCATCGGCAAAGACGTGCCGTTGATCGCCACTTCGATCGTCGGATGCTTACCGGCGAGCAGCGGCAGGCTCGTTACCCGCTGGATCTGACAATCGCCGAAGGCGGGCGTGGCAACCAGCGTCAGTATCGCGGCAAGGTGCTTGAGAAGCGACGGCACGAAGCGTCCTGTCTGTCCTGTGTCGATGCGGCCAGCTTAAGCTCTGTCCTCGAATTCTAAAGGCACACTGCACTTAAATCACATAAATCACGTCATCGCCGCCATGGGAATTCCGTTGTCTACAGAACCGAATTGTTAATCATCTCGTGCTGGACTGTGGCCTCGCGCTCGCTCCGGCGTCGGAGCGCCGGGAGGCTGATTTGGTCGACCGTTTCCTGCCGCCCCGGCATCGGCGGCTCGGCATTCTTCTCGCCGCCGTCGCGGCGCTGGTCGCAGCGCTGCCCGCGGGCGCGGCCGACCGCACGGCGGCTCCCAACACCTCCATCCCCGGCGTGCCGGCGTTCTTCAACATCGAGCCGATCGTGCTGCCGGTCATCGAGGGAAACCGGATTCCGCGCCAGGTCGGCGTTCTGCTCACGCTCGAGCTGGCCGAGGGCCACACCGCCGCGGAGGCGCGCGACAAGGAGCGGGAGCTGACCGACGCTTTCATCACCGAGCTCTATCGCATCTATGAGTGGCGGGCGGGCGATGACCGCGTCGTCAATGAACGGTTGATCAAGGAGCGCCTCCAGGCCGCCGCCGATCGGGTGCTGGGTCCCGGTGTCGTCCACGCCATCCTGATCCGTCAGCTCCTCGAAGAGCAGCGTTAGCTCACCTCAGAGGGGCTGCCGCGTCTCGCGCTCTGCTGTATCATGCCGTGACGGCGGGGTGTGGGACGGAGAGGAGCATGCTGATCTTCCGGCAACTCGTTGATCCCCAGAGCTCGACCTATACCTATCTGCTGGCAGATTCCGACAGCCGCGAGGCCGTGCTGATCGATCCGGTCTTCGAGCAGATGCGCCGGGACGCGGCGCTGATCGGCGAGCTTGGTCTTTCGCTGCGCGTGACGCTCGACACGCATGTGCACGCCGATCACGTCACCGCGGCCTGGATGTTGAAACGCCATCTCGGCAGCGAGATCGCGCTCGCCGCGGCGAGCGGCGCCAGCGGCGCCGACCGCTATCTCCGTCAGGGCGACAAGGTGCGCTTCGGCAAGCGCTATCTCAGCGTACGCGAGACGCCGGGCCACACCGCCGGTTGCCTTACTTACGTGCTCGACGACGAGCGCATGGCGTTTACCGGCGATTGCCTCCTGGTGCGCGGCTGCGGCCGCACGGATTTCCAGGGCGGCGATGCGCGTCTCCTCTACCGCGCCGTCCACCAGCAGATCTTCACGCTGCCGGAGGATTGTCTGCTCTATCCCGCGCATGACTATCGCGGCATCACCGCGACCTCCGTCGGTGAGGAGCGGCGGCTCAATCCGCGCCTCGGCGGCGACCTCAGCGAGGATGATTTCGCCGGCTATATGCGCAATCTCGGCCTGCCGCATCCGAAGCAGATGGCGGCCGCGGTCCCCGCCAATCTGCGCTGCGGCCAGCCGGAGTCGAGCGAGGCGGCGGCGCAAGCGCCGGATTGGGGGCCGCTCGCCTTCACCTTCGCAGGGTTCTGGGAAATCCAGCCGCAATGGGTCGAGGAGCATCTGAAAGAGCTGCAGTTGGTCGATGTGCGCGAGCCCGACGAGTTTGCCGGGCCGCTGGGGCATATTCCGGGCGCGCTGCTGCTGCCGCTCGGCCGGCTCGCCGAAGAAGCCGATCAGCTCGATCGCGAGCAGCCGATCGTCACGGTCTGCCGCGCCGGCGGCCGTTCGGCGCAAGCGACGGTGCTGCTGCATCGCGCCGGATTTACCAAGGTGGCGAACCTCGCCGGCGGCATGCTGCGCTGGCGCGCCCAAGGCCTGGTGGTGACCGGCGCCGGCGAATAATCCGCGGCGGCGGAGGCGGCCGAGGCGCCGCTTTTACTGTGGCCATTCCGGCCCCGGGTTGCTTCGGCCGGGCTCTTCTGGCATGTTCCGCGCGCTTTTTCGTCGGGGGACGAGCTGAATAACCAACAAAAGGACTTGAACGATGAATGCCTACTTGGTCGTCGTCGCCGGAGGCGTGCTGGCGCTGCTTTACGGCTGGTGGACCAGCCGCCAGGTGCTCGCCGCCGATGCCGGCACGGCGCGGATGCAGGAGATTTCCAGTGCGGTGCAGGAGGGCGCCAAGGCCTATCTCAACCGCCAGTATCGGACCATCGCCATCGTCGGGGTCATCATCTTCCTGATCTTGCTGGCCACCTTGGGCTGGCATAGCGCGGTAGGCTTCCTCGTCGGCTCGGTGCTCTCCGGCTCTGCCGGCTATATCGGCATGAATGTCTCGGTGCGCGCCAATGTGCGCACGGCGCAAGCCGCGCGCCAGGGCCTCGCGCGGGGTCTCGACGTCGCCTTCAAGGCGGGCGCGGTCACCGGCCTGCTGGTGGTCGGATTGGGCCTGCTCGGCGTCTCGCTCTACTACTTCTTCCTGCGCTGGTCGCTGCCGCCCGGCGATACCCGCGGCATCCTCGAATCGCTGGTGGCGCTGTCCTTCGGCGCGTCGCTGATCTCCATCTTCGCGCGGCTCGGCGGCGGCATCTTCACCAAGGGCGCCGATGTCGGCGCCGACCTCGTCGGCAAGGTCGAGGCCGGAATTCCCGAGGACGATCCACGCAACCCCGCCGTCATCGCCGACAATGTTGGCGACAATGTCGGCGACTGTGCCGGCATGGCCGCCGATCTCTTCGAGACCTATGCCGTCACCATCGTCGCCACCATGCTGCTCGCCAACATCTTCTTCGACGAGCCGCTGCGTACGACGATGATGGCGCTGCCGCTGGTCATCGGTGCGGTCTGCATCCTCGCTTCGGTGATCGGCACCTTCTTCGTCCGGCTGGGCAGCGGCCAGGGCATCATGGCCGCGCTCTACAAGGGCCTCATCGCGTCCGGCCTGATCTCGGCGGCGCTGATCGCCGTGATCTTCTATCACCTCGTCGGCTTCGACACCGTCGTGACGATGAAGGGCGATGCCGGTAGCACGACGGGGACGGGCCTCTACATCTGCTCCATCGTCGGGCTCGTCGTCACTGGTCTCATTGTGTGGATCACCGAATACTACACCTCGACCGAGTATCGCCCAGTGCGCAGCGTGGCGCAGGCGTCGATCACCGGTCACGGCACCAATGTCATCCAAGGCCTCGCGGTGTCGATGGAATCGACGGCCATGCCGGTGGTGGTGATCTGCGCCGGCATTATCGTGACCTACCTCATCGCCGGCCTTTTCGGCATCGCCGTGGCGGCGACCACCATGCTGGCGCTGGCCGGCATGATCGTCGCCCTCGACGCTTACGGGCCCGTTACCGACAATGCCGGCGGCATCGCCGAGATGGCCGATCTGCCGAAGGATGTGCGCAAGACGACCGACGCGCTGGACGCCGTCGGCAATACGACGAAAGCGGTGACCAAGGGATACGCCATCGGCTCCGCCGGGCTCGCCTCGCTCGTGCTCTTCGCCGCCTATACCAATGACCTCAACTACTACTTCCCCAATGTGCATGTCAGCTTCGTGCTGCAAAGCCCCTATGTCGTGGTCGGGCTGCTCATCGGCGGCATGCTCCCCTATCTCTTCGGTGCGCTCGGCATGACCGCGGTCGGCCGCGCGGCCGGCGCCGTGGTGATCGAGGTGCGCCGCCAGTTCAAGGAGATCCGCGGCATCATGGAGGGTGCGGCCAAGCCCGATTACAGCCGTGCTGTCGACATGCTGACGCGGGCGGCGATCAAGGAGATGATCGTGCCCTCGCTGCTGCCGGTGCTGGCGCCGGTGGTGCTCTATTTCGTGATCCGCGCCATTGGCGGCCCGGCGGCGGGATTCAGCGCGGTCGGCGCCATGCTGCTCGGCACCATCGTCACCGGGCTCTTCGTCGCGATCTCGATGACCTCGGGCGGCGGCGCTTGGGACAACGCCAAGAAGTACATCGAGGAAGGCCATCACGGCGGCAAGGGCTCGGACGCCCACAAGGCCGCGGTGACCGGCGATACGGTCGGCGATCCCTACAAGGACACCGCCGGCCCGGCGGTCAACCCGATGATCAAGATCACCAACATCGTGGCGATCCTGCTGTTGGCGATCCTCGCCGCGCTGCAGTAAGCGGCGCTCGGGTTCCGGCGGCGCTTTCCAGTCCCGACCTTCGTAACCTCGCGACTCACCCCGCCTCACCCCAACCCTCTCCGCCCCTCAGGGGCGGAGAGGGAGGGACCCGCGAAGCGGGAGGGTGAGGTGGGGCGTCGGTGAGTTTGCGCGACGTCTCAGGGCTCGCCCTACGTGCGCCGTTACCGATCAGTGACCCGGGCCGCCGGGACCGCCGCCGGGCTGGGTCTGGCCACCTTCTCCGGCGCCGCTGAAGCGGCCGAAATTGCCGATGAGCTGTTGGAAGAAGGTGAATTCGCGGCCTGGCGCGGGCGTCGCATTGGGGTTGGGCACGACGGCGACGCGGTCGCCCATGGTGCGGCGCTTGATGTCGCTGACCACGCCGCTCTTGTCGAAATCGATGACGACGACTTCCTGGTCGAGAAGCTCGGGTTTGAAGAAGGCGACCTCTTTCGTCTTCTGGCTGATGTAGTACCAGGTGGCGGTGTCGAAGGTCGCGACGCTCGAGGGCGAGCCGAGGATGCGTGTCACCGTCGCCTTGTCGGTGGTGCCGGGCTTGATCTGGGCGAGCTGCTCCGGCGTCGGCAGATTGCCGCGGGGGTCGACCGGCACGCTGCAGCCGGCAAGCGAGAGGCTCAGAAGAGCGGCGGCGAGGAAGGGGCGTCGATGCGACATGGCTCAGCAGCTTCGGCCGATTGACAAGGCGGGGAGAGGCGCCTATCTGCGCGCCAAACTGCACCGACCGGCGACCCACTGTCAATCGCCGGGACGCCGGCGCGCAGGGTAGGAGCAGATGGGCGTACTGGCCTCATTGTTTCGGCACAATCCGCGGCGGGTCGCGGTCAACGCCGCCTATCGGCAGATCGTCGAACGCGCGCGCGAGCCGGTTTTTTACACCGAATGGGGCGTTCCCGACACGCTCGACGGACGGTTCGAGCTGCTGGCGCTGCACGCCTTTCTCGTATTGCGTCGCCTGAAGCGTGATCATGGCGCGACCGAAGCCTTCGCCCAGGAGCTCTTCGATACCATGTTCGCCGATCTCGACCGCGCTTTGCGCGAGATGGGGGTGGGCGATCTCGGCGTCGGCCGCCGCGTCAAAGAGATGGCGGCGGGGTTCTACGGGCGCATCGCCGCCTACGACAAGGGGCTTGCCGACGAGGCCGCGCTCGACGCGGCACTCCGCCGCAACCTCTACGGCACGGCCGCGCCGAGCGAGGCGCAGCGCGCGGCAGCGGCGGCCTATGTGCGGCGTCAGGCGGCGGCGCTCGAAGCGCAGCCGGTGGCGGCGCTGCTCGCGGGCGAGATTGGATTTGCGCCGGTGGCGGCATGAGCGAGTTTTCGCGTCCCATCGACATCGCCAAGCTGCCGCCGGGCGAGACGAGCCACGAGATCGCCGCCACGGCGGCGGAGCGCGCGGCCCTGGCGCGACGCTTCGCGCTGCTCGCGCTTGACCGGCTCGAGGCGCGGGTCGAGTTGCAGCGCCTCGCCGGCGGGCTGATCCGGCTCGATGCGAAGCTTTTCGCCGATGTCGTGCAGGAATGCGTGGTGACGCTCGAGCCGGTGGCGAGCCGGATCGACGACAGCTTTACCTTGCTCTATGGCGCGGCAGGGGACGACGCGCGGGAGATCACGCTCGAGGGCGAGGCGGAGCTGGTCGAGCCGCTGGCCGGCACGATCATCGATGTCGGCGAGGCCGTTGCGCAGCAGCTGTCGCTGGCGCTCGATCCGTTTCCGCGTGCGCCGGGCGTCGAAGCGCCGGCCTCGGCTGCGGCCGACAGCAAGGCAGAATCGCCCTTCGCGGCGCTCGCCAAGTGGGAGCGGAAGGGTTAACAGGCATTAAACAATGGCAATAAGGTTGCCAGCCACTGCGTTTTTCGCTACTTACTCGCGGCTTCCGCCCTTCGGGGCCTTTCCGGACAAAGTCCATGGCAGTTCCTAAGAAGAAGGTATCGAAGTCGCGTCGAAACATGCGCCGGGCACATCACGCCTTGAAGGCGCCGGGCTATGTCGAGTGCTCGAATTGCGGCGAGATGAAGCGCCCGCACCATGTGTGCGGCGCGTGCGGGCACTATGACGGCCGCGAAGTGACGGCAAGCGCGGCGGAGACGGCGTAAGCCGTCGGGGCTGAGGTCAGCGCCGAATGGGCGACAGGGTCATCATCGCTCTTGATGCGATGGGCGGCGACCGTGCGCCGGACATGGTGGTGAAAGGCGCGAGCATCGCGCTTCAGCGGTTTCCGCAGGTTCAATTCATCTTCTACGGCGTCGAGAGCCGGCTGCAGCCCGTGGTTGCCAAGCTGCCGCGGCTCGCGCAGCGCGCGACCATCCGTCACACCGACGACGTCGTCACCGGCGACGCCAAGCCGTCGGCGGCGCTGCGCACCGGCCGGCGCTCCAGCATGCGGCTCGCCATCGACGCCGTCGCCGAGGGTGAGGCCGATTGCGTGGTCTCCGCCGGCAACACCGGCGCGCTGATGGCGATGGGGAAATTCGCGTTGAAGATGCTGCCGGGAATCGACCGGCCGGCCATGGCCTCGTTCTTTCCGACGCAGCGCGGCGAGAGCGTGATGCTCGATCTCGGCGCCAATGTCGAATGCGATGCCGACAACCTCGTCCAGTTCGCGCTGATGGGTGAAGTCTTCGCCCGCACCGTGCTCGGCCTGTTGCAGCCGACGGTGGGCATCCTCAATGTCGGCTCGGAGGAGGTCAAAGGCCACGAGGAAGTCCGGGCGGCGGCGGCGCGGCTGCGCGCCCCAGGCTGCCCCATCCGCTTCCACGGCTTCATCGAGGGCAACGACATCGCCGCCGGCACCGTCGACGTCATCGTCACCGACGGCTTCACCGGCAACATCGCGGTCAAGACGGCGGAAGGCTTCGCGCGGCTCTACGCCGATTTCCTGCGCGCCGCGTTCAAACATTCGCTCACCGCGCGCCTCGGCTATGCCTTCGCCGCGACCGCGCTCAAGAAGCTGCGCGCGCGGCTCGATCCCCGGCGCTACAACGGCGCCGTCTTTCTCGGCCTCGGCGGCATCGCGGTGAAGAGCCATGGCAGTGCCGACGCGCTTGGCTTTGCCAATGCCATCGGCGTTGCCGTCGATATGAAGGTCAACGGCTTCCTCGACAAGATCAGCAGCGGCGTGGCCACGCTGGCGGCACTGCAGCCGCCCGTCGACAAGCCGCAACCGGCCGCCCTCTGAGATGAACTTCCGCTCCCGCGTCATCGGCTGCGGCGCCTATTTGCCGGAGCGGATCGTCACCAACGCCGAGCTGGCGCGGCGCCTCGACACCTCGGACGAATGGATCGTGCAGCGCACCGGCATCCGCCAGCGGCATGTCGCGGCGCCGGGCGAGCTCACCTCCGATCTTGCGGTTCATGCCGCCGAGCGGGCCTTGGCCGGCGCCGGGCTCACCGGTGCCGATCTCGATCTCATCGTGCTCGCCACCGCGACCCCCGACAACACCTTCCCGGCGACCGCCACCAAGGTGCAGGCGCGCCTCGGCATGACCCAGGGCTGCGCCTTCGATGTGCAGGCGGTGTGCTCGGGCTTCATCTACGCGCTCGCCACCGCCGACAATTTCATCCGCTGCGGCCAGGCGCGACGGGCGCTGGTGATCGGCGCCGAGACCTTCTCGCGCATCCTCGATTGGGAAGATCGCGGCACCTGCGTTCTCTTCGGCGATGGCGCCGGCGCCATCGTGCTCGCCGGTCATCGCGACGAGGGCGGCGGCGCCCGCGAGCGGGGCGTGCTCTCGACCCATCTCCATGCCGATGGGCGGCATCACGATATCCTTTATGTCGATGGCGGCCCCTCGACGACGGGAAGCTGCGGCTTCCTGCGCATGGAGGGGAAGGAAGTGTTCCGCCACGCCGTGCATCGTCTGGCCGAAGTGGTGGATGAAGCGCTCACCGCCAATGGCCTTGCCGCACGCGACCTCGACTGGCTGGTGCCGCATCAGGCCAATCGCCGCATCATCGACAGCATGGGGCGCAAGCTCGATCTGCCGCCCGAGAAAGTGGTGGTGACGATCGATCGCCACGCCAATACCTCGGCGGCCTCGGTGCCGCTCGCGCTGGCCGAGGCCGTCGGCGATGGTCGCATCAAGCCGGGCCATCTCGTCCTCATGGAGGCGATGGGCGGCGGTCTCACCTGGGGCGCCGCCTTAGTCCGCTGGTAGCGCGAAGATTAACCACCGCGAATCTATTCACAAGTTAAGCTTCTTCCTGCAAGCGTCTGTAATTGACCCATTTCCCGCCCGGGTTTAACGTTCCTTGGCAGGGAGGAAGACCAATGGCGGGGCAAACGGTAACGCGCGCGCAGCTGAGCGAGGCCGTGTACCAGGAGGTCGGCTTGTCGCGCAACGAATCGGCCGAGCTGGTCGAGACGGTCTTGAACGAGATTTCGGAGGCACTGTCGCGGGGGGAGATGGTCAAGATCTCTTCCTTCGGAAGTTTCGCGGTGCGCCGCAAGGGCAGGCGCATCGGACGAAATCCGAAGACCGGCAAGGAAGTGCCGATCAATCCGCGTCGCGTCCTGGTGTTCCGCGCCTCGCATGTGCTCAAGGATCAGATCAACGCGGCGCTCAGCAAAGTGGTGACCACGGCCGGCACCACCACCAGCAGCCGTTCGGCTTGAGCATGCCCGAGCTCTTCGATCAGCCGCCGCCCGGGGTCGGGCCCGACCGCGCGCCGCGCCGCGCCGCCAAATCCGCGGAAGCTTTCCGTACAATCAGCGAGGTAGCGCAGGAGCTTGAAGTGCCGCAGCATGTGCTGCGCTTCTGGGAGTCGCGCTTCCCGCAGGTCAGGCCGCTGAAGCGGGCCGGCGGGCGGCGCTATTACCGTCCCGACGATGTCGTGCTCCTGCGCCGCATCCGCCAGTGCCTCTACGACCAGGGCTACACCATCAAAGGCGTGCAGAAGCTGCTGCGCGAGGGCGCGCTCAAGGGTGAAGGCGTCTTGCCGCGTCCGCCGGCGACGGTCGCCGCGCCCGCCGCGCCGCCGCCGCTCGCGCGCCCGAAAGAAACGGCGCCGCCGCGGGCGATCCTGCTCGAGATCCGGCGCGAGCTGCAGGAGCTGCGCGATCTCCTGAAGAAGCGCGGGCGTTAGGCTGGCGTCAGGCCGGCGAAATTGCCGTCGGACGCTCGGTGTTTCGGTAGATCAGCAGCATATCGATCGTCTCGCCGTCTGACGCGAGCGGAAGCACCAGAACTTCGTGCTGCCACGAATAGCGCTCAATCAGTGCAGTGCCAGCCTCATGGAGCGGCTCCTGCCGCTTGAGCGCCCGCTCGTAAAAACTGAGGGTGAATTCGCGCATCGCGGGTTCCGGAATGTCGTCGACGTATTTGCCGGTCATCTCGTAGCCGAGGTGTTGGGTCAACAAGGTACCGACGAGCCGATAGCGAAATCGCAAGGGATTGCGCTGCACTTCGATCAGGGAGACGCGTCCCAGAGCATAGGGGAAGTCCACCGGGTCGATGCTGGCGCGCGGCGGAAACCGCAGCTCGCCGCGGCGATCGTTCCAGTAGCGGTAAAGCCGGAGAAGCCGATCGTCCTGACTGGCGATCTCAACCGGAAGCGGGTGGACGGTCATGGGGGCTCATCATAGAGCCTGCTGCCGCGAAGCGCAGGGTCTCCTTCCGGTGCTATGTCGGGAGCGAGGCGGGTAGCGCGGGGCGTTGCGGCACTGCCGCGCAGTTACTATAGTTCTCGGCATCGGTCGGGCATTAGCGCAGCCTGGTAGCGCACCAGCATGGGGTGCTGGGGGTCGTCAGTTCGAATCTGACATGCCCGACCATTTCTCCGACGCCGGCCTTTCCCCGGCATGGCGGCGCGCCTGCGGCGCCAAGCACCCTCACTTAAGCTAATTCGTCGAGCAAGGCCCTGGCCTGTTTGAGGTCCAGCGTGTCGAAGCCTTCGGCGAACCAGCCATAGATCGGGGTGAGAAGACCGAGGGCCTTCTGCCGTTTGCCCCGCTCGCCCCACAGCTGTGCGAGGTTCGTCGCGGCGCGCAGCTCGTACGCCTTCGCCTGTTGTTTGCGGGCGATGCGCAGCGCGTTCTCGAAGGCGCTTTGAGCTTCTTCGGGCCGGTTGAGACGCAACAGCGCAATGCCTTGGAGGCGAAGAAGTTCAGCTTCCCATCGGCGCTGCCCGGTTTTTTCCTGCTCCTCCCCGCCCTCTTTCAGGGCTGCGAGAGCCGCCTCCGGCTTGCCCTGCCGGGTGAGCGCCGTAGCCAGCCCAGCCAAGCCAAAGGTGCGCAGCCGATGGCTGCCGGGTGGGCCAGCGAGAGCGCTGCGCAAGCAGGCGACAGCCTCGTCGAGCGCTCCTTGGGCCGTTAGGATCGCACCACGCAAGAGTTGAGATTCCAAAACCAGCCCTAGCCGTTGCTCGGCCGCGAGCGACTCGGCTGCCTGAAGCCGTTGCAGTGCCAATCCCGGCTCATTGCGATCAAGGTGAAACATTGCGGTGAAAGCGAGACCTGCCGCTAAGGTGAAGGGATGGCCGATCAGCCTGCCGAAAGCCAATGCTTCCTCGGCAAGCGCAGAGCCCCTCTCCGGATACCCGAGCAGCAAATACGCCTGCGCACCCATGTAGAGGGCGCACGCTCCCGGGTCGTGTCCGCCATAGAGCCGTCGATGCGAGCGGTGCCGCTTGGGATCGTAAAGCCGCCGCCCCGCCTCGATATGCTCACGCGCCGCCCCGGGCGCGCCGGCAAACAGGCAAGTCGTCCAAGCGCTGTGGTGGGCTTGCAGGCGTAACCCGTCGTCAGCGCTGTCAATCGCCAATTGCAACAACTGGTCTGACAACCGCTGCGCGCCGACGACCATCCCGGTGCCGACACTCGATTGCCAAAGACCGTAGACTGCCGCGAAGCGTTGCCGAGCATCCCCCCGCAGCTCTGTCAACTCTCGCGCGCGGGTGTAGGCCAGAGCCGCCTCGGCCACGATGAACCCCTTGGTCGTGAACAGCGACAGACCGCGGGCCAGTTGCAGTTCGATCTCAAGCCCATCGCGGGCCGGGCCCTCGGGCAGATTCTGTAGCATCCCGAGGCCGCGCTCGAAGTGGCGGATCGCTTCGAGGTAAGCCAACCGCTCAGCGGCATATTGGCCGGCCTTCAGCCATTGACCGACGGCACGCTCGGTATCGCCGGCGGCGGTCAGATGATGCGCGAGCAGTTCGGGTTGGCGCTCGACACGATCGGTGAAATTCTGCTC
>DATJLU010000114.1:0-2986 GCA_035509275.1 Allostellaceae bacterium | reverse complement strand
ACTGTCAATATCGAATTCGATCTTACGGTCGAATATGCTGTGGACAAGTTCAGGCTTGTCTTAAGTTCTGAAACGGTACTATGATGGATCGGCTTGGAGATGCGGATGAAGTGGTCGGCGTTGGAAGAGGAGCAGTGCTCGGTTGCGCGCACGGTGGCGGTCATCGGCGACCGCTGGACCCTGCTCGTCCTCAGGGACTGCTTTCTGCGCGTGCGGCGCTTCGAGGACTTCCAGGCGCGGCTGGGCGTGACGCGCCATGTGCTGGCCGAGCGGCTGAAAAAGCTGGTGCGCTACGGCGTGCTGCGGCGGGCGCCCTATCAGGAGCGGCCCAAGCGCTACGAATACATTCTCACGCAGAAAGGTCTCGATCTCTATCCGGTCATGATGTCGATCGTGCATTGGGGCGACGTGCACATGATCGATGAGCGCGGCCGGCCGCGCCTGCATCAGCACAAGAGCTGCGGCAAACTGTTCGACCCGGTCATGACCTGCTCGCAATGCGGCGAGCCGCTCACCGCCAGGGCGGTGCATGTGCACCTGGGACCGGGAGCGAGCGCGGCGAACGCGCTGCCGCCCCGCGCGGGAGAGACAGCGGCCGGCGGTTGAAGCGATCGCGTAGAACTCCGCGCGGGATCAGGGCGATGGGGAGAGGCCGATGGTGACGACCGCCCAATGGCACAAGAGCGCGTGCAACCTCTGCTACATCAACTGCGGCATCGAAGTGCTGGTCGAGGAAGGGCGCATTATCAAGATGCGCGGCGACCGCGACCATCCGAAGTCGCAGGGTTACCTCTGCAACAAGGCCGCGCGCATACCCTATTACGTCCATCACCGCGACCGCCTCACCTCGCCGCTCAGACGCCGCGCGGATGGCAGCTTCGAGCCGATCGGCTGGGATGATGCGATCTCAGAGATCGCGCAGCGGCTGCGCCTGATCATCGACCGCTATGGCGGCAAGAGCCTGGCGCTTTACGGCGGCGGCGGACAAGGCAATCACGCCGGCGGCCTCTATGCCAACGCTTTCCTGCGCGCGCTCGGCTCGCGCAACGTCTTCAACGCGCTGTCGCAGGAGAAGACGGGGGACTTCTGGCTCAACGGCCACATGTTCGGCAGCCAGACCTGCCACACGGCGGAGGACGTCGAGCATTGCGACCTGCTGTTCGTGATCGGCGCCAATCCGTGGGTCGCGCATGGCTTCGCCAACGCGCGCGACCAGCTCAACCGCATCCGCAAGGATCCGGCGCGCAAGCTGATCGTGATCGATCCCCGCCGGTCCGAGACCGCCGCAATGGCCGATGTGCACGTCGCGCTGCGGCCGGGAACCGACGCCTTCTTCCTGGGAGCGCTGCTTTCCACCCTGGTGCGGCGCGAGGCCGTCGACCAGGCTTTCCTCGCCGAGCATACGCTGGGTTTCGATGAGGTCGGGCGCGCGCTGCTCGCCATCCCCGTCGCCGCCTGGGCCGCCGCCGCCGAGGTCAGCCTCGCCGAGATCGAGCGCTGTGCCGATCTCGTTGCCGCGGCCCAGGCGATGGTCGTGCGGGTCGAGCTCGGCATCCAGCAGAGCCGCAACTCCACGCTGAACTCCTACCTCGAGAAGCTGCTGATCATGCTGACCGGCAGCTTCGGCCGCCGCGGCACCAACCAGCTGCACAGCTGGCTGCAGCCGCTCTGGGGAAATTCCCGCGGCCAGAGCTATGCGCCGACCGGCGACGAGGTCATCGCCGGCCTGCTGCCGCCCAACAGCTTCCCGCGGGCGGTGCTGGGCGATCATCCCGAGCGCCTGCGCGCCGTCTGGGTCGACAGCAGCAATCCCGCCAATACCGCGGCCAACACCGCAGAGGTCGAGCGCGCGCTGCGCTCGCTCGAGCTCTGCGTCACGGTCGATGTCGCGATGACCGAGACGGCGCGGCTGTCGCACTACGTTCTGCCCGCCGCCTCGCAGTTCGAGAAGACCGAGTTCACCTTCTTCACCTTCGAATTTCCGACCAACTATTTCCATGTCCGCGCCGGCGTTCTGCCGCCGCTCGCGGGCACGCTGCCGGAGCCCGAGATCTACGCGCGCCTCGCCCGCGCCCTCGGCCTCTTGCCGGACGAGGAGACGTTGGCACCGCTGTGCGCCGCAGCGGCGCGCGCACGCTCCGACTTCACCGCCGCCTTCCGCGCCTTCCTGGCCGAGCGGCCGGGCGACGCGCCCGTCGCGTCCTTGATCCTCTACCAGACGCTGGGCCGATCTTTGCCCGACGGCGTCGCCGCCGCGGCGCCGCTCTGGGCGGCTGCCCAGTCCTTCGCCCGGCGCGCACCGGATGCGGCGCGCCGCGCGCTCGCGGCCGCGGACGGTGTCGCCGATGCGGCGCTGGGCGACGCGCTCTTCGACGCCGTGGTCGGGGCCCGGCAGGGCGCCCCCTTCAGCCGCCATGCCTATGACGGCGCCTGGTCGCTGGTCGAGCACGCCGATCGCAAAATCCGCCTCGTGGTGCCGGGAATGCTCGAGTGGCTGGTGCGTCTCGACCCGGCGGCATCGCCGGACGATCCGGACTTCCCCTTCGTCCTTTCCGCCGGCCAGCGGCGCATGTTCAACGCCAACCAGATCTTCCGCGATCCCGCCTGGCGACGCGACGATCCCGACGGTGCGCTGCTCATCCATCCGCTCGATCTCGCTTCGCTCGGCGTCGAGAGCGGCGGCTGGCTCGTCGTCGAATCGGCGAGCGGCCGGCTGCTGGTGCGCTGCAAGGCGGATGACAGCATGCGCCGCGGCCATGTCGTGCTGCCGCATGGCTTCGGGCAGGCTTATCCGACGGCTGAGGGTGAGCGGCTCGTCAACGGTCCGCGGATCAATTTGCTCACGGCCAGCGACCACCGCGATCCCATCGCCGGGACGCCCTACCACAAGCAGGTCGCGGTTCGCCTTTCACCCGCTTCCGCGACCGAGGCTCCTGCCGCCGAGGCCGTCTCGCAGCGCCTCCACCGCGCCGTCATGGCGAGCTAG
>DATJLU010000113.1:0-8202 GCA_035509275.1 Allostellaceae bacterium | reverse complement strand
GATGTCGCAAGCGATCGAGCGCGGCATCGGTACTTTCGCCGAGGCTTTCCTGACCGAAGAGCCGCGGCAGAGGATGGGCGCCTTCCTCGGCGCCGCGGCAGCGCGCCGGAAGGCGCGGAGCCGCCGTTAGCGGGAAGCGGGATTCCTAGAGCTTCAACCGGCTGAATACCCGTCGCGCATTGCCGGCGAAGATCTGGGCGCGGTCGGCGGCAGCGAGGGCGGGGGCGGCCTCGATGTAGCGTTTGGTGTCGTCGAAGGGATGCCCGGTCTCGGGATCGATGCCGCGCACCGCGCCGACCATCTCCGACGCGAAGAGGATGTTCTCGACCGGGATCACCTCGGTCAGCAGGTTGATGCCCGGTTGGTGATAGACGCAGGTGTCGAAATAGACATTGCCGAGCAGCAGCTCCTTTAGCGGCGGCTTCTTCATGTCCTGCGCCAGGCCGCGATAGCGGCCCCAGTGATAGGGCACGGCGCCGCCGCCATGCGGGATGATGAATTTGAGCGTCGGGAAATCCTTGAACAGGTCCGAGGTCAGAAACTGCATGAAAGCCGTGGTGTCGCCGTTGATGTAATGCGCGCCGGTGAAATGGAAGGCCGGATTGCAGGAGGCGCTGACATGCACCATCGCCGGCACGTCGAGCTCGACCATCTTCTCATAGAGCGGATACCACCAGCGGTCGGTGAGCGGCGGGTCGGTCCAATAGCCGCCCGACGGGTCCGGGTTGAGGTTGCAGCCGATGAAGCCCAGCTCGGTGACGCAGCGCTCGAGCTCGGCGATGCAAGTCTTGGGCGCGACGCCGGGCGATTGCGGCAGCTGGCAGACGCCGACGAAGTTCTCGGGATAAAGCGAGCAGGCGCGATGGACGAGGTCGTTGCAATGCTCCGACCAGTGCCGGCTGGTGGTGGCATCGCCGATGTGATGCGACATGCCGGCAGCGCGCGGCGAGAAGATGGTGAGATCGGTGCCGCGCTCACGCTGCAGCTTCAGCTGCGCGCCTTCGAGGCTCTCGCGGATCTCGTCATCGCTGATGGCGAGGGTGCCCTTGCTCGGCGTCGCCGATTTGTCCTGCAGCGCCGCGATCTGCCGCTGCCGCCATTGCTCCAGCGCCTTGGGCGCGGTGGTGTAGTGCCCATGACAATCGATGATCATGCCGACCTCGCGCGTTTCTCCCTGCCGGCGATGCTAGGCGAGGGTGCAGCGGCGCGTCTACCCCTCTCGGTCGGGGCTTTGCTAGCATGTGATAAACAGAGGATATGCAGAGGAGGAAACGCCCATGGCCGAGCTGCCCCGTCTCAACGGCATCATCCGCGCGCTGGAGCAAGGCCAGCCGACCTTTACCACCTTCACGCAAGCGGAGGTCGAAGCGACGCTCGCCCTCGCAACCTCGCGATATGACGGCATCGTCTTCGAGATGGAGCACAATCCCTGGGATGTGCGGGCGTTGCGCGACTGCCTGCAATATCTGCTGAACCGGCGCCAGATCGCGCTCTCGGCTTCGCTCGCACCGGCGGTGACGCCGCTGGTGCGCATCCCACCCAATGGCGACGAGAAGAACCAGTGGTTCGCCAAACAGGCGCTCGATCTCGGCGCCTATGGCATCGTCTGGCCGCATGTCAGCACCGCCGAGCAAGCCTATAACGCGGTGGCGTCGTGCCGTTATCCCCGGCTCAAAACGGCGCCGCTCTACCATCCGGCCGGGCTGCGCGGCGACGGTCCGACGGCGGCGGCACGCTACTGGGGGCTCACGCAGCAGGAATACTACGCCAAGGCCGATGTCTGGCCGCTCAGCCCTGCCGGCGAGATCCTGGTGGCGTTGATGATCGAGGATACGGCGGGCATCGCCAATCTGCGCGAGATGCTGCGCAACGTGCCGGGGATCGGCGTCATCCTCATCGGCGAGGGCGATCTGAGCCAGGAGCTGGGCTATCCCCGGCAATACGAGCATCCCGCCGTGGTCGAGGCGATGACCGAAGTGGTGCGAATCTGCCAGGAGCACAATGTGCCCGTCGGCCATCCGCATGTCGATCAGAGCAATGCCGAGCGCATCCTCGGCGCCGGCTACCGCTTTCTCATGGCCGCACCGGCGCGCAGCTTCGCCGGGCTCGAGAAAGCACGGGCGCTCGCCGGCAGGAGCTGAGCGCGCTCCGCGTCAGAAAACGATCGCCCAGGCCGCGGTGGCGAGAAGCAGCGCGCCCGCGGCAAGCGAGATGATCATTGCCGGGCGCCAGAGGCGGTTGTCATTGGCCGGGCGCGGCGGGCGGCCGGGCCAGAGGAGGCTTGCGACGTAACGGCGGGCGCTTGCGCCCTCGGGCGTCCGGCCGACGCGATCGGCGCTAGCCACGTTGGTTCTCGGGCACGTAATGCCGCAGCGTCCTGCCGGTGTAGAGCTGGCGCGGCCGGCCGATCTTGGCATTGGGGTCCTCGATCATCTCGTTCCACTGCGCCACCCAGCCGACGGTGCGGGCGATGGCGAAGAGCACGGTGAACATCGACGTCGGGAAGCCCATCGCGCGCAGGATGATGCCCGAATAGAAGTCGACATTGGGATAGAGCTTCTTCTCGACGAAATACTCGTCGTGCAGCGCGATGCGCTCCAGCTCCATGGCGAGATCGAGCAGCGGCTCGTCGCGCACGCCGAGCTCGTCGAGCACCTCGTGGCAGCTCTTGCGCAGCACGGCCGCCCGCGGGTCGTAGTTCTTGTAGACGCGGTGACCGAAGCCCATGAGACGGAAATGGTCGGATTTGTCCTTGGCGCGCTTGACGAACTCCGGCACGCGCTTCTTGTCGCCGACCTCCATCAGCATCTTGAGCACGGCCTCGTTGGCGCCGCCATGCGAGGGGCCCCAGAGCGAGGCGATACCGGCGGCGATACAGGCGAAGGGATTGGCGCCCGAAGAGCCGGCGAGGCGCACGGTCGAGGTCGAGGCGTTCTGCTCGTGATCGGCGTGGAGGATGAAGATGAGGTCCATGGCGCGCGCCAGGACCGGGTTCACCTTGTACTCCTCGGCCGGCACCGCAAACATCATATGCAGGAAGTTCTCGGCGTATTTGAGCCGGTTCTGCGGGTAGATGAAGGGCTGGCCGATCGAATACTTGAACGCCATCGCGGCGATCGTCGGCATCTTGGCGATGAGGCGATGGCTGGCGATGACGCGCTGGCGCGGATCGCTGATGTCGGTGCTGTCGTGATAGAAAGCGGAGAGCGCGCCGACGACGCCGCACATCACCGCCATCGGATGGGCATCGCGCCGGAAGCCGCGATAGAAGCTGCTGAGCTGCTCATGCACCATGGTGTGCATGGTAATGGCGTGCACGAACTCTTTCTTTTCCGTAGCGGTCGGAAGCTCGCCGTTGAGCAGGAGATAGCAGACTTCCATGAAGTCGCTGTGCTCGGCCAGCTCCTCGATGGGATAGCCGCGATAGAACAGCTCGCCCTTGTCGCCGTCGATATAGGTGATCTTGGACTCGCAGCTGCCGGTGGCGGTGTAGCCGGGATCGAAGGTGAAATGGTCGAGATCGGAATAGAGCCGGCGGATGTCCACCACCTTGGGCCCGATCGTGCCGGAGAGCAGCGGCAGCTCGACCGACTGGCCGTTCGCATTGTCGGTCACGGTGACCGTTTCGCGCGGACCCTGGTTGTGCTCTTTGTTGGCGGCTCCCTTGACTTTATCGGCGGGCGTCTTGGTGTCCATCGTCTTCGATCCCTGACTGACGCTATTGCGGCGCAGCATAGGCCGCGCCGGAAGTTTAATCAAACGCTCCGATGGCCGGGCGCGGCATCGGCCAGCCGCGCCAGCGTTTCCTCGCGGCCGAGCACTTCCATCACCTCGAAGATCGGCGGCGATGCGGTCGATCCCACCAGCGCCGCGCGCAACGGTTGGGCGAGCGCGCCGAGCTTCAGGCCTAGCGCCTCGGCAAAGCCGCGAACCAGCTCTTCCAAGGCCGGGCCCTGCCAGCGGCTCTGAGCGAGCGCCGGCGCGAGATCGCGCAGCAGTCGCGGCGCATCGCCGGCAAGCTGCGCCCGCGCCTTGTCGTCGATCGGAATCGGCCGGCGCTCGACATAAAACCGCGCCTTGTCGGCAAGCTCCGCCAAGGTCTTGGCGCGGGGCTTGAGCCCGGGCATGGCGGCGCGGAGGCGCGCCCGCGCATTATCGTCGAGCGCGAAACCGAGCGTGTTTTCGAGCCGGGGCGTCACCAGTGCGACCAGCCGCGTATCCTCGGCACTGCGGATATAGTGGCCGTTGAGGCTGTCGAGCTTGGCGAAGTCGAAGCGCGCTGCGGCGCGGCCGACCGCGTCGATCTCGAACCATTGGATCGCCTGCTCGGTGGAGATGATCTCGTCATCGCCATGGCTCCAGCCGAGCCGCACGAGGTAGTTGCGCAGCGCTTCCGGCAGATAGCCCATGTCGCGATAGGCATCGACGCCGAGCGCGCCGTGGCGCTTCGACAGCTTGGCGCCGTCGGGGCCATGGATCAGCGGCACATGGCCGAATTCCGGCACCGCCCAGCCGAGCGCGCGATAGATCTGGGTCTGGCGGAAAGCGTTGTTGAGGTGGTCGTCGCCGCGGATCACATGGGTGATGCCCATGTCGTGATCGTCGACGACGACCGAGAGATTGTAGGTCGGCGTCCCGTCCGAGCGCAGGATGATGAGATCGTCGAGCTGCGCATTGGCGACGATCACTTCGCCCTGCACGTGGTCGTGGATCCGGGTCTCGCCCGCGCGCGGCGCCTTGAGGCGGATCGCCGGCTTCACGCCGGGGGGCGCCTCGCGCGGATCGCGGTCGCGCCAGGTGCCGTCATAGAGCACGGCCCGGCCTTCGGCGCGCGCCCGCTCGCGCATCGCCGCCAGCTCCTCCGGCGTGCAATAGCAGTAATAGGCATTGCCGGCGGTGAGCAGCGCCTGCGCCGCCTCGGCATGGCGCGATGCACGCTCGGATTGGAGCACGATCGCGCCATCCCATTGCAGCTCGAGCCAGCGGAGCCCGTCGATGATGGCGTCGACAGCCTCAGGGGTCGAGCGCAGACGGTCGGTGTCCTCGATGCGCAGCAGGAACTTGCCGCCGTGATGCCGCGCGAACAGCCAATTGAAGAGCGCCGTACGGGCGCCGCCGATATGAAGGAAGCCGGTGGGCGAGGGGGCGAAACGGACGACGACGCTCATGATGGCGCGGTCTAGCACAGCAGCCGCGATACGTCATGCCGTGCCAGCCTGCCGCAGCGCAATCACCTTTGTCACTCCGCCGCCGGCACGAAAAGATTGACCACTGAGGCACGGAGATCACGGAGAAGTGAAGCCGAGCGCGCTTCGCGCGCCAAACCGCACTCTCAGTGTCCTCCCATGTCTCTGTGGTGAAGCGATAGACGATAGCCCCGTGCTCGGTCTGCTTCGGATTGCGGCCACTGAGCCCGCCGCTCAGGGCTGGAACGTGACCGTTACCTTGTGGACGGGAATTCCGGCCGCCTTGTTCGGCGGCAAAGGTGGCTGCTCCTTCAGCGTCGCACGCTCGACGCCGGCGGTTTCGAGCGCCTCCATCACCGCGTCGGCGCGCCTTTTTCCCAAGGCCGGGTCGCCCACCATCTTGCCATCCACGGTCTCGCCGTCGCCATAGCCGGCGACCTCGATCGCGGCAGGATGCTGCGCGCGCGCTTCCGTGACGATGGTATTGATGACCCTCTGCGCCTCTCCTGTCAGCTGTGATTGGTCCGTGCCGAAGATGATGACGAATTGCTTGGGCTGAGCCTGCGCGCCGTGGCCGAGCAAAGGCGCAGCTGCGAGCGCTGCCCCGAACGCTACCCCTTTTAGCCAGCTCATTCTCTTCGCCTCCTTGCGAGCTCGCGCCGGTTCCGCGTCGATGATGCCCGGGAGATATGCAGCAGTCCAGGCTAGTGCCCACGTGAGCGACGCGTGCACTCGCGGCAAGACTGCATTAGATTTGTGTTATGCAACCTGTGGCTCTCGGCCTTGCGGCGCCGCCTGCGCGCCGCGTCGGTGCGCTGGGGCGCTGGCTCTTCGACAATCTCGTCGCCGAGCGCGAGCGCTGGCCGCTCTGGCTCCCGGTCTTTGTCGGCAGCGGCATTGGCGGCTATTTCTGGCTCACCTTCGAGCCGCCGCTGGCACCGGTACTGGCGCTAGCGGGCGCAGCTCTGCTCGCGGCCATCGCCGCCCTTCGCGGGCAGCGTCTCGTCGCGCCGGCGATCGCGATCGCAGCGCTGGCGCTGGGCTTTGCCGCGGCGACGCTCCAGTCCTGGTGGGTGGCGGCGCCGGTGCTGGCGCAGCGCCTCGGACCGGTGGTGGTGGAAGGGCGCCTCGTCGCGGTCGATCCGCTGCCGGAAGGGACGCGGATCGTCGTGGCGCCGAGCGCGGTCGAAGGCCTCGCGCCCGAAGCGCTTCCGGCGCATCTGCGCATCCGGCTCAGAAAAGACACGCCCTTCATTCCCGGTGATTGGGTGCGGGTCAAGGCGGTCCTGATGCCGCCGCCCGCGCCGTCGATGCCGGGCGCCTATGACTTCCAGCGCCGCGCCTGGTTCGATCGGCTGGGCGCGGTGGGCTTCGCGCTGGGCGCGCCCGAGGCGATGGCGCCGCCCGAAGGTCGGGAACCGAGCCGCTGGCGCGCCGCGCTGCAGAGGGTGCGCGCGGCGGTCACCGCACGGATCCGCGCCGCGCTGCCCGGCGACAGCGGCACCATTGCCGCGGCGCTCATCACCGGCGAGACGCATGCGATCCCGCCCGACGAGGCCGGGCATTTCCGCGATGCCGGCCTCGCGCACATCCTGGTGATCGCCGGGCTTCATCTCGGCATGGTGGCGGCGGCGGTGTTCTTCGCGCTGCGCGCCGTGCTGGCGCTGATCCCGCCGCTGGCGCTGCGCTATCCCACCAAGAAATGGGCCGCCGCGGGCGCGCTGCTCGTGATCTTCCTCTACATGCTGCTGTCGGGCGCGACGGTGCCGTCGCGCCGCGCGTTCGTGATGACCGGGCTGGTGCTGCTCGCCGTCATCGTCGACCGCCTCAGCCTTTCGGCGCGCGCCATCGCCTTCGCCGCGCTCGTTGTCATGCTGATGACGCCAGAAGCGGCGGCGGGCGCGAGTTTCCAGATGTCGTTTGCCGCGGTCGCCGCGCTCGTCGCGTTTTACGAGGCGATGCGCGAGCGGCTTGCCGATTGGCATCGTCATGCCGGAGCGCTGCGGCGTTTCGGGCTCTATCTCCTCGGCATCGCCTTCACCACGGTGGTGACGACGGTGGCGACGATGCCCTTCACCATCTAGGACTTTCGGCAAGATACCGGTACTTCCCGGAGGTTCCCGCGACTTACCGCATCTTCCCGCGTTTTCCCTCTAAATCCAAAGACTTCCGTGGGGTCGACGGGCAAACTCAAGGCATTCCGCCATGAGGCTACCGGCGTCGAAACAGCAACCAAACTGCAACCACGGAACCCACGAATATGATCATCGAAAGCCAGGTCAAGAGCGCCATGCGCCGTGTCGCGGCCAAGGAGCAGGCCTCGATTGAGTTGCGAGACGACGGCGCCCATGGCGAGGGACGCCTTGCGCTCCGCGTGCGGAGCAGCGGCAAGAGGACCGTGGCCGAATGGTACGCCCTCTATACACGCGACGGTCGCCGGGTTCGGGCGAAGCTCGGCGCCTACCCAAACATCTCGATCGCAGATGCTCGCAAGAAATTCCGCGAGCAATATCAGCCTGCGATCTATGCCGGCGCGGAGCCCGCGGCAGTCGCGGCGCGTCGCGCTCAGCCGGAGATCGGACGCACGGTCAAGGACTTGTTTGAGGCCTACGTCGACCATCTCAAGACGCAGGGCAAGCGCTCGGCGGCCGCTGCGGAATGCGTCCTGCTCACAGGCAAGCACAACGCCGCCGCCGCCCTCGGTGTCGATCGTCAAGCTGGCTCCGTCGATCCCGACGATGTCGTCGCCTACCTCGCGACCATCCACCGCCGCGGCGTCATCGTGATGGCGCACGCGACGCGGCAGTACATCTCGGCGGCATACAATTTCGCTATCAGGGGATCGCTCGACTACACCACCAACGTCGCCGGCAAGGACTGGCGCATTAAGGCCAACCCCGTGGCGTCGATCCCGATGGACAAGGGCGCTGTGCGTCCGGGTACGCGGTTCCTTTCGCCTCAGGAGTTTCGCACGCTCTGGCTATGGCTCGAGGCGCGCGACGAGCGTAGCGGGCTG
>DATJLU010000112.1:0-9503 GCA_035509275.1 Allostellaceae bacterium | reverse complement strand
CGAACGCCGACCTACATGCCAGGTCCGCCTTCGCTGATCACGGCCCGGCGATTGCGGGCCTCTTTGACGCCGTCGGCGGTTGGAACGGCGAGCTCGGTTTTGCCGACGCCTCTTGCGGTGATCTCGTCCGCCGAAATGCCGTCAGCGATGAGCTCCTTGCGTACCGCGTCGGCACGCCGCTCGGAGAGAGCCTGATTGAACTCCGCCGACCCGACCGTGTCGGTATGGCCGGTTACGGTGATATGGGTGACCTGCGATTGCTTCGCCGCGGTTGCCGCCTGCTGCACGACGGAACGTGCTTCAGATTTCAGCGTCGCGCTGTTGAAGTCGAAATAGGCCGTGAACTCGCGCATCGGCGGTGGCGCTGCCGCTGGGGGTGGCGCTGTCGTGCCGACGCTCGGCGGAACGTTGGCCGGGACGAGCGGCCCGGCCGCCTGCCCGCCAACATTGAGAGTAGATTGCGCCGCTCCCGGCTGCGCGGCCCGGCTCTCGGGCGTCGGGCCGGTCATGGGCTGCGACAGCTGATTGCCGCAGCCGGCGGCCGCCAGCGCGAGCAGAGCGATGGCCGGCAGCGTTAAGAAATGTCTCATCGTCGTCGCCCCCGTTTCGGTGGTTGCGGAAGGTCAACGTTACGCCACCGGAAACGGGGGCCGTATCAGGTGTACACTGTAGTTCTCGGGTTCCTGGCTCGTAGGCGGCCCAATTCGCCCGCGGCGCGCGTGGCGGTCCGGTGCGCCCGCAACGGCGGTATGCGCGTCATGGAGCTGTCATAACGCGTTTGTAGTCTCCGCCCGACGACACCCGACCTTATTGGGCCGGCGGCTTGCGCCAGGGGTTCCGAAGGCCGTCCGCTTCATGCGCACCTTCCTTCTTCTTCTCGTCTGCTGCATCGCGTTCACCGGTGCCGGGCAGCGCGCATCCGCGGCCGGGAACGCGGCAAAGATCGCAAGAAAAGCGGCGACCAAAGCTTGAACGAGCCAGGCAACATGCCTGGCAGCCTCTCGCCTTACCGCACCAGGAGCGCCGTCCAGGTTCTCGGCTCGGGTGCGCTCACGAGCGAGGAGACACAGTATCTGACCGAGGCAGAGAGACAGAGACTGTCGCAGCCCTGAGGGCGAGGCAGCTCACTTCTGCACGACGAGGCCGCTGAACTGTCGGGCGAACGCATCGGCGTCCGCGGCGGACAGGAATTCGACGACGACGAGCCTCTCGTCGCGGCTACCCGTCGAGGTCAGCTTCCGCGCGCATTCGCGATCGCGCAACCAGCGCCGCACCTCGTCCATGCGGCTGGAAACCTGCCCCGCGGCGATCCTGATCTCAACGGCCGGCATCCTTCGCTTCTCCGGGGCGGCGAACGTTCCGGGTGGGCTTTTGTTGCCCATTAATCGCCTTCTAGGGGAGTTGTTTTCCCCACGATCCTTTTCGGTGGAAAACCATGACTGAAATATTGCAGCGCGACAGTGCCATCACTACCCTGCACTCAAAAGGGGCGGCGGCTTCCGCTAGCGGCCCATGGAGGGGACAGGGTCATGGAGGCAGAGCGGTTCCGCTCACAAGCGGATAGGTGCCGGCGTTTAGCTAGTTCTATCTATAATATCGAGGTCGCCTCCGATCTGGAGGCCTATGCGCAACATCTCGATCGCTGCGCAGCCGATCTGGAAGCCGGTCTGCCGCGCAATCTCCGCGACAGGGGGGCACAGCACAGCGGCGTCCGCTAATGCTGCACTTCCGCTACACCTGCGCGCCGCACCAGCGGATGTTCATCGACGCCGTCAAGCGTGGCGGCTGCCATGATCCCGAGAAAATGGATGAGGTCAGGCGCAAGACGCTCGCCTGGCTCTCCATCCGGTTTCCGCGCATGGTGTTGGATCACTTCAACGAGTCAAGCTGTCTCGGCTGCAAGCTTGAGCGGAGCGGCGTCGGGCTCGAGGAGCTCGGACGTGTCATCACTAGGCTGGCGACGGGTGTCGCCGCGGCCGAAGAAGTCCAGCGCTGACCATCGCCGGCGCAGCGATTTAGAGGGAAGGGATACGTCGATGGCGAGCTATCGCTGCTACTTCTTGGATCAAGAGCTCCGCATCGCCGCGGTCGAAACCTTCGAATGCTGCGACGACGAAGAGGCCCGCCGCGCGGCGCTGGCGCTGACCGAATCGCGCCAGTATCGGCGGTCGGAGGTGTGGGACAGACATCGGTTGGTGGCGCGGGTCGAACGCGTCCCATCGGGCTGAGAGCTCGGCCACCCGCCGGGGGCTTCCCGCGCGGGCTAAAGTCTGCGCCGCTTCGGCACAGCCGTTTTGCGCCGTGACTGGGGTCACAACGCCCAGGGTGTGGTTGCTCCTATCTCTACTCAGAGACTTGCAGAGATGTTGGAGGGCCACGATGCGTTACATGCTTGAAACCCCGTGGGGACGGTTCAGCGAGGATGGCAGCCACTTCGAGTTCGACTATGACAAACTCGCCGACGAAACCGGCTACAGCGAGGACGAGTTGCGGTCGCTGGGCGTGCTCTACTGCTATCACCATGCGCGACAGGATATGGGACGGATGAGCGAGCCAACCGCCGTGCTCGTCGACGCCGCCATGCGCCAGGCTGCGTGATCGCAATTGAACCGACCTTTATCCGCGCTCGCCGAAAGACATCGCACTTTTGCCGATAGAAATGCCCAAATATAATTTGTGCATCGCACCATCGGCTTCGGACCGGTCAAATTCGCTTTAAGTTTTGATTAAGCTCCAGCGATTTACGATTGAGGGTGACGTCGCAGGAGTAATACCATGTTCTCGCGGTCGTCAACTTCGTCTTCCGACCTCGCAAAGCAGCGCGAGCTTGAGAAGAAGCATATCGAGCAGGCCCAGGCGGAATGCCGCCGGCTTGTCCAGTCCATGCACGATCTGCCGCCCGCCGCCGCCGAACGTACCCGACAGCGGCTCGATGCCTATTTGAAGGACCACCCCAAGATTCCGCTCGATTTCAAGCGCAAGGTCACTACCGAAGCGCGGGCGCATGAGTGCGCCGCCTCGATGCGCGCCACCGATACGGTGCTGAAGCAGGCGCTCGCCAAAGCGCGGCACGATGACCGCAAGGAGCTCAATCGGCTCGTCGGCGAGGCGCGCAACCATGCCGCCAAGGCCGCTTCGTTTGGCGCCGATGAGGAGTTCAAGACCGCCGTCAGGCGCAAGATCGAGATCATCATGCTGACCGGCGGCGTCGAGCATGACGGTCCGACCGCGGCCAAGCCGCTCTCGACCGCGCCGGCAAACCCGCATCACGCGAAAGAGTGAACGAGAACCGGCGCGGGCAGAAAAGCCCGCGCCGGCCCTCCGGGACTGTGCAACCGCGTCCCGCCCTTACCAACCCGAGAGGCGGCTCCCCGGCTGATAGATCTGGTCCGCGAACGTGTCTTGCGGCCCGCGCGCGCCCACCAGATCCGGTTTGCCGCCGACCATCGGCGCGTTCGAGGCCAGCGGCGAGCGATCATCGCGCCGTTGCGCCGTCAGCGCAGGTCCGGTGACGCCGGGGGTGAAGGCGTTTTCCTCGCCTTGCTGATACTCGCTCTGGAGCGTCGCGCGGTCCGCCGGGGTCAGCGGCGCGGCCGAGACCGAGCGCGCGGCAGAGATCGACAGATCGTCCTGCGCGCCGAAATCGTCGTTTTGTCCGGTGTGATACATCTGCTGGAGCGCGGTCGTATTCTGCTGCGCGATAGCGGCTGAAGCGGCGGGCACCACAAGCGCTAGCGCCAGCGTAACGCGGGCCGTAACGGTCCGAAGTGGAAGAAGGCTCGACATTGGCTCATCCCTCATTGCTTCCAAGCGCTGCCGATCGACACGACCGGACGCTTTCTGCGCGATAGATGAGCCTTGAAATCTGGAAGATAATCAGTGACTTCGGGAAAGGACTATTCACCAAACCTGAACAGTCTACCCGAGCGCCGCGCGGCCGAGCGCCGGCGCGGCAGCCCCGCTGCTGCGCGTCTCGCCCATCACCGCGGCGATCAGCGCCGCCAGCCGCTCGAGGCGATAGGGTTTGTCGATCCGCGCGATGGACGCATCGCGGCTGGCCGGAACATCGGCATAGCCGGTGGCAAGGATGATCGGCAGGCCCGGCTTCATGTCGCGGATGCGTTGGGCGAGCTCGATGCCGTTCATGCCGGGCATGGCGTGATCGGTGATGACCAGATCGATCTTGGGTTCGAGACGCAGCACGTCGAGCGCGAGCGCGCCCGACGGCGCCGCCAGCACGCGATGGCCGAGCTGCTCCAGCATCGCGACGGTGGAACTCGACACCATCGGGTCGTCATCGACGAAGAGAACGCTGCAGGGCGCCGCCGCTTCGGCGCTCGCGACCGGCGCCGGGCGCAGCGGCCGCGCTTCGCTGCTGGTTGCGACGGGAAACCACAACTCGATCGTCGTGCCGTTGCCGGGATTGCTCGAGAGGCGGGCGCTGCCGCCCGATTGCGCCGCCAGCCCGTAGACCATGGAGAGGCCGAGCCCGGTGCCCTTGCCGACGCCCTTGGTGGTGAAGAAGGGCTCCGGGGCGCGCTTCAGCGTCACCTCGTCCATGCCGAGGCCGGTGTCGCCGACGCGCAACCGAACATAATCGCCGGCGCCGAGATTGGCGATTTCGTTCGCCGCGACCGTCTGGCGGGCCGCGGCGATGGTGAGTCGGCCGCCCTGGGGCATCGCGTCGCGGGCGTTGAGCGCGAGGTTGAGAAGGGCGAGCTCGAGCTGGTTCGGGTCGACGCGGATGAGCGAGAGCGTCTCCTCGAACTCGACACGGATCTCGATGCTCGGCCCGATCGAGCGGCGCAGCATGTCCACCATGCTGTTGACGTGGCGGACGACATCGACCGCTTCGGGGCGGAGCTCCTGGCGGCGGGCGAAGGCGAGCATGCGGCGCGTCAGGGTGGCGCCGCGCTCCGCCGCCTGGATCGCGCCGTCGGCGAGACGCTTCACCGTCAGCGGATCCTCGGTGTTCTGCGCGATCAGGTCGAGATTGCCTAGCACCGCCATCAGCACGTTGTTGAAATCATGCGCGACGCCGCCGGTGAGCTGGCCGAGGCTCTCCATCTTCTGCATTTCGTGCACCTGGGCCAGCGCCATCTCGCGCTCGCGCGTGCGCTCCTCGACGCGCCGCTCCAACTCGGCATTGGCCTGCGCCAGCTCGCCGGTGCGCTGCTCGACCCGGCTTTCGAGCTCGACGTTGAGCAGCTCGAGCTGCCGCGTCTTGCGGTAAAGCTCGGCGAAGACCTTGACCTTGGCGCGCAGCAGCTCCGGCACCACCGGCACCGGTACGTAATCGACCGCGCCGTACTCATAGCCCTTGAGGCGGTCGAGATCGGTCAGGGCGATGGCGGAGACGAAGATCATCGCCGTCGTCTGGAAGCGCGGATGGTTGCGGATCATCGCCGCCAGCTCGAAGCCGTCGAGATCGGGCATGATGACGTCGATGAGAACGACGGCGATGTCCTTCTTCAGGAGATGCTCGAGCGCCTCACGGCCCGATCCCGCCATGATCAGGGTCTCGCCCAGCCCGCGCAGGATCGCTTCGTAGGTCAACAGCTTTGCCGGCTGGTCATCGACCAGCAGGATATTGACCGGCTCGTTGCCGCCCATGCCGTCGGTTCCCTAGCGGTGTAGCCACATGCGCAGCGCGGAGAGGAGCTGCTCGGTGTTGACCGGCTTGGCGAGGTAGTCCGAGGCGCCGGCCTCGAGGCATTTCTCGCGGTCGCCCTTCATCGCCTTGGCCGTCAGCGCGATGATCGGCAGGCGGCGGAAGGTGCCCTTGGCGCGGATCACCTGGGTGGTCTCGTAGCCGTCCATCTCCGGCATCATGATGTCCATCAGCACGATCGCGACGTTCGCCGTCGTCTCGAGCAGCCCGATCGCCTCCTTGCCGGTGGTTGCCGTGAGCACCTGCATGCCGCGCCGCTCCAGCACGCTCGACAGGGCAAAGATGTTGCGCGCGTCGTCGTCGACCAGCAGGACCGTCCTGCCGACCAGATCCTCGTCGGAGCTGTGCAGGCGCTCGAGCATGGTCTGCTTCTCCGCCGGCAGGTCGGAGACGACGCGGTGCAGGAAGAGCGCGGTTTCGTCGAGCAGCCGCTCGGGCGATTCCACCCCTTTGACGACGACGCTCCGGGCCATGGTGTGAAGCTGCGCGTCCTCCTCCGGCGAGAGCTCGCGCCCGGTGAAGACGACGACCGGGAGGTCCGCGAGCTCCTCATCGTCGCGGATCACCTCGAGCAGCTGGAAGCCGGACATGTCCGGCAGCCGCAAATCGAGCACGACGCAATCGATCGGCTGTTCGCGCAGCAGGTCGAGCGCGGCTTGTCCGGTCTCCACCGAGACGATGTCGATGTCGTCATGGCCGAGAAGCTCGGTAATGCTGAGCCGCTCCGCCGGATTGTCTTCGACGACGAGCAGGCGCTTGCGGCGCGGCTGGGTGTATTGCTTGATCTTCGCCAGCGCGCTCTCGAGCCCTTCGGTAGTGGTGGGCTTGGTGATGAAGGAGAAGGCGCCGCGCGCGAGGCCGTGCTGGCGATCCTCGTCCAAGGTCAGGATCTGGACCGGGATGTGCCGCGTCGCCGGGTTCTGCTTCAACTGACTCAGCACCGTCCAGCCGAGCATGTCGGGCAGGAAGACGTCGAGCGACACCGCGCTCGGCTGGTATTGCCGCGCCAGCGCGAGCGCCTCGGCGCCGCGCGTCGCCACCAGCGCCTTGAGGCCCGAATCATGCGCGAGGTCGAGCACGACGCGCGCATAGTGCGGGTCGTCCTCGACGATGAGCAGCACCGGATCGCCGGGCTCGAGGCTGGCGCGGTCGTCGGGCACCTGCTCGACCGGCAGCTCGGCGAGGCGGACGCCGACCAGCGCATCGCCATGCGGCGCCGGTGCGCTCGGCGCCGGCGTGCTGCGCTGCGCCGCTGCCGGTCCGACATATTTGAGCGGCAGGTAGAGCGTGAAGGTGCTGCCCTTGCCTGGCGTGCTGCGCAGCTGGATCTCGCCGCCGAGCAGGTTCGCGAGCTCGCGGCTGATGGCGAGACCGAGGCCGGTGCCGCCATATTTGCGGCTGGTGCTGGCATCGGCCTGCTGGAACGCCTCGAAGATGATCTTCTGCTTCTCCGGCGGGATGCCGATACCGGTATCCGACACCTCGAAGGCGACCACTGAGGGCGCATGGCGCAGGGTCGGGTGGTCGGGCGTCCAGCCGCCGACGGCCGGGGTGACCGCGAGCCGCACGCCGCCCTGCTCGGTGAACTTGAAGGCGTTGGAGAGCAGATTCTTCAGCACCTGCTGCATGCGCTTGGAATCGGTGATCATGCTGCGCAGGTTCGCATCGATATGGACGTCGAAGGAGAGATGCCGACTTTCCGCCTCATGGCGGAACGGCCGCACCACCACGTCCTGCAGGTTGGCGAAGAAGATCTCCTCGGCGTCGACCGACACGGTGCCGGATTCGATCTTGGAGAGGTCGAGGATGTCGCTGATCAGGTTGAGCAGGTCGGTGCCGGCGCCGTGGATGGTGCGCGCCCACTCCACCTGCTTGGGCGAGAGGTTGCCATCGGGGTTGTCGACGAGCTGCTGACCCAGGATGAGGATGCTGTTGAGCGGCGTGCGCAGCTCGTGCGACATGTTGGCGAGGAACTCGGATTTGTACTTCGAGGTCTGCGCCAGCTCCGTCGCCTTCTCTTCGAGCGCGCGGCGGGCCTGCTCGATCTCCTGGTTCTTGCGCTCCACCTCGACATTGCGTTCGGCGAGCTGCTGCGCCTTCTGCTCGAGCTGCTCATTGGTCTGCTGCAGCTCGCGCTGCTGGCTCTGCAGCTCGGTGGCGAGCTGCTGCGACTGCTTCAGCAGGCCCTCCGTCTGCATCGTCGCCTCGATGCTGTTGAGCACGATGCCGATGCCGGCGGTGAGCTGATCGAGGAAGGCGACTTGCAGATCGGTGAAGCTGGCGACCGAGGCGAGCTCGATCACCGCCTTCACCTGGCCCTCGAACAGGACTGGCAGAACGATGACGTTGGCCGGCACCACCTTGAAGAGACCGGAGCGGATCGGCACGACATTCTCCGGCACTTCGCTGATCAGCATGCGTCTGCCGTCGGCGGCGCATTGGCCGATCAAACCTTCGCCGATCTGCAGCCGCTCGAGATGGCCGCTGCTGTCGCCGTCGCCATCGGCGAAGGCGGAGAGCAGCTTCAGGTTCGGCGTCTCGTCGGCATGGACGAGATAGATGACGCCGTTCTGGCCGTTGATCAGCGGCGCCAGCTCCGAGAGCAGCATGCGGCCGACGGTGGCGAGGTCGCGCTGCCCCTGCAGCATGTTGGTGAAGCGCGCAAGGTTGGTCTTGAGCCAGTCCTGCTCGGTGTTGCGCTCCGTCGTCAGACGGAGGTTGTCGATCATCGTGTTGATGTTGTCCTTGAGCTCGGCCACCTCGCCGCGCGCGTCGACCTGGATCGAGCGGGTAAGGTCGCCCTTGGTCACCGCGGTCGCGACCTCGGCGATGGCGCGGACCTGCGTGGTCAAATTCGCCGCCAACAGGTTGACGTTGCCGGTCAGGTCCTTCCAGGTGCCGGCGGCGCCGGGCACGTTGGCCTGGCCGCCGAGACGGCCTTCGACGCCGACCTCGCGCGCCACCGTGGTCACCTGGTCGGCGAAGGTGGCGAGCGTATTCGTCATGTTGTTGATGGTCTCGGCCAGCGCCGCGACCTCGCCCTTGGATTTGACGGCGAGGTTCTGCTTCAAATCGCCGTTGGCGACGGCGGTCACCACCTTGACGATGCCGCGCACTTGCTCGGTGAGATTGGCCGCCATGACGTTGACGGTGTCGGTCAAATCCTTCCAGGTGCCGGCAACGCCGGGCACCACCGCCTGGCCGCCCAGCTTGCCTTCGGTGCCGACCTCGCGGGCGACGCGCGTCACCTCGCCGGCAAAGGCGTTGAGCTGGTCCACCATGGTGTTGATGGTGTTCTTGAGCTCGAGAATTTCGCCGCGGACGTCGACGGTGATCTTGCGCGAGAGGTCGCCGCGCGCCACCGCGGTCGTCACCTCGGCGATGTTGCGCACCTGAGTCGTGAGGTTGGCCGCCAGCAGGTTGACGTTGTCGGTCAGGTCCTTCCAGGTGCCGGCGACGCCCGGCACCACCGCCTGGCCGCCGAGACGGCCTTCGGTGCCGACCTCGCGCGCGACGCGCGTCACCTCGGCGGCAAAGGAGCGCAGCTGCTCGACCATGGTGTTGATGGTCTCTTTCAGCTGCAGGATCTCGCCGCGCACGTCGACGGTGATCTTCTTCGAGAGGTCGCCGCTGGCGATGGCGGTCGCAACCTCGGCAATGTTGCGGACTTGGCCGGTGAGGTTGCTGGCCATGAAGTTGACGTTGTCGGTCAGGTCCTTCCAAGTGCCGGCGACGCCGGGCACCACCGCCTGGCCGCCGAGCTTGCCTTCGGTGCCGACCTCCTTGGCGACGCGCGTCACCTCCGAGGCGAAGGCGTTGAGCTGGTCCACCA
>DATJLU010000111.1:0-38385 GCA_035509275.1 Allostellaceae bacterium | reverse complement strand
CCGCGCGGTGCGCGAGATGATCCTCGCCGACGACGAGAAATCGCGCCGCGCCGCGCTGGCGAAGTTGTTGCCGATGCAGCGCGGCGATTTCGTCGAGCTGTTCAAGATCATGGGCGCGCTGCCGGTCACCATCCGGCTGCTCGATCCGCCGCTGCACGAATTCCTGCCGAAGACCGAGGCGGAGATGGCGCAGCTGGTCGGCGCCACGGGCAAGGATATCGGCGCGATCCGCCACCGCGCCCAGGCGCTGCACGAGGCCAATCCGATGCTGGGTCATCGCGGCTGCCGCCTTGCCATCACCGGGCCCGAGATCTACGAGATGCAGGCGCGCGCCATCTTCGAAGCGGCCGCGGCGGTGATGAAGGAGACCGGCGACGGGGTCGAGGCCGAGATCATGATCCCGCTCGTCGCCATCAAGAAAGAGCTCGACATCTTGAAGGAGATGATCGACCGCATCGGCGTCGAGGTGATGACGGAGACCGGGATCAAGGTGCCCTATCTCGTCGGCACCATGATCGAGCTGCCGCGCGCCGTGCTGCGCGCCGGCGAGATCGCCGAGACCGCCGAGTTCTTCAGCTTCGGCACCAATGATCTGACGCAGACCTGCTTCGGGCTGTCGCGCGATGACTCCGGCAGCTTCCTCGGCGCCTATCAGAAGGCGGGCATCCTCGAGCATGATCCCTTCATCACCATCGACCGCGACGGGGTCGGCGAGCTGATGAAGATCGGCGCCGAGCGCGGGCGCCGGACGCGCAAGGGATTGAAGCTCGGCATCTGCGGCGAGCATGGCGGCGATCCCGCCTCGATCCGCTTCTGCCAGGAGGTCGGGCTCGACTATGTCTCGTGCTCGCCCTACCGCGTGCCGATCGCCCGCCTCGCCGCGGCGCAAGCGGCGCTCTCGCGCCAGCCGATCGAGACCACCGCTTGACGCTTTCCCTCTCGTCCGTGGCGGCGGGAGGGAAACCGGCGCTGGCCGCGGCGCTGGCGCAGCTCGAGCGTGCGCCGGAGGATGCCGCGACCCTGGCGCTGCTCGATGCCGCCTATGCCGCGCCCAAGGCGCAGGTGGTGGGCATGACCGGCCCGCCCGGCGTCGGCAAATCGACGCTCACCGGCGCGCTCATCGCGCTCTGGCGCCGCGAGCGCCGCAGCGTCGGCGTCATCGCCGTCGATCCCTCGTCGCGCGCTTCGGGCGGCGCGCTGCTCGGCGACCGGACGCGGCTGCGCACCGATCCCGGGGATAGCGGCGTCTTCGTCCGCTCGATGGCGGCGCGCGACCGGCTGGGCGGCCTCGCCGCGCTCACGGTTTCGGCCATGGTGCTGATGCGCGCGCTGTTCGACATCGTGCTGATCGAAACCGTCGGCGTCGGCCAATCCGAGACCGATGTCGCCGGCGCGGCCGATACGGTGGTGCTCTGCGTCCAGCCGGGTTCCGGCGACAGCTTGCAATTCATGAAGGCCGGCATCGTCGAGATCCCGCATGTCGTCGTCGTCACCAAGAGCGATCTCGGCGCTGCCGCCGAGCGCGCCCAGAGCGATGCGATCGCCGTGCTCGGCCTCGCCGAGCGCCCGGCCGGCGGCTGGGAAGTTCCGGTGCTGACCCTCTCGGCGCTGCGCGCGGAAGGCATCGAGGCGCTGGCGTCGGCGCTGAAGCAACACTGGCGCTCGCTCGAAACGCGGCTCGCCGCCGAGCGCGCGGCGCAAGCGCAACATTGGCTCGTCGAGGGCGTGCGCGAGGCGTGGGGCCGCGAAGGGCTCCGGCGTATCGGCGAGCCGGTCCTGGTGGCGGGCGAATCGCCGTTCCGCGCGCTGCTGCGCTTTGGGCAGGAGCTGCGCCAGAGTTAGATTATGTATGCGAACTTCTCGCGACGTCTCACCCACCAATCATCGCCTTGCCCGCGAAAGCGGGCATCCAGGAGTTTCAGGCCCGGTGAGCGGAGCCCTTGGCTCCGGTTTCCCGCTTGCGCGGGAAAGGCGGAAAGAGAAATTGGAGTCATGGGTTTTTCAGTTGTGTATGAACCGTGGCGCGCTTTGATATGAGTTGACGACAAGCCGAGCGGGGGAGGAGCGGATGGGCGTGATCTATGTGGCGCGCAGCGTCAAATTCGGCAAATGGGCGAGCGATGTCGGGCTCAGCAAGCATGTCTTCAAGGTCGGCTACAGCGAGGATGATCCGAAAGCGGTCGTCGAGCAGGGCTGGGGCGGCGAGACCGACTGGACGCTCCTGCGCAAGCGCGAGGCGGAAGGGCTCAGCGAGGAGGCGGTGATCGAGCGCCTGCAGCGCAAGGAAAAGATGATCGATCCCAACTACTATCCCCGCCTGCGTGGCGCCATCGGCGTTTTCAAAGTGCTGCCCGAGCATGTCGAGAACCACATCATCGTCGCCCGGACCATGGCCGGCCAAAGCGACCGCGTCGAGCTCAAGCTGAAGCCGGCGGATTTCGCCGATTACCTCATCCACAACGCGCAGCGTTAGATCGAGGAAGCAACCGTCGGAGGAGGCACGCCATGAGACGACGCATCGCGCGGCGATCGGTTGTGGCGGCGCTCGGCGCATTGGGCGCGCTGGGCGCGGCGGAGGCGTCGGCGCAACTCGGTGGCTTGGAAAAGGACGCCTTCGTCGCCTGGCTCTATGTGCTGCCCCTCATCGAAATGGCGCGCGCTCGCAGCCTTCTGACCGGGCCGCGGCGCAACGGGCAGGTTGTGCGCATCAACACGATTGTCCATGCGCGACAGCTCGCCGGGCCAGAAGAGCATGCCATCACCGCGCCCAACGCCGACACGCTCTACTCGAGCGCCTTCGTCGATTTGACCCGGGGGCCGGTGACCGTGGTCCTGCCGGAGACGGGTGCGCGCTATTTCTCGGTAGCGGTTCTCGACATGTACACGAATGTCGACATCGTGCTGGGAACGCGTACCACCGGTGGCGCGGCCGGCACCTATCGTTTGATCGGCCCGCATGCGCGCCCGGGCAGCGACCGCGATCTGCCTCTGGCGACGCCGCATGGCTGGCTGATGGCGCGCGTCCTCGTCGATGGCGAGGCGGATCTGGCCGAAGCGCATCGGGTGCAGGACGGTCTCAAAGTGTCGGGTCCCGAAACGCCGCCGCCGCCGGTTTACGCCGCGCGCGATGCCGTTTGGACGGAGTACTTTGGTTCGGCTCAAGCGCTGCTCGAGAGCGATCCGCCGACCTTCAAGGCGGGGTACGATGCGTTCGACCGGGTGCGGCGCGCCGGGAGCAGCGGCAATTTCGAGCGCGGGGGCTACCACGCGGATGACGCGCGCGCCATGGAGGCCGGCGTCGCCAGAGCCCGCGCCTGGGTCGAGTCCGCCGGCAAGCGCGGGAACTTCATCGATGGCTGGAACTATCCGCGCCCCGATCTAGGCCGCTTTGGCGACAACTTCCTGTTTCGCGCGGCGGTCGCCCTCGTCGGACTCGGCGCCTTGCCGCGCGAAGAGGCGATGTACATGCGGGCGGCGGGCGATGACGGCACGGGCTTGTTTCACGGCGACGGTCTCTATCGCCTGCGCCTCAGCCAGCCGGTTCCGGTCAAGGGCTTCTGGTCGCTGACGATGTACGAGGCGACGTCGGACGGTCAGTTCTTCTTCACCTGGAACGCGCTGAACCGCTACGCGATCGGCGATCGGACGAAGGGTCTCGCGCGAAATGCCGATGGCAGCCTCGACATCTGGATCGGGCGGCAGGACCCCGGCGGCGCAAAGCGGCCCAACTGGCTTCCGGCGCCGGCGCGGGGCCCGTTCGCGCTGGTCCTGCGCGCCTATCTGCCGCAAGCGGATTTGCTCGACGGCCGCTACCGCCTGCCGGCGATCACCCCGGCGGGTTAACGCTGCGGCCGCGGCTCGCGGCGGCGCCGATAGTGATAGCGATAGAGCTCGGCGTCGAAACCGAGCGTGCGATAGAGCGCGACGGCCGGGGTGTTGCTGGCCACGACCGGGAGGCAGGCGGCCGCCGCGCCGGCCGCCTGCGCCCAGGCGAGAACCGCCGAAACGGTGCGGCGCGACAGGCCCGATCGGCGGGAAGCGGGATGGGTCGCGACGAGGTTCAGGCAAAGGATGCGGTCATGCACCGCGCCGAAAGCAACCGAGGCGATGCGGCCACCGGCGGTGCGCGTGGCGGCGAAGACGGCCGGCACCGCCAGCGCTGCGAGAATCTTCCGCTGCACGCCGTGTCCTGACGCGGCGCTGCCGGTGAAATGCGCATGCGCATCGAGCCATGCCGTGCTCGGCATTCCTTCCGAAAGCTCGGCCTCACCGCGCTCGGGAAGGCTTCCGTCGAGATCGCGGTAGATGACGCAGGTCTCGTCCTCGGCCGCGTAGCCGCACGCCGCGAGCGTCGCGTCGACGCCGGTCTCCGCGATCGTCGGCACCCGAAAGATCGGTGGCAGACCGGCCCAGGCATAGAGCGCTTCGCAATACGCGATCTTGTCCCTGAGGTCACGGCGGCTCGGCGCCACCGGCGTCACCGAGTTGCTGCGCCGCGTATGGCCTTGGGAGAAGCGCAGCAACCAGCCGTCGAGCCAGACTTGGCGCAAGGCCGGCCAGCCATTGAGGCACGCTTCTTCGACGCGCCATGCGAGATCGGCCGGCTGCGCCATGCGCTCAGAAATTCGCCCAGTCGGGCTTTTTCGGAACGAGGCGCGCGGCGCCGGCGGTGAGCGGTTGGCCCGCCGCCTCGCCCAGCGCGTCGAGGCGGATGAGCGCGAGGCCGAGCCCGTCGCGCGCCGAGCGCATCTCGCCGGCCTCCCGGTCGCCGAGCATCACCGGCGTTCCCGGCGGCGGCGGCGGACCGTCGATCGCGACGGGCATCAGCCGCTTCTTGATGAGGGCGCGATATTTCGTGCGCGCGGTGAGCTCCTGCCCGACATAGCAGCCCTTCTGCCAGTCGATGCCGTTGAGCTCGTCGAAGCCCGATTCGAGCAGGATCGCCTTCTCGACCGGCAGATCGCGGCTGCCATCGGGGATGCCGAGCGAGAGCCGCAGCCGGTCATAGGCCGCGCCATCATCGACGGAAAAACCGAGGCTCTCGAGCGGCGTCAGGCCGGCACCCCGGCGCAGCAGCAGCCGCGCGCCGAGCGCGGGGAGTCTCGGGTCGACATAGGCGATGCCGCCGGCGAAAGGCACGGCGGCGCCGGGCTCTTCCGGCAGGTCGAGGAGGCTCAGCGCATCGTCGCCGCAGGCGACGGCGACGATATAGCGATCGCCGTTCTCGCCCAGCGTCACCTTGGCGCGGAGACGATAGAGCCCGAGGCGGCGCTTCAAATCGGCGAGTCGCGCCGCCTCGGCGTCGAGCAGGAAGGCGCCGCCGATCTCGGCGATGAAGAAATCGTGGAGGTACTTGCCTTGCGCCGTCAGCAGCGCGGCATAAACCGCGCGATCGGCGGCGACCTTCTCGACATCGTTGGAGACGAGCCCCTGCAGGAAGGCACGGCGCTCGCCGCCGGCCACCTCCAGCGCGGCGCGGTCCGCGAGCACGGCGCAGAACCGCTCTGCCATCTCCAGCCTCCTGCACCAATGCCGAACGACCCAATTAGAAGTAGGCGAGGGCCCGGAGCTTGGCAAGCGGTGGGGGCCGGCCTATAAGGCGCGAACGCTTCGCGCCGGAGGTAAGCCCGCGAGCCCATGAGGATTTTGTTCATCACCGGCACGCGAATTGGCGATGCCGTGCTCTCCACGGGGCTCCTCGGCCATCTCGTCGAGCGCCATCGCGGCGCCCGTTTTACCATCGCTGCCGGTCCCGCCGCAGCGCCGCTCTTCGATGCGGTGCCGGGATTGGAGTTGCTGCTGACCGTCGAGAAGCGGCGCTTCGCGCTGCATTGGCTGACGCTTTATGGCCATGTCGTGGCGCGCGCCTGGGATCTGGTAGTGGATCTGCGCGGCTCCGCGCTGGCCTTTCTGCTGGCGGCGCGCGAGCGCCGCATCATCGCCAAGGGCGAGCCGCATGAGCATCGCGTGCAACAGCTCGCGCGGCTCTTCGATCTCGATCCGCCGCCGGCGCCGCTGCTGTGGACGACGCCCGATCATGAGCGACGGGCCGCGTCGCTGATCCCGTCCGGCGGGCCGGTCGTGGCGATCGGCCCAGCCGCGAATTGGGGCGGCAAGCAATGGCCGGCCGAGCGCTTCGCCGCGCTCGCCGAGCGTCTCACCGGCGCTGGCGGAACGCTGCCCGGCGCACGCGTCGCGGTGTTCGCGGCGGCGCATGAGCGGGTGCAGGCGCAGCCGGTGCTCGACGCCTTGCCGCCCGAGCGCCGCCTCGACCTCGTCGGCCGGACCGATTTGCTGACCGCTGCCGCGGCGCTGCGGCGCGCTTCGCTGTTCATCGGCAACGATACCGGCATCATGCATATCGCGGCCGCGATGGGGACGCCGACGCTCGGGCTCTTCGGTCCGAGCCTCGAGCAGCATTACGCACCCTGGGGGCCGCGCAGCGCGGTCGTGCGCACGGCGAAATCCTTCGCCGAGATCGTCGGCGCGCCGGATTACGACTACCGCAGCAGCCGGACGCATATGGAATCGCTGAGCGTCGATGCCGCCGAAGCGGCGGCGCGGCGGCTCTGGGCGAGCATCGAGGGCGAGGCGGCCTGATGCGCCTGCTGCAGGCCATGGCCGGCGCGCAACATGGCGGCGCCGAAGCCTTCTTCGTGCGGCTCGCGATCGCGCTGCAGCGCGCCGGGCAGGAGCAGCGCGTGCTCATCCGCCGCGATGCCGAGCGCGAAGCGGCCTTGCGGCGCGGCGGCGTCGAGGTGCTGCCATTGCCCTTCGCCGGGCGCCTCGATTTTGCCACCAGGCTGGGCTTTCGCCGCGCCGTCAGGGGCTACCGGCCCGATGTCGTGCTGAGCTGGATGAATCGTGCGACCATGCTTTGCCCGCGCGGCGATTTCGTGCATGTTGCCCGGCTCGGGGGCTATTACGATTTGAAATACTATCGTCGTTGCGACCACCTGATCGCGAATACGCGCGATATCGCAGACTATCTCTCGGCCGGGGGATGGCCCCGGGACCGCGTCCAGTATCTCCCGAATTTCGTCGGCGCGACGCCGTCGGCGGCGGTGGCGCGGGCGAGCCTTGCGACACCGGAAGGCGTTCCGCTGGCGCTGGCGCTCGGCCGGCTCCATCCCAACAAAGGCTTCGACATGCTGCTCGCCGCGCTGGCGCTGGCGCCGGCGATCCATCTCTGGCTGGCCGGCGAAGGCGATCTGCGCGCGAGCTTGGAACGCCAGGCGCGTGCGCTCGGCATCACCGAGCGCGTGCGCTTTCTCGGCTGGCGCGAGGACACGGCGGCGCTGATGGCGGCAGCGGATTTCGTCGTCGTGCCGTCGCGGCGCGAGCCGCTCGGCAATGTCGTGATCGAGGCCTGGGCGGCGGGCGTGGCGGTCGTGGCGGCAGCGAGCGAGGGCCCAGGCGCACTCATCACCGATGACCAGACGGGCCTTCTGGCTCCCGTCGACGATGCGCGCGCGCTCGCCGCCGCCATGCGCCGTCTCGCCGAGGACAAGGCGCTGGCGGCGCGCCTCGCCGCCGCGGGCCGCGCCGCTTATGACGCGGAATACTCCGAGACGCGGGTGGTGGCGCTTTACCGCGACTTTCTCGAGCGGGTGGCGCGCTGATGTGCGGCATTGCCGGCATCATGACCGCCGATGGCGAGATGCCGCCGGCCGCGGCGCTCCAGGCGATGTCGGCGGCGCTCGCGCATCGCGGCCCCGACGGCAACGGCCATTACCGATCCGGCAATGTCGGCATGGTGCAGACGCGGCTCGCGATCATCGACCTCGCCACCGGCGATCAGCCGCTCTACGAGCCCGGCGGCGCGGCGCTGATGGCGAATGGCGAGATCTACAACTACATCGAGCTGCGCGCCGAGCTGGCCGGCGCCGCCTTCTCGACGGGATCGGATTGCGAGCCGCCGCTTCATCTCTATCGCAAGCACGGGCTCGATTTCACCCAGCGCCTGCGCGGCATGTATGCGCTGGCGCTGCACGACCCGGCGGCGGGCCGCCTGGTGCTGGCGCGCGATCCCTTTGGCATCAAGCCGCTCTACTACGTCGAGACGGCGCTGGGATTTGCTTTCGCCTCGGAGCCGCAGGCGCTGATCGCGGGCGGGCTGGTGCCGGCGCAGCTCGTGCGGCAGGTGCGCAACGAGTTGCTGCAGCTGCAATTCACCACCGGCCGCGAAACGATCTTCGCCGGCATTCAGCGCGTGCTGCCGGGCGAGACCGTGGTGGTGGCGCGCGGTCGCGTCGTCGAGCGGCGTCGGCGCGAGCCGCTGCCGGCCGAGCCGCCGCTGCCGATCGAAGAGTCGCAGGCGCTGCGCGAATTCGACCGTGTGTTTGCCGATTCCGTGCTGCTGCATCAGCGCTCCGACGTGCCCTACGGCATGTTCCTCTCGGGCGGGATCGATTCCTCGGCCGTGCTCGCCATGATGGCGCGGCTCAACGAGCGCCCGGTGAAGGCGTTCACCGTCGGCTTCACCAGCGGCAAGGTCGCCGATGAGCGCGATCTCGCGCGTGCGGTCGCGCAGTCGCTCGGCGCCGAGCATGTCGAGATCGAGTTCCGCGAAGCCGATTTCTGGCGGCTGCTGCCGGAGATCGCGCGCACCATGGACGATCCCGCCGCGGATTACGCGATCCTGCCGACCTACAAGCTTGCCGGCGCCGCGCGCGCCGCCGGGCTCAAGGTGATCTTGTCGGGCGAGGGCGGCGATGAACTCTTCGCCGGGTATGGCCGCTATCGCAGCGTCATGCGGCCGTGGTGGATGGGCGGCAAGCTGCTGCGCGGGCGCGGCAATCTCGACAAGCTTGGCGTGCTGCGCGGCGATCTCGCCGGCTGGCGCGACGGCGTCGCCGCCGCCGAGCTGCGCGGCGCCGGGCGCGGGCGGACGCGGTTGCAAACGGCGCAGGCGACGGATTGCGCCGACTGGCTGCCGAACGACCTCTTGGGCAAGCTCGATCGCTGCCTGATGGCGCACAGCGTCGAAGGGCGGACGCCGTTTCTCGACCCGCTCGTCGCGGCCTTCGCGTTTCGCCTGCCGGACGATCTCAAAGTGCGGCGCAACACGGGCAAATGGTTGCTGCGGCGCTGGCTCGGCGAGCATGTGCCGGCGGCGGCGCCGTTGGCGAAGAAGCGCGGCTTCACCGTGCCGGTCGGCGCCTGGATCGCGCGCCGCGGCGCGCAGCTCGGGCCGCTGGTGGCGCACCAGGCGGGGGTGCGCGAGATCTGCCTGCCGCAAGCGGTGGAGAAGCTGTTTCGCGAAGCCGATGCGAGGCATGCCGGCTTTGCCGCTTGGACGCTGCTTTTCTACGCGCTCTGGCACCGCCAGCATATCGAGCGCCTGCCCCCCGGGCCGGACGTGTTCGCGACGCTCGGCGCGGCGCGCTGAGGACGGCGCAGGCTCGCCGGATGCCTCTCCCTTGTTGCGGACCTTCGAAGCTGCGCGGCACGCGGCCGGATAAGCGACTGAACGCTACTTCATGCGGCCGCGGTGATTAACGCCGCTCTAATCCCGCGAGGCCGCCGCGCAACAAGCGTTCGTGTTGCGCAAAAAAGAACACGAAGAAGCCATTGGCGTGGATATTGCGCCGCCCCCCATGCTCACCGGTCGATGTTCCCATAGTCACGATAGGGAATCCAAGCGATGCGTGTTCCATTGCGGGCCATGCTGGTGATTGCGTTGCTGGCCGGTCAAGCGCATGCCCAATCAAGTGAGGCCCCCTCGAGTCAAGGCACACAGCCCGTCGGCGCTGTCGTTGATCAATCGCGTGATCATCCGTCGGGGGCGGGTTCCACGGACGGCGGCGTAGCGGGCATCGGCGGGGCTACGGGCGGAGAGGAAAGCTCGCCCCGTGCCAACTCGGCCCAGGGGACCCTATGGATCGAGGTCCTTGACCGTTCGCTTGCCACTGCGGGACGCCAGCTGGATGAGATCGGGGCCTTGCTCGGGCAATGGGACTGGGTCCCGCCGCTGCTCACGCTGTTCAACGGGTTGTTGGCGCTTTTTGCGTACCGGCTGTGGCGATCCACGTCCAATCTCGTCGGCGTCGCCGGAGAGCAGTCACGCGATCTGAAAGAAATGATCGCTGTCGCACGCGACGCTGCCGATGCTGCCAAGCGATCGGCGGATGCGGTCGCTTTGCAGTGTCGGGCAACGGTAGGCGCCGAATTGCCCAGGTTTGAGCTCGGCCATGTGCATTTGGCCTATTCAGATCAAAGCGTGAGGCAGGCGCTGAAGGCCCCGTCCATCGATCTTCGCTTCACCAACTACGGCCGGACGGCGGCGCTCGTTCTTGAGCGATGCGTTGAAGTGAGGTTGGGTCAGACCCTTCCACCCGATCCGACCTATGATTGCGTGGAGGCGCTGGCAGTCGTCGAGGCGGTGGACAGCGGCAAATCGGTTGGTCTCGAGGCGCACCGCCGGCTCGGCGATCTCACCGAGAGCCAAGTTCACGGGCTTCAGAGCGGGCTGAACAAGATGTGGGTCTATGGGTTTGTCCGGTTCCGCGACTTTCTCGGCATCGAGCACAAGACGGGTTTTTGCTTGCGCTGGACGCCGCCCCGCGGAGAAGCGAGCACCGGCGGTTCTTTCGTCCAGGAAGAACCCGGCGCCTATATTTATCAAATCGACGACTGGCCACTGGCGCGGGTCGAGAATGAGCCGTCGCCCGCCGCTCGATCTCACTCAGAACTTCGCCTCGCTGCCGCGGCCGAATAACCGGCAAGCACCCGGCCCAAATCGCGGCGATCTCGATCACGGTTGCGTTGCGTACTTTGCCGCGTGCGCCCGCAACTCGTCGATCAGGACGCGCGTGTTCTCCGAATAGTCGATCGGCACGGCGACGAGATGCACCCCGCCGCCGGCAAAGGCGGCTTCGAGCGTCGGCGCCAAGCCATCGGCGCTCTCCACCCGGCTGCCCCTGGCGCCGTGAGCTTCGGCGAAGGCGACGAAGTCGGGGTTGCCGAAGGTCATGCCGAAATCGGGAAAGCCGTCCGCCGCCTGCTTCCAGCGGATCATCCCATAGGCATTGTCCTGCACGATCAGCACGACGAGATTGAGCCCAAGACGCACCGCGGTTTCCAGCTCCTGCGCATTCATCATGAACCCGCCATCGCCGCACACCGCGAGCACGCGGCGCTTGGGATAGAGCATCGTCGCCATCATCGCCGAGGGCAGACCGGCGCCCATCGTCGCGAGGGCGTTGTCGAGGAGAAGCGTATTGGCGATCCGGGTGCGGTAATTGCGGGCGAACCAGATCTTGTACATGCCGTTATCCAGGCAGACGATACCGTCCTCCGGCATCACCTGCCGCACATCGTGGACAATGCGCTGCGGCGTCAAGGGATAGCGGCTCTCGTCCGCCCGGTCGCCGATGCGCGCGAGAATCGGCTCGCGCAGCGGCAAGAGCGCGCCCGCTCGCGGCAGCTTGCCGTCGAGACGATCGGCGAGGAGCGCGAGACTGGGACCCACATCGCCGATGAGCTCCGCATGCGGGAAGTACACTTCCTCGACCGTGGCCGGAAGATAACCGACATGCAGGACCTTGGGCCCGCCCGGGCCCATCAGGAAGGGTGGCTTCTCGACGGTGTCGTGGCCGATCGAGATGATCAGATCGGCGCGGTCGATGGCCTGATGGACATAGTCCCGCTCCGACAGCGCTGCCGTGCCCATGTAGAGCCCGGAGCCACCGGTGACGGCGCCCTTGCCCATCTGCGTGTTGAAGAACGGGATTTGCAGCCGCCTTACGAATTCGGACAAGGCATCCGCCAGACGCGGACGGCTCGCGGCCGCACCGAGCATCATCAGCGGGCGCTCGGCCTTGCGGATCAGCTCGGCCGCGCGATCGAGCGCCGCCGGAGGCGCGACCGGCAGCGCGACGGGGTGTAGCGGCACGGGCGAAATCTCGGGAGCGGCCTCTGCTGCAATGTCCTCCGGCAGTTCGAGATGGACCGGCCCTGGTCTTTCCTGCTGCGCCATCCGGAAAGCATCGCGCACGATGGACGGGATCGTGGCCGGGCTGACAATCTGATGTGCCATCTTGGTCAGCGGCGTCATGGTCGAGACCACATCCACGACTTGAAAGCGCGCCTGCTTGCGGCTGAGGACGCCTTTCTGGCCCGTGATCATGACCATCGGCATGGCGCCGAGCTGGGCATAAGCGGCACCGGTCGTCAGATTGAGCGCGCCCGGTCCGAGCGTCGACAAGCAGACGCCGGCCTCGCCGGTCAGCCGGCCATGCGTCGCGGCGATAAAAGCCGCCGCCTGCTCGTGGCGCGTCACCACCAACTTGATGGTCGAGCGACGCAGCGCTTCGACGACGTCGAGATTTTCCTCGCCGGGGACCCCGAAGATCTGTTTGACGCCCTCGTTTTCCAGCGCCGATACGAGCAGTTCAGCCCCGTTCATGCGATCTCGTCCTTTCATCGGCCGATGTGGTCAAGGCTCCGAGCGCGGGTCCCAGGTGACGTGATGCTCTTGGTTGAGGCGGTCGAGCCGCGCCATCTGCTCGGCGCCGAGCGAGAAATCGAAAATCGCGGCGTTCTCGATGATCCGCTCTTGCTTCACCGATTTCGGGATCGTCACGAACCCTTTTTGCACGGACCAGCGCAAAAGGATCTGCGCCGGGGTGCGCCGCGCCTCCCGCGCGATGGCGGCAAGACCGGGATCGCCGAGTTTCATGCCCTTGGTCAGCGGACTGTACGCGACGACGGCGATCTCATGCGCGTTGCAGAAGGCAACGACGTCGCGTTGCTGGCACCACGGGTGAAGCTCGATCTGATTGACCGCCGGCGGAACCTTAGCGTGGCTGAGGAGCTCTTCGAGATGGTCGACCATGAAGTTGCTGACGCCGATCGCGCGGCAGCGGCCTTCGCCGAGGATGCGCTCCAGCGCGCGCCAGGAATGCAGGCGGCGTTGCGGTACGGGCCAGTGGAGAAGGAAAAGGTCGACCTGATCCAATCCGAGCCGGCGCTGGCTCGCATCAAAGGCGCGCAAGGCCTCGTCATAGCCGTGATCGCTGTTCCACAGCTTCGTCGTGACGAAGACCTCTTCGCGCCGCACCGATCCGTTGGCGATTGCACGCTTCAGCGCCGCGCCGACCTCGGTCTCGTTGCCATACATCGCCGCGGTGTCGATATGCCGGTAGCCGGCATCGAGCGCCCAGCTCACGGCGTTCTCGGTGGCGCGGCCGCGACCCGATTGATAGACGCCGAGCCCGAGGCGGGGGATCGAGACACCGTTGTCGAGAGCGATGCTGTCTGCGTGGGTCATGACGAGAAACCTCATCAGAAGGGGCGTTGCGCGCCGCGCCCGACAGCGGCCGCTCGCGACGGCATCTTACTGGAATCGGCGCGCCGGCAGAGGGGGTGGCCTAAACGCTTCCGGAGCTCTCGGCGACATCGCGCGCGGCCTTGAGGCGATAGGAGCGGATCAGGAAGACAGCGGCCGCCGCGGCCGCGGCGAAGCCGGACCCCGCGCCCACGCCGAGCGCCCAGCGCGGGCCGCAGGCGTCGGCCACCCATCCGACGATGGGCGCCCCGATCGGCGTGCAGCCCAGGGCGATGGCGATGCGCAGCGCCATGACCCGCCCGCGCATCGACGGCTCGGTGGTGAGCTGCATCAGGCCGTTGGTCGCGGTGGCGAAGGTCAGGACGGCCGCACCGATCAGCGCCAGCGCCGCGGCGAACAGCCAGTAGCCGGGCGCCAGGGCGGCGAGCGCGCAGCCCAGCCCGAAGACGCCGGCCCCGCTCAGCAGCGTGCCGAACCCGATCCTGCGGCGGGCGGCCGCCGCCAGGGAGCCGGACAGCGCGCCGGCGGCCATGATCGACGACAGCAGGCCGAAGCCGCGTGCGTCGGCGTGGAAGACCTTGACCGCCATGGTCGAGGTGAAGATCGGGAAGTTCATGCCGAAGGTCCCGATCAGGAACAGCATCAGCAGGATCGTCTTGAGGTCCGGTCGGCCCCACACGTAGCGGAGCCCTTCGACGAAGCCCCCCTTGGCGCGGCGGGCCCTGGCGTTGTGACCGAGCGCGCCGACCCGCAGCCGGCAGAGGGAGACGAGCACCGCCCCGAACGAGACCCCGTCGATGACGAAGGCCCAGCCTGTGCCGATCGCCGCAATCGTCAGGCCCGCGACCGCGGGGCCGAAAATCTGCGCAGCGTTGATCAGGGTCGCATTGAGCGCGACCGCGTTGGGCAGGTCCTCGTCGCCGACCAGCTCCGCGACGAAGGTCTGGCGCACGGGAGCATCGAACGCCGCCGCGCAGCCTGAGAGAAAGCTGAAGACATAGACGTGCCAGAGCGCGACGGCGCCCGAGACCGTCAGGGTGCCGAGCCCCAGGCCGAGCACGCCCATCGTCGCCTGGGTCGCCATCAGCAGACGGCGCTGGTTGAAGTGGTCGGCGGCGGAGCCCGTCCAGGGCAGGAGCAGGAGCTGCGGCGCGAACTGGAGCGCCATGACCACGCCCACGGCCGAGGCGCTGCGGTGGGTGAGCTGGGTCAGCACGAGCCAATCCTGGGCCGTGCGCTGCATCCATGTGCCGATGTTGGAGACCAGCGCGCCCGCGGCCCAGAGCCGGTAATTGGCGTTCCGCAGCGAACGGAAAACGACTGCCCCCGCAAGCCTCATGAACGCCCTGGCGCGTTGCCGCCGTTGAAGCGGCCGAACTGCCGCGCCAGGAACAGGCTCAGCAGCAACACGCCGAGGCCGAGCGCGGCGATGTCGGGCGTGTCTTTCAGGTCGAAATCTCCGACCCGGCAGACCAGGAGGTAGCCGACCACGAGATTGAAGAAGCCCCAGAGCACGTTGACGGTCGAGGAGGAGAGGCCCTGTCCGGGCGGCTTGGCGAACGGGCTCTGGAACGGGCGGCCCATCATGCCGGCGACGAGGTGGGGGACGGCGTTCGCCAGGACGGCGCCGCCGAAGACATAGGACAGCAGATCGGGCCAGGCCATTCAGGTGCTCCGCTTGGCTGGAAGGTCGGTGTTCGGGTCGAGCGTGGTCAGCGCCATGAATATCCTCGAGAGCGTTTCGGGTTCGACCGGCGATCGGCCGGCGCGACGTTCGTCAGTCATCGATCAGCCGCGCCAGCAGCTCGACGGCTGCGGCGAGGTGGTCTTGTTCCTCCGGGGTGAGCCGCGCCGCGATGGTCCGGGAAAGCCAGTCCTGTCGCGCCGCACGGCCCTCCTGGACCCATGTGCGGCAGGCGTCGGTCAGCGAGAGGAGGGTCTGGCGTCCGTCCGTCGGGTCCGGCGCGCCGCTCACGAGACCAGCGGTCTCCAGTGCGGCGACGACCGCGGCCATCGATTGCGGGCGCATGCCCTCGGCCCGCGCGAGGCTCGACGCCGTGGCGGCGCCGTCCTTTTCGAGGCGCAGAAGCACGGACACTTGCGAGGGTGTCAGATCGCCCACATCCGCCTGCTCGCGCAGACGCCGCTTCAGCTTGCCGAACGTGGCTCGGAGCTCGGTCGCAAGCGCGGCGGCGCGCAGGGATCGGGGCTCATTAAGATCGTCCATTGCCATAAGCATGGCATATATGCAGTCTAACTGTAAAGTTGTCCTGTGCAGTTTATCTGCCTATATCTAGCTAGGCGCTCCCAGCTCCAGCGCTGGCTACAGCTCCCGTTCGGCCAGCGTGCGAAACGCATCGGGGACGGAACCGGTGAGCCCCAACGCGACCGCCCCATATCCGACCGCTCCCCATCCGAACCGCTCGCGGATCTTGTCGACAGCGCGATCGGCGGCGGAGCGCGCGATGCCTTTCTTGCTGCCGGGGCGACGGCCTTCATCGCCAAGCCTGAGCGGCAGTTCCAGCTGCAGCTCCCGATGATTGATGAGATGCGATACGGAGATGCCTAAGAGCGAGATGGTGCTTTCGCCGGGGTGATCGGCGAGGGCTTTGCCGACCAGCTCCGCCGCGACCTCGGCGAGGATCGCGGTTGCCGAGACGGGCGCGTCCAGCGTCAGGGAGCGCGTGACCGAGCGGAGATCGGCGAAGCGAACGCGCACGGTCACCGTTCGACCCGACAAAGACTTGGCTCGGAGCCGGGCAGCGATTCGATCCGCGAGATGGCAGAGCGCGGGTCGAAAGACCCGCTCATCCGCGGGCTTCTTGCCGAGGGCCGATTGTGCTCCGGCCGACCGTGCCCGGTGGCGCGTCTCAATGTCCCGCGGGTCGCGATTCCAGGCGAGCGCCGCGAGCTTCTCTCCGGCCGCGCGACCGAGCAGCCGGTCGAGCGACCATCCCGGGGTCTGCGCCAGCTGGCCGATGGTCTGCACGCCAATCTCGGCCAGCCGCGCCTTGGCGACGGGGCCGACGCCCCACATCAGCTCGACCGGCAGATCGTGCAGGAACGCGAGCTCGGCGCCGGGATCGACGACCACGAGGCCATCGGGTTTGGCCACTTGCGAGGCGATTTTCGCGAGGTGCTTCGTGCGCGCGACGCCGACGGAAATCGGCAGCCCCAGCTCCGACCGAACGCGGCGCCGGATCTCCCCCGCAATGTCGGCGGGCGACCCAAACAGATGCGTGCAGCCCGCCACATCGGCAAAAGCCTCGTCGATCGACATCCGCTCAACCAGCGGCGTGAAATCGCCGACGATCCCGATCGCGGCATCGCCCAGCCGCTGGTACTCGCTGAAATGGCCGCTGACAAAAATGAGGTGCGGGCAGAGGGCGCGGGCCCGCCGTCCCGACATGCCGCTGGATACCCCGAAGGCTTTGGCTTCGTAGGAGGCGGCGAGCACGACCCCGCCACCGACGGCGATCGGCTTGCCGCGCAGCGACGGGTCCAGCAGCTGCTCGACCGAGGCATAAAAGGCGTCCAGGTCGGCATGGAGAATTGTCGCTTCCATCCTGCTCACTGGATAGGAACATAAAGGGAACATGCCGCCCCGGAGCTTGTCAAGCAAGATGGTTGGCTCGGCGGAGCGAAACACCAGGGCAAGCCCCGCTTGACTTCGTCCATCGTACATACATACTGGTCGGTATGTTAGACGCGCAGGCAAAGAAGCGCGGCAGCAAGGCGACGGCGCGCGATCCGGCGCGGACCCGCGGCGCGCTGCTGCAGGCGGCGTTCGAGGAAATGCACCGGTCGGGCTTCCGCGGCTCCGATCTCGAGACGATCTTGCTCAAGGTCGGCGTGACCAAGGGCGCGATGTACCATCACTTCGACAACAAAGAGGCATTGGGTTACGCCGTCGTCGACGAAGTGATCGCGGCGATCATGCGGGAGAAATGGCAAGCGCCTTTGCGCGCCGCCGCGAATCCGATCGATGCGCTGATCGACATCGTCGCGGGCACATCGCTCAAGCCCGAGCATGTCCGGTGCGGCTGCCCGCTGAACAACCTGGCGCAGGAAATGTCGCCGCTCGACGAGGGCTTCCGAAAGCGAACGGCCAAACTGTTCGAGGAGTGGCACGTCGCGGTTGCGAGCGCGTTGCGAGAGGGGAAGAGCCGCGGGACAGTGCGGCAGGACGTCGACGCCGATGAGACGGCGACATCCCTGATCGCCGCCTATGAAGGCTACATATCCCTGGCAAAGTGCTTTCAAAGCGCGGACAGCCTCAAAGCCGGCGGGAAAACGCTGGCGCGCTACCTGGAATCGCTGCGCCCGCCAAGCGAGGATGGCGCCTCGCGGCGGCGGCGCGCGGGCTGAACCTAGCGGCGTTTCGTTCGAGGGAGGAAACGACGATGAAGCTTTTCTATGGCGAGGCGCTGAACCCCCGAAAAACCTGCGCGGTGGCCCGCTATCTCGATCTGCCCGTCGACTTCGTCCGCATCGATGTCTTCCGCGGCGAGAGCCGGACGCCGGACTTCCTCGCGCTCAATCCCAATGGCCAGGTTCCGGTGCTGCAAGATGGCGCGCGGCTGCTGACGGAATCGAATGCCATCATGTGCTACCTCTCGGACAAGGCCGGGGCCGATCTCTGGCCGCATGACGCGCGCCAGATCGAAGTCTTGCGTTGGCTGATGTGGGACGCGCAGCATTTCAGCCGGCACGGCGCGGCGTTCTATTTTCAAAACATCGTCAAGCCCAAGGTCGGACGCGCGCCGGACCCGGCCGCGCTCGAGGAGCCGAAGGGAGCTTTCCGGAGCTATGGCGCGGTGCTGAACGATCATCTCCGCGGCCGCCGCTACGTCGTCGAAGATCGCTTGAGCGTCGCCGATTTCGCCTTGGCCGCCACGCTGCCCTACGCCGAGAAGGCACGCCTGCCGCTGGAGGGCTTCGCCGAGATTGTTCGCTGGCACGAGCGGATGAACGAGCTGCCCGCGTGGCGCGAGCCGTTCCCGCATGCCGCATAACGCAGCTTGCCGGAGGGAATGGTCATGACGCGGCACTACAGGTGGGTCATCGTCGCGGTCGGCGCCTTGATGACCTGCGTCGGCATCGGCTCGATGTTCTCGCTGGCGGTCTTCCTGCAGCCGATCACGGCGGCGACGGGCTGGACGCGTGCCGGCGTGGCGAGCGCGATGACGCTCGATTTCCTGACCATGGGCGTCGCGGCCTTTGGCTGGGGCGCGCTCAGCGACCGCTTCGGCACGCGCATCGTGGTGCTGACAGGCGCCGTGCTGCTCGGGCTTGGGCTGGTCTTGGCGAGCCATGCCACGCACCTCATCGAGTTCCAGCTCGCCTACGGCGTGCTCGTCGGCCTTGCCGCCGGCAGCTTTTACGCGCCGATGATCGCGGCGGCCGCGTCCTGGTTCGAGGATCATCGCGGCCTCGCCGTCTCGCTCGTATCGGCGGGCATGGGCGTGGCGCCGATGACGGTCTCGCCCTTCGCGCGCTGGCTGATCACGACCTATGATTGGCGCACGGCGCAGCTCACGATCGGCATCGCCGCCTGGTTGCTGTTGGTGCCCGCTGCGTTGCTGGTGCGTCGGCCGCCCGTCGCCGCGGCCGCGGCGTTGCGTGCCGGCGCCGGGAATGATCCCGGAATGAAAGTGGGCGAGGCGCTGCGCTCGCCGCAATTCATCGTGCTCGCGCTCACCTTCTTCACCTGCTGCGCGGCGCATTCCGGACCGATCTTCCACACGGTGAGCTATGCCATCAGCTGTGGCCTGCCGGTGATGGCGGCGGTTACGATCTACAGCGTCGAGGGGCTGTCGGGACTGGGTGGCCGCCTGCTGCTCGGCGTCCTGGCCGATCGCCTCGGCGTCAAGCCGGTGCTCGTCGCCGGGCTCATGGTCCAGGCACTGGCGGCGGGGACCTACTACTTCGTCAGCCGTCTCGGCGCGTTCTATTCGGTCGCTGTGGTCTTCGGCCTTGCCTATGGCGGGGTGATGCCGCTCTACGCCGTGCTGGCGCGGGAGTATTTCGGGCCGCGCATCATGGGCACGGTGTTTGGCGCGGCGGCGATGGTCTCGAGCCTCGGCATGGCATTCGGCCCGCTGGTCGGTGGCTGGATCTTCGACACTTTCGGGAGCTATGGCTGGCTTTATATCGGCTCGTTCGCAATCGGCATGGGCGCGGCCGCGATTGCGCTCGCCTTCCCGCCGCTGCCATCCGCCCGACCCGCCGCGCTGCGGCCGGCGTAGCAGGGCGGAGATTGATCTGGGCGAGACCTGGAGTAGAAGAGCGCCGCGTGACCCGTGCAGAACGGTTGATCGGCGCGATCAGAGCTGACCGGTGCGGAGGTGAGCGACCCGCCGGTTCGCTCGCGGAAACGGCAGGATGACGCATTCCGGCGATGCTGCCGGCACTTCGATCCAGACGGTGTGCCCGTAGCAGCAGCCGCGCTCGACCTCGACCCCGAGCTCGGCTGCCAGGGCCTGGAGCACCTTGAGGTCGACGAGATCGCCGAGTTCGCAAAACAGATGAACATAGACGAACAGGGTCTCTGGTTTGTTCGGAAACACCCGAAGATCGATCACGCCGCGCCCGTGGAAATGCTCGCGCAAGCGCGGGGTCAGCCGCTGCGTCAGCTCGCTCGTGGTCAGTCGTTTCATCCGGTATTCCAATCCAAAGGCGTTGCGCGCCATGCTATGCGGAAGCTGCAGCCGGATTTCGCGTAGCAAATGCCGCAGGTCCGCCATTTTTTCCGCGAACGTTGCAAATTCATCACTAGCGAGGCGTGGAGCCGCGAGTCGCTCCGACGCGGCAATGAGCGATCGAGCGATCGCGACGTTTGCCGAGGACGTCGTATCTCCGCTCCGGACCGGGCGGTAAGCTGAGGCGCGGCGATGATCGAAGGAGCCCTCTCATGACGTCGACCTATGACGCGCTCATCATCGGCGCCGGCCAAGCGGGGCCACCTTTGGCCGGGCGGCTGACCGCCGCCGGAATGTCGGTCGCGGTGATCGAGCGCAAGCTGTTCGGCGGAACTTGCGTCAATACCGGTTGCATCCCGACCAAGACGCTTGTCGCCAGCGCCTATGCCGCGCATCTGGCGCGCCGCGCCGCGGAGTATGGCGTCAGCACGCAAGGCGCGGTCGCGGTCGACATGAAGGTGGTGAAGGCGCGCAAGGACATGATCTCGACCCGGGCGCGCAAGGGCGTCGAATCCTGGCTCGAGGGCATGGAGCGGTGCAGGGTCTATCGCGGCCATGCCCGCTTTCTTTCGCCGCACGAAATCGAGGTCGGCGGGGAGCGGCTCACGGCGGAGCGCATCTTCATCAATGTCGGCGGCCGTGCGATCTTTCCGGACCTGCCCGGGATCGACCGGATCGCGCCCTTGACCAATACCTCGATGCTCGCGCTCGACACGCTGCCGCGCCACCTCGTCGTGGTCGGCGGCAGCTATATCGGCCTCGAATTCGGGCAGATGTACCGCCGCTTCGGGAGCGCCGTCACCATCGTGGAAAAGGCGCCGCGGCTCATCGCGCGCGAGGACGAGTCAGTGTCGGCGGCGATCCGGGAGATTCTCGAGGCGGAGGGCATTGCCATTCGCGTCGGCGCGGAATGCGTCCGGTTCGAGCCGCGCGGCGGCGAGATCGCCGTCATCGCCGAATGCGCGTCCGGCCCGCCGGAGGTCGTCGGCTCCCATGTGCTGCTGGCGATGGGGCGGCGGCCGAATACCGACGATCTTGGGCTGGACAAGGCGGGGGTCGCGGTCGACGAGCGCGGCTATATCGTCGTCGATGATGAGCTGCGTACCAGCACGCGGGGCATCTGGGCTCTGGGTGACTGCAATGGCCGCGGCGCCTTCACGCATACGTCCTACAATGATTTCGAGATCGTCGCCGCCAATCTCCTGGATGGTGGCCGGCGGCGCGTCAGCGACCGCATCCCGGGCTATGCCCTCTATATCGATCCGCCGCTCGGCCGCGCCGGCATGACCGAGGCGGAGGCACGTGCGAGCGGCCGTCCGCTGCTCATCGGCCGGCGGCCCATGAGCCGCGTCGGCCGCGCCATCGAGAAGGGCGAAACGCAGGGCTTCATGACCGCGATCGCCGATGCCGAGACACAGCAGATCCTCGGCGCGGCGATCCTCGGAACCGGCGGCGACGAGGCGATCCACGGCATCCTCGACGCGATGAACGCCCGCACTCCTTACACGGCGCTGCGATGGGCCGTGCCGATTCATCCGACCGTCTCGGAGCTGATCCCGACCCTTCTCGGCGAGATGACGCCGGTTTCGCCGCAGCGCTCATCGCGCACGGGGGATTGACGCCGCGCCCTTGCCAATGCCCGAGCCGTTTCGCGTGCCGATCGAGGGAGGGGAGAGCGTCTCCGCCATAGCGTATGACGCGCCGGCGCGCCGCGATGCCGGCATCACGCTGATCCTGGGCCACGGCGCCGGTGCCGGCCAGAGCAGCGCTTTCATGGTCGATTGCGCCACCGCGCTGGCGGCGCGCGGCATCGACGCGGTGACGTTCAATTTCCCTTACATCGAGGCGGGGCGGCGCCTGCCCGATTCAAACGATCGGCTCGAAGCCTGCTATCGCGCCGTCATCGATAGCGTGCGCCGGCAGCGAACGAGCGCGCGCCACGCCCTCGCCATCGGCGGCAAGTCGATGGGAGGACGGATCGCGTCACAGGTCGCGGCGGGCGCGAGCGGACTTACGGGTGTCGTGCTGCTCGGCTATCCCCTTCATCCGCCGGGCAAGCCGCGGCAGTTGCGGGTGCGGCATCTGCCGAAGGTCGCAGCGCCGATGCTGTTCGTGCAAGGTACCCGCGACACCTTCGGCACGCCCGAGGAACTGCAAGCCGTGCTCGCGCCACTCCCTCTCGCGGAGCTCTATCGCGTCGAGAATGGCGACCATTCCTTCAAAGTGCTGAAGCGCGCGGGCGTGCCGCAGGAGGCGGTCTATGCCCGCATCCAGGACAAGATTGCCGACTGGCTCGACGTCGTGGTCCAGCGACGGACATAGACCCGATCACCCGCCGAGGCCGGTGGCGAGAAGCTCGTCGCGTCGCGCGAGCGACGTCGTGAGTTCGGCGAGCGACTGGTCGATCGCCTGCTCGGTGTCGGCGGCCAGCCCGGCTTGTGGCACGACGCCGATGCCGGCGGTAAGTGCCGCCAGATCATTGGCCATGCCCACAAGCGCCAGATCGCATTGGCACAGCTGCAGCAGCAGGTCCTCTTGCCGGGTGCGGAGCCGGGCCCAGATCTTGTCGTCGCCCGGGACCGCGGCGCCGCGCAACCTTGTGTCGAGCGCGGCGATGCGGTCCGCGGCGTCGCGCAAACGGCGCGCCTCGGCGAGACACGCCGCGTCGGGCGAGGGACGCTCCCGGCTCGGGGGCGGGATGAAGCGTCGGCGATACGCCGCCTCGGCGGCACGCAGGGTGGCCGCGGCCTGCGTGAGATGTTCGCTCGCGCGCGAGCGAATGAGGAGGTCGTCGGCGCGCGCCTGGTTGTCGGCTCGATACCAATTGAAGCCATAGCCGTTCAGCAACATGACCCAGTTGCGATAAACCGGATTTTCCTGGCCCAGGAAGATCGGCCGGGGCGTGCGGAGCGGGTCAGTCATTGCGGGCCCCACCCCACGGTGCCGTGGACGGCACCGGAGATGAGGCTTGTGTCGGCGGCGCTGATGAATTGCCGCCGAGCCCGAGCGCAGCCAAGGCCGAGCCCACGTTGAAGGGCTGGCCCACAGCCATGTTCGGTGCCGAGACGACGCCGCGCTCGGCCATGATCATCGCCGTGTAGTAGCGCACCGCGTCGATCTCCTGGAGACCGAAGGCGCGGAGCGAGATGAGCGCGCGCATGCGTTCGTCGCGCGGGAATATCAGCACCTTCACGGTATCGAGCGTGATACCGAACACTTTGAGGAAATCCTGGAGATGACCATGCACGGTCTCGCCGATCTCGTGGATCTTCTCATTGACGCGCTCCAACGGCGTCACCTGCACGACCTGATTGATCGCTTGCTCGACCACCGGCATGGCGTACTCGTTGACCTGGTCGGCGCTGATCATGTGATCGCCGCCGATCGGCATGTGGGTGACGAGCGCCACGGCGTCGTCCTTGCTGGCACAGTGGAAATAGTAATCGACCTCGTAGGCCAACTCGGCCATCTCGGAGGACAGGGCGAGGCCTTTCGCCTTCACCACCATCTTGGCGCGATTGATGTAGATCGCCTCGTACTGCCAAGGACTCTGGCCGCCGAAAAAGGCCTGGGTGAAGGAGCCGAGGATCGGCTTATCGGGTGTCGTTACCGGATACTGTCCGGTGTCGTAGACGCTCAAGATCGCGCCCCTGGATTTCAGGACGCAGAAATGATTGCTCTCGACGGTCAAGAGCGAGTTGTTGACGATCGAGCTGTCGGGATAGTGCCAAACGAGAACGCCCGGCCCCATCACCTCACGGCCGTCGTTGGTGAGCGTCGAGACAACCTGCCGCGTGATCGCCATGTTTGGCTCCCCCGAAAGGTGAGGGACTATGCGCCCGCCGCGGTATTTCGGGCAAGCGGATTCAACTTGCGCGCGCTTCTCGCGAGGAAGCAGATAGACCTAATCTTACTAAAATCAATCTCACAAAAATCAAGGCGGGCGACGCGGGGCGCTGGTCGGCCGTGAGCATGGCCCATTGACTTTGGCTGAGCGCCGACCACGTCCAGGGGCCGGGGCACAGCGGGCGCCTTGGAGAAAACGGCGCGATCGACGCAGGCGGCCAGCGCCTCGATCACATGGCGCGCCGAACAATAAATCTCCCGGGAAACGATCGATCGTCGTGGTAGAGCGGCGAGGGGTGAAAATTGCGCGATCGTTCTGGGGAGTTAAGGAATTAGCAAAATGAGTCAGTGCGAAGATGTGACGCAACCGCCGGCAGCCCAAAGCGATCGCGGGCGGATCTGGTGGCATGACTTTGGCATGAGGGAAAAGACGGCTCGTCCGCCGGCACCGGCCAGGCGTCGAACACTCGAGGTGAAAATGAACGCTATCGCTTTGACCCGGTTGATCGATGACAGCGGCGACCAACCGCAGCAGGTGATCTGCCGTTTCAATGATGCGGCATCGGGCAATAGCGACGCATGAGAGGCCTCGGCTTCTGCGCGGCGCTCGCTCTCGGGCTCCTGGTTAGGCTTCATCCGGCGGCAGCCCAGGCCGATGTGGCGCTGGTGCTTGCGGTCGACGTTTCGGGCTCGGTCAACGATGAGCGCTTCCAGCTGCAACGCGACGGCATCGCCCACGCGCTCGACAGCGATGCGCTGGCGGCGGTGGTCTCCGCCGGCGCGCATCAGACGATCGAGATCGCCGTGGTCGAATGGGCGGAGGAGCAGCGAGTCGTCCTTCCCTGGACGGTGATCCACAATCGCCAGGACCTCGCCGGACTGGCGATGAGTCTCCGGCGGGCCCCGCGCTCCTGGGTGCACACGATGACGGATCCGGCGGGCGGCATTGCCGCCGCGGACGCGCTGTTTCAGAGCGTGCCGCTCACCCCCGGCCGCAAGGTGATCGACGTCTCGGGTGACGGCAAGCAGAACATCGGCGAGGTCCCGACCCGCGAGAGCCGCGATGCCGCCGTCGCGCATGGCGTCACCGTCAACGGGCTGCCGATCACCTCCGGCAGCGAGCCGGATGTCGATGCCTGGTATCGCGCCAATGTGGTCGGGGGCAGTGACGCGTTCCTGGTCGTCGCCAACGGCTTCGACGCATTCGCCGAGGCTTTTCGCCAGAAGCTGACGCGCGAAATCGCGGGCCGCGTCGCGGCCCCGAGCTTGGCCAGCCTGCGTTGAAGGGCCCGCCCGACGCCGGGCGAAAAAGCGGACGGCCGGCCCGATCGGCCCGGCATCCGGCTGGCGCAGCCGCTTGTGCAACGTTGATCGAGGTTGGAGATGAATGCTATCGCCCTGGTTCTGGTCGCATGCCTGCCGCATACCGGCCAATGCAAGCAGGAGATTCAGCATCCGGCGCCCAAGAGCGATGCCGAGTGCAGCGCCCGCGCCGAGCAGATGCAGAAAACGCTCTCCGGCAGCATCGACGATGCCGGCTACCAGCCGGTGCAGGTGATCTGCATGTTTGGCAGTTCCGAGGACGAATAGCGCACCGGCTTGTCCTGCGCCGGCGGGGCTTTACTCGGTCCCGGTCACATTGGCGATGAGCGGCACCGAGATCATCATCATGGTATCGCCGACAATGTAGCCGAAGCGGAACACGCCGTTGATCGGGTGCTTGCCGGGCTTCGTCGGCCTGAGCCCGATGGCAAAGACCAGCGCGCCGTCGCGGATCGACGCGTCCACCACCTTGTGCTCGAACGCGACCCCGTCATCCCACGAGGAAAGCTGCATCACCCGGTTGTTGTACGCGTCGAGCAGCCGGTAGCCGGCACGAAGTGTGACCGTGGCGTGAAGAACCGCAGGCTCGCCGACCTTGGCCGTGATATCGCTCACCTCGACCTTGTAGGGAAGCGGGTCGTCGGCCGATGCGGGCGGCGCGCGACAGGCAATGTGCAGGCCCAGCAGCGCCGCCGCCAGCATGCCCGCTCGCAGCGCACCCGACGCGGTTGATCGAAGATTTCTCATCAATGGTTTCCGCGATCATCCGGTTCGCTCGGCCGAACGCCAGCCACCCTGGCGGGTGGCTGGCGTCCAGCGAACGAGACCGGTGCGGCCTGCCGCCGGTTCACTTACTCAGAGCGAACACCCAGACAACGCCGCCCTGCGGTACGTCCTTCTGCCAGCCGACAAGGTTGCTGAGCAGGCCCTGCTGGAAGGCCGGGTCAACGCCGTAGCCAGACTCGACCGCCACATACTGCACGCCGCCGACTTCGAAGGTCGACGGTGGCGCGATGATCCCGGAGTTTGTCCGGAACGACCACAACTCCTCGCCTGACTTGGCGTCGTAGGCGCGGAAATAGCGGTCGTTCGTGCCGCCGCCGAAGACGAGATCGCCGGCGGTCGTCAGGAGCGAGCCCCACATCATCGAGTTCGAGTAGGTGTCGCGCCAGACCCGCTTGCCGGTGTCGACGTTCCAGGCCTGGATCTCGCCGTAGAAGGGCGCATCCTTGTCGACGGTGAAGCCGATATCCGGAATGGCGACGCCGGTCCACCACTGCCCCGCCACATAGGGCTCAACCTTGCCATTGAGATGGCCGCAGTGATTGTCGTTGGACGGGATGTAGACCATGCCGGTCTTCGGGTTATAGGCCTCGTACGGCCAGTCCTTGCCGCCCCAGAGGCTCGGGCAGAAGGCCGCCTCCTTACCGGTTCCCGGCTTGTGCGCCTCGTCGACATCGGGCCGCCCGGTTTCGGGATTGATGCTCTTGAAGACGTTCTGCTTCACATAGGGCGTGGCGCTGACGAAGGAAATGCCGCCGTCGGGCTTGCGCTCCAGCCAATAGAGATAGCCGTTGCGCGACGGGGTGATGAGCCCCTTCACGGTGGAGCCGTCCTTCTGATAGTCGATGACCATCGGCGCATTCATCGTGTCCCAATCCCAGCTGTCATTCTGGTGGTATTGGAAATACCCCTTCATCTTGCCGGTCTCGGGATCGAGCGCGATGGTGGAGGAGGTGTAGAGATTGTCGCCGGGCCGCTGGTCGCCGAACCACGGCGAACCATTGCCGGTGCCCCAGAAGACCGTATCGCTCGCGGGATCGTAGGTGCCGGTCATCCAGGCGGAACCGCCGCCCCGCTTCCAGGTGTCCGCCTTCTGCCAGGTTTCGCTGCCGGGCTGGCCGGGCTCCGGGATGGTGTAGGTCTTCCAGACGGGTTTTCCGGTCTCGGCATCATAGGCGGCGATGAAGCCGCGGATGCCGAACTCGCCACCGGAGACGCCGACCATGACCTTGCCCTTCACGATCAGCGGCGCGAGCGTCATGTAGTAGCCGGTTTTCCAATCTTCGACCTTGGCCTCCCAGTCGACCTTGCCGGTCTTTGCGTCGAGCGCGACGAGCGTCGCGTCGAGCGTTGGGAAATAGACCTTGTCGCCATAAAGGGCGACGCCGCGGCTGGTGTTGTGGAGCGCACTGAAACCCTCGGGGATCGTACGCTTGTAGCGCCAGAGCAGGTCGCCGGTCGCGGCGTCGAGCGCCACCACCTGGCTGTAGGGCGTCGCCACGAACATGATGCCGTCGTTGACGATCGGCGGCGCCTCGTGACCGGAATCGACGCCGGTCGAGAAGCTCCACACCGGCACCAGGTTCTTGACGTTGCCGGCGTTGATCTTCGACAGGTCGCTGTAGCTCCAGCCTTGATAGCGGCCTCGCGTCATGAGCCAGTTCTGCGGTTCGGGATTGGTCAGGCGCGCATCCGTCACCGGCGTGTAGTCCGCCCCGAGGGCGGTATCGATCGGCCCCGCCAGCAGCGCGGCTGCCAGGCCTGCGAAAACAAGCGGTTTCGTCATGCCTTTTTCCTCCCCTTGAAAACTCTGATGCGGCATTCGGCACGATCAGCACAAGCCCGGACACTTCCGCATCAGATTTGTGAGCCGACGCGTCCGGTAAAAGACCCGGCCACCGCCGGGGCACCGTTGTCGATCTTCAAGGGCAGCGCCGGCAGCGGCCTGGGGGCGGGTCCGTCCAGGACCTGCGCGCCGTCCTTGAGGTCGTAAATCGAGCCGTGACAGGAACAGAAAACCGCTTTGCGTTCCGTCGACCACATGCTCACCGGGCAGCCCTGATGGGTGCAGACGGCGGTGTAGCAGACCACGCCGTCGGCGGCGTGCGCGCGCGTCTCGGCGCTCAAATCGGCAGCGTCGTAACGAATGAGGATGACCATGTTGAGGCGCGAATTATCGCGCACCAGGCCGCTCTTCGGGTCCATCGGAAACGCGACGACCTGGGGTCCGCCGACCGTCAGATCCTCAACCTTGACCTCGCCTTGCTTGTCGCCAAGCGCAAACACGAAGTGGTCGCCCAATTGCGGCGGCAGCGCTGTCGCGTCCGAGGCTGTGTCGACGGCATCCCGCTTGTCGTCCGCCGCAAACGCCGAGGGCGACATGGACAGGCTGGCGCCTACGGCAACGGCACCGCGCAGAAACGCGCGCCGTGCCGGCCCCTTCCCGGGATCGGCTTTGCACGCGCCGCAAGGCGCTTCGACGCCTTCCTTCTTCCCGTGCACGTCCCCTCCTCGTTCTGAGGATAGGTGCCTCGTTGCTCCGGAGCTTCTGCCCGGATCGGCCGATGTGCTTATGCCGCGAAGATGCGCTGTGATCTGGTGCGGAGAAGTGTGGGCCCGACTCAGCTTCGCCGTCAACCATGTTCAAGTGTAGCCCGGCAACAATCCGTGCCACGAAGCATCGGCCGGTGCTCGAGCAACGCAAGGACACTTGAGTGGGTGAGGGCGCCGGCGCATACGATACAGACTGAGTCGGGTAGGGTGGCGTTGGCAGCCAACAGGTGGGCCCGATGTCGCAGAGGGTGATCGCTGCATCTATCGCCTTCGGCTTAGCGGCTCTCGTTGCGACGATATCCGCGCCGTCGCGCGCGGCCGGTCCGACGCTCGCGGTCTCGGCAGACGGCCGCACCCGAACCTTCGACCGGGATGCATTGCTTGCGCGCTCTGATGCGGTCGAGATCACGACGTCCCGTGATGTGGCATACGGTACACCACGGGCCTATCGAGCCGTGCCGCTGGCAAATCTTATGCAAGGTATCCCCATTCCGGCCGATGCCGTGGTCGAGGCTGTGGCGCGAGACGGCTTCGTTGCCGAACTCCCCCGCGATCTGATCTATGGCAGCGACCGAGAGGCGGTCGCCTACGTGGCGGTCGAGCCAGCCAACGCGCCCTGGCCGCCGATTCCCAATAAGGCCAAAAGCGCGGGCCCCTTTTACATCGTATGGATGGGCGCGCACGCCTCATCTGTTCCAGCCGTCGAATGGCCGTACCAAGTCGAGAGTCTGGCGGTGCGCGATGCGCCGACGAAGCGCTGGCCCGCGCTCGCGGTTGACCCGACGCTCGCGGCACTCGACCCGGCGCGGGGCGGACAAATCCTGTTCGTGAGCAAGTGCTTCATCTGCCATACCCTCAACCACGCCGGCGCAGCATCAGCCGGTCCCGATCTGAACGTGCCGATGAACCCAACTCAGTACTTCACCGATGCGGGCTTGCGTGCGCTGATCCGCGATCCGACATCGGTTCGGGTGTGGCCCGATCAACGCATGCCCGGATTCGCCAAAGCGGACCTGAGCGATGAAGAATTGGGGATGATCGTAGCGTATTTGCGTCACATGGCGGGTAGAAAGGCCCGTACAACCGAGGCCGGAAACCCAGACGCGAAATGAGAGCTGGCCTGCTGTGCGGGCCAGTTCCTATTCTGCGGGAGCATGATCTTTCAGTTTGCGACGCATGACTGTGCCGCTCGCGACTGTTATTGGCCATGGCGCCACTCTCGCGGCGGCAAGTTTGCGGCGGCCGCACATCCATTGTGTTGCCGATCGTGTGTGTTGCCGATCGTGGCCTCAATCCGTCCTAGCCTAATTGGTGTTGACGATCGCACCCGTGCGGCTCACAGTAACGTATTGCGCTAAGCAAGCCTGTCGGCATGGCCGGCGAAGCATCCCGACGCGAGGAATGAGGGTGCACGGGAGGAGCGACAAGGGGCGTGGTGCCGTTGGGCACCGTGTCGCGACCGGGCGTCCTCCCCATCCTTGCGGCGAGACAGCAGCGAACCTTGCGGATCGGCCGCCGGCGCGGCGGGCAGCGCATTTTTCGGGAGGAAGCAATGAATGTCACCGTCAATGGTCGGCAGCACGCGTTCGACGGCGACCCGTCGATGCCGCTGCTGTGGTATCTGCGCGATGAGCTTGGGCTGACCGGCACCAAGTTCGGCTGCGGCATCGCGGAATGCGGGGCCTGCACGGTCCATCTCGATGGCGAGGCGGTACGCGCCTGTGCGACGCCGATGAGCGGGGTCGCCGACCGCAAGGTGACGACGATCGAGGGGCTGTCGGCCGATGGCAGCCATCCCGTGCAAAAGGCGTGGAACACCCTCAATGTGCCGCAATGCGGCTTTTGCCAGGCGGGCCAGATCATGCAGGCTTCCGCCCTGCTCGCCGCCAACAAGAACCCTTCCGAAGCGGAGATCAACGACGCCATGGCCGGCAATATCTGCCGCTGCGGCTGCTATCAGCGCATCTCCGCTGCCATCAAGTCAGCCATCACGGGGGCCTGACATGAAGACGATCATCGAGAATGTCAGCCGCCGCCGCTTCATCGTCGGCGCCGGCGGGCTGGTCATCGCGGCGCAGTTCATCTCGCTCAAGTCGTTTGCGGAAATGCATGAAGACTACAAGACGGGTGCCGGTGCGATGCCGCACGGCGTGGTGACCGACCCGCATGTCTTCGTGACGATCGACAAGAACGGATTGGTCACCATCATCGCGTCGCGCGCCGAAATGGGAACCGGTGCCGCACGCACCACGCTGCCTCTGATCGTCGCTGACGAGCTCGAGGCGGACTGGTCGCGCGTCCGCATCAAGCAATCCCCGGGCAACGAGGAAAGATACGGCAACCAGGACACGGACGGCTCTCGCAGCATCCGCCATTTCATTCAGCCGATGCGCCATATCGGCGCCTCGGTGCGCCTGATGCTGGCGATGGCGGCCGCCAAGCATTGGGGCGTTGATGTCAGCGACGTCGAGACGAAGAACCACGAGATCATCAACAAGAAGACCGGTGCAAAGATCGGCTATGGCGCGGTCGCCGTCGAGGCCATGGCGCTGCCGGCTCCGTCGGCCGACCAGGTGACGCTGAAGACAGCGGACCAGTTCCGCTACATCGGCAAGGGCACGATCAAGCCGGTCGATCAAAAAGACATCATCATGGGCAAGGCCATCTATGGCATCGACGCCAAGGTGCCCGGGATGAAATTCGCCGTGGTCGCCCGACCGCCGGTGTTCGGCGGCAAGATGGTGTCTTACGATGCCACCGCCGCGATGAAGGTGCCGGGCGTCGAAAAGGTCGTCGTCATCGAGGGCACGCCGGCTCCGGCGAAGTTCGCGCCGCTCGGCGGCGTCGCCGTGGTGGCCAAGAACACCTGGGCCGCGATGCAGGGCCGCGACGCACTCAAGATCACTTGGGATGACGGCCCGCACGCCGTCTACGATTCGGCGACCTACCGGACGCAGATGGAAGAGACCGCGCGCAAGCCCGGCCTCGTCGTGCGCAATGACGGCGATGCCGAGAAAGCGCTGGCCTCGGCGGCCAAGGTCGTCACCGCCGAATACTACCTGCCGCACATTTCGCATGCGCAGATGGAGCCGGTCAGCGCGACGGCGCACTTCGCCGATGGCAAGCTAGAGGTGTGGGCGCCGCTGCAAAGCCCCGGCGGAACGCGGGACGAGCTGGCGAAGAAGCTCGGCATCAAGCCGGAAGACGTGACCGTGCACGAGTTGCTGCTCGGCGGCGGCTTCGGACGCAAGTCGAAATGCGACTACGCCATCGAAGCGGCCTTGCTGTCCAAGGCGGTAGGGGCGCCGGTCAAAGTCATCTGGACGCGCGAGGACGACATCCAGCATGACTTCTTCCACACGGTGTCGGTGGAACGGATCGATGCTGGGCTGGATCAGAGCGGCAAGGTGGTCGCCTGGCGCCATCGCAGCGTCGCGCCGACCATCTTCGCGCTGTTCGTGCCCGATCCGAAGCACGAATCGGCGCTCGAGATGGGCATGGGGCTGGTCGACAACCCCTTCGACATCCCCAACCTGCGCTGCGAGAACGGCGAGGCCGAGGCGCATACGCGCATCGGCTGGTTCCGCTCGGTGTCGAACATTCCGCACGGCTTTGCGGTGCAGTCCATGGTGGCGGAGATCGCGCAGGCCGCCGGCCGCGACCCCAAGGACATGTTGATCGAGCTGATCGGGCCGCCGCGCATCGTCGATCCGCGCAAATCGCAGGACGTCAAGGACTTCTGGAACTACGGCGATCCCTTCGAGTCCTATCCGATCGACACGGCGCGGCTGCGCGGCGTCGTCGAGCTCGCAGCTGAGAAATCCGATTGGGGTAAGCCGCTGCCGCCCCGGCACGGGCGCGGCATTGCGGTGCATCGCAGCTTCTTGACCTATGTCGCCACGGTCGTGGAGGTGGCCGTGGACGAGAAGGGCAAGCTCACCGTGCCGCGCGTCGTGACGGCGGTGGACGCCGGCTTCATCGCCAATCCCGAACGCGTCCATTCGCAAATGGAAGGCGCGGCGGTGATGGGCTATGCGCTCGCCCGCTATGGCGAGATCTCGTTCAAGAACGGGCGCGCCCAGCAGGGCAACTTCGACACCTACAAGGTGACCCGCATCAACGAGTCCCCGGCTCAGACGGAAGTGCATATGGTTCCGCACGGCCTCGACGTGCCGTCGAGCGGCATCGGCGAGCCGGGCGTACCGCCGTTCGCGCCGGCGCTCTGCAACGCGATCTTCGCCGCTTGCGGCAAGCGCATCCGGAGCCTGCCGATCGGCGATCAGTTGTCGACGTAAGGCAGGAATTGGTGCCGGGCAGGTTCGCCCGGCACCTTCCGCACCAGCCCAACGAAGGCTTCAAACGCCTGGCAGCTTCAAGACCGAAGCTGCCAGGCGATCTCCTCACCGGCGAGGAAGGGGCGCAGCGGCCCGGCGGCGGTCGGCACGGTTTGCGGCACGCGCCAGGAGCGGCGCGCCAAGGTGATGCGCTGCTCATTGGCCGGCAGCCCGTAGAAACGCGGGCCGTTGAGCGCGGCGAAGGCCTCGAAGCGTTCGAGCGCCTGCTCTTCGGCGAAGACGCCGGCATAGAGTTCGAGCGCGGCCGGCGCCGCGAAAATGCCGGCACAGCCGCAATCGCGCTCCTTGTCGGCGACGGGATGCGGTGCGGTGTCGGTGCCGAGGAAGAATTTGGCGCTGCCGGAGGTCGCGGCGCGGCGCAGCGCCAGACGATGCGTCTCGCGCTTCGCTACCGGCAGGCAATACAGATGCGGCCGGAGGCCGCCCGAGAACAGCGCGTTGCGGTTGATGAGGAGATGGTGCGGCGTGATGGTGGCAGCGAGCGTGTCGCCCGCGCTTTCGACGAACGCGACCGCTTCGCTGGTGGTGATGTGCTCGAGCACGATCTTGAGCTGGGGCAGGCGGCGCATCAGCGGCGCCAGAATCCGCTCGATGAACACCGCTTCGCGGTCGAAGACGTCGATCGCAGGATCGGTCACCTCGCCATGGACGAGGAGCGGCATGCCGAGCGCCGCCATGCGCTCGAGCACGCGATAGGTCTTGGCGATGTCGGTCACGCCCGCCGCCGAATTGGTGGTGGCGTGCGCGGGGTAGAGCTTCACCGCGGCAAAGAGCCCGGCGCGGCGGCCGCGCTCGATCTCGTCGGCATCGCTGTCATCGCTGAGATAGGCGGTCATCAGCGGCGTGAAGTCGACACCGGGCGGCAGCGCCGCCAGGATGCGGCGGCGATAGGCTTCGGCCGCGGCCATTGCCGTCACCGGCGGCACCAGATTCGGCATGATGATGGCGCGGGCGAAGCTGCGCGCGGTGAACGGCAGCACCGCTTCCAGCAGAGCGCCATCGCGCAGATGGACGTGCCAGTCATCGGGGCGGCGCAAGGTGATGGTGTCGGTGGCCAAGGTGCCTCGTCTCGGTGGCTGCGATCGGTTGCGGGCGCGCGCCACGTTACCGGGCAGGAACGCGGCTTGCCAGGGCAAACCGCGGCGGCGTGACGCTCGCCGGTGGGCTTGCTATATCTGGTTCGGACAAGGGATCGGAGGACGTCATGACCGCCTGCATCGTCGGCTGGGCCCATTCGCGTTTCGGCAAGCTCGAACAGGATCTCGAAGCGCTCATCGTCAAGGTGTCGGTCGAAGCGTTGCGCGACGCGGGCATGGAGCCCAAGGATATCGACGCGATCTTTCTCGGCACGATGAATGCCGGCTTCCAGCGGCAGGAGTTTCCGGCATCGCTGGTGCTGCAGGCCGATCCAGCCTTCCGCTTCAAGCCGGCGACGCATGTCGAGAATGCCTGTGCCACCGGCTCTGCCGCGATTCACCAGGGCTTGAGTGCAATCGCCGCCAAAACGGCACGCAACGTTCTCGTCGTCGGCGTCGAGAAGATGACCGAGGTCACCGGTCCGCAGGTCGGCGAGATCCTGATCAAGGCCTCCTATATCAAGGAGGAGGGCGCCATCGAAGGCGGCTTTGCCGGCGTCTTCGGCCGCATCGCGCAGATGTATTTCCAGCGCTATGGCGACAAGTCCGACGCGCTCGCCCGCATCGCCGCCAAGAACCACAAGAACGGTTCGGCCAATCCGCTGGCACAGCTGCAGAAGGATCTGGGCTACGAGTTCTGCCGCACCGTCTCGGAGAAGAATCCGCTGGTGGCGGGGCCGTTGCGGCGCACGGACTGCTCGCTCGTCTCCGACGGCGCGGCGGCGCTGGTGCTCACCGATGTCGAAACGGCGCTGACCTGCGACAAGGCGGTGGTGTTCCGCGCCGCCGAGCAGGTGAACGATTTCCTGCCGATGAGCCGGCGCGACATCGTCGCCTTCGAAGGCCCCGAGCTCGCTTTCAAGCGCGCGCTCGCCACCGCCAAGGTCGGGCTCGACGATCTCGGCTTTGCCGAGGTGCATGACTGCTTCACCATCGCCGAGCTGCTGATCTACGAGGCGATGGGTCTGGCGCCGAAAGGGCAGGGGGAGCGCGTGTTGCTCGAGGGCCGGGTCGACAAGGACGGCAAGCTGCCGGTCAACCCGTCGGGCGGGCTCAAGGCGAAGGGCCATCCGGTCGGCGCGACCGGCGTTTCCATGCATGTGCTCGCCTCGATGCAGCTCACCGGCACGGCGGGCGGCATCCAGGTAAAGGAACCGCGCCTCGGCGCCATCTTCAACATGGGCGGCGCGGCGGTGGCCAATTACGCCAGCGTGCTCGAGCGGCTGCGCTAGGAGCCGCGCCATGGCTGAGGTGAAAGCGCTGCTGCTGCGCGAGACCGAGGGCAAGGTCCGCGCCGCGATCGAGCGCATCGACGAAGGCGCGCTGCCGCCCGGCGAGGTGACCGTCGCGGTCGAATACTCGACGCTCAACTACAAGGACGGTCTCATCCTCAACGGCCTCGGCCGCCTGGTGCGCACCTATCCGCACGTGCCGGGCGTCGACTTCGCCGGCACCGTTGAGCGCTCGGACGCGCCCGCCGTCAAGCCCGGCGACAAGGTGGTGCTGACCGGCTGGCGCGTCGGCGAGGTGCAGTGGGGCGGCTATGCCGAGAAGGCGCGGGTCAAGGCGGGACAGCTGGTCAAGCTGCCCGAGGGGCTCAGCGCCAAGCGCGCCATGGCGATCGGCACGGCGGGCTTCACCGCGATGCTGGCGGTGATGGCGCTCGAAGAGCACGGATTGGCGCCGGCGAAGGGCGACGTGCTGGTGACGGGCGCCGCGGGCGGCCTCGGCAGCGTTGCCGTCGCCGTGCTGGCGAAGCTCGGCTATCGCGTCATCGCCTCGACCGGCCGGTCCGAGCAGCATGGCTATCTATCGTCGCTCGGCGCCGCCGGCTTTATCGATCGTGCCGAGCTGGCGAAGCCCCCCTCCCGCCCGCTCGATGCCGAGCGTTGGGCGGGCGCCATCGACGCCGTGGGCAGCACCACGCTGGCGAGCCTGCTGACGCAGCTCAAATACGGCGCCAGCGCCGCGTCGTGCGGCCTTGCCGGCGGCAATGATTTGCCGGCGACCGTCATTCCCTTCCTGCTGCGCGGCGTCAATCTGCTCGGCATCGACAGCGTGATGTGCCCGGTCGAGCGGCGGAAAGTCGCCTGGTCGCGGCTCACCCGCGATCTGCCGATGGAGAAGCTCGACGCACTCACCGAGACGGTGCCGCTCGAGGCCCTCCCGGCCCTCGCACAGAAGATCCTGAAGGGCGGCGTGCGGGGCCGTATCGTCGTCGACCTGCGCGCCTAGTGGCATCCCATTTCCAAGCAATTTTCGGATATTTAACATAGCGTTATCCGTTCTGCGCGAAGATGCGTGCTGGAGTTCACGCGCAGGCCAGGGATGACCGCAACGAAGACACCGTCCGCCGCCGTCCTTGTCGTGGACGACGACGAAGTCATGCGGGACCTGCTGCGGCGGGTTCTGGAGCGGTCGGGCTTCGCGGTGATGACCGCGAGCGACGGCCGCGACGGTGTCGAGAGCCTCAAGCGCCATGATGTCGACGTGACCATCACCGACATTGCCATGCCGGTGATGGACGGTATCGAAATGATCCGATCGCTGATCGCCGAACGGCCCAATATCCGGATCATCGCTGTCTCCGGGGTCGATGATTGGGACAACCATCTCAACACCGCCCGCCGCCTCGGCGCCAAGGCGGTGCTGAGAAAGCCGGTCAGCGGCGCCGAGTTGGTCAGCACCGTGCAGCGCGTGCTGAAGGCGGCGGGATAATCATGCGGCCGAGCGCGAGCGATCTGAGAGGCAGGGCCCGCGATCTGCGCTGCCGCGCCGAAGCGGTGCTGCAGGAACAGATCCGTGCGCAGCTGCTGGAGCTGGCCGACTATTACGACGGCATCGCCGAGGATCTGGAGCCCCTCCCGAGCATCGCAATCCGGCAGCTTACCAGCGCCTGATCGCCGTCTCCGCGGCTCGCGCTTGGCGCGATTTCCGCAAATTTAACCATCGCCTGCGACGCTCTGGCGCAACCCCGGCGCCGCTATGGCTCGCGGCACGGCGATCCTTAAAAACATTTTATTCTGAGAATGCAGATAGATATGGCAGTATCCTCAACTAAAGCCTATAACTGCGGTGCAGTAGGCGTTCAACCTCCTCGTGAGGGACGAGAGCGGAATGGGCGCAGGTGACCATGACTGAAGCAGGACTCTCCCGGCGCAGGCTCTTGCGCCTTTTGGCCGCGACCGCGCTCGGAGCGGGCGGCGTTGGCTTGGCGCCGAAAGCGTTTGCCGAGGCGGTGCTGGCGCGCGCGCAAAAACCCCATCTCGTCGTGCTCGACCCCGGCCATGGCGGCATCGATCCCGGTTGTATCGGCTGCACCGGCGTTTATGAGAAGGACATCGCCTTCTCGACGACGCGCGAGGTGGCGCGCCTCCTCGAGGCGAGCCGGCGCTATCACGTCCGTCTGACCCGCACCGACGACGAGTTTATCGCCCTTGAGGACCGCGTCGCCTTTGCCCGCTCGGTCGGCGCCGATCTTTTCCTGTCGATTCATGCCGATGCTTTGCCCGAATCGGGCGCGCGCGGCGCTTCGGTCTTCACGCTGTCGGAGAAGGCGTCGGACAAGGAGGCCGCCGCTCTGGCGGCCCGCGAGAACAAGTCCGACCTCGTCGCCGGCATCGATCTCTCGCGGCACGAGCCGGTGGTGAGCGAGATCCTGTTCGATCTGGCGCGCCGGCAGACCAACAACCTGTCGATCCGACTCGCCCGCGACGTTGTGTCCGAGCTTGGCCATGAGGTGCGGATGCTGAACAACAGCCATCGCTCGGCCGGATTCGCGGTTCTCAAGGCGCCCGACATCCCCTCGGCGCTGGTCGAGCTCGGCTGTCTCTCCAACAAGGAAGAGGATCGGCTGCTGCAGCAAGCGCCTTACCAGCGCAAGCTCGCGAGCGGCCTGGTGCGCTCGATCAACGATTATTTCGATTTCTCGACAAAGGCTTAGCCCAAGCCTGAGGGGTGGCGCGGGCCGTCGTCGGACCGCAGCGGTAGAAGTCATGCGGATGGCCCGCCAAAAAAAACGCGCCAGCGCGAAGAAAAAAGAATCGCCATTAACCATTTCTTGACGAAGCGGGCCTTACTGTCACCCTCGCGATGCAGGTCCTTCGGGCCGCGTATCGCAAGTCCTTCGGGCTTTTCCTCCCTGAACTTGGGCCGTGCTTTGCGCGGCCCTTTCTTTTCGCGTTTGGATAGAGGCGGAACGCGCCTCCTCCTTGCCGGGTTTGAAGGATGCGTCCCAGGGGACGCACTCGGCAAATGCCAAGGAGTGCAGGATGAAACGCCTTATTCTCACTGCCGCGTCGGTGCTCGCACTGACGGCGGGCGTTGCGCTGGCCCAGAGCACGAGCGGCAGCAGCGGCTCGGCCACCGGCGGAAGCGGTAGCTACAGCTCGCCCAGC
>DATJLU010000110.1:0-10900 GCA_035509275.1 Allostellaceae bacterium | reverse complement strand
CGGGCAAGGTGCTTTCGCTGACTATCGTGCGGCTCAGAAATGGACCCCCGCTTTCGCGGGGGCGACGAATTCTAAAGCAAAATCAAATTATTCCGTCATTCCCGCGAAAGCGGGAATCCATACGGTCTCAAAGCACCACCTTCGTCCACTTCGATTTCTTCGCACGCTCGAAAGCGGGCATCCCTGAGCTTCAGCCCCGATGAATGGAGCGCATGGCTCTGGGTCCCCGCTTTCGCGGCGACGGCGGGAAAGATACTGGAATCTCAGTGTTTTTTGAGATGTGTGCGTACCCTAGCGCTTTCGCGGGGCGACGAATTCTAAAGCTAAATCAAATTGTTCCGTCATTCCCGCGAAAGCGGGAATCCACGCGATGTCAAAGCGCCACCGTCGTCGACTTCGATTTCTTCACACGCTCTCTCACGGGCGAAGCGAAAATTGCGAGACATGGGGACCTTTTCCTTGCCAATCGCGGCGGCCACCCCTAAACCCACGCCCATGTCGGAAACGGACCTTATACCGCTGGTAGAAGCGCTCGCCCGGTCGCGGGTGCTGTGCGTCGGCGATGTGATGCTCGATCACTATGTCTATGGCCGGGTCGAGCGCGTCTCGCCCGAAGCGCCGATCCCGGTGCTGCGCGTCGAGCGCGAGGTGAGGAAGCTGGGCGGCGCCGGCAATGTGCTGAGCAATCTGCACGCGCTCGGGACGCAGGCCTGCTTCATCTCGGTCACCGGCAACGACAGTGCCGGCCGCGACGTCGGCAAGCTCGTCGCGGGGCTTGCGGGAATCGAGGCGCATGTGTTCGGCGAGCGCGGCCGGACGACCACGATCAAGACCCGCTACATCGCCGACACGCAGCAGATGCTGCGCGCCGACCGCGAGCAGGCGGCGGCGCTCACCGACGCCCAGCGCGAGGATGTGCGGCGCATGGTCGAGCAGGTGCTGCCGCATTACCAGGTTACCGTGCTCTCCGACTATGCCAAGGGCGTGCTCGCCCAGGGCGTCGCCGGCGCGATCATTGCCGCCGCGACACGGGCGGGACATCCGATCGTCGTCGATCCCAAGGGCACGGATTACAGCGTCTATCGCGGCGCCAGCATCATCAAGCCCAACCGGCGCGAACTCGGTGAAGCGACGAAACGGCCCGTCGACAGCGAAAGCGATGCGGTGGCGGCGGCGCGCGCGCTCATCGACGCGCATGGCTTCGGCGCCGTGCTGGTGTCGCTGAGCCAGGAAGGCATGCTGGTGGTCGAACAATCCGGAGCGACGGCGCGACTCGGCGCCGAGGCGCGCGAGGTGTTCGACGTGTCGGGCGCGGGCGATACGGTGATTGCCGTGGTCGCGGCGGCGCTTGCCGCCGGCGCGCCGGTGCTCGACGCGGCACGGCTCGCCAATGTCGCGGCCGGCATCGTCGTCGGCAAGGTCGGCACCGCAATGGTGCATGCGACCGAGCTGATCGAGCGCCTCGTCGATCGCGAAGCGGTCGCGACGCGCAAGGTGCTGCCGCTCGCCCTCGCCGCCGACCACGTCGCGCGCTGGCGGCGCAAGGGCCTGCGCATCGGCTTCACCAATGGCTGCTTCGACCTGCTGCATCCCGGCCATGTCTCGCTGCTGGCGCAGGCGCGCGCGGCATGCGACCGGCTGGTGGTCGGGCTCAACAGCGATGCTTCGGTGATGCGGCTCAAAGGACCGGGGCGGCCGGTGCAGAACGAGCAGGCGCGCAGCGCCGTGCTGGCCTCGCTCGCCTCAATCGACCTCGTCGTGCTCTTCGACGAGGACACGCCGCTCAACCTCATCGCCGAGCTGAAGCCCGATCTGCTGGTGAAGGGCGCCGATTACCGTCACGACCAGGTGGTCGGCGCCGACCTCGTCGAAGCCTATGGCGGCCGCGTCATGCTGGCGGAGCTGGTCCCGGGCTTCAGCACGACGGCCACGATCGCGAAGTTGGCGCGATAAAAGCCATCAGCCGTCAGCTCTCAGCCGTCAGCGCGGTGAGATGAAAAATCTGATAGCTGACGGCTGACGGCTGACAGCTAGAATACCTCCGGATCATCGATGCCGGGATCCGTGAGGCGGCGCAGCCGGCCGGCGGCGAGGGCGGCGAAGCGCAGCAGCACGGCGCGGCGGCGGGACGCCGCCAGCATTGCGGGCCGAGCCTCGCGCAGCACGGCGGCACCGAACGCATCTGCCACGATGAGGCCGCAATCTTCGGGAATAAGCTCCTGCGGAAACGCGCCCGGCACGGCGAAGTAGAGGCGATCGCAGAAATCGCGGTACTGCGGCCATTTGCGGTCGCTCTTGAAATCCGCTACCGAGGATTTGATCTCGACGATGACGAGCTCGCCGTCCCGCCCCAGCGCCAGCACATCCGCCCGCCGCCCATTGGCGAGCGCGACTTCCGCGAGCGTGGCGAAACCGCGATGAGCGAGCGCGCGACACACGCCGCGGCACAACTCCTTGGGAAATTCGCGAGCATCAGACATGGTCGAATGGATCGAGTGTAAGGAGATTCCGGCATGAGCGACAAGCAGCGCGGCACGGCCCGCTTCAACAGGAGGGCGTGCGCGTCATGATCGGCAAGGGAATACGCGGCTCGCTCAACGATTCCTGGCGGATCTCCAAACACTACTGGGCCTCCGAAGAGCGCTGGGTGGCGTGGGGGCTCCTCGCCGTGGTGGTCGGGTTGAACCTCGGCCAAGTCGGTCTCAGCGTGCTGTTCAACTACTGGCGGAACGCCTTCTACAACGCCATCCAGAACTACGACGAATCCGCCTTCTTCCGCCAGCTGGGCATCTTCTCCGGGCTGGCGGTGCTGTGGGTCCTGGTTGGCGTCTACCAGGCCTATTTGCAGCAAATGCTGCAGATCCGCTGGCGCCGCTGGCTCACCCACCGCTATCTCGGCCGCTGGCTCGACCACCGCGCCTACTACAAGATGCAGCTCACCCACAATCCGACGGACAACCCCGATCAGCGCATCGCCGAGGATCTGAACCTTTTCACCAACTCGACGCTCAACCTCTCGCTGAATCTGCTCAGCAGCGTGGTGACGCTGTTCTCTTTCATCTTCATCCTGTGGTCGCTGTCGGGGCCGCTGACCATTCCGCTCGGCTCGGGCACAAGCGTCACCATTCCCGCCTTCATGGTTTGGCTGGCGCTGATCTATGCCGTGATCGGCACCATCATCACCGTGAAGCTCGGCCGACCGCTGGTGGGACTCAACTTCAACCAGCAGCGGCTCGAAGCCGATTTCCGCTACAGCCTGGTGCGATTGCGCGAAAACACCGAGAGCGTCGCCTTCTATCGCGGCGAGCCGCGAGAGACCGACATCTTTCGTGGCCGCTTCAGCCATGTCTTCGACAATTTCTGGGCGATCATGAAACGGCAGAAGCTGCTCGGCTGGTTCGTTTTCGGCTATGGCCAGGCTTCGGTGATCTTTCCCTACATCGTGCAGGCGCCGCGCTATTTCGCCAAGCAGATCGCCCTGGGCGCCGTGCAGCAGACGGCCGACGCTTTCGGTCAAGTCCAAGGCGCGCTGTCTTTCATCGTCTCTTCCTACACCGACATCGCCACCTGGCAATCGGTGGTTCAGCGACTCGCCAGCTTCGAGGGGACTCTGGCTGACATCGCCACGCGCGCCGAAGAGCCGAGCGATCTCGCCATCACGCATCAAGGCAAGGGACTCTCGGTCGACGGGCTCGCGATCGACCTGCCCGACGGCAGGCCGCTGGTCTCCGGCGTCGCCTTCGACGCGCAGCCCGGCCGGGGGCTGCTGCTGGTGGGACCGACCGGCGTCGGCAAGAGCACCGTGCTCCGCGCCATCGCCGGCATATGGCCCTTCTCCCGCGGCCTGGTGCGCTTCGGTACGGGACGCGTCTTCTTCATCCCGCAGAAGCCCTACATCCCGCTCGGCAGCTTGCGGCAGGCCTTGGCCTATCCCGATGACGGCGCCGATTTGCCGCGCGAGACGCTCGAGGCGGTTTTGCGCAAGGTCGGGCTCGGGGCGCTGGCACCCGAGCTCGATAGGGTCGACCAATGGTCGCGGCGGCTGTCCGGCGGCGAGCAGCAGCGGCTCGCCTTCGCGCGCGTCTTTCTGGCGGAGCCGGCGGTCGTGGTCCTCGATGAAGCGACGTCAGCGCTCGACGAAGCGATGGAGACCCATCTCTATCGCCTGCTGCGCGACGCGCCCTGGCATCCGACGATCGTCAGCGTCGGTCACCGCAGCACGCTCAGAGCTTTCCATGACGACGTGCTCGACCTCACCTCGAGCGCGCTCTCGCCAGCGGCGGCCCAGGTGGCGGGGTAGCCGGCGCGCTAGGGCGCCGGCTGCCGCACATGGATGACGGCGTAGCGGTCGGCATAAACGCGGCGCCAGCCGGGCAGATGGTCGAGGACCTCGACGGCGTGATCCTGCGGCTGAAGCAGGGTCCAGGTGATACCGTATTGGTCGAGGAGGCCGGTCAAAACGCTTTCCTTTCCGTCCGCGGCATCGAGGTAGCGTTTCAGGAAAGCGTCGCCATACATCTCGATGCGACCATCGATGAAGGTCGGAACCCCGCTGAAGACGAGGTAGCCGCCGAAGCTCTCGTTGTTGAAGACCGGCCCCGACAGGCGCATTTGCTCGGCGGCGGCGAGCGCTCTTCCCGGTGTTTGCGGACCATCGGCGCGCTGTAGCGGCCAGAGCAGCGTCGCGCCGCTGATCGCCATGGTGACGGCCAGCGCGATGACAATTCCGCTGCTGCCGGCTGGCTTCGCCGCCGCGAGAAACCATCGGCCAAGCGACGAGGGCGGCGCGGCGCGGATGCGCGCCGCGAGCTGCGGTCCCACCGATTGCGCGATGGCGAGCGGCGCCACGAGGGCAACGAAATCGGCGTGACGCACATGCGAAAGCGCCATGTGAAACAGCCCCAGCAGCAACAAAAGGCGCGTCAGCGGCAGTCTAAGGCCGAGCGCCAGGCCGACACCGAGCATGCCGAGAAGCCATAGCTCCAGCGGGTCGAAGCGCTGAAAATTCGGACTCATCCATTCGCTGAAGCTTTGCTGCAGCACCGGCATGGCCGCGATGCGGAACGGCAGCAGCAGGCCATCGACACCGTTCGGCGTGCAAAGCGCCGCGCCGACGGCCAGCAGGATGAAGCGGCCCCATTGCCAAGACGCAACGCGGCGTTCGCTCCAGGAGGCTGCCGCCAGGACGGCCTCCGCGCCGAAAAAGCCGGCGAGCGCCAGGCCGAACATGAAACCGCCATGGAGATTGGCCCACAGCGTCATCACCGGCAGAAGCCAAAGCGGCGGAGCGCGGCTGTGGTCCCGAGCGGAGATCAGGCCCGCGGACCAGACCACGAGGAGGGGAAAAGCGAGTACATGTGCCCGGGCGACGAGGTGGGGCAGCAGCAATGCACAGCTCGCTCCCACGACAATGAGTGCCGAGAAAGGCTCGAAATGCGCAAGCAGCCGGCGCGTAAGGAGCGCCAATGCGCCGGCGAAGCAAAGCGCCGCCAGAAGCGCCACGGCGGGCCAGCCGAAGCGATCATAGACGAAGGCCAGGAGAAGCTCGGACAGCCACTCATGCGCAACCCAGGTCGCGCCGGCCATCGAATGGGAGAAAGGATCGTGCAGCGGCAGAGCGTGATGCGCGATGATCCATCGCCCGGCGGCGATGTGCAGGTAGGTGTCGGGGTCGTCGAGAACGGACAGACGGTCCTGGAGCGCCCTCAGCAAGGCGAGCACGGCGACGATCGATGGCAGGGAGACCAGAGGACGCTGCCGGACAGCGCGACCGGACGGCGTGGTCACTATCGCTTCGGTTTGCGCAGCCATGCTCGACTTCGCGACGACACTCCAGCTTTGGCGACGGGCATTGTCCGTCCCACTTCTTTACGGCTCATTAAGTGTCGGAGGCCGTCATCTCGGAGGACACGGGCGATCTCGGCGTCTCGATCACGCCTTGCCGCGAGAGCGCGACACTCTCGGCGACCGATCCCCGCCTTCACTGAAATGAAGAAATACTTTGATTTGTTTTAATTTGTCCCGCGAGGGCGGGGCCACAAATCAAATTCGCGTTGTTCTCGTCATAGGCTCGCGATTGCTCCGCGCCAGCGGCGGCCGGTAAGAGAGAGAGCTCCTCCCGGCCGCCGGCCAGCGGGAAATGCGTCAGCCAGCGGTGGTGAGCTTGCCGGCGACAGTGTTGAACACGGTGGACAACTTGGTGCCGACCAGCGTGATCGCGGCGATGATGACCACCGAAATGAGGGCCGCGATCAGGCCGTATTCGATCGCCGTCGCGCCGCTCTCGTCACGCATCAGGTTCGAGATTTTTGAAAGCATGTTTCTACTCCTCCAAAGGCCGCGCGAACGTTCGTCGGCCGTGCTTAACTCCTACCATCGCGCCACGCGGTTGCTAAGCAAGATCGCTTAGACTTCATCTTAAACATTGACTGAAATCGGCGTTTCGAGGCGATCAGGCAGATGCCGGCACGAGCATCAGCCGGCGGTGGTCAGCTTCCCGGCGACGGTGTTGAACACGTTCGACAGGTTGGTGCCGACCAGACTGATCGCGGCGATGATGACCACCGAGATGAGGGCCGCGATCAAGCCGTACTCGATCGCGGTTGCGCCGCCTTCGTGGCGGATGAGTTTCGAGAACTTTGCAAGCATGCTTAACACTCCTTTAAAGACCGCGCGAACGTTCGTGGCGGTTGGCCAACTACTACCATTGTGGCGCGATTATGCTAAGCAGCATCGCGTAAACTTCAGCTTAAACATGCCATGAACTCGGCGTTTCTGCGCAACATCTAGAGTGCGCCGACGATCGGCCCGAAGAAATTGCTCGAGATGGTTTGGCCGATCGCCAGGCAACCGCCCACGATGATGATCGAGATGAGACCCGCGATCAGCGCATATTCGATCGCGGTCGCTCCGTAGCGGTCGGCAGGCAGGCATGACATCAGGCGCAGCATGGACGCACCTCCGCAATCTCAGGATCGGCACGATTCTAGAGGCGCCGCGGCGCGACGCCATGTTTATTATCGAGAAGAAGCGGCGTGTTTGCCGATGATTTGGTTAAAATTCTCGATGCTTCACAGCCAGATTGCCGGATGGGCTGGAAGCGTCACGAGCGCAATTAGCGAGATCGAAATCATCTTTGATTTACCATGCTTGATGGGTGACGGGTGATCGCCCTCCGGCGGAGCATGCTTGCGGCATGAGACAGCAAGAACGTTTGCGGTCACTGGATTCATTGCGCGGGATCGGCGCGCTGGCCGTGATGATCTGGCACGCCACGTGGGTTGCCTTCGGCGGCGCCAATGGGCCCGGCATCCTGTTGATTCCACGCCGCGGCTATCTCGCCGTCGATCTTTTCTTCATGCTGAGCGGCTTCGTCCTTGCGCACGTCTACAGCGCCGACTTTGCAAACCGGCCGAGCCGCCGGCGCTATGCCGCATTTATTTGGGCGCGACTGGCGCGGATTTACCCCTTGCATCTCCTGTCGATCCTCTTGCTGCTGCGGCTTTACGGACAGACGAGCCTGTACTCCGGGCACGCGCTCGCGCTCAATCTTCTCCTGCTGCAAGGACCGTGGCTTCCGCAGGTGACATGGAACTACCCGTCATGGTCCATCAGCGCCGAATGGCATGCCTATCTTCTGTTCCCGGTGTTTTGCGCCGGCCTGTGGCGCCTCCCTGCCAAAGCCGCCGCGGCCGTGGCGATCGCCTGTGCCTTGGCGCTGGTGCTGACCTGCGCTGAGAGCGAGTGGGGACTGGCAAACGTGACCAACGGACCGCTGTCGTTGGCGCGCGCGCTCCCCGAGTTCATAACCGGCATGCTGGCGTATAGAGCGTACCGGACCGGATGGTGCCGCGCTCTTTGGCAGTCGGACCTGTTTCTCGCGTCCATCGCCGTCGCGATCCTGGCGCTGTCATGCGCATGGCCGACCGACCTCGCGATCATCCTGCTCTTGCCGGGGGTGCTCCTGGCGGCCGCAACCAACGAAGGGCGCGCGAAGTCACTGCTGATCAGCCGCCCGCTGCAATTCCTGGGCGACATTTCGTATTCGCTTTACATGATCCATTACACCTGCATCATCGCCATATTCGACGCCCTGTTCGGAGTTGACTCCGCGGGCGCGCCGACCGCCCCGCGGATCATGGCGTTCTTCGCCGCGATTGCCTTATCTCTTGGCTTTGCAACGGCCCTGTCGCGCGGTATTGAATATCCGGCGCGCTCGGCTCTCCGTCGGCTCTGGGCAGGAGAGATCGGGGAACGCAGCCCCGCGGGGAGATAGGTCAGGCGCCCCGCTGATACGGGGGAGGAATGATCGAATTCGGCTGCGTCAGGCCGGTCGGGGCGCATCTCGTCGAGCGGGCACGGACACAAGGCGCGCAGATCGCCTTCGCGGATGCGGCAAGCGAGCTCAGCTATACCGAGCTCGAGCAGCGCACGCTCGCTGTCGCGACGGCGCTGATGGATCTCGATATCGCCGCGGGCACCAGCGTCGCGGTCTTCCTGCCGAACTCGGTCCGCTGGATCGAGGCGGCGCTGGCGATCGTGCGGCGCGGCGCGGTGATGGTGCCGATCAGCTATGAATCGAGCGAGGAGGAGGTGCTCTACCGCCTCGGCGATGCCGGCTGCGCCGCGGTGATATCGCTGGCGGAAAAGCGCGAGATGCTGGAGCGCCTCGCCGCGAAGCTGCCCGGCCTGGGCCGGCTCCTCCTGGCCGGATTGGAGCCCGGTGCGCGACGCGACCGGCTATGCTCCTATGAGGCGCTGCGGGAGACGCCGCCGCGGCAGGAGGCGGCGGGAGGCGAAGATCTCGAAGCGCCCGCCTTCATCCTCTACACCTCGGGTACGACCGGCCGTGCCAAGGGCGTCGTGCTCAACCAGCGCAGCCTGATGTGGGACATCGCCGCAGCCTGGATTCCGATCGCGGGATTGTCCGCGCGCGACCGCATGCTGGCGCCCTTGCCGCTGTTCCATTCCTATGCGCTCGACCTGGTCGTACTCGGCACGCTCGCCGCCGGCGCGACGACGCGGGTGATGTCGCGCTTTTCCACCGAGGAAGCGCTGCGCCTCCTCGGCGGCGGCGGCTTCACGCTGTTTCCCGGCGTGCCCACCATGTTCCACTACCTGCTCGAGCGCGCGCCGGAAGGGCCGATCCGGCTCCCCGATCTGCGCCTTTGCATCTCGGCCGGCGCGATCATGCCGGCGATGCTCAATGCCGCCTTCGAGCGGCGCACCGGCGTGACGCTCGTGGACGGCTATGGCATTACCGAGACGGCGACGATGGTGACCATGAACTGGCCGGGGAAGCCGCGGGTCATGGGCTCTTGCGGCATTCCCATTCCGGGCCAGCAGGTCCGCATCGTCGATCCCCTCGCGCGCCGCGACGTGGCGCCGGGCGCAGAGGGCGAGCTCGTCGTCCGCGGGCCCAATCTGATGCTGCGCTATCACGGCAAGCCCGAGGAGACGGCGCGCGCGCTGGTCGATGGCTGGTATCTGACGGGCGATCTCGCCCGCGCCGACGGCAACGGCTTCATCACCATCACCGGCCGGCTCAAGGAAATCATCATCCGCGGCGGCCAGAACATCGCGCCCGCGGAGATCGAAGAGGTCGTGGCGCAGTTTCCGGGGGTGCTCGACAATGCCGTGGTCGCCGGCAAGCACGCCGCCTTGGGCGAAGTGCCGGTGCTTTTCGTCGTGCCGAAGCCGGGGGCGCGGCTCGACGAAGCGGCGCTCCGCGCCTTTTGCCGCCAGCACCTCTCGGCCTACAAGGTGCCGGACAGCATCCACGTCATCGACCGCATCCCGCGCACCGGGTCCGGCAAGATCCAGCGCTTCGAGCTGCAGAAGCTGCTGGCGTGAGATGAAGCCGGCACCCTTCGCCTATGCTGCGCCCAAAAGCGTCGAGGAAGCGGCGGCGCTTCTGGCCGCGCATGGCGGCGACGCGCGGCTGCTCGCCGGCGGACAGAGCCTCGTGCCGATGCTCAATTTCCGCCTGCTCGAGCCGGCGCTGCTGATCGATATCAACCGTATCGCCGGACTCGATGGCATCGCCGAGATCGCGGGCGGGCTGCGCCTCGGCGCGCTCGTCCGGCATCGCGCGCTCGAGACCTCGCCGCTGGTCGCGCGCCGCTTCCCCATCATCGCCTCGGCCATGGCCGAGGTCGCGCATCTCGCCATCCGCAACCGCGGCACGATCGGCGGCAGCCTCGCGCATAGCGATCCTGCGGCCGAGCTGCCGCTGCTGCTGGTCACCCTGGGCGGCAGTGTGCAAGCCCGCAGCGTGCGCGGCGAGCGCACCATCGCCGCCGACGACCTCTTTGACGGCTTCCTTATGACGACCCTGGAGCACGACGAACTCCTGACATCCGCTCACTTCCCAGCGCTCGAGCCGGGCACCGGATGGTCTTTCCAGGAGTTCAGCCGGCGCAGCGGCGACTTCGGCATCGTGAGCGCTGCAGTGACCCTGCGCGTGTCCGACGGGGTCTGCAGCGACGCGCGTATCGGCCTCGGCGGTGTGGCCGGCACGCCCGTTCGGCTCAGGGAGACGGAGTCCGCGCTCATCGGAGCACGACTCGACGCAGCGTCGATGGACGAGGCCGCCCGAGCCGCGGCAGCAATTTTGGATCCGCCGAACGATCTGCATGGAACGTCGGCCTATCGACGGCATCTTGCGACCACCTTGCTGAAGCGCGGCCTCAGCGAAGCCCTCGAGCGAGTAGGGACGGGATCATGACGATGCGCACCGTCAAGGTCACGGTCAACGGCGCAGAACGCGAGGCGCAAGCCGAAGCGCGTCGCACCTTGGCGGACTTCCTGCGTGAGGACCTCGGACTCACCGGCACGCACGTGGGGTGCGAGCACGGGGTGTGCGGCGCGTGCACGGTGCTGCTCGACGGGCGTGCGGTGC
>DATJLU010000109.1:0-15501 GCA_035509275.1 Allostellaceae bacterium | reverse complement strand
TCGTTGCGGCGGTATTGCAGATCCACCAGCGCCTTCGCCAGCTTGTCGCGGTCGATGCGCCCGCCCGCTTCGAGCTTCACGACCATTTTCGCGTAGGTCTCGACCGAGCCGATGCCATAGATGCAGGACACGGAGGCCACGATGATCACATCGTTCCGCTCCAGCAGCGACTGCGTGGCGGCGTGGCGCATGCGGTCGATCTGCTCGTTGATCTGCGCGTCCTTCTCGATGTACGTGTCGCTGCGCGGGACGTAGGCTTCCGGCTGGTAGTAGTCGTAGTAGCTGACGAAATATTCCACGGCGTTGTCGGGGAAGAAGCTCTTCATCTCGCCATAGAGCTGCGCCGCCAGCGTCTTGTTCGGCGCCAGGATCAGCCCGGGACGCTGCAGCCGCTCGATGACATGCGCCATGGTGAAGGTCTTGCCCGAGCCGGTGACGCCCAGCAGCACCTGCTCGCGCTCGCCGCGGGCGATGCCCTCGGACAGCTCGGCGATGGCCTGCGGCTGGTCGCCGGTCGGCTTGAACTCGGATTGAATGACGAAGCGCTGGCCGCCTTGGGCCGAGGCGCGCGCGGCGGTGATGAGCGGCATGGGGTTAAGATAAGGCCTGGGCCATAGCGGCGCCAGAGCGGAGGCGGACCCGGCGATCCCTTCAGGAGAGCGAGCAAGGAACTGAGCCGGCAGGGCCGTCGGAAGTTCCTTTCTTGCGCGTTCCGGGCGCGTGGCAGCGGCGGCAAAATCCGCGGGCAGGATTGTCCGCTGCGCGGTTGCGCTACGCTGCCGGCGGCACTACGGTACCGCGCTCTCATCCATCGATCCGGTAGCTGCCATGACTTTCCTTGCCGACCGACTCGCGCGCGTGAAACCCTCCGCCACGCTGGCCATGACCAAGCGTTCGATCGAAATGAAGGCAGCCGGGCGCAACGTCGTCGATATGAGCGCCGGCGAGCCCGATTTCGATACGCCGCCCAACATCATCGAGGCGGCGATCGGCGCCATGCGGCGCGGCCAGACACGCTACACCCCGGTGGACGGCACGCTCGAGCTCAAGAAGGCGGTCGCCGCGAAGTTCAAGCGCGAGAACGGCCTCGATTACGCGGCGAACCAGATCATCGTCAGCACCGGCGGCAAGCAGGTGCTCTACAACGCGTTCATGGCGACGCTCAACGCCGGCGACGAGGTGATCATCCCGGCACCTTATTGGGTGTCCTATCCCGAAATGGTGATGCTCGCCGAGGGCACGCCGGTCACGCCGTCTTGCGCCCAGAACAACGGCTTCAAGTTGCGCGCCGAGGAACTCGAGCACGCGATTACGCGCAAGACCAAATGGGTCATCCTCAACTCGCCGTCCAACCCGACGGGAGCCGCCTATACGGAGCGCGAGCTGCGCGCGCTTGCCGACGTTCTGCTGCGGCACCCCGATGTCTGGGTGCTCACCGACGACATGTACGAGCATCTCGTCTATGACGGGTTCAAGTTCACCACGATCGCGCAGATCGAGCCGAAGCTCTATCCGCGTACGCTGACCTTGAACGGCGTCTCCAAGGCCTATTGCATGACCGGCTGGCGTATCGGCTTCGCCGGCGGACCGACCGAGCTGATCAAGGCGATGACGACCATCCAGTCGCAATCGACGTCCAACGCGTGCTCGATCAGCCAGGCCGCGTCGGTCGAGGCGCTCAACGGGCCCAAGGACTTCATTCCAAAGCACAATGCCAGCTTCAAGCAGCGCCGCGACCTGGTGGTCGAGATGCTGAACCGCGCCCCGGGCATCCATTGCCCGCGGCCGGAAGGCGCGTTCTATGTCTATCCCTCCTGCGCCGGCACGCTCGGCAAGCGCACGCCCAAGGGCAAGGTGATCGAGAACGACACCGATTTCGTCGAATACCTGCTCGACGCCGAGGGCGTCGCGGTGGTGCAAGGCGTCGCCTTCGGCCTCTCGCCGCATTTCCGCATCTCCTACGCGACCTCGACCGAGGCGCTGACGGAGGCCTGCACGCGCATCGCCCGCGCCTGCGCCGCGCTGCGTTGAGGTGATCCGGCTCGCGCGCGCCGAGGAGCTCGGCTGGGTCGCCGATACCATCTCGGCGGCATTCGGCCTCTATGTCGCGCGCATGGGCCGCGCCCCGGCGCCGATGAGCGCCGATCATGCCGCCCTCATCGCCGCCGGCGAGGTCCATCTCTTCGAGGTCGAGGGCGAGCGGCTCGGCCTCATCGTCCTGCAGGCAAAGCCCGACCACCTCTTCGTCGATATCGTGGCTGTCGTGCCCGCCGCCCAGCATCGCGGCGTCGGCCGTGCGTTGATGCGCTTTGCCGAATTCGAGGCGCGGCGGCTCGGGCTGCCGGCGGTGCGGCTCTACACCAACGCCAAAATGACCGAGAATCTGCGCTTCTATCCGGCGCTGGGCTACCGCCAGACCGAGGCGCGGCACGAGGCTGGCTACGACCGCGTCTATTTCGAAAAGCGCCTCGCCTGAGCCCCCCGGCCGACGGGGTCAGTGGCTCGGGGAGGGAGCGGTCGGATAGCCCAAGGGCGGCAGCGGCACGACGCATTGGTTGCTGTTGTCGCGCTCGAACGGCGCCGGCGGTGCCGCGCCGGGTGGCGGCTGGACGCGAGGCCGGGACGCGGCGGCCGGGGCGCAGGGCGCATAGCCATAGACAACGGTCGGCGGCGGATTGGCGCAGCCCGAGAGCAGCCCCGCGCCCAGGGCGACCGCCGCGATGCAGCGTAGCATCATGCTTTCCCTCGATCCGGGGGTGAGGGACGGATTATAGGCCGGAAACCGCGTTTTCCCGACCGGCGCACGGAAATTTGTCCCGCCGGCGCCCCCTCGGCCGTGCAGGTTTCTTGCGTATCGCCCTGCGACCGAAATTCCCGTTGCACCCCGATGACAGGCGCGCGACCATCTTCGTCTGAAGAGGCGTCGCCAGCGCGTGGCGGTCTCTCGCACGCCCGGCCCAGGACGCCCGTCTCGAACGGGGAAGGAGGCGTGTATGAACGACAGACCCGCTGGACCGCGCTGCGCCGCCCTGGTCGGGCCCTATCTCTCCGGCAAGACCACCCTGCTCGAGGCGTTGCTCTTCGCCAGCGGCACGACGCATCGCCGCGGCGCGGTCAAGGACGGCAGCACCGTCGGCGACCACAGCGCCGAGGCGCGGGCGCGCCAGATGACCACCGAGCTCAATGTCGCCGCGGCCAGCTTCCTCGGCGATTCCTGGACGATCCTCGACTGCCCGGGATCGGTCGAACTGGCCTGGGAGGCGCAAACCGCGCTCGCGGCCGCCGATGTGGCGGTCGTGGTCTGCGAGCCGGAAACGGAGCGGGCGCTGACTTTGAGCCCGCTCTTCAAGTTTTTGGACGACCATGCGATCCCGCACATGGTCTTCATCAACAAGATGGACAATGCCAGCGCGCGGGTCAGCGAGGTGATGGCGGCGCTGCAATCGGTGTCGCAGCGGCCGCTCGTGCTGCGCCAGGTGCCGATGCCCGATCCCGAAGGCAAGGCCATCGGCTATGTCGATCTCGTCAGCGAGCGCGCCTATCGCTACAAGCCCGGCCAGGCCTCTGATCTGATCAAGCTGCCCGACGACCTGCTCGAGGAGGAGAAGGTTACGCGCGCCGGTCTCGTCGAGAAGCTCGCCGATTTCGATGACAAGCTGCTGGAACAGCTGCTCGAGGATGTGCAGCCCTCGAAAGCGGAGATCTATCGCCATCTGACGCACAATCTGAGCGCCGATCGCATCGTTCCGGTCTTCCTCGGCTCGGCCCTGTTCGATCACGGCGTGCGCCGGCTGTGGAAGGCGCTGCGCCATGAGGCGCCGGCCGTAGCGCAAACCGCGGCGCGCCTCGGGCTCACCGATCCCGGCAAGGAGACGGTGGCGCAGGTGATCAAGACCTATCATGCGCCCCATTCCGGCAAGCTGTCGCTGGTGCGGGTCTGGAACGGCACGATAACCGACGGCATGACGCTGGGCGGCGTGCGCGTCGCCGGCATCCTGCGGCTCACCGGCGCGCATCAGGAGAAGCTTGCCGCGGCGCAAGCAGGCGAGGTCGTGGCGCTGGCGCGGATGGAGGGTGTTGCCACCGGGGCGGTGCTGGCGACCGGCCCGGCGCCGGTGTTGCGCAAGTTGCCGCCGCCGGAGCCAGTCTACGGCCTTACGCTTGCCGCCGAGAAGCGCAGCGACGACGTGAAGCTCACCTCGGCCATCGGCAAGCTGGTCGAGGAGGATCCGACCTTGCAGCTCGAGCAGAATCCCGAGCTGCAGGAAATGATCCTCTGGGGGCAGGGCGACATCCATCTGCAGATTGCGATCGACCGGCTACGCCACAAATACAGCCTGCCGGTGACGGCACGGCGGCCGCAGGTGCCCTACAAGGAAACGATCCGCAAGGGCACGGCGCAACATGCCCGCTTCAAGCGTCAGTCGGGCGGCCATGGCCAGTTTGCCGATATCCAGATCGAGGTGAAGCCGCTGCCGCGCGCGACCGGTCACGTCTTCACCGATGCCGTGGTGGGCGGCGCCATCCCGCGCAACTACATCCCAGCCGTCGAGGAAGGCGTGATGGAGTATCTGCGCCACGGGCCGCTGGGCTTTCCGGTGGTGGATGTATCGGTGACGCTCACCTCCGGCCAGTTTCACAGCGTCGACAGCTCGGACCAGGCGTTCAAGACCTGCGCCCGCATGGCGATGAGCGAGGCCATGCCGAAATGCGAGCCGGTGCTGCTCGAGCCGATTCACCATGTCGAGATTTCGGTGCCGAATGCCTTCACCTCGCGGGTGCAGCGGGTCATTTCCGGCCGGCGCGGGCAGATCCTGGGTTATGACGCCAAGCCCGGCTGGGACGGCTGGGACGTGGTGGCGGCGCAGCTGCCGCAGGCGGAGCTGCACGACCTCATCGTCGAGCTGCGTTCGGTGACCCTCGGCGTCGGCACCTATACCGAGCACTTCGACCACCTCCAGGAGCTCACCGGCAAGCTCGCCGAGCGGGCCATGGCGGGGCGTGGCGAGCAGGCGGCGCAGTAACCTTTTCTTGGGTGCGGGCGAACCTCAAGGCACTCCGGTGCTCGCGCGGGCGTGATTTGCCGCGGGGCGGGGCGGGGACTATCTGGCTTGCCAAGGGGCGCTACGCGACGAGGAGAAGGTTACCATGTTGATCAGGCAGAAGCGCGGTTGGGAGCTCCCGGAGAGCGAAGCGACGCCGGAAGCGGTCTTCCGTGACCGCCGGCGCATCCTTCAAGCGATGGGAATGGGTGCGCTCATGGCTGCCGCGCCCGCCGAGGCAGTGCTCGCGGCGGCGCCGGCCGATCCCTCGGCCGGGCTCTATCCGGCCAAGCGCAACGATCGCTATACGCTCGACCGGCCGATCACCCCGGAGAAGCTCTCCACCACTTACAACAATTTTTACGAATTCGGCTCGCAGAAGACGATCGCCGACGACGCGCAGGAGCTGCCGATTCGCCCGTGGACGGTGACCATCGACGGCATGGTCGAGAAGCCGTTGACCCTCGGCATCGACGATCTCTTGAAACGCGTCACGCTCGAAGAGCGGCTTTATCGCCATCGCTGTGTCGAGGCCTGGTCGATGGCAGTGCCCTGGACCGGCTTTCCGATGAAGGCGCTGGTGGACATGGCACAGCCGCTGTCATCGGCCACTTATGTCCGCATGCAGACCTTCGAAGATCCCAAGGTTGCGCCGGGCCAGAAGCAGTTCTGGTATCCCTGGCCCTACATCGAGGGCGTCACCATGGCGGAAGCGACCAACGAGCTCGCTTTCCTCGTCACCGGCATGTATGGCAAGCCGGTGCCGCGCCAGGACGGCGCGCCGCTGCGGCTGGCGCTGCCGTGGAAGTACGGCTTCAAGTCGATCAAGTCGATTGTCAAATTCAGCTTCACCAACGAGCGGCCCGTCAGCTTCTGGCAGAAGCTGCAGGGCGACGAATACGGCTTCTGGGCGAACGTCAATCCCGACGTGCCGCATCCGCGCTGGAGCCAGGCGACCGAGCGCGAGCTCGGCAGCGACGAGCGCGTGCCGACGCTGATTTACAACGGCTACGGCGAGTACGTCGCGGCGATGTACAAGGACATGAAGGGCGAGGAGCTCTTCCGCTAATCGGCGACAAAGCCGGCTTCTTCCGATCCGATCCGCATCGGCGCTCGGCGCTGCGCGCAACCGCGGCGCAAGGCTGAGTCATCGGCGCGACTCGCGCGCCCAATGCTTTGCCCCGCAGGTGCTCCGGAGTAGAATGCCCGCGGCCTTCACTTTTGGAGACTCAACGATGCGTGCTCGTTTCGGCTTCGGCGTGCTCGCTCTCGGCCTGCTGCTGGCCGCTTGCGGCAGCACCACCGGCGACCGCGCGGTGAGCGGCGCGGGTATCGGCGCCGCCGCCGGCGCCGTCGGCGGCGCCCTGGTCGGCGCGCCGCTGGTCGGCGCTGCCATCGGCGCTGCTGCTGGCGGCGCGGTGGGCGCGGCGACCCAGCCCTCTCAGGTCGATCTCGGCAAGCCGGTCTGGAAGTAACCCTCTCCCGGCATCCTGCCGCGCCGCCCTGAGGCTTCCCGGCGCGGTTGGGCTCTTGCGGACCGGGTCTCCCCCTAACGAGGGGATGCATAGCGCCTCTTCGGGCGTTAGTTTCTATTGGGTTCCGGGGCCGCCGGTCCTTTGCCCGGTGGAGGAGGCGCGCTGTGGCGGTCGAATCGAACGATTTGACGGTGAACGACGGCAATCAACTGCGGCTGCTGTTCGAGGCGATCACCGATTACGCGATTTATAGGCTCGATCGGGACGGCCAAATCGCCAGTTGGAATGCCGGGGCCGAGCGGATCACGGGATATAGCGCGGCCGAGGTACTGGGGCGGCACTACGCCATGTTCTTTACCGCGGAGGATTGCGCGGAGGGCAAGCCGCCGCGCGCCCTGGAGACCGCGCGTCAGGTCGGACGCTTCGAATCGGAGGGCTGGCGCGTGCGCAAGGACGGCACGCGGTTCTGGGCGCTCGCCGTCATCGATGCGATTCGCGGCCCCGACGGCGAGGTCGTCGGCTTTGCCAAGGTCACGCGCGACATGACCGAGCGCATGGAGGCGCGGGCGGCGCTCGAGCGGACACGCGCCGCGCTGGCGCAGTCGCAGAAGATGGAGGCGATCGGTCAGCTCACCGGCGGTATCGCGCATGACTTCAACAACCTGCTCACGGTTGTCGTCAACAATCTGGATCTGATCCTGCAGGATCCCGGCGATGCGCTGCGCACCGAGCGGCTGGTGCAAAGCGCGCAGCGCGCCGCCGAGCGCGGTGCCAAGCTGACCCAGCAGCTGCTCGCCTTCGCACGCCGCCAGCCGCTCCGGCCGGAGCCGCTGGTGCTCAATTCATTGATCGCCGGTTTCCAGGCGGTGCTGCGCCGGGCCTGCGGCACCGCCATCGCGCTCGAGCTCGAGCTCGCGAATGATCTGCGTGCCGTTCGCATCGACGCAACGCAATTCGAGGCGGCGCTGCTCAATCTCGTCATCAACGCTCGTGACGCGATGCCGGAGGGCGGCGCCCTGCGCGTCGGCACGGCCAATCTCGAGGTGAAGCCGGGCGACGCCGCGGCCGCGAGCGGCATCGCGCCGGGCGCCCATGTCGTGGTCAGCGTGCGCGATACCGGCGCCGGCATGACGCCGGAGGTGGTGGCGCATGCCTTCGAGCCCTTCTTCACCACCAAGGATGCCGGTCGCGGCAGCGGGCTCGGCCTCAGCCAGGTCTATGGGTTCGTCAGCCAGTCGGGCGGCCATGTGACAATTGACAGTGCGCCGCGCGAAGGGACGGTGGTTCGGCTCTTCCTGCCGGCCGGGGGCATGGCGGCGCGCGAGCCGCTGCGGCGGCGCGGCGGCACCGTGCTCGTCGTCGAGGACGATCCCGATGTGCTGCAGTCGACGGTCGAGATGGTGCGCGGCCTCGGCTATGAGGTGCTGACCGCCGGCGATGCGATCGACGCGCTTGCCATGTTGCAGCGCGAAGCGTCGATCGACGTGCTGTTTTCCGACATTGTCATGCCCCGCGGCATGAACGGCGTGGAGCTGGCACGCGAGGCGCGCAAGCTGCGACCGGAGCTGCGCGTCCTCCTGTCCTCAGGCTACGCCAATGCGGTGCTCGCCGCCGAGCACGGCCTCACGCCTGATTTTTCCTTTATCGGCAAGCCCTATCGCTGGCCTGATCTCGCCGAAAAGCTGCGCGGCGGCCGCATGCACTGACGCCTATCGACTCAAAGTCTGCAGTCTAGCGGCGGTAGGGATAGCAGCGCGCGCGGTTGAGATCGATCCCGAAGTGATCGGCGAGCGCTCGGATCTGTTCGCCGTAATCGGCAAAGGGATCGCCATTGTCGAAACCGACGATGATGGGGCGGAAACTGCGGTCCTCCTTGCCGCCGGGCGGCAGCATGGCAGTGACGAGCGGCTTTCCCTCGTCGTCCCGCAGCGTCACGAACAACGGCATGACCCGCTGAACATGCGCCTTGAGGCCGATCTCCTGCTCGATGAAGTGGCGCGAGGGCGGGGCGAAACTCTGCTCCGCCTTGGTCTTTTCTTGGCGAAAAAATTTTTCGACCGCATGGTGCATGGTCTGGGACTCATATGCCGCCTCGGCTTCGGTTTCGAGACGGAACCAGGTCATGCTGCCCGGAGCGTCACAAACGTAGCGCATGCTTCCTCCGCCGGTTTTCCCTACAACTGGGCGTTCGGTCCGGCCGCGACAAGCGTCGGGAGGCGACGATGGGAGAATTCGATTTCAGCGGTCGGACGGTGCTCGTCGTCGGCGGCTCCAGCGGCATCGGCAACGGCATTGCTCAGGCGTTTGCCGCCCGCGGCGCCGAAGTCCATGTCTGGGGCACTCGCTCCGGCGCCGGTGATTACGCCGCCGCCGAAGGCTCCGATCTAACCGGACTCCACTACGTCAAGCTCGACGTTGCCGATGCTGCCGCCATCGACCGCTATCGCCCTCCCTTCGCTCGTCTCGACGTGCTCGTGCTGGCGCAAGGTATCGTCATCTACAAGCGCGGCGAATTCAAGGCCGAGGCGTTTCGTCGCGTGGTCGAGGTCAATCTCACCAGCCTGATGAGCTGCGCCGCCAAGTTTCACGATATGCTTGCCGCGACCAAGGGCGCGCTGATCATCATCAGCTCGACCGCGGCCTTTCACGCGACGCGCGGCAATCCTGCTTATAACGCGTCGAAGAGCGGCGCCGTCGGGCTGACGCGCAGCCTCGCTCAGGCCTGGGCGGCCGACGGCATCCGCGTCAACGGCATCGCGCCGGGCTTGGTGGCAACGAAGCTCACCACCGTGACAACCGATGATCCGCAGCGCCTCGCTGCGGCGCTCGAGAGCATCCCGCTCGGCCGGCTCGGCACACCGTCCGATATCGCCGGCGCGGCGCTCTTTCTCGCGTCGCCCCTGGCCGGCTATATCGTGGGACAGACGCTTGTCGTCGATGGCGGGCTCGTTCTCTAATGGGGCGAAGCCGAAGCAGCAGGGGAGGGGCAAGATCATGAGCGACCGGGCGGCATTGAGCGAGACCAGCGGCGAGTTTCTGACGCTGCACGAATTCGTCAAAGCGGCGAAGATCCGGCTGACCCCCAACATCTGGGACTATTTGATCGGCGGCGCGGACAGCGAGACGACCGTGAAGCGCAACCGCCAGGCGCTGGATTCACTGGCGTTCCGCCCGCGGGTGTTGCGCGACGTCTCGACGATCGACTGCACCGGCATGTTGCTGGGCCGCAAGCTGCGCATTCCGGTGCTGCTGGCGCCCGTGGGGTCGCTCGAATCCTTCGATCCCGGCGGCGCGGCGGTCGCGGCCCGGGCCGCGGGCGCCTTCGGCGTGCCGATCATGGTAAGCTCGGTGACGCAGCCGGGCCTCGAAGCGACGGCGCAGGCAACGCCAGGGCCCAAGATCTTCCAGCTCTATGTCCGCGGCGACGACGCATGGACCGACGATTTCGTGCGCCGCGCGCGCGATGCCGGCTATGACGCCTTCTGCTTCACCGTCGACACCGCGGTGTACAGCCGGCGCGAGCGCGACATCGCCAAGCGCTTCATCAAGCCATGGCGGCAACGCGCGACCGGCCACGCCTTCCAGGCCGGGCTCAACTGGGATCACATCAAACGCTTCAAGGACAAGCACGACCTGCCGCTGATCCTCAAAGGCATCGCCACCGCGGAGGATGCCGAACTCGCCGTGAAGCACGGCGCCGCCGCGGTTTATGTCTCGAACCATGGCGGACGCCAGCTCGATCACGGTCGCGGCACGACCGATATTCTGCCCGAGATCGTCGAAGCGGTGCGCGGCCGCGCCGAGATCATCATCGATGGCGGTTTCAGCCGCGGCACCGATGTGCTGAAGGCGCTGGCGCTCGGCGCTCAGGCGGTCTCGCTGGGGCGGCTCTATTGCTATGGTCTTGCCGCCGCGGGCGAAGCGGGTGTGTTCCGCATGCTCGAGCTGCTCGAGACGGAGATCGCCACCAGCCTCGGGCTGCTCGGCGTTCCGCGCGTCGCCGCGCTGGACCGGTCCTGCCTCCATCCCGCGATGCCGGTCACGGCGCCGCATGTGCACAGCGCCTTCCCGCTGCTCAACCTCGCCGATGAGGGCTATGGCGGCCGCTGACAGCGGCGCCGGCCGCGCCTCGTTAACCCTCAACGCGTTCCTTTAATTAACAGGCTCTTTCCGCGTTCGCCGTAGCCTCGGATACATGGAGCGAGGCGTCTGGCTGTTGGCGGCTTGGATGGTTCACCGGCACGGATTCGACGCGCCGTTTGCGGTCGACCGCAAGATTTCGGAGCTGCTGCGGGAACAGGCCAATGATGTGCATATCGGCGTCTGGCGCCAGATCGGCCGAGCGGTGATCGAGATCACAAGGCGTACGCCCGACCTAAGAGAGCGAATGCATTAACTCTACGACATCGCGATCAACGAAGAGGCGACTTGCGGGGCAGCGGGCTTGCCGAGCCATCCCCATCGGCTCATAACCGGGCATGGCCTATATGCCGCCTCGTCATTGCGGCCGCTGCGGCGGCGCTCTGGCGCCCGTCGAGGGCAAGCCGGGCCAGCGCGTTTGCGAGAACGCCGCCTGCGGCGAGATCACCTATCTCTCGCCGATCCCGGTGGTGGCGGCGATTGTCGAGCGTCGCGGCGCCATCATTCTGGTGCGCGGCCATGGCTGGCCCGAAAGCTGGTACGGGCTCGTCACCGGCTTCCTCGAGCCCGAAGAGAGCCCTGAGGCGGCGGCGCGGCGCGAGGTCACGGAAGAGCTTGGGCTGACGGTTAGCGGGAGCCGGCTCATCGGTGCTTATCCTTTCGCTCGCATGAACCAGGTGATCATCGCTTATCACATGCCGGCGGAAGGCGAGATCGTGCTCGATAAGACCGAGCTCGCGGGCTTCAAGGAGGTACCAGTGGATAAGCTCCGTCCCTGGGATTTCGGCACCGGTGCTGCGGTGCGTGATTTCCTGGAGCAGCGGCGGCGGGGTTAGCCACGCGGCACCGGATCGGTCGTCACGGCGCCGGCGGGCAGGGGAACGTAACGCGTTTCCAGCACGTTTCCTGTGTGTTTCGGGGTTGCCAGGCCGAGGGAGGAGGCGGGTATGCGCTGGGTTGTGCTTGCGATTGCGGCAATCTCTCTCGCGGCGTGCTTCAGCTACAGCTCGTCGCCCTCTCCGACCGTCGTGGTGCCGCCGGGCTCGACGGTGGTCTGCCCGAATGGAACACAAGCCGTTTTCTCGAACGGCGCCTACAGATGCTGAGGAGAGCGGCTCGCTCACCGCGGATGCAGTCGCCGGCACTCAGCAGGCGAGCCGTCTGATCCTGATCGTAAGGCATGTCGGCGCCGCGCCGATATGTCAGGACCAGCGATCACGCCGTCTTCTGCGCGGGAACGCATCGCCGCCGCCGGCGGACATCTTTGGTGCTTAGGCATTAGCCGCGGCTCCCTCCGAAGTCCCAACCGCCGGAAGCCTGAAAGAAAAAAGCCAGGAATCCCTCGGGACTCCTGGCAAGATGAACAGGGAGGCTTCACGTCTGGGAGACGTAAGGATCCGAAGACCCTTTTCCCGGGAAATCGCCCCGGAAACCAGTATTGCCGCGACCTCGCGCCGCAGCGAAATCCAATAGTCCAAAAGTGCGCGTCATAAGCCCAAAAGGCCAACGGGAAATTCCGCTGGCTCAGTTGCAAAATCTGCATTCCTTTCCGCGCCACTGGCGCGCGCAACCAAGTCGCGTCTGCGGCGTTATTAGGCTCGTCTCATCAACCCTGGGCTTCGCATGGAACAGCAGGCGTTGAACGCGGCGGACACCGTCGAAAAAGCGGCCAACGATGAACGGCGCGAGCCGGCGCCCCCGGCGCTGATACCGGGCTGGCGCTGCGTGCCTCAGGCCAAGATTCGCGCCGATGGCGAGGAGGGCTTCGTCGATCTGGCGGCGCTCAATCCCACGCGCGGCGTGGCGCTCGTGGCTTTGCTCGAGCCGGACGAGGAGGCGAGCCCGGACGAGGCGCGTGCCGCCTTGCGCCGCATGCTTAAGGAGGAAGGCTTCGAGCAGCGCTTCCCCGGCGAGCTGCCGGTGGTCGCGCTGACGCAACGGCGCGATGCGGCCGATCAGCTCGCGACCGCGGTGGAGACTGCCTTCGATACATTGCCGCGGCCTTGTGTCGCCGAGGACTGGGTCGATTGGCTCGCCGAACGACTGGCACCGAAATCGGCCGCGGCCGAGTCGCCGCGCCCGCAACTGGTGGTGCCGCCGCGCGATGAAGCGGCGCCCGAGCGCGTCGCCGAGGTGCTGTTGCTCGCGCCGCCGCGCGACGAGCCGGCGCCGCCCCCGGCCGAGGCGATTTCGGTGCCGGCGGAAGCGCCGCCGCAATCAGCGGCGCCGCCGGCACATCAGAGCTGGCTCGATTGGGGCGTGAGCTTCGGCTTCGCCGTCGGCGTCGTGCTTGTGGTGCTCGTCGCGCTCGCACTGCTCTCGCATAGCGGCAGGCTCTTCTAGCCCGGACGCGGCTAGGCGTTGCGGCCTTCGGCGACTTTGCGCAGCAGGAAGTCGCGGAAGACGGCGATGCGCTTCGACGATCTCAGCTCTTCGGGATAGACGAAATAGGCTTCGACCTCGGGGCCGGCCAGCTCCGGCAGGATGCGGATCAGATCGACCGCCTCCTGCGCCATGAAATCGGGCAGCGCGGCAATGCCAAGCCCGCTCTCGACCGCGCGCAAAATACCGTAGACATTGTTGACCATGAAGATCGGCCGCCGCTCAAGGCCGGGCCGCACGCCCGCTTCCCAGAGGAAGTTGATGGTGCGCGTCGGCGGGTTCGAATCCTCGCCATAGAGAACGACGCGGTGCTTGTCGAGATCCTCGGGCTTCTGCGGCGTGCCGAAGCGCTTCAAGTATTCCGAAGAGGCGTAGATGTGGTAACGCAAGGTCGTCAGGTGCCGCTGCACCAGGTCCGGCTGGCGCGGTGGCGACATCCGGATTGCCACATCCGCCTCGCGCATGGAGAGATCCAGCTCGGTATCGTTGACCACCAGGCTCACCTGGATCTCGGGGTAGAGATCCATGAATTCGCGGATGCGCGGCGTCAGCCAGGCGGCGCCGAACGACACTGTGGTCGTGACCTTGAGCGGCCCTTTCGGCCGGTCCTTCGATTCCGTCAGCATCGCCTCGGTCATGGCAAGCTTGGAGAACACCTCACGCGCGGTGCGATAGAGCAGCTCGCCCTGCTCGGTGAGGATGAGGCCGCGCGCATGGCGGTGGAAGAGCGGCACGGAGAGGCTCTCTTCGAGCGCGCTGATCTGGCGGCTCACCGCGGATTGGCTGAGGTTCAGCGATTCGCCCGCATGGGTGAAGCTGCCGGCCTCGGCGACCGCATGGAAGACGCGCAGCTTGTCCCAATCCATCGTCGTCATGGGTCTACTCCGCCGCCTTGATCGCCGCGGCCGCCTCCTCGGCGGCGAGGAACTTCTCCGCTTCGAGCGCGGCCATGCAGCCCATGCCGGCCGCCGTCACCGCCTGGCGGAAGACCTTGTCCTTGACGTCGCCGGCGGCGAAGACGCCGGGCACTTCGGTCGCCGTCGAATCGGGGCGGGTGAGAATATAGCCCTCCGCGTCAAGCGCGAGCTGTCCGCGGAAGAGCTCGGTCACCGGCGTATGGCCGATGGCGACGAAGCAACCGTCGCACGGGATGATCGAGACGGCGCCGGTCCTGCGGTTGGCGATGCGCACGCCGGTAACATGCGGCGGCTCGCCCTCGCTCAGGATTTCCTCGACGGTGCTGTTCCAGACCACGCGGATCTTCGGGTTGGCGAAGAGCCGCGCTTGCAGGATCTTCTCGGCGCGCAGCTGGTCGCGGCGATGGATGAGCGTGACGCGCGTTGCATGGTTGGTGAGGTAGAGCGCCTCTTCGACCGCGGTATTGCCGCCGCCGACCACCACCACCTCCTTGTTGCGGAAGAAGAAGCCGTCGCAGGTGGCGCAGGCGGAGACGCCTAAGCCGCGCAGCGCCGTCTCGCTCGGCAAGCCGAGCCAGCGCGCCTGCGCACCGGTGCAGATGGCGAGCGTGTCGGCGACATAGACGTCGCCGCTGTCGCCGATGCAGGTGAAGGGACGGTGGCTGAGATCGGCCTTGACGATCAGGTCCGTAATGATGCGGGTGCCGACATGCTCGGCCTGCTTCTGCATCTCCTCCATGAGCCAGGGGCCCTGGATCACCGCGGCGAAGCCGGGATAGTTCTCGACGTCGGTGGTGATCATCAACTGGCCGCCGGTCTCGAAACCGGCGATCAGAATCGGCGACAGCATGGCGCGGGCGGCGTAGATCGCCGCCGTGTAGCCGGCCGGGCCGGAGCCGATGATTAGGACGCGCGTACGCTGGGTCTGAGGCATGACGATTCCCGTCGAGACGACTGGATCATTATAGGAAGGGTCCGCACGGAGTTCACCGGGGAGACCGAGGATGATCGCTCAGTGACACTTCGACGCCCACTTGCGGCCACCGTCCCCTGCCATATCATTGCACCTCACTCGCCGTCCCCGGAAATGTCACACTCAGAAAAGCGCCCGCAGCGCCCGGTGCAATCCAGCGCATGAAAAAGCCCAATGGCGAACCGCCGGTACTCGATGCCATCGACCGCCGCATCCTTCTGGAGCTGCAGGCCGATGGCCGGATGACCAATGTCGAGCTGGCCCGGAGGGCAGGGATTTCCGCCCCACCCTGCCTGCGCCGGGTCCGCCGGCTCGAGGAGGCAGGTATCATCCGCGGCTATCACGCGGACCCTGACCCACAGAAACTCGGCTGGGAGATCACGGTGTTCGCCATCGTCGGCCTGGACAGCCAGAAGGAAGCCGTGCTGTCAGCCTTCGAGCACCTCGTGGCAGGTTGGCCCGAAGTGCGGGAGTGCCACATGATCCGCGGCGGCGGTGACTTCCTGCTGAAGTTTGTGGCACGGGATACCGCGCACGAGAACCAGCTTACCCAGCGGTTAACCGGGTCGCCG
>DATJLU010000108.1:0-13766 GCA_035509275.1 Allostellaceae bacterium | reverse complement strand
GTCCCCGACGGGATTCGAACCCGTGTTACCGCCGTGAAAGGGCGATGTCCTAGGCCTCTAGACGACGGGGACGTGGCGGCAGGGTCTACCGGCTTGGCGCGGATTAATCAAGCCGGACCGACGCCCCGCGCCGTCACTCGCCTTCGCCGAGCGTGAAATTCTGCGCGACATAGTCGAGGATCAGCTCGATCGAGCGCTCGAGCGGCTGGCTTGCCGTGTCGACCACGAGCGCGGGCGCTTCGGGCGGCTCGTAGGGTGCGGAGATGCCGGTGAAGTCGCGGATCTCGCCGGCGCGCGCGCGGCGGTAAAGCCCTTTGGGGTCGCGCTGCTCGCAGGTGGCGAGATCGGCGCTGACATAGATCTCGTGGAAGGCGCCGGGCGGCGTTGCCGCGCGCGCCCGCGTGCGGTCGGCGCGATAGGGCGAGATGAAGGCGGTGATGCAGAGGAAGCCGGCATCGGCGAAGAGCGCCGCCACTTCGCCGACGCGGCGGATGTTCTCGACACGGTCCTCGGGCGCGAAGCCGAGATTGGCGTTGAGGCCGCTCCTGATGTTGTCGCCGTCGAGGACATAGACGGCATAGCCGCGGCGGAAGAGATGCTGCTCCATCGCCATGGCGAGCGTCGATTTGCCGGCGCCGGAGAGGCCAGTGAACCACAGCACGCCGCCCTTGTGGCCGAAGCGCGCGGCGCGCGCCGCTTGCGTCACCTTGTGCGCCACCGGCGTCAGATTGTCGTGCTTGCCGTTGGGCGCGGGGCGGAGATCGACGATGCCGCGCAGGAAGACGCGGCCGCCGCCCAAGGTGGCGCCGCGATCGCGCAGCACGAAGCGCGCGCCCTCGTCGAGCGAGAGCAGCGCCGGGCTGCGCAACGTCACCTCCGCCACCTGGTCGCGCTCGACCCTGGCGGCGGCGAGCGGCGCCAGGCTGTCGCTGTCGATGACGCGCTCGATACGCTCGACCGTGACCGGCGCCTCGGTCGTGCCGAGGCGAAGGCGGAGCTCGCGTCCCGGCGCCAAGGGCTCGGCGCCGAGCCAGAACACCGTGGCGCCGAACTGCCGCGCCAGCAGCGGCGCCTCCTCGACATGGCTCGCCACTTCGCCGCGCTCGACGAAGAGCGGCCGGTCGAGCGTGAAGCCGACGGAGTAGCCGGCGCCCGCGGCACCGGGCGGCGGCCCGGGCCAGGCTTCGAGGCTCAGCACCCGCGCGCGCTTGTTGGAGGGCGAGAACAGCAAGGTATCCCCCTGCGCCAGCCGCCCCGCGTCGATGCGCCCGACCAGGATGCGCCGCTCGCCCTGACGATAGACGTCCTGGAGGGAAAGGCGCAGCGGCGCCGCTTCGGCGGGCGCGCCCGGGGTGAAGGCGAGCAGCGCTTCGACCAGGGTCGGGCCGCGATACCAGGCGAGACGCTCGCTGGCGCGCGCAAGATTGTCGCCATGCCGCGCCGAGAGCGGCAGCACCTTTTGCGGCGCGAGGCCGAGCTCGCCGAGGAAGTTGCGGACCTCGTCTTCGAGCGCACGGAAGCGTGCCTCGGCAAAGTCGACGAGATCGAGCTTGTTGACGGCAACCGCGATCTGCTCGAGCCCCAACAAGCGCAGCAGCTGCGCGTGGCGCCGGGTCTGCTCCTGCAGCCCTTCGGCTGCATCCACCACCAGCACCGCGGCATCGGCGCCCGACGCGCCGCTCACCATGTTGGCGAGGAACTCGCGATGGCCGGGCGCATCGATGATGACGAAGTCGCGGCCATCGAACTTGAACTGGTAGCGCGTCGTGTCGATGGTGACCGCCTGGTCGCGCTCGGCCTGCAGCGAATCGAGAGCGAAGGACCATTCGAGCGGCATGCCGCGGCGCTCGCTGACGCGCTGCAGCTCCTCGACTTTGCCCTCGGGCAGCGCGCCCGCTTCATGCAGCAGCCTGCCGATCACGGTCGATTTGCCATGGTCGACATGGCCGGCGACGACGAGCTTCAAGGGGGACGTCACCATCACATATAGCCTTCGGCGCGTAGCCGCTCGAAAGCGTCCTCGCTTTCGTGATCCATCGCCCGACCGGCGCGCTCGGGCGCGCGCGAGGCTTCGAGCTCGGCGATGATCTCGGCGATGGTGGCGGCGTTGGACGGCACCGGCGAGGTGATGTCCTTCTCGCCGAGCGAGCGGAAGCGCCTGCCGTCGCGCGCGAAATAGAGCGGCACCACCGGCATTCCTTCGCGCTCGATATAGCGCCAGACATCGAGCTCGGTCCAGGCGAGCAGCGGATGGATGCGCAGATGGCCGCCGGGCGGCGTCTCGGCGTTGTACTGGTCCCAAAGCTCGGCCGGCTGGTTCTTCACGTCCCAGCCGCCGGCGGCATCGCGCGGGCTCATCACCCGCTCCTTGCCGCGCACCGCCTGCTCGTCGCGGCGAATGCCGAGAATGACCCCGCGCAGGCCGCGCGCGGCGATGATGCGCTTCAGCCCGAGCGTCTTCCGCGCCGCGGCGCGCGATTTGGGCGGCAGGCTCGGATCGGTCTCCTCGACCGAAGGGCACGGCGCGTCGATGTAGCTGAGCCCCCATTCGCGGATGAGCCGGTCGCGGAAGGCATAGACCTCGGGAAACTCATTGCCGGTATCGAGCAGGATCACCGGAAACGGCACCCGGCCGAAGAAGGCCTTGCGCGCCAGCCAGAGCAGCAGGTTCGAGTCCTTGCCGATCGACCACAGCATCGCCAAGGGCGTCACCCGGTTCACCGCCTCGCGGAGAATGAAGATCGATTGGGATTCGAGATCGTCGAGGCGGTCCAAAGGGTTATCTCTCCAAGGCACGCACTGGATGGTAGAAACGAAATTGCCGCGCGTCGATGCGGCATCATCGACCGAGGACAGGTCGCGCTCGCTGAGATGACGCGGCCTCCCCCACCGGTCCGGTCTATCAAAGCATGGCTAACAAACGGTAACTAAGGCGCGGGATGCTTCAGATCCAAGGCGTTGGCGGGCATCGCTGAAGGAGTTTCGGAGCCGCCGCCGCAGGGCTGGGTGAGCCAGGATTGCAGCATCAGCACCGCCCAAAGGCTCTGGCTCCAATCCTTGCGCCCGGCGAGATGCTCCTGCCAGCGCGCCGCGACCGGCGCGCCGTCGATGAGCCCGCCCCGGCCGAGGCTCGCCGGCGCCAGCAGCGTTTCCGCCCAGTCGCGCAGCGGCCCGCGCAGCCATTGCGCCAGCGGTATGCTGAAGCCCTGCTTCGGCCGCTCGACCAATTCCGGCGGCACATGGCGATAGAGGATTTGCCGGAGCGCCCATTTGCTCGTCCCGCCGCGCAGCTTCATGTCGAGCGGCAACCGCCAAGCCGCTTCGACGACGCGATGATTGAGCAGCGGCACGCGCAGCTCGAGCGAGACCGACATGCTGGCGCGATCGACCTTGGTGAGGATGTCGTCCGGCAGATAGGTCAAGGCGTCGAGCAGCATCAGCTGCTCGACGGGATCGCCGAGCCGCTCGGCGAGCGCGCGCTTTTCACCGAAGCCCGCCGGCTCTTCCGCGCCGGGCACCATCGCTGCCGGGTCGGGCCAGAGCGAGACGATGCTCTGGTAGAAAGCACCGCTCTCGGCGGCACCGAGCGCCGATGCCAGCTTCTGCAGCCGCAACGCCGGCAGCGGCGGCCGCAGCCGCGGCGGCAGCAGCGCGACGGCGCCGTCGATCAGCGGCTCCGGCACGCCGGTCATGAGCCCGGCGGCGCCGCGCCGGAGCGGGTCCGGCAACAGCGCGCGCAGCGCGCCCACCCGCCTTGCCCAGCGATAGCGCTCATAACCGGCGAAGAGCTCGTCGCCGCCATCGCCGGAGAGCGCGACGGTGACGTGCCGGCGCGCCAGCGCGGAGATCAGCCGCGTCGGAATCTGCGAGGAATCGGCAAAGGGCTCGTCATACCAGACCGGCAGCTCCGGGATGACGTCGCGCGCCGTCCGGTCGTCGACATAGAGCTCGGTATGCTCGGTGCCGAGATGCTGCGCGACGCGCTTGGCATGCTGCGCTTCGTCAAAGCTCGCTTCGCTAAAGCCGATGGTGAAGCTGCGCACCGGCCGCGCGCTCTCGCTCTGCATCAGCGCTACGACCAGCGAGGAATCGATCCCGCCCGAGAGAAAAGCGCCGAGTGGCACATCCGCCACCATCTCGTTGCGCACGGCACGGCGCAGCACCGCCTCGAGATGAGCAAGCCGCTCGCTTTCGCTGCCGGGCTCGGGCGCGCGGCTTCCCTCCGCCGCAATCTCGGCGAGGCGCCAATATTCCGCCAGCGTCACCGCGCCGTCGCGGGTCACGCTCAGCAGCGTGCCGGGCGGCAGCTTCTGTGTGTCGCGATAGATCGAACCGGGGCCTGGCACATAGCCGAAGCGGAGATAGGCGGCGACGGCGTCGCGATCGATCTCGGGGCGCCAATCGGGATGACGATGCAGCGCCTTCAGCTCTGAGGCGAACAGAAAAAGCCCGTTCTGCCGGCTCCAGTAGAGCGGCTTGATGCCCATGCGGTCGCGCGCCAGGAACAGGCGCCGCTCGCGCCGATCCCAGAGGGCCAGCGCGAACATTCCCTCGCATTGCGCCAGCGTCTCGGCGATGCCCCAACGCGCAAAGCCCTCGATCAGGACTTCGGTGTCGGACCGGCCGCGCAGCACCACGCCTTCCTGGTTGAGCCGCGCCGCCACCTCGGCGTAGTTGTAGATCTCGCCATTGAAGCTCACGACGTAGCGGCCATCGGCGGTGCTCATCGGCTGATGACCGGTGGGGCTCAGATCGATGATGGCGAGCCGGCGATGACCGAGCGCAACGCCGCTCTCGGCATCGCTCCAGACGCCGCCATCATCGGGGCCGCGATGGCGCAGCGCCGCCGCCATATCCGCGGCAATCGCCTGGCTCGCCGCCGCGCCGCGCCGCTGTCTTTCGAGAAACCCGCCGATGCCGCACATATCGGCGCGGACCCTAGAGCCCTATCGGCGCAAAGGGAACCGCTTTTGTTCGCGACCCCCGGCGGAAAGCGGTTGGGGACACCGCTGGAATCGCCGCCCTCGCAACGGGTCCTTACTCCCAAGCTCTTTTCCCGCCTTTCCCCCGAAAGCGGGAAACCAGAGCCGGGGCTCCGCTCATCGGGGCTGAAGCTCCTGGATGCCCGCTTTCGAGTGTGTGAAGAAATCGAAGCGGACGAAGGTGGCGCTTTGAGACCGTATGGATTCCCGCTTTCGCGGGAATGACGGAATAATTTGATTTTGCTTTAGAATTCGTCGTCCCCGCGAAAGCGGGGGTCCATCTCTGAGCCGCACGATGTCAGCGAAAGCACCTTTGCGTGCGATTCCTTCACACGCTCTTTCGCGGCCAAGGCGAAACTCGAGAGATGGCACTTCCGCAGCGCGAAAGCCGGGACCCGGAGCGAGCTGGCAACGCGCCGCTGTTCCCCCCGGGCGCGCTTTCCTCTAACACTGCCGCCGAACCATCTGCTGCGAGCCCGCCGGTCATGACCCCTCCCCCGGCGCCGGCGCGCGCCGCGGCGCCGGCGGCGGCCGGCGTCATCTTCGCCGCGACGGGCGTCCTCGCGCCGCCGCTCGCCGTGCTCGCGCCGCTCGGCCTGGCGCCGCTGCTGGCCGTCGCCGCCCTGGCGCTGATCGCGACCGGTCCTCGGCAAGCGCTGGCCACGGCGCGGCCTTATGCCGATCTCGCCGCCCTCTTCCTCCTGCTCTCGCTCTGGGCGGCGCTGTCGGCGCTGTGGTCGCCGATCCCCTTCCATAGCCTCTTCGAAGCGGGACGGTTCCTCGTCATCGCTGCCGCCGGGCTGGTGGTAGTCGGCGGCGCCGCTTCCCTCGGCGAAGCCGCGGGCGAGCGCAGCCTGCGGGCGCTGCTCGCTGGGCTGGCGCTCGCCATCCTCTTGCTCCAGGTGGAGCTGCGCAGCGGCGAAGTCATCGGGCATTGGCTCAGCGACGCGCCGCCGGCCGCGCCGCTGCCGATCCAGCGCTATGACCGCGGCGTCACCGTGCTGGTGTTGCTGGCGCTGCCGGGCGCGTCCTACCTTTCAGCGCAGCGCCAATGGCTCGGCCTCGCCGTGCTGGCGCTCGCAGCGGCCGTGACCGTCATCGCTTTCAGCAGCCATACCGCCATTCTCGCTCTTGCCGCCGCCTTGGTCGTCGGCGCGGTGGCGTGGCGCTGGCCGCGTTTCGTCGCGCTCTGCCTCACCCTCGGCACGCTGCTCCTCGCGACGGTCTTTCCGCTGTTGGCGCCGGGCGGAGCCGCGATCGAGAGCATCCGCCGCGCTCTGCCGATACTGCCGCTCTCGGCCATCCACCGCCTCGCCATCTGGCGCTTCACCAGCGACCGGATCGCCGAGCGGCCCTTCGCCGGCTGGGGCATGGACAGTTCGCGTGCCATTCCCGGCGGCGCCTTGCCGGTGACACACTACTTTCCGCAAATCCACCTTACGCCTCTCGCCCAGGCGATGCCGCTTCATCCGCATGATGCCGCGCTGCAATGGCGGCTCGAGCTGGGCCTGCCTGGCGTTGCGCTGCTGATCGTTCTGCTCGGCATCGTGCTGTGGCGGCTGACGCCGCGGCGCATTGCCGCTTGGCGGCGTGCGCTTCTCTTCGCCTATGCGGCGGCAGCGCTCACGGTCGCGCTGCTCAGCTTCGGCGCCTGGCAAGCCTGGTGGGTCTCGCTCGTCTGGCTCGGCGCGGCATTCCAGATGACAGGGATCAGGCATCAGGGATCAGAAGCGCGCGCCCGTCTGATGCCTGATCCCTGATCTCGCGATCGCTGATCGCCTGATCAACGGTCCTGTCCGCTCCGCTCCAGCCGTTTTGCGCGCGCATCGAGATCGTCGGCGACCTGCGAGAGATCGTCGGCAAGCTCAGGCTCGTCGTCGCGCATCTGCTCGCGCACCAGCTTGCGGATCGCTGCTGCACGCTCGCGCAGCAACTTCGCGGCCTTCGGTCCCTTCATTGCGTGCCCCGCGCATCACGCTGCCGCCACGCCGTGATAGTAGCGTCAAATCAGCGGCAGAGGCATCGTTCTTTTACTGGGACGGTCAGCCGCGCCCCATAACGATCACAGCCGCACGGGCGCCATCGTCGAGGTAGAGCTTCGAGCGCGATGCAAGAGGATGGCTGTCCGCGGTGAGCGCGACTGCGGCCAGAGAGACGAGCAGCAGCGCCGCGGCCAGCGCTGGACGCGAGATTCGGCGCAGCAAGGTTCCCTGCTGCGCTTTCTGCAGAGCGTCGAGCGTGATCTCAAGCTGTCGCCGCTCGAGCTGCCAGATCGAGCGCTGATGCTCATGCATGAGCTTCAGATCGGCGATGAGCCGCTCATGCTGCGTTGTCGCCTCCTCGACCGCCGTGCTCGCCATCGTCGCGACGCGCTGGGCCTCTTCGAGCTGCGTCGCGAGCTCGCGGACGCGGCTTTCCCACGCGCCGCGCTCCTCATTGCGCGCGGTGAGAAGGCGGCGCAGCCAGCCCATGAGCCGCAATCGCTCGTTCGCTTCCGCAGGGGCGTTCGCTTCCTCGGGGGCACCCTCGGGCTGCGGCAATTCATGCGCCGCCTTCAGCGCGGCGACGAGCTGCAGGATCCGCGCGACCGGCGGCGCCTCGCCCTCAGCGGCGGGCGGCGCGCGCCGCGCGGCACGCTTTCTCGTCTTCCCCGCGACCGCGCCTTCGGCAGCGACCGCTTCATTCTCGGGCATCATGCCCAGAGCCCCTGTCTTGTCTCCGGCGCGATTATGGCGCGCCGTGGTTAACCGATGGTTTCCCCGATTGAGCCTTTTGCGGGGCCTGGTGTAGGGTCGGTCCCCTAGGGTGGAGGATTCATGGAAAACGCCGCATTTCGCGCCGAAACGCGCGCCTGGCTCGAGGCGCAGTGCCCGCCCGGCATGCGCACTCCCATGCCCGAGGACGAGGTCGTCTGGGGCGGCCGGAGCGCCCGCTTCAAGAACCCGGACTCCAAGCTCTGGCTCGAGCGCATGGCGGCCAAGGGTTGGACCGTGCCGACCTGGCCCAAGGAATATGGCGGCGGGGGCCTCTCCCCCGCCGAGGCGCGCATCCTCGAGGAGGAGATGCGCCGGCTCGACTGCCGCTCGCCGCTGCAGAGTTTCGGCATCTGGATGCTGGGTCCGGTGCTGCTGGAATGCGGCACCGCGGCGCAGAAGGCAACGCATCTGCCGCAGATCGCGCGCGGCGAGATCCGCTGGTGCCAGGGCTATAGCGAGCCGGAGGCGGGCTCCGATCTTGCCGGACTCAAGACCCGCGCCGTGCTCCAGGGCGACAGCTTCCTCGTCAACGGCCACAAGATCTGGACCTCCTATGGCAATTTCGCCGATTGGATCTTCTGTCTCGTGCGCACCGATCCCTTGGCGAAGAAGCATGAGGGGATCAGCTTTCTGCTGATCGACATGGCCGATCCCGGCGTGCGCACCCGGCCGATCCGCCTCATCAGCGGCGCCTCGCCGTTCTGCGAAACCTTCATCGAGAATGTGCGTGTTCCGCGCGAGAACCTCGTCGGCGGGCTCAACAATGGCTGGACGATCGCCAAGAAGCTGCTCGAGCATGAGCGCAAGATGATCGCTTCGATCGGCGAGCGGCAGCGCGGCGCCGAGCGCTCGCTCGCCGATCTTGCCAAAGCCTATGTCGGCGAGACGGACGGCGCCGTCGCCGACGCCGTGCTGCGCGAGCGCATCGCCCACCTCGAGATCGACCAGCGCGCCTTCCGGCTCACCCAGCGCCGCGCCGCCGAAGAAGCCAAAGGCGGTTCGCCCGGCCCGGCTTCGGCGATGTTCAAGTATTACGGCACCGAGCTCAACAAGCGAAAATTCGAGCTGCTGCTGCAGATCGCCGGAACCCAGGCGCTCGGCTGGGACGGCGACGGCTTCACCGCCGGCGAGCTGCGCCTCGCGCGCGAATGGTTGCGCTCCAAGGCAAACTCGATCGAAGGCGGCACTTCCGAGATCCAGCTCAACATCATCGCCAAGCGCGTGCTTGGCTTGCCCGATTGAGAGCGGCGACCATGGCCCTCACCCTCGACGCCGACACCGCGCTGATCCGCGACACCGCGCTCGACTTCTTCACCAAGCGCGCGCCGGTGAGCGCGCTGCGCAAGCTGCGCGACGAGAAGGACGCGCTCGGCTTCTCCTTGCCGCTGTGGCGGCAAATGGCCGAGCTCGGCTGGGCCGGCTTTCTCGTGCCCGAGGCTTATGGCGGCAGCGATTTCGGCTATGTCGGCCTGGGCCAGGTGCTGGAAGCCGCCGGCCGCAGCCTTGCCGCGTCGCCGCTGATCTCGACCGCGCTCATCGGCGCCAGCGCGCTGGCGCTCGCCGGCAACGAGGCGCAGAAGGCGGCGCATCTGCCGGCGCTGGCCAGGGGCGAGCGGCTGCTTGCGCTGGCGCTCGACGAGGGCGCGCATCACGCGCCCTATCGCATCGCCACGACAGCCACGCGCAGCGGCGCGGGCTTCCGCATCGAGGGCGAGAAACGCTTCGTGCTCGACGGCCATGTCGCCGAGCTTCTGGTGGTCGCCGCGCGCAGCAGTGGCGGCGTCGATGAGCGGCGCGGCATCACGCTCTTCCTCGTTCCCGGAGACGCCAAAGGCGTATCGCGCCTTCGCACCGCGATGGTCGACAGCCGCAACGCCGCGATCATCCGCCTTGAGGGTGTCGAGCTGAGCGAGGATGTGGTGCTGGGACGGATCGATGACGGCGCCGAGCCGCTCGATGCCGTGCTCGACCGCGCCCGCGCCGGGCTTGCCGCGGAAATGCTCGGCGCCGCCGCCGAGGCTTTCGAGCGCACCGTCCAGTACCTCAAGGACCGCAAGCAGTTCGGCGTGGCGATCGGCTCGTTTCAGGCGTTGAAGCATCGCGCCGCCGTGATGTTCGCGGAGATCGAGCTGGCGCGCTCGGCGGTGCTCGCGGCTCTCGCCGCGCTCGATGCCCGCGCCACCGATGCCGCCGAGCTCGCCAGCCTCGCCAAGGCGAAAGCCGGCGACGCGCTGTTCCTCGTCAGCAACGAAGCCATCCAGATGCATGGCGGCATCGGCATGACCGACGAGCACGAGATCGGCTTCTTTCTGAAACGCGCGCGCGTCGCGCAAGCAAGCTTCGGCGACAGCGCCTTCCACCGCGACCGCTACGCCCGGCTCAGAGGTTATTGAGAAGCAGCAACATCACCTTGTTCTAATTTTCGCCTTGCCCGCGAAAGCGCTAGGGAACGTACAAATCGCACAGTGAAATCATGTCCCCGGTTTCGCCTTGCCCGCGAAAGCGGGCATCCAGGAGCATCAGCCCCGATGAATGGAGCGCATGGCTCTGGATCCCCGCTTTCGCGGGGACGGCGAAAATGTCGGGTTCAACCACTGAGGCAATGAGAAAGATTCACGGCGCGCACAGCGCGCCAATCTCTCTTCTCACTGCCTCACTGCCTCGGTGGTCGGAATTTTTGCGATAACTTCACCCTTACCCCGAGGCGGGGGCGGCGTCGTCGATGATCAGCTGCACCTCCTCGCGCCCTTGCCAGCGGTCGGCGCGCAGATGCCCGGCGAGATGGAAGCCCCGCCCCTGCCCTTGCAGCAGCGACGGGCCGAGCTCGGCTTCGATCGAGCGGAAGGCGATGGCCTTGAGCCGCGTCGGACCGCCGCCATCGGCGAGGATGCAGCGGACATGCTGGCCGCCGACCACGTCGGCGCGGACGATGCGTTGATGGGCGAGCGCAAAGCGCGGCTCGACATTGCCGGTGCCGAAGGGACCCAGCCGCGCGACGAGCTCGACGAGCTCGGGGGTGGCGGCCGCGGAGGCGAGAAGCCCGTCGACGCCGAGTTCGGGGGCGATCCCGCCCGCACCCAAACTCGCCGCCGCGCGCTCGGCGAGGAAATCGCGCAGCTCCCGGAGCCGGGGCGCTTCGACGGTGAAGCCCGCGGCCATGGCATGGCCGCCGCCATTCAACAGCAGCCCGGCCTGGCGCGCCGCGATCATCGCCGGGCCGAGCGGAAACCCCGCAACCGACCGGCCCGAGCCCTTGCCGATGCCGGCGTTCACCGCAGTCACGCAAGCCGGGCGGTTGTAGCGCTCCTTCAAGCGGCTCGCGACGATGCCGATGACGCCGGGATGCCAGCCTTCGCCGGCGACGAAAATCACCGGCGCGGCCGCATCGCCGCTCTCGACCTGGTCGATCGCCTGCGCCAGCACGCGCGCTTCGATCTCGCGCCGCTCGGCATTGAGCGCATCGAGCTGCCGCGCGATGGCGCGCGTCTCGACCGCATCGTCGCTCGCCAGCAGCCGCGCGCCGAGATCGGCCTCGCCCACCCTGCCGCCGGCATTGACCCGCGGCCCGAGGACGAAGCCGGCATGGTAGCAGTCGAGCCGCTCGCCCAGCCCCGCCGCATCGGCGAGCGCCGCGAGCCCGGGATTGCCGCGCCGCTGCAGCAGCTTCAGGCCCTGCGCCACCAAGGCGCGGTTGACGCCGGTCAGCGGCACCACGTCGCAGATCGTGCCGAGCGCCACCAGATCGAGCCACTGCAGGAGATCGGGCGCCGCACGCTCGGCATACCAGCCGGCGAGCCGCAAGGCGCGGTTGACACCGACGACGAGCAGGAACGCGACGCCCACCGCGGCGAGCACGCCATGCGGGCTGCTCTCGTCGAGGCGGTTGGGATTGACGATGGCAAAGGCCGGCGGCAGCGTCGGCTCGGCGACGTGATGATCGAGAACGATGACGTCGAGCCCCGCCTCGGCCGCCGCGGCAAGCGGCGCATGCGCGCTGGTGCCGCAATCGACTGTGATCACCACCGCGGCGCCCTCTGCCTTGAGCCGCAGCAGCGCCGGCGCGTTCGGGCCGTAACCCTCGCGCTGGCGATCCGGGATATAGAGCCTCACCCGGCAGCCGATCGCGGCCAGAAAGCGCTGGATGAGCGCCGCCGAGGTCGCGCCGTCGACGTCGTAATCGCCGAACACCGCGATCAGCTCGCCTGCCGTGACAGCGCGGAGAATGCGCGCCACCGCCTTCTCCATGTCGCGCAGATGGGCGGGGTCGGGCAGGAAATCGCGCAGGGTCGGCGCGAGAAAGCGCTCGGCCTCGTCGACGCCGACCTCGCGCGCCGCGAGCAGCCGGCCGATGATCTCGGGCAGGCCGAGGCGCTGCGCCAGCGCCAGGCCGGCGCGGTCGTCGCCGGCGCGCTGGCGCCAGCGCTTGCCTTGCAGCGAGCGTTCAACGCCGAGAAAAGCGGTAGGGATGCCGTCCGGCATTGCAGCAGCATCCACGACCGCGCCGAGTCGCGTCAATGGCGCTTTCGCGCCATAGGGTCGCAACCGCTGCGCGCCGCGGCAGAAGCTGCGATATGCTAGCACTGGATAGTGGCTATGGCTGGGGGACTAAACGCCGCATCGCTTCCGTGGAACTTGCGCTCAAAAGGGTGTGTTTGGCAGCCGGGTCATCCGCCAAAGGACGCAATGTCAGAGCAATTCACGATCCTCTTCGTCGAAGACGACACCGGTGTTCGCGCCAGCACGGAGGAATTGCTGGCGTCCAAGGGTTTTCGCTTGCTCGTCGCCTGCGACGGCAAGCAGGCGCTTCGGCTCTTGGCGGAGAACCATGTCGATGTGCTGTTCACCGACATCGTGATGCCCGACCTTGACGGCATCGCTTTGGCCAAGCAGGCGAAGCGCCTGCAGCCCGATCTCAAGATCATGTTCATGACCGCCTACTACTCGCGCGCCGCGGAAGCTACCGAGCTCGGTTATCTCCTGTTCAAGCCGGTGCGGCACGCGCAGATCTCGGAAGCGCTCGAGCGCTTGACCACCGCCGAGTGTTGACGCCGAGCCGCGATCCTTCACCTGCCGCGGTCAGCGCGGCACGTCGAGCAGGCCCTTGCGTTCGAAATTGTGCTGCGCCTCGATGATGCGCACCGTGCCGGTTTTGGAGCGCATGACCATGGAATGCGTCACCGCGCCGCCGGCGAAGCGCCGCACGCCTTGCAGCATCGTGCCGCCGGTGACGCCGGTGGCGGCGAACATGACGTCGCCCTTGGCCAGCTCGAGGAGATTGTACTTTCGGTTGAGGTCCTTGATGCCGCAGCGCTGGGCCCGGCCGCGCTCGTCATCGTTGCGGAAGATGAGCCTTCCTTGCAGGAAGCCGCCGATGCAGCGCAGCGCCGCGGCGGCGAGCACGCCTTCGGGCGCGCCGCCCGAGCCCATATAGATATCGACGCCGCTCTCCGGCCGTGCCGTGGCGATGACGCCGCTGACATCGCCGTCGGAGATCAGCATGATGCGCGCTCCCGCCTCGCGCACCTTGGCGATGAGCTCGGCATGGCGCGGCCGGTCGAGAATGCAGACGACGAGATCGGCGACCTGGGCGCCCTTGGCCTTGGCCAGGTTCTTGAGGTTGTTCGCCGGCGTCTCGTCGAGATCGACGATGTCGCCGAAGCCGCCGCCGATGGCGATCTTGTCCATATAGACATCGGGCGCGTTGAGAAAGCCGCCGGCCTCCGCCATGGCGATCACGGCAAGCGCGTTGGCGCCGCCCTTGGCGGTGATCGTCGTGCCTTCGAGCGGGTCGAGCGCGATGTCGATCTTCGGCCCGTTGCCATTGCCGACCTTCTCGCCGATGTAGAGCATCGGCGCCTCGTCGCGCTCGCCCTCGCCGATCACCACGGTGCCGTCGATGGCGAGGCCGTTGAGCGCCTGGCGCATGGCATCGACCGCCGCCTGGTCGGCCGCCTTCTCGTCGCCGCGCCCCATCAGGCGCGAGGCCGACAGCGCCGCCGCCTCGGTGACGCGGACCGCTTCGAGCGCC
>DATJLU010000107.1:0-5204 GCA_035509275.1 Allostellaceae bacterium | reverse complement strand
CGAGCGCCGGCCGCTGCCGGTCGACGACCCCGTGCAGCGCTGCCCCGACATCAGCCGCGCCCGCGACATCCTCGCCTGGGAGCCGCGCGTGCCGCTCGCCACCGGGCTCGAACGCACCATCGCCTATTTCGATCGCCTGCTCAGCGAGGCCGGCGAGACGAAGAGCCCGGTGCTGCAGCTCCGCACCTGAGAGGGCGCGCTCCGACAGCCGGCTAAGCGCCGTCGAGCGCCTCTGACGCCTGGCCGAGTCGGCGCGCCAGGCGCGGATCGAGCCGTTCGGTCAATTCGGCGTGCGCTGCGCGCCAGAGCGGAATCGCGCCGGCCAGGCGCCGCGCCCCGGCTTCCGTGAGCCACACCGCGCGGCGGCGCTGATCCTTTTCGGCGATGGCGATTTCGACGAGGCCCGCGGCCTCGAGCCCGCGCAGGTTCCGCGACAACGTCGATTGATCGAGGCCGGTGCGCTCGGCGAGCGCGCCGAGCCTGTCGTCGGCCGCTGCCGCCACCTGCGCCATCAGCCCGAATTGGGCGATGCTGAGGCCGGAGGCGGCCATGCGCTTGTCGAGGAAGTTCGTGATCCGGCGGGCCGCGAGGCGGCTGTTCCACCCTGCGCAGGCCGCGACGGCAGCCCGCGCATCGGCGATGAGAGTCTTGCCGGGGGATTGCGTTTTCCTGGCCATCGTTGTATGTATATACATTGTTTGTATCTACATGGAAAGCCGCCACCGCCCGAGCTCTCGCGTATGGTCTCCCCAAGCTTGGCGATGTCGCCGGCAAGACCGGCAAGGAGATCCTGGAGGCCATCATCGCCGGCGCGCTGCCGCAGCCGCCGATCTCGGAGGCGCTCACCTTCTGGATCGTCGGGGTCGGCGATGGGGAGGCGGCGTTCGAAGGCGAGCCTGGGCCGCATTTGCTCAATCCGATGGGGACGGTGCATGGCGGCTGGGCGCTGACGTTGATCGACAGCGTCGCCGGCTGCGCCGGGTTGTCGCTGCTTCCCGCCGGCGTCGGCTATGCGACGATCGAAACCAAAGGCAATTTCTCGCGCCCGATCACCAAGGATACCGGCCGGGTGCGCGCGGAGGCGCGGGTCGTGGGGCGCGGCCGCAAGGTCATCTCGGCCGAGGCGCGCGTGCTCGATCGCGAGGGGCGCGTCCTCGCCCATGGCACGTCGACGCTGATGGTGTTGCAAGACGCCCAGGGTCAGTAGCCACGGCCCATTGCCGCGCAGCGGCATCAATATCGCGTGAGTGGCGTCGCCCGGCGCGTCGGCGCTTTGTGCCGCAGCGCCGCGAGCGGCTATAGTCGCGGCCATGGATGGCGCTTGCGTGCTGCCGATGGACGGGCCGGTGCTGGTCTTCGGCGGTCCCTACAGCAATCTCGAAGCGACCGAGGCGGTGCTCGCCGAGGCGGCGCGGCGCGGCATCCCGCCGCGGCGCGTCCTCTGCACCGGCGACATCGTCGCCTATGCCGCCGATGCGGGCGCGACGGTCGATCTGGTGCGCCGCTCCGGCATCGTCGCGATCATGGGCAATTGCGAGGAGTCGCTCGGCAGCGATGCCGAGGATTGCGGCTGTGGCTATGCCGAAGGCAGCGCGTGCGACCGCCTGGCGGCCGAGTGGTACATCTATGCCCGACAATCGCTCGACGCCGGCAGCCGCGCCTGGATGGCGGAGCTGCCGACGCGCCTCGACATCGTGCTGGGCGGGAAGCGGCTCGCCGTGGTGCATGGCAGCGCGCGGCAGATCAACCGTTTCGTCTTCGCGTCGACACCGGTGGCGGTGAAGCGTGAAGAGCTCGACGCCACCGATGCCGACGGCATCATCGCCGGCCATTGCGGCGTGCCCTTCACTCAGCTGATCGACGGCAGGCTCTGGCACAATGCCGGCGCGGTCGGCATGCCGGCCAATGACGGCACGCCGCGCGTCTGGTTCAGTTTGCTGACGCCGCAACCCGACGGCATCGCTGTCGAGCATGTGGCGCTCGGCTACGATCATGCGCGCGCCGCGGCGAAGATGCGCGCGGCGCAGCTCCCCGAGGGTTATGCCGCCGCGCTCGAGACCGGGCTCTGGCCGAGCGCCGATGTGTTGCCGCCGGCCGAGCTCGCGCAAGCCGGCGCTGCGCTCGCGCCGGGACGGCTGGTGTGGCGCGAGGGCGGGGAGGGTGCTTGGCCCGTGCCGGCGCCTGCCGCCGCGGCGAAGCCGCTCGATCCCGCCAAGTTCCGCGATGCCGCGGCGACGCTGGCGGGCGAGCGGCGTGCCGCCATCGCTCTGCGCGGGCTCAAGACGCTGTGGTTCAACACCGGCACGCTCTGTAACATCACCTGCACGCATTGCTATATCGAATCGAGCCCGCGCAACGACCGGCTGGTCTATCTCACCCTCGCCGAGCTGCGCCGCTTCCTCGACGAGATCGCCGCCGACCGCTTGCCGACGGAAGAGATCGGCTTCACCGGCGGGGAGCCTTTCATGAACCCCGCCATCATCGAGATGCTCGAGGAATGCTTGGCGCGCGGCTTCCGCGTGCTGGTGCTGACCAACGCGATGCGGCCGATGCAGCGTCTCGCGGCGCCGCTCCTCGATCTCAATCACCGGCTCGGGCGGCGTCTCACGCTGCGCGTCTCGCTCGACCATTACACGCGCGCGCTGCACGAGGAAGAGCGCGGCGCCGGCACCTGGCAGCCGAGCTTCGACGGGCTCAAATGGCTCGCCGCGAACGGTTTTGCCGTCGCTGTCGCCGGCCGCATGCTGTGGGGCGAGCCGGACGCCGCCATGCGCCAGGGCTTCGCCCAACTTTTCGCCGAGCACGGCGTTCCCATCGACGCCGGTGATCCTGAGCGCCTCGTCATCTTTCCGGAGATGGACGAAGCCGCCGACGTGCCGGAGGTCAGCGACGCTTGCTGGAACCTGCCCGGCGTCGACCCGGCTGGGATCATGTGCGCCAGCTCGCGCATGGTGGTGAAGCGCAAGGGCGCAGCAGGGCCGAGCGTCGTCGCCTGCACCCTATTGCCTTATGATGCGCGCTTCGATCTCGGGCCGACGCTCGCCTCTGCTGCCGGCCCCATTACCCTCAACCACCCGCACTGCGCCAAATTCTGCGTGCTCGGCGGCGGCGCCTGCAGCCGGAGTTCACCGACCATACCCCCCACCCCTCCCCCCTCAAGGGGGGAGGGGGGTCTTCATGCATCGAAGGACAACCCCCTCCCCCCGTGAGGGGGAGGGTAGGGAGGGGGGCGCCCCGATGGCGTCCGCCCTCAGCCTCTACTCGCATCCGGCACACCCGCCTTCTGCAGTGCCTGTTTCTGCCGGCGCGCGAGCTCGCGCACGTCGAAATCGGCGATCAGCTCGTGGAACAGGCGGTGCCAGTTGATCTCGGCCTTCAGATGCATGAAGACCGAGCCGAGGCCGATCGCGGCGCGGTCCATGAAGACGAATTCGCGCGGCGGCTTGACCCCGCCGAGGCGGCGAATCTCGCCGTGCACTTCCTCGGCGACGTCGCGGCCATAGGCGCCTTCCTTCTCATGGATGCGGCGCTTCCTGTCCTCGAGCAGCGGCGCATAGAGGAAATAGGCCCAGCGGTTCAGCACCGCGATCATCTCGCGCGACAGATTGCGAAAGCCCCAGCTCTCGTAAGCGTGGATCGCAAGCGCCTCGTCCTCGCGATCGAGCGCGTGGTAGAGGTCGATGACGCCGGCGACGAAGGGTGCGGGGAAGACGCGGATGCAGCCGAAATCGAGGAGGTTGATGCCGGCATCGCCGCGCACGGTGTAGTTGCCGAGATGCGGGTCGCCGTGGATGACGCCGTAGTAGTAGAACGGCACGTACCAGGCGCGGAACATGTGGCGCGCGATGGCGTTGCGCCGCGCCGCCGGCGCCTTCACCGCCTCGAGGAAGGGCGCGCCCTCGAGCCAGGTCATGGTGAGAAGCCGCGCCGTCGACAGTTCCGCGATCGGCTCCGGCACGGCGATCTCCGCCTCATCGGCAAGCATCAGGCGGTAAAGCCGCATATGCGCCGCCTCGCGGCGATAGTCGAGCTCCTCGCGCAGGCGCTCGCCGATCTCGGTGTGGATCTCCTCGGTGGTGATGGCGCGGTCGTAGCGCTCGTAGATCGACATGACGAGCTTCAGCTGCCGCAAATCCGCTTCCACCGCCGAGGCCATGTCGGGATATTGCAGCTTGCAGGCGAGCGCCCTGCCGTCGAGCGCCGTCGCGCGATGCACCTGGCCGAGCGAGGCGGCGCGCGCCGCGGTCTGCTCGAAGCTGCGGAATTTGCGCGGCCAGTCGGGGCCGAGCTCCGCCTGCATGCGGCGCCGCACGAAAGCCCAGCCCATCGGCGGCGCGTTCGCCTGCAAGGCGGCGAGCTCGCTGGCGTATTCCTTGGGCAGCGCGTCGGGAATGGTGGCGAGCAGCTGCGCCACCTTCATCAGCGGGCCTTTGATGCCGCCGAGCGCCGCTTTGAGCTCGGCCGCGTGGCGGCCCCGGTCCAGCGGCATGCCGAGATAGCGCGCGCCGGCGAGCCGCGCCGCGAGTCCGCCCATGGCGGAGGACACGCGGGCATAGCGCCGGACCCGCCCGGGAAGGTTGTTGTCGCCGTCGGCCATGCGTCCGCCGTTCAGCCCATCCGCTCGAGCTCGTCGATGAAGCCCGAGATCACGTTGAGGCCTTTCTGCCAGAAACTTGGATTCGACGCATCGAGACCGAAGGGCGCCAGCAGCTCCTTGTGCCGCTTGCTGCCGCCCGCGCGCAGCATGGCCAGGTATTTCTCGGCAAAGCCCGGCGCCGCGCCCTGATAGACGGCGTAGAGCGAGTTCACCAGGCAATCGCCGAAGGCATAAGCATAGACATAGAACGGCGTGTGGATGAAGTGCGGGATGTAGGTCCAGTACCAGCGATATTCGTCCTCGAAGCCGATCGCGGCGCCCAGGCTCTCGCGCAGCACCTCGAGCCAGATGGCGGAAATCTGCTCGGGCGTCAACTCGCCCTGGCGCCGTCCGTCATGAACGCGCATCTCGAACGTGACGAACGCGATCTGCCGCACCACCGTGTTGATCATGTCCTCGACTTTTTGCGCGAGCATCGCCTTCCGACGCCTGGGCTCGCTCTCGCGCGCGAGCATGGCGCGGAACGCCAGCATCTCGCCGAAGACGGACGCCGTCTCGGCGAGCGTCAGAGGCGTGTCGCTCATGAGCGCGCCCTGCGGGCCCGCGA
>DATJLU010000106.1:0-27322 GCA_035509275.1 Allostellaceae bacterium | reverse complement strand
CTCGGCGCGCTGCGGCGCGAGGGTCCGATCGGCCTGCCGGGTCTCAGCGAGCCGCAAGTGGTGCGCCACTACATGCGGGCTTCACAGAAGAACTACGGGATCGATATGGGGCTCTACCCGCTCGGCTCCTGCACCATGAAGCACAATCCGCGCCTCAACGAGAAGCTGGCGCGGCTGCCAGGTTTTGCCGACATCCATCCGCTGCAGCCGCAATCGACGGTCACCGGCGCGCTCGAGCTCATCGACACGCTGGCGCGCTGGCTCAAGGAGCTCACCGGGATGCCGGCGGTGGCGATGAGCCCGGCAGCGGGGGCGCATGGCGAGCTCTGCGGCATGATGTGCATCCGTGCGGCGATCGAGGCGCGCGGCGAGCGGCGTCAGCGCGTGCTGGTGCCGGAATCGGCGCATGGCACCAATCCCGCGACCGCGGCGGCGTGCGGCTACGCCGTCGATCCGATCCCGGCCGATGCGCGCGGCCGCGTCGACCTCGCCGCGCTCAAGGCAAAGCTCGGCGCCGATGTCGCGGCCATCATGCTCACCAATCCCAATACCTGCGGGCTGTTCGAGGACGAGATCCTCGCGATTGCCGAGGCGGTGCACGCCGCGGGTGCCTTCTTCTATTGCGACGGCGCCAATTTCAACGCGCTAGTCGGCCGCGTCCGGCCCGGCGATCTCGGCATCGACTGCATGCATTTGAACCTGCACAAGACCTTCTCGACCCCGCATGGCGGCGGCGGGCCGGGCTCGGGGCCGGTGGTGCTCGCGGCCAGCCTCGCGCCTTTCGCGCCGCTCCCTTGGCTGCTCCACGACAGCGCGGGCTTGCGCCTCGTCGAGCAGGCGGCGGGACCGGCGGCGCAGACCATCGGGCGGATCAAGGGCTTCCACGGCCAGATGGGCATGTTCGTGCGGGCCCTCGCCTATATCATGAGCCATGGCTCGGACGGGCTGCGCCAGCTCTCGGGCGACGCCGTGCTGAACGCCAACTATCTCCTGGCGCGGCTGGGCGACCTCCTCACCGCCTCCTATCCCGGCCCCTGCATGCATGAGGTGCTGTTCGACGACCGCTTCCTGCGCGACAGCGGCGGCGTCACCACGCTCGATTTCGCCAAGGCGCTGGTCGACGAGGGGTTCCACCCCATGACCATGTACTTCCCACTCGTGGTCCATGGCGCGCTGCTGATGGAGCCGACGGAGAGCGAGAGCAAGGCATCGCTCGATCGCTTCATCGAAGTGGTCCGGGGGCTGGCCGAACACGCCAGGTCGGGCGCCGCCGCCGCCTTCCACGCGGCGCCCCGCTTTACCCCGCGCCGGCGTCTCGACGAGACCGCGGCGGCGCGCAAGCCGGTGCTGCGCTGGCGAAAGCCGGCGGTGACGACGCGGGAGGCGGCGGAGTAGGGGGAACCGGGGCTCAGCGCCGGGTCTTGTCGGCGATGTCCGGCTCGGCCTCGGCGATGCGTTGCCGCGCCTCGCTGAGAAGTTTGCGCAATTTGCCGGGATCGACGCCGTCGCTCGCCATGATCACCTGGGTCAGGGGATCCTCGAGCATTTGAGAGAGCGGCGGCTCGCAATGAAAGTATCCCATGTCCAGCTCCTGTCGCTCCCCTTGATGGGTTATACGGGCGATCCGCGCGGTTTATTCCCCGGCGCGCGCCGGTTTTTTACTCTGTGCCGAGCGTGGCACGACGGCGCTGCGCCGGGAACGGCAATTCGCTAGCATTACGCGGATGTCGCGGATCGCGGCATCAGGGGCAGGTTCGAGCGGGCAGAGAGCTATGGGGCGCGGGGCGAGCGACAAGGCAGGGCGCGGCCAGACGCGCGTCTTCTCCATCTCGGGGCGTCCCGATCCACGCCGGCGGCTCATCCAGCGCCGCGCCGACCCCCATCTCGACCTCTATTTTGGTCTCCTGACCATGCCGTGGAGCGGCTTCTTCGGCCTGCTCGCGGTGTTCTATTTTGCGTTCAACGTCGCTTTCGCTCTGCTCTACCTCGTCACCGGCGACGGCATCGGCAACGCCCGGCCGGGCGCTTTTGCCGATGCCTTTTTCTTCAGCGTCCAGACCATGGCGACGATCGGCTATGGTCAGATGTACCCGCAATCGCTCGCCGCCAATCTGCTGGTCTGCCTCGAAGTGCTGCTCGGCATGAGCGGGCTGGCGCTCGCCACCGGCGTTATCTTTGCCCGCTTCTCCCGGCCGACCGCGCGGGTCCTGTTCAGCCACGTCGCCGTTATCGCCCCGCACAATGGGGTGCCGACCCTGATGTTCCGCGCTGCCAACCAGCGGCGCAAAAATCAGATCCTCGAAGCGCAGGTGAGCGTGGCGCTGCTGCGCGACGAAGACACCGGCGAGGGAATAACCATGCGGCGCTTCCACGATCTGCCGCTGGTGCGCGCGCGCACGCCGATGTTCTCGCTGACCTGGATGGTGATGCACCCGATCGACGAGAAAAGCCCGCTCCATGGCGCGACGATGGAAACGCTCGCCGCGCAAAGTGCTGAAATCGTCGTCGCCTTGGTCGGTCTCGACGCCACCGTCTCGCAGACCGTGCAGGCACGGTACTCCTATTTCGCCAGCGAGCTCGTTTGGAACCGGCGTTTCGCCGACATCATCAGCCGCGGGAAGGATGGGAGCCGGGTCATCGACTATGGCCGCTTCCACGACCTCGCCGAACTCGGGGCAGACGCCAAGCCGAGCGCCGCGGCAGCGGAGCGCGGCCGCGATTGACAAGCGCCGGGGCCGGCCCTTTGAATGGCGCGCCCTCTGAGCCGCGCCCTGGGGACCGGTGGTATGATCGTTCGTCTCGTCTTCTGTCTCGTGCTCGCCGGCCTCGCCGCGCCCGACGCCGCGCGCGCCGCCGAGGACAAGGTCCTCAACATCTACAACTGGTCGGATTACATCGCCGCGGACACGGTAACGCGGTTCGAGGCCGAGACCGGCATCAAGGTCAATTACGACGTCTACGACGCGAACGAGACGCTCGAGACCAAGCTGATGGCGGGTCAATCGGGCTATGATCTCGTCGTCCCCTCGGCGATGCCGTTCCTGGCGCGCGAGATCGCGGCGGGGGCCTTGCAGAAGATCGATAAGACGAAGCTCGCCAATTACGGCAATCTCGACCCGCAGATCCTCGGCTTCGTCGCCGCCGCCGATCCCGGGAACCAGTATGGCGTGCCCTATCTCTGGGGCACCACGGGCATCGGCTACAATCCGGCGATGGTGAAGACCGCGTTGGGTTCCGAAGCGCCGACCGACAGTCTGAAGCTCATCTTCGATCCCGCCAACGCCAAGAAGCTCGCATCCTGCGGCATCTCGCTGCTCGACACGCCAGAGGAGGTCTTCCCGGCGGCGCTGGCTTCTCTCGGTGCGGAGCCGATGAGCCAAACGCCGGCCGATCTCGACCGCGCCGCTTCGGCGGTCCTGGCGATCCGGCCGTTCATTCGCAAGTTCAACTCGTCGGAGTATATCAACGATCTCGCCAACGGCGATCTCTGTGTCGCCTTCGGCTATTCCGGCGATGTGATCCAAGCGAAGAACCGCGCCGCGGAGGCGAAGAACGGCGTCGTCGTCGCCTATGCCATTCCGAAGGAAGGGGCGATGATCTGGGTCGATACCATGGCGATCCCCAGGGATGCGCCGCATCCGGAGAACGCGTTGCGCTTCATCGACTTCATCCTCCGGCCGGAGATCATCGCGGCGATCAGCAATACCGTCGCCTACGCCAATCCCAATCTCCGCGCCACGCCTTTGGTGCGCGCGGAGATCCGTGACAATCCCGGCATCTACCCGCCGCCGGACGTGCGCAAGCGCCTGTTCTTCGACAAGCTGGCGACGCCGCAATACGATCGGCTGCGCACCCGCGCCTGGACCAAGGTCAAGACCGGCACGTGAGCTCGCCCGAGCCGGAGAGGCCGGCGACCGCCGCCTCCTATCTACGCATCGAAGGGGTGGTGAAGCGCTTCGCGCCAGGGGCCGCGGCGGCGGTCGACGGCGTCTCGCTCGACATCGCTGCGGGCGAGTTCTTCGCGCTGCTCGGTCCCTCCGGCTGCGGCAAGACGACGCTGTTGCGCCTGCTCGCCGGTTTCGAGACGCCGGACGCGGGACGCATCCTCATCGACCGTGTCGACATGGCCGGCGTGCCGCCCTATCGCCGCCCGGTCAACATGATGTTCCAATCCTATGCGCTCTTCCCGCACATGACGGCGGCGGAGAATGTGGGCTTCGGACTGCGGCAGGACGGCCTGCCCAAGGCCGAGATCGCCGTGCGCGTCGCGGCCATGCTCGATCTCGTCAAGCTCGGACCGTTGGCACGGCGCAAGCCGCATCAGCTCTCCGGCGGCGAGCGGCAGCGCGTCGCCCTGGCGCGTGCGCTGGCACAGGAGCCGAAGCTCGTCCTCCTCGACGAGCCGCTGGCGGCGCTCGACCGCAAGCTGCGCGAGGAGACGCGCTTCGAGCTGGTGCGCATCCAGCAGCGCGTCGGCGTCACTTTCCTCATGGTGACGCATGATCAGGAAGAGGCGATGAGCATGGCGTCCCGCATCGCCGTCATGTCGGGCGGGCGCATCGTTCAGCTCGGCACGCCGCAGCAGATCTATGAAGAGCCGGCAAGCCGTTTCGTCGCCGACTTCATCGGCGCCGTCAATCTCTTCGCCGGGCGCGTCGCCGGCGCCGCGGCAGGCTGCCTCCAGGTCGACAGCGCCGAGGCCGGCGCCACGCTCGTCGTCGAGCATGCGCCCCTTCCCGCCGGCAGCGAGGTCGCCATCGCGGTGCGGCCGGAGAAAATCACCTTGGCGCCGGCCGCCACCGCGCCCAACCGGCTCGCCGGACGGGTGCGCGGCGCCGCCTATCGCGGCGAAGCCTCGACCTACGAGGTCGAGCTCGCCGGCGGCAAGCTGCTGCGGGTGACCTTGCCCAACACCGGGCGCCGGACGGAGGGCTACGCGGCGGGACAGGCGGTGACGCTGGCCTTCGCGCCGGCCGCCGCCGTGGTGTTGCCGCCATGAGCGCCGCGCTGCGCCGGCGCGCCGTTCTGGCGCTGCCTTACGCCTGGCTGGTGCTGTTCTTCCTGGTGCCGTTCCTGATCTCGCTCAAGATCAGCGTCGCCGAATCGGTGATCGGCATTCCGCCCTATTCGGCGCTGATCGATACCTCCGGCGGGAGCTGGCGGCTCGATCTCAGCGGCGAAAGCTATCGCCGCCTTTTCACCGACGACCTCTATGTCGTCGCCTATCTCAACGCCGTCAAATTCGCCGGCATCTCGACGGTCTTCTGCCTGCTGCTCGGATATCCGCTGGCCTATGGCATCGTGCGGGCGCCGCGGCGCTTGCGCAGCCTGTTGTTGCTGCTGGTGATCCTGCCGTTCTGGACCAGCTTTCTCATCCGCGTCTATGCCTGGATCGGCCTGCTGAAGGAGAACGGGCTCATCAACAATGTGCTCCTCACCCTCGGGCTCATTCATCAGCCGCTGATCCTCCTCAACAACGCCTTCGCCGTCTATGTCGGCATCGTCTACTCCTACCTTCCGTTCATGGTGCTGCCGCTCTACGCCCAGCTCGAGAAGCTCGACCCGGCACTGCTCGAGGCCGCGGCCGATCTCGGCTGCCGGCCCTGGCAGGCCTTTCTCCGGGTGACCTTGCCGCTGTCCATGCCCGGCATCGCCGCCGGCGCGCTGCTCGTCTTCATCCCGGCGGTAGGCGAGTTCGTCATCCCGTCGCTGCTCGGCGGCCCCGACACGCTGATGATCGGCAAGGTGCTGTGGGACGAGTTCTTCGCCAATCACGACTGGCCCATGGCCAGCGCCGTTGCCGTCGCCATGCTGCTGCTGCTGTTGCTGCCGATGGGCTTCATCCGCCGCCTGCTGCAGGGAGAAACCGCGTGATCCATCGGCTTTCCCCCTTTCTCACGGTCATGCTGGCGGTGGGCTATGCCTTCCTCTATGGCCCGATCGCTTCGCTCGTCGTCTATTCCTTCAACGCCTCGCGGCTGGTGACGGTCTGGGCCGGATTCTCGACGCATTGGTATGTCGAGCTCATGCACAACGAGGCGATCCAGCAGGCGGCGCTGATCAGCCTGGAGATCGCGGTTACCGCCGCCAGCGGGGCGCTGCTGCTCGGCACCATGGCCGGCTACGCGCTGCAGCGCTACCGGCGCTTCCGCGGCCGGGCGTTGTTCGGCACGCTCGTCACCGCACCGCTCGTCATGCCCGAGGTCATCACCGGGCTCTCTCTCCTGCTGCTCTTCGTCGCGCTGGAGCAGGCGATCGGCTGGCCGCGGGGACGCGGCATCCTCACCATCGCCGCCGCACACATCACCCTCGGCACCGCCTATGTCGCCGTCGTGGTCGAGGCGCGGCTCGCCGCGTTCGACCGGTCCCTCGAAGAGGCGGCGCTCGACCTCGGCGCGCGCCCTTTCAAGGTCTTCCTGGTCATCACCTTGCCGCTCATCGCGCCGGCGCTGGCGGCAGGCTGGTTGCTCGCCTTCACCCTCTCGCTGGATGATCTCGTCATCGCCAGCTTCACCTCGGGCCCATCCTCGACGACCTTGCCCATGGTGATCTTTTCCAGCATCCGTCTCGGCGTCAGCCCGCAGATCAACGCGCTCGCGACGCTCTTCCTCGTCACTGTCGCGGTGCTGGTGACGGGCGCGGGACGGCTGATGCGAGCGCGCGAGAGCGAGCGCTGAGCTGCTTCAGGAGTCGTAGCTCACCACCGAGGCGAAGGGGACGTCGATCCGGCTGCGGCCGTTGAGAAAGGACAGCTCGATGATGCAGGCCGCCGCAAGCACTTCGCCGCCGACCATGCGGCAGAGGCGGATGGCCGCGCTGAGCGTCCCGCCGGTCGCCAACAGATCGTCGAGTACGATCACCCGTTGACCCGGTTTGATGGCATCTGCCTGAATTTCGATCGTGTCGCTGCCGTATTCGAGGTCGTAGGTGAAGGGAATCGTCGTTCCCGGCAGCTTGCCCTTCTTGCGCACCATGGCGAAGCCGCAGCCGAGGCTATAGGCGAGCGGCGCCGACACCAGGAAGCCGCGCGATTCGATGCCGACCAGCAACTCCGGCTGATACGGCCGCAGCGCCGCGTCGAGCCGCTCGACCGTTGCCTGCCAGGCTTCGGCATGCGCCAGCAGCGTCGAGATATCGTAGAAGAGAATTCCGGGCTTGGGGAAATCGGGAATCCCCCGGATATGCTGCTTCAGATCCATGCGGCGCTCCAAAGGGGCTCTGCGTCGGGCGCCCACTTTAGCCAAACGCGCATCGGGAACCAAACCGGGGGGCGGCTAAAAGCGGCATTTCGTCCGGGCATGGCTCTGCGTGTAGACTGCGGCGCCATGCAGTCCGCCGAAGCCGGCTTCGATCTCCGCACCGAGGGTGACGCGCTCGTGCTGCACGCCGCCGGGCGCTGGCTCATCGCCAGCGCCGCGGCGCTCGACCGCGCCCTCGGCCGACTCGCCGAGATCGCGCCGGGCACGCGGCTGCGCATCGACCTGGCCGGGCTGGAGCGGCTCGATACGGTCGGCGCCTGGCTGCTGTTGCGCACCGCTCGCACGCTCGAGGCGCAGGGCGTCGTTGCCAGCATCGTGAATGTCTCGCCGGATTTCGCCCCGCTCCTCGATCAGGTCGCCAAGGGCGAGCCGGCCCCGCTGCCCGCCCTTCCGCGCGAGAGCTTCGCCGGCCAGCTCGTCGATATCCTCGCGGCGATCGGCGAGCGGACGTTTGCGGCAGGGGCCGAAATTCGCGAGCTCGTCGGCTTCTTCGGGCTGGTCATGGTGACGGCGCTGCGTACCCTGCGCCATCCCTCCCGGTTCCGCTCGGCCGCGCTGGTGACGCAGATGGACCGCAACGGCGTCGGCGCGCTGCCGATCGTCGGGCTGCTGGCGTTCCTCATCGGCATCGTCATCGCATTTCAGGGCGCCGACCAGCTGCGCCGCTTCGGCGCCGAGATCTTCACGGTCAATCTGCTCGCCGTCGGCATCCTGCGCGAGCTCGGCGTGCTCATCACCGCCATTATCGTTGCCGGCCGATCCGGCAGCGCCTTCACCGCCGAAATCGGCGCCATGGAGGTGAACGAGGAGATCGACGCCATGCGCACGCTTGGCCTCGACCCGGTCGAGCTGCTGGTGCTGCCGCGCCTCGTCGGCCTGGTCCTCGTCCTCCCCCTGCTCGCGGCCTATGCCGATTTCATGGCGCTGGTCGGCGGCGCGCTCATGTCCTGGGGCTCGCTCGGCGTAACGCCGCCCTTCTTCGTACGACAGCTGCACCAGGCGGTCGGCGAATGGACGTTTTGGGTCGGCATCTTGAAGGCGCCGTTCTTTGCTGCCACCATCGCTCTGGTCGGCTGCCGCGCCGGGTTCCATGTGTCCCGCAGCGCCGAGAGCGTCGGCCGGCTCACCACCCTCTCCGTCGTCCGCTCGATTTTTCTGGTCATCATCATCGATGCCCTCTTCTCCGTCCTCTACTCCCGCCTCGGCATCTGACCGGCCGATGGTCCGCGTCCGCGGGCTCAGAACCCGGCTCGGCGGCCGGGTGCTGCACGACAATCTCGAGTTCGACCTGAGGCACGGCGAGGTGCTGGGCGTCGTCGGTGGCTCCGGCAGCGGCAAATCGGTGCTGCTGCGCACCGTCATCGGCCTGGTCGAGCCCGAAGCCGGCGACATCGAGGTCTTCGGCGAGGACTGGCGCCGGCTCGACGATGCCGGGCGCCGCGTGCTCGAAGCGCAATGGGGCGTGCTCTTCCAGGACGGCGCGCTGTTCAGCTCGCTCACCGCGGCGCAGAACATCGCCCTGCCGCTGCGCGAGCAGCTTCAGCTGGAGCCGCCGCTGCTCCACGAGGTGACACAGCTGAAGCTCAGCCTTGTCGGCCTTCCCGGCGATACCAGCGCCAAATATCCTGCCGAGCTGTCCGGCGGCATGCGGAAGCGGGCCGGGCTGGCCCGGGCTCTCGCCCTCGACCCGCAGCTTCTCTTCCTCGACGAGCCCACCGCCGGCCTCGATCCCATCGCCGCCGGCGCTTTCGACGAGCTGATCCGCGATCTGCGCGCCAGTCTCGGCCTCACCGTCTTCATGGTGACGCATGATCTCGACAGCCTTATCGCGATCTGCGATCGGGTCGCGGTGCTGGTCGACAAGCGGCTGATAATCGGCACAATAGCCGAACTTCTGCGCAATCCCCATCCCTGGATCCAGGCGTATTTCCGGGGGCCGCGGGGTCGCGCTGCATTGGCCGGATCGGACGGGCAGGCCGTCGGGTAGAGGATGGAAACGCGCGCAAATTACGTGGCCGTCGGCGCCTTCGTGCTGGTCATGCTGGTCGGCGTCCTGGTCGCCGCGCTGTGGATCGCCGGCATCGAGTTCAACCGCGAGCGCACCTTCTACGACATCTATTTCACCGGCTCGGTCACCGGCCTCTCGCGCGGCTCGGAGGTGAGCTACAACGGCATTCGCATCGGCCGCGTCGAGGAAATCCGCATCGACCCGCAGAACCTCGGACGGGTGCGCGTCACCATCGAGCTCGACCAGTCGGCGCTGATCAAGACGGATGCCGTCGCCTCGCTCGAGGTCCAGGGCCTCACCGGCACCGCCTATATCGAGATCAGCGGCGGCAGCCAGAACGCGCCGCCGCTCGAGGCGACGGCGGGCCAGCGCTATCCTGTCATCGCCTCGCGCCCCTCGGGGCTGCAGCAGGTCTTCGCCAGCGCACCTGAAGTGCTGGCGCGCCTCAGCGAGGTCGCCGACAAGCTTTCCGACATTCTCGACACGCGCAATCGTGCCGCGATTGCCGAGACGCTGGACAATATCCGGCGCGTCACCGGCGCCGCTGCCGCCCATGCGGATGACCTCGGCAACGCGATCGGCGACACGGCGGCGGCGATGCGCGACCTGCACAGTACGCTCGACACCGCCAATGCGACGCTGAACGATCTGCGCCAGCTCCTCGGGAGCCAGGGCGCGGCGCGCGGCGCGCTGCAGAGCATCGATCAGGCGTCACGCAAGCTCGAGAAGCTCACCTCCGACCTTGACGGCATGGTGCAGGACACCCGTCCGCCCTTGCGCGACTTCAGCCAGCGCGGGCTCCCCCAGTTGAGCCAACTGCTCATCGACGCCCGCACCCTGGTCGCCGAGCTGACGCGGCTCACCGAGCAGATCGAGCGCAATCCCTCGCAACTCATCCTCGGCGGCGACCGCCGCAAGGGCTACCAGCCGCCATGAGACAGCCGCAATGAGACACGTGACGCGCCGCCTCCTCCTGGTGGGGCTCGCCGCGACGCCGGCGGCCTGCGGCAGCCTGCTGCCGGCAGCGCCCCCGCCGCCCAAGCTCTTCACGCTGACGCCGGTGCCGCAGTTCCCGCCCGGGGCCCCAGTCTCCTGGCAGCTCCTCGTCGAGACCCCCGTGAGCACCGCCGCGCTCGACACCGAGCGCATCGCCCTGAAACGCAGCCCGATCACGGTCGACTATTTCGCCGACGCCGCCTGGACCGACCGCGCCCCCGCGATGGTGCAGGGGCTCATCGTCGAGTCCTTCGAGAATTCCGGCCGCATCCCGGCGATTGCGCGCGAATCGCTGGCCTTGCGCGCCGACTACATCCTGCAGCTGGAGCTGCGGCATTTCGAGGCCGATTACCAAGGCGCCGCAGCGCCCGAAGCGCATGTGCAGATCGCCGCCCGGCTGGTCAAGCTGCCGGACCGCGCCATCATCGCCGAGCGCAGCTTCGACGCATCGGCAAAGGCGGCCGAGAACCAGACCCCGGCCATCATCGAGGCCTTCAATGCGGCATTTCACCAGGTGACGCGCGACATCGTGGGATGGACGCTCGCCGCTGCCCGCTGAAGCCTTGCCAGCCTCGGCGGCCCCTGAGATAAGGGAGGCAGCCCAAGGGGGTTGGCGAATGCAGGATCTTTCCCACCTCGGCCGCGCCGAGCTGGAAGCCATGGCGGCGGCAGGCGACGAGGTGCTGGAGTGCCAGCGGGTGCTGGCGCGCAGTGGCGACACGATCCTCGGCGACTTGCTGCGCGGCGCCGGCGTCGTCGTCGAGTGGCAGCACTATCCCGAAGGCGACGTCTACGACCCGCTGTCGCACGCCCAGTACTTTTACCATGCGCATCCGCCGGGGCAGCGCACCGACCCTGAGCACGGGCATTTCCACACCTTCTTGCGGCCGCGCGGCATGGCGCCGGGGACGCGGCCGCTGATCATGCCCGAGCTCGCCATCGCCGATGCACCCTCGGCGCCGGTCGCGCCGCCGGTCCCGCAGCCCAATCAGGGCGCCGGCAATGACGAGCTGAGCCATCTTGTGGCCATCGCCGTGACCGAGACCGGAGAGCCGGTGCGGCTCTTCACCACCAACCGGTGGGTCACCGGCGAGACCTGGTATGCCGCCGTCGACGTCGCCGCGATGCTCGACCGCTTCGTCATCGACCTGGCACGACCGTCCTGGCCGCTGAACCGCTGGCTCAACGCCATGTTCCGTCTGTTCCGCCCGCAAATGGTGGCGCTCGTCCATGCCCGCGACGCCGCGGTCATGTCGTTCCGCCGCCGCCGGCGCGGCAAGGTGCATGTCTTCGAGGATCGCCGGCTCGAAATCCCCTCGACGGTGGAGATCGATATCGACGAGCAGATCCGCCGGGTCGCGCTCGCCTTGAAGCAGGTCGCCTGACGAAGGCGATAACCCGAATTGCTCATACCGGGTTAATCCGCCGCTAACCATGCCCTGTAACAGGACTTAATCAAACGTTAGGCCTCACGCGGCATGATAGCGCGCCAGCTGATGTGTTCTCATCGACGCAGCGAGGTGCGTCCGGTCCCATGACGAATTCGCTCTCCAAGTCCGATGTCGAGCGCCTGTTGACGGATCCCTCCGCGGACACGCGGGCCGTGATCGCCGCCAAGGTGGCAGAGCAGGTCGGCAGCCCGGCGCTTTCGGCCGAAGAGCGCGCCATCGCCGAGGACATCCTCCGCGTCCTCACCCGGGACGCGGCGCTGCGCGTGCGCCAGGCGCTGGCCGATCAGCTCAAGGAGAGCCGCACCGTGCCGCACGACGTGGCCGTGGCGCTGGCTCACGATGTCGATGCGGTGTCGTTGCCGATCCTGACGCATTCCATGGTGCTGACCGACGAAGACCTCGTCGAGATCATTCGCTGCAGCGGCGGTGCCAAGCAGGTGGCGATCGCCGCGCGCGGGCAAGTCTCCGCCGCCGTTGCCGATGCCATCGTCGCCGCCGCCGAGCCCACCGCCGTCGCCACGCTCATCGGCAATAACGGCGCCGAGCTGAGGGAAGAGACGCTGCAACAAGTGCTCGATCATCACGGCGCCGACGACAGCATCAAGGAGCCGATGGCGCGTCGCGCCCAGCTGCCGGTGACCGTGCTGGAACGGCTGGTCACGGCGGCCTCTGCCGGCATTCGCGAGGTCCTGTCGAAGCGCGGCGACCTGCCGAGCCATCTCGCCAGCGACCTCGTGCTCAACACGCGCGAGCGCGCCACCGCGACCCTGCTGTCGCCGACCTCGCCGGCGACAGAGGCGCTGCAGCTGGCGCAGCACCTGCAGCGCAGCGGGCGCCTGACGCCCTCCCTGATCATCCGCGCCATTTGCCTCGGCGACATCGCCTTCGTCGAGGCCGCCTTCGCCGTCCTCGCCGATATTCCCGTACACAATGCACGGCTGCTGCTGCACGATGCCGGACCGCTGGGCTTCAAGGCGGTCTATGAGCGCTGCCGCCTGCCGACCGAGTTCTTCGAGTTGTTCCGGATCGGCCTCATCGTCGCGCAGCAGACCGGCTTCGACGGCGGCGAGAACGATCGCGAACGCCATCGCCGCCGCACCCTCGAGCGCATCCTGACGCAATACGAGAATATCGGCGCCGAGGACCTCGACTATCTTCTCGGCAAGCTCCGCGCCGCCGCCGCCGCAGCCTGAGCCGCGACGGCAACGGTGTCGCGGCTAGACGAGGCCGCGCTGCACCATCTGTCGGCAGAGCACGTGGTGGCGCAGGCTCTGCGTCGTGAACTGATAGCGCAAGCCGCCCGGACCGACCATGCGCCGCAGCATGCTGCCGCGCTCCGGCTCGGTCAGTTTCTTGAGCGGGTACTGGAGCGCGAGCAGCGACAGCGCCTCGGGGTTGGTCTGCGCTGCCGCGGCGGCGACATCCGGCGCCGTGAAGCTGCCGAACTCGTCGGTGCGGCAGCGCGCGGCATAGAAGAGCACGTCGCGGAACGATGCGTTCTCGTGCGGCCCGACGGCAAGATCATAGGCTTCCTTGACGCGCGCCTCGGCCTCCTCGGCCGAGCGCTCGACGGCATAGCGCAGATCCTCGCGCTCGATTCGGCTCGACTGCCGCCGCGTCGCATTGCGCGCGGCGAAGAGCGCGAGAAGATGCGCGTGGTAGGGCAGCCCCTGCGCCAGGTCGATGAGCGATTGGCGCGTCCAGGGATCGAAGCTGAGGCCCGATTTCTCCTCGCCGACGGCGATGATGCCGTCGAGCTCGCGCCGCGTCATCAAGGGCATCGGCACGGTGACCATCGTGCGCTGGAGCGAGGGATGCTTGCCGAGGAGCTGGCCGACATTTTCGGCGACGCCGATGATCAGCAGCGTCACCGACACGTTGGCGTCGGAGAGGTGCTTGAGCAGCTCGGCGAGCTTGGCCTTGGTGTCCTCCTCGGTCACCCGATCATATTCGTCGACGATCAGGATCAGATGCTTCTCATAGACGCGCTCGAACAGCTGCACGATCTCGCCGACGCTGCAACGCCCGGGCAGGAGCTGGTCGAAATTGTCGATGCCGGCGCGGCTGGTGGCGCCGACGCCGTCGGGCAGCAGGCTCGCCGGCATGCGCCGCAGGAAGCCGCGGAAAATATCCTCGAAGGTGAGCTCGGAGCTGCAGGCGAAGCGCAGCACCATGTAGCCGGCTTCCTCGGCCTTGACCGCGAGCACGTTGGCAAGCGACGTCTTGCCGCTGCCGCGCTCGCCATAGACCATGACGTGCGCGCGCTCTTCCTCGATCGCGGCGATGATGCGCTGCAGCTGCTTGAAGCGGCCCGAGAACAGGGCGGTCCCGTGCTTGGGACGCGTCGGCGTGAAGGCATCGCGCAGCAAGGCGCTGGTGCGCGCGGCATCGGGGAGCGTCGGACGGTTGCGCTTCCACGAGATGCCGGGCGCGGCAAGGGTGAACGCGGCCTGCTCGGGGTCGCTGCCGGCGCTGGCGGTCGGCGCGGGAGCGCTCTGGGGCGCGGGCGGATCGCTCTCCACCTTGGTTTCGGCCACCGGCCTTGGCGGCGGGACGGGCTTCGCTTCGGGCGGCTCGGCGACGGGGCGCGGGGCGGGTGCGAGCTGCGTCGCGCCACGCCGCAGGGCAAAGGGCGAGGGTAGGACAGACATCGCGCCTTGCGCCGCGGCTCGCGCATCGAACCGGCGTTGCGGTTCGACGCTACGGACGATCTCGGGGCGGACGGCAAAAGCGCTGCGATCCAGGGTCATCCCCTCGCGGCGCGGCATGGGGGTGTGCGGCGGCGGCGGCACGGGCCCACGCTTTTCCACCATGATCGGCGGCTTGTGCTCGGCGGGCGGCTCGGCCTCGCGCAGCAGCGTCGCGGCGCGGCCAAGATCGAGGATGCCGTCGCTGCTGAAGGGATCGACGTCGCGCTCGGCGAGATCATCCGCACTCGGGGCGCGGCGGCGTCGGAACCAGTCTTTTGGGTTGGGCATGCGCTGCAACCGATGGAAGGAGGTGACCTCTTAGCCCGACCAGCAGGCGAAACGCCGCCGGCCTGGGCCTACGCCGAGGTTGAACAGCAGGCCCGGCCAAAAGTTGCAAAGCGGCGCAAAAATGCTCTTGTGCACTCGAAAACGCCTTTGTGAATCTATTGTTACTGCACTGGCTGTTGCGACGCCGGCGCCACGCTTGCGTCTCCCGGTAGATTGCGGGCGTCCAGGCATTTTTGCCGCGCGGCTTCGCGCGTGGCGTGAGCGCGATATGTCTTCTGCGCCGCATCGGCACACTGGTCCATGGCGCGCCAGACCGGGCTGCTCGTTTTCAAAGGCGCATGGATCAGGAGATAGGCCGAGAGCGGCGCCTCGATGAGCAGCAGCGACTTCGCTTGCTGCCGCGCGACCAGCCGACGCCCGGTGCGGCGCGCTTCGCCGACACAGGTCGCTGCCGCCGGCCGGACGGACTCCCCGCAGCGCTCCGCGACGTAATCAGCGTAGCTGATCACGCGGCCGTCGATCCCAGGCGTGTCCTTGAATTGCGGATAGAGGCGCCAAGCCATGGCGATCACCCAGATGGCGCACAACACAACCATATAACGCGACAGCTGCACTCGCTCTTCCCTTGTGACGGGCAGAGGCATAATCCGACACCCGGGGGGCCTGTCAATCCGGCAACGCGGCGTTCCCCGCTGATGCGCGAACCCCGCCACAGTGGGGTGGCGGGGTTCAGATTGGGTGGCTCCCTGAGCTCACCGCCCGGTCACACGACCGAGCTTGGGTTCCGGCGCTGGTCAAGACTGATCCGGTGGAGTCATGCTTGTTTGGCACCCTCCAGCGTGTTGCGCCAGAATTACACGTAAGCGCAACAGAGCGCCGATCAAGGACGCCAGCGCGAAACTTTCTTGCTTCTTTTCAAGCGTGGCGGGGCTGCGGCGCGGACCGCAGGGGTGCGCTCACATCGGCGGCTTGACGCCGTCCTGCTCGGCGGTGACGCGCTGCGTGGCGACGGTGCCATCGGGCTGCTTGAACCCGCGCACGAAGACCGCGGCGCCCGGCTTCAGCAGCGATGCGTCCGCCGGCTTGAACGTCACCACCGGGGTGCGCGACGAGACCATGATCTCCTGCTCGCCGCCCTTGTAGCTGAGCTTGAGCACGCGCGAGCGCGCCTCGCTGACGACGCCGCTCACCGTCGCATTGGTCATGGTGTCGCCCTTGCCGCGCAAGTCCCAGGGGTAATGGCCTTCGCCGGTACCGCGCAACGCCGCGGGGAAGATCAATACTTCCTGAGCATGGAGCTTGCCGTCCTTGCCGGGAGCGGCGGCGACGCCGACGAAATCGCCCTGTTTGATGTCGATGCGCTTCAGCTTGACGACGCCAAGCACAGTATAGCCCGAGGCGAGCACGACGTGGACATCGTCGCCCTTGCGCGGCTTGACCAGGAGGGTCTGGCCATCGAGCTTGACCACCGTGCCCCGGACATTGGTCGGCGTGCCCTGTGGCGTCTGGGCCAGCGCCGGCAGGGTAAAGAGGGCGATCAGCGCCCCGGCGATCAGCGACATCGGCTTCATCGGCTTTGGCTCTCCCCAGCGTTTTGATCGCGCTCCGGTAGCGCGCGGATTTCTCTACCATGCAGGCGCCGCGGGCGGGTCTTTGCCGGCGCTCACTTCTTCGTGAGACCCGGTTTGTGCCGATCCGTGCCGGGAAAGCGGCGCTTCGTCGCGCGCGATTACTCGCGCTGCGGGATCGGTTGATTTCGCCGGCCGGGCTCTCTATTTCAGCCGGCATGGACCAGCTCGCCGCCGAGATCGCCAGACGGCGCACATTCGCCATCATCTCCCATCCCGACGCCGGCAAGACCACCCTCACCGAAAAGCTGCTGCTGTTCGGCGGCGCCATTCAGCTTGCCGGCGAAGTGAAGGCGCGCGGCGAGCGCCGGCGCGTGCGCTCGGACTGGATGGAGGTCGAGCGCGAGCGCGGCATCTCGGTGAGCTCGGCGGTGATGAGCTTCGAGCATGGCGGCCTTGCCTTCAACCTGCTCGACACGCCCGGCCACCAGGATTTCAGCGAGGACACCTATCGCACGCTGACCGCCGTCGACAGCGCGGTGATGGTGATCGATGCCGCCAAGGGCATCGAGGCGCAGACGCGGAAGCTGTTCGAGGTTTGCCGACTGCGCGACGTGCCGATCATCACCTTCATCAACAAGCTCGACCGCGAGGGCCGCGATCCCTTCGACCTGCTCGACGAGATCGAGCGCACGCTGGCGCTCGAGGTGACGCCGGCGAGCTGGCCGATCGGGATGGGGCGCGATTTTCTCGGCACCTACGATCTCTTCGCCGATATGCTGCTGCTCTTCGCCCGCGGCGAGGGCGAGCGCATCGTCGAGGGGGTGCGCTGCACCGGGCTCGACGACCCGAAGCTCGCAACGCTGCTGCCGGCGGCGGCGCTGAGCAAGCTGCGCGAGGAGGTCGAGATGGCGCGCGGGCTCTGCCCGGCCTTCTCGCGCGACGCCTATCGCGAGGGCCATCTGACCCCGGTCTTCTTCGGCAGCGCCCTCAACAATTTTGGCGTGCGCGAGCTGTTGCGCGGGATCGGCGAGCTTGCGCCTTCGCCGCGGCCGCAACCGGCCGAGCCGCGCCCGATCGAGCCGCAGGAGCCCAAGGTCACCGGCTTCGTCTTCAAGGTGCAGGCGAATATCGATCCGCAGCATCGCGATCGCATCGCTTTCCTGCGCATCTGCTCCGGCCGCTTCCGCCGCAGCATGAAGCTGCGCCATGGTCGCAGCGGCCGGCTGATGACCATCCAGAACCCCGTCTTTTTCCTGGCGCGTGAGCGCAACCTCGCCGAAGAGGCCTGGCCTGGCGACATTCTCGGCATTCCCAATCACGGCACGCTCCGGATCGGCGACACGCTGAGCGAGGGCGAGGAGATCCGCGTTACCGGCATTCCCAATTTCGCGCCGGAGATCCTGCGCCGTGTCCGCCTCGAGGATCCGCTCAAATCAAAGCATCTGCGCCGCGCGCTGGAGCAGCTTGCCGAGGAGGGCGTCACCCGCATCTTCAAGCCGCTGGTCGGCGGCGATTGGATCGTCGGCGTCGTCGGCGCGCTGCAGCTCGACGTGCTCGCCGCCCGGATCAAGAGCGAATACGAGCTCGGGGTGCGCTTCGAGCCCGCGCCCTATGATGGGGCGCGCTGGGTCGAGGGCGAACCGGCGGAGGTGAAGCGCTTCATCGAGGCCAACCGCGCCGCCATGGCGGAGGATCACGACCAGGCACCGGTCTTCCTCGCGCGCAACGCCTGGGACCTCAACACCACCATCCGCGACTGGCCGAGCCTCCGCTTCAGTGCCACCCGCGAGCAGGCGCGGGGCGAGGGCCGCTAGCAGCCGCTAGCGGCCTTGCCGTCGACGAGGTGTGGCGGGAGCCTCGAATAGTCGCGGCATTGCCGTCTTTTGCTTCGACCCGGCCCGCGAACGAGGGCCGGCATCCCCCCCCCGAGGCGCCGGGCGGCCGCTCCCTGGGGGCTATGACCCGCGGTGGCGTTTGGTCATTTGGAACAATTCTCCGCAATTTTCAGGTAAGGTTAAAGTAATAGTTAAATCGTTGTCCTTTTCACGCGGAGTATTTAGTTAAGTTCCTCGGCGACTTTTCTTGCTGTCCAACCGGCTCTCGAATACTGATACAGCGTATCTTTGTCGTTCAACTGCTACGGCCAGGCGAGGCCGCTGCGGGAAGGGTTGGTCGATGCGCATATTCCGCCGCTTCGGTCGCGATGAACGCGGCACCACGCTGATCGAGTTCGCGCTGGTCGGGCCGATGTTCATTTTCCTGCTGCTCGCGATCATCGAGATCGGCCTGACCATGCTCACCCAGTTCGTGCTGGATGGGGCGGCGCGCAGCGCGGCGCGGCTGGTCCGGACCGGGCAGGTGCAGGCCGGCGGCGGCATCACCACCTTCCAGAACCAGCTCTGCTCGCAGGTCGAGGTGCTGCTGCCGAGCTGCAGCGGTGTCCTCTTCGAGGTGCAGCAGTTCTCGAACTTCGCCTCGATCAATTTTTCGCCCTGTACCTCGAACGCCAACGCCACGCCGCCGGGCAACTGCCCCTTCGTGCCCGGGACCGGCGGCCAGGTCGTCGGCGTCCGCGTCAGCTATCCCCGCCCTTACATCGTGCCGTGGGTCGGCGAATGCCTGACGACGGGAAAGTGCTGGCTCGGCCTTGGCACCTCCGCCCCCGCTGCCTCCGGGACCTACACGACGAACCTGCTGTCGACGGTCGTGTTTCAGAACGAGCCCTTCCAATGAGCGTGCAAGCGATGCCGCCAGCCGAGAAATGCCTCGGCGCCGATGCAGCGGGCTCGGTCTCGGTCGAGTTCGCTCTGCTGCTGCCGGTGCTCCTGACGCTGTTCTTCGGCTGCTACGAGGCGAGCAATCTGCTGCTTGCCGATCTGAAGGTGAACGATGCGACGCAGACGGCCGCGGATCTCATCGCGCAGACGCAGACCAGCTATGTCCTCCAGACCACCGATTTCACCAACTTCACCAGCGCGGCGCAGCAAGTCATGGCGCCGCTGCCGGTGACGACGCAGCTCAAGGTCGCTTACGCCAGCATCACCTACAACACCGGCAAGGCGGTCATCGACTGGCATTACGAGGTGAACGGCGCGACGCCGATCGCGATCGCCTCGATCCCGGCGAATCTCGGCATCAACAGCTCGACCGATAGCGTTGTGGTCGTCAGCGCGCAATACGCCTACACCTCGCCGATCACCTACGTTCTCAACCACGCCTATACGCTCAACAACACATCGTATGACCGCCCGCGCTACGTCACGTGCATCCCCGACTTCAATAACAAGAACAACGTCTGCCCGTGAGCCGCCGACAGAGGAATCGAGGAGTCAGCGCCATGCTCAATCCGCTCAAGGCCGCCCTTGCCGAGCGTCTCCGCCGCTTCATCCGGGAGCGCGACGGCAATATCGCGATGATCTTCGGGCTTTGCGCCATTCCGGTCGTCGTCGGCTGCGGCATCGCCATCGATGTCGGGCGCGCCTACATGGTGAGGATGGACCTCGAATCGGCGCTCGATGCATCGGCGCTTGCCGTCGCCTCGAGCACGAGCAGCCTGACGACGGCGCAGCTGCAGACGCGGCTGCAAAGCTATTTCGACGCCAACTATCCCATGATGAGCCAGACGACAAATCTGCAGGTCAGCATGACCGACCCGACGCAGCCGGTGATCAACGTCACCGCTACGGTCGATGTGCCGACGACCTTCCTCCAGCTCATCAACGTCACCCAGATCCCGGTTGCGGCGAGCAACCAGGTCAGCAAGGGCACGAATTCGCTCGAGCTGGCGCTGGTGCTCGACAATACGGGTTCGATGATGTGCGGCGATGGCGAAATAGCCAACTGCAGCAGCGGCACGGCCCACATTGATACCTTGAGGACCGACGCACAACAGATCGTCGACACGCTGTTCGCTGACAGCGCCGACCCGTCGAAGCTCAAGATCTCGGTCGTACCTTATGTCACCTCGGTCAATGTCGGCGGCGCGTTCTGCAGTGGGCCGCAGACTTGCAGCAACATTCAGAACGATTGCAGCGGCGATTTCGTCACCGACAACGGCAACACCATCTACAATCCGAGCACCGCGGTGACCCAGTCGAAGATCACGACCACGGTTACGCTTACCGCGAATGTCACCAACGGCAGCAAAAACGTTACGAGCATAACCACGCCGTCGAGCGTGGTCAGCGGCGGCAACACCGTTACGGGCATTTCGCCGATCACCAGCGCCGTGATCCCCGGCATGTCGATTTCCGGGTCCAATATTCCGGCCGGCACCACCGTTACCGCAGTGACCGCATCGACGATCACCATGAGTGCCAACGCGACAAAAAACACCACCGGCGACACCTTGACCCTGTCGATTCAGACCACGGGGGTCGAGGGACTGGAGACGAGCGGGAGCTTGGTGATCACGAACGTCGTGCCGCCCGTCGCTTCGCAGCTCAACACCGGCCTTGCCAGCGGCGAGGTCGTCACCGGTACGGGCATCGGTGTTCTCAATGCGGCTGCAGGTGTCTCCGACAACACCAGCGGGATCTGGTATCCGCAGGCCACGTCGGTTTCCTCGACGGTCAGCCCGAACCCGAACCCCACGAACAACACGATCACCTTGTGCCAGAAGGCAACGCAAGGAAGTGGCCAAGGAACTGCCGACGTCGTGGCGATGACACTCTATCCGCCGGTCGTTTACGACGTGACCAGCACGCTGACCACCGGAAACTGGAAGGGCTGCGTCGTCGAACCGACCGCGAGCGGCGAGGACACCAGCGGTGTTGGCCCGGACATCAGCGAGCCCAGCGGCGGCTGGACGTACGCGTCGATGGGGAACCAGACCTGGTGGGCCTCTTACTGGACGAGCGGCTCGAGCAGCTCCTATAGCGGCGATGCCGGTAGCAATCCCACGCAATTCAATACGTGGTATATCCCCGGCAAGGGCGCGAGCATCCAGTACAAGGAGATCGACGGCAACGTTAACACTGCGACGACCCAGTCCTACGGCCCCAATCTCTCCTGCCCGACGCCGCTGGTGCGCTTGACCTCCTCGCAGACGACCCTCGATGCGACGATGCAGAACATGACCTCCTGGGCAAATAGCGGCACCGCCATTACCGTCGGCATGATCTGGGGCTGGCGCACCTTGTCGCCCAATCCGCCGTTCGGTGACGGCCAAGCCTATGGTACGCCGAGCCTCATCAAGGCGGTCGTGCTGGAGACCGACGGCGACGCCGAGGTCGGCGGCAATACCCAGGGCTGGACCCAGGATTTCACCGGCTATGGCTATATTTCCGAGGGCAAGCTCGGCAACACCACCTCCGGTACTTATCCCGGCAACCCTAACGCCAATTCCCCGGCGACCTATGCCAACCTCAATCTGCAAAACCGGCTCACCGACGTTTGCAACAACATGAAGGCGGCCGGCATCGTCGTCTATACGGTCGGTCTCGGCGACGGCGCAACCAATACGCAGCTCGCAGGCTGTGCCGGCCCGCCGGGCGAAGGCGCGTTCTATGCGGCGCCGACCGCCGCCGACCTCACCACGGCGTTCCAGCAGATCGCCAACTCGCTCAACGCCCTGCGCCTGACCAAGTAGCCGGGGCCGTCACATGGAGTGGCACGGCGAGGCCGAGCGGACGCGGCAGCCGCCGCAAGGCGGCGGCGGGACGCTGCGGCTCGCCTTCGCCATGCTGGCGGTCTGCGCCGTCTCTGCGGTGGCCGTGGGTGTGCTGCTCCGCCGCGACGGCCCGGCGCCCGTCGAGATGATGCGCACCGAAGCGCCGGCGGCGCCGGCAAGCCCGGCCAACGAGCTGGTCTATCGCGCCGATAGCCGTGGCCATTTTTATCTCGATGCCGAGGTCAACGGCACGCCGGTGCATTTCCTCGTCGATACCGGCGCCACCGTCGTCGCGCTCTCGCCGCAGGATGCGCGCGCCATCGGCCTCGGGCCGGGAGACTTGAACTTCAGCGTCGCGATGAGCACCGCCAACGGCACGGCGCGTGCGGCACCGCTGCGCTTGCGCAGCCTGCGTCTCGGCCAGCTCGAGGTCGAGGACGTCCCCGCCGTGGTGATGGAGCAGCCGATGGGCGTGTCGCTGCTCGGCCTCAGCTTCCTGAACCGGCTCGAGGGCTACAGCATCCGCGACGGGCGCCTCACCCTCGACTGGTAAGCATTGCGCGCCGGCGCGCCCGGCTCTAGATCAGAGCCCGTGTCGCCCGAGATCACGCTCAGCGTCCTCGACCAATCGCCGATCCGCGCCGGCGGCAGCCCGGCCCAGGCGATCGCCGAAACCGTCGAGCTCACCCGCGCCGCGGAGCGGCTCGGCTACCACCGCTATTGGGTTGCCGAACATCATTCCTCGGCCGGACTCGCCGGAGCTGCGCCCGAGATCCTGGTCGCACGGCTCGCCGCCGCTACGACGGCGATGCGCATCGGCAGCGGCGGCGTCATGCTGAGCCATTACAGCGCGCTCAAAGTGGCCGAGACCTTCCGCATGCTGGAGGTGCTCTATCCCGGCCGCATCGATCTCGGCATCGGCCGCGCGCCGGGAAGCGACTATGCCACCGCCCGCGCGCTGCAGCACGGGCCGGGCGCGCTTGGCATCGAGCATTTCCCCGGCCAGATCGCCGATCTCCTGGGCTTCCTGCGCGACGCCATGCCCGCCGGACACCCCTTCGCCGGCGTGCACGCGGAGCCGCGCGGGCCGGGCGCGCCGGAGCTGTGGCTGCTCGGCTCGAGCGATCAGAGCGCCGCTTATGCCGCGCATTTCGGCTGCGCCTTTTCCTTCGCGCATTTCATCACCGATCAGGGCGGCCCGGCGGTGATGGGCGCTTATCGCGAGCTCTTTCGCCCATCGCCCTGGCTCGCCGCGGCACAGGGCAGCATCGGCGTTTTCGTGCTCTGCGCCGACAGCGAGGCCGAGGCGCGCCGCTTGGCGCTGTCGCGCGATCTCTGGCGCTTGCGCCTCGATCGCGGCGAGCTCGGCCCCTTTCCCTCGATCGAGGAAGCCGAGGCCTATCCCTTGAGCCGCGAGGACCGGCTGCGCCTCGCCTTCAACCGACGCCGCCAGGTGGTCGGCACGCCCGAGCAGGTGAAGGAGCAGCTCATGGCGCTGGGCGCGCTCTATGACGTCAGCGAATTCGTCGTGGTTACGATTTGTTACGATTTCGCGGCGCGGCTGCGTTCCTACGAGCTGCTGGCGCAAGTCTTCGGCCTTGCTCCCCGCGGCTGACGGGCGCCTGCCGCATAGCAGAGCGGCTGCCGGCGCATATATCGCACGCTAACATAGGAAGCCCCGGCGCAATTGGCCTGTGCGCTTGATCACAGGCCGGACCATCCCGCGGTGCCATGCTGCGTCGCAGCGTCGCGTCTGGACAAACTCCGGGCGCTTCCTACGTAGAACTCGTCGTGTGTCTGCCAGAGGTTGCGGGATGGATCGCATTATGAGCTTGCAGGCTTTCGTCCAGGTGGTCGATAGCGGCAGCTTTTCCGGCGCGGCAAAGCGGCTCGGCGTGTCGCCCGCCGTGGTCACGGGCCATGTGCAGGCGCTCGAAAAACGGCTGGGCGTGCAGCTGCTCAACCGCACCACGCGCAAGGTCAATCTTACCGAGGTCGGGCGCGGCTTCCATGACCGCGCGCGCCGCATCCTCGGCGAACTCGAAGAAGCCGAGAGCGTCGCAAGCGCGCAACAATCCTCGCCGCGCGGTACGTTGCGTCTCAACACTTCGGTATCGCTGGCGCGCCTCGTGACGCCGCTGATCAGCGACTACGTCGCGCTCTATCCCGATGTCTGCTTCGAGCTGGTGATGAGCGACCGCATGGTCGACATGGTGGAAGAAGGCTTCGATTTGGCGCTGCGCAGCGGCCCGCTGCCGGATTCGAGCCTGATCACCCGGCGCTTGGGCGTCGGCCGACTGGTGCTCTGCGCCGCACCGGAGTATCTCGCCCGGCATGGGCGGCCGGAGCGGCCGGAGGACCTCACCGAGCACAATTGCCTCATCTATATCAGCTCGCATCTCGAGGGCCGCTGGCGGCTCAGCGGGCCCGATGGCGAGCACGACGTTGCCATCGCCGGCAATCTGCGCAGCAACAGCGTCGAAGGGTTGCGCGCGGCAGCGCTTGCCGGGCTCGGCGTCTGCCTGTTGCCGACGGTCAATATCAGCGAGGATCTGGCGGCGGGGCATCTGGTGCGGCTGCTGCCGGATTACCGCACCACCGAGGTGGTGCTGCAGGCGGTCTACCCGCCGGGGCGACACGTGCCGGTGAAAGTGCGCACCTTCATCGATTTCCTGGTCGAGCGCCTGTGCCAAGGCCGCGTCACGCCGATGTTACCGAAGGTCGCAAATATGTGATGTATCGGGCCTCCGCGATTAGTCGGCGTCGTTGAATAGTCTATTCGCGGGGCCGCCAATTGTTGGGGGTGGCAGCGCGCCTCATCTTTACCGCAGTTAAGTGATCGGCGCGAAGTCTCGTGCCGCAAGAAGAAACAGGAGAGACCCCAATGGACTCTACTTTTGGCTTCGGCCGGCCGGCGGCGCTCGCCGGCGCGGTTACTCTGCCAAACTCGGCTCCCGGCCTGGCGACGGCGCTTGCCGCGTCGCTGTTTCAGCCGGAGCGGCGCGACAGCCGCGAGCTGCGGCGCGAGACCGCGCGCGCGCCGCAACCGGCAAATGATCGCCACGGCCGCGCCGGCGGCCTGCTGAGCGGGCTCTATCGCTTCGGCGCGCCGGCAAACTGCCGCTAGCTCCTCCCGAGCGCGCTGCAGACGACGGCGCTGCGGAAATTTGCTAGAAGCCTGCGGCAACTTGAGCCGCAGACGAATTCCATGACCGCTCTACCGCCGCTTCAAGGCGTCATCATTCCGGTGACGCCGTTCCAACAGAACTGCTCGCTCGTGTGGTGCAGCGAGACGAAGCGCGCCGCGGTGGTCGATCCCGGCGGCGAGGTCGACCGCATCCTCGCCGCCGCCGCGGCGCAGGGGGTCGTCATCGACAAGGTGCTGGTGACGCATGGTCATCTCGATCACGCCGGCGCCGCGGCGGCGCTCGCCGAAGAGTTCGCCATCCCGATCGAGGGGCCGCAACGCGAGGACGCGTTCTGGATCGATCGCATCGCCGAGCAGGGCGCGCGCTACGGCATGACCTATTGCCGGCCGTTTACGCCCGACCGCTGGCTCGAAGACGGCGACAGCGTCACCATCGGCGCACAGACGCTCTCGGTACACCACTGTCCCGGGCATACGCCGGGCCATGTCGTTCTGCACCACGCGCCCGCGCGCCTCGCCTTCGTCGGCGACGTTCTCTTCCGCGGCTCCGTCGGGCGCACCGACTTCCCGCGCGGCGATGCCAAGGCGCTGATCCGCTCGATCACCACCAAGCTCTGGCCGCTCGGCGACGACGTCACGTTCGTGCCGGGCCACGGCGCGCTCTCGACCTTCGGCCAGGAGCGACGGGACAACCCTTTCGTCGCCGACCGGGTCCTTGCCGCGGGCGGTTAATGAAAGGTTAAACTTTTTCGCCTCTATGATGGCGTCGGCGAAGTGCGTAGAGGCCGGAGCCAGCACCTTTATGGCCAATGTTCAGACGGCGGCGATCTTCCAGCTGCTCGACTGGTTCATTCCTGGGAAATTGCGCCAAGACCCGACGGTTCACCGCCGGGCGCGGATGTATGTGCTGGCGCATGTCTTCGGCACGCCGCTGGGCTTTGTGCTCGCCGCCTATATCGGCCGCATCGATCCCCATCCCGGCGCCGCCTATTGGACGATTATCGCCCTGCTGGCGGCGTTCTACGTCTACCCTCTGGTCTTGCGCGCAACCGCCTGGCTGGCGCCGCTGTCGCCGGTGTCGGTGCAGCATCTGACCTTCGTGATCCTGTTCGCCTCCTTCCACTATGGCGGCGGCAGCTCGCCGTTTCTCACCTGGATCGGCGTCGTGCCGCTGTCCGGCGCCTTCTATCTCGGCGGCCACCGGCGCCTGCGCCTGCTGACGCTGATGATGATCTTCGCGCAGGTGCTGGTCTTCTACGCCATCTACGAAGCCGGCGTGCCCCTGCCGCAGCATGTCCCGCTCCCGGCGCTGTCCGGCGTCGGCATCATCTCGGCGCTCTGCACCTGCTGCTTTGTCGCGCTGATGGCGCTCTACTATGCCAGCATCGTCGCGGCGCAGCAGCGGCAGTTCGAGCGCGAGGTCGCCAGCCATCGGCTCACCGAAACCAAGCTGCGCCTGGCCAAGGAGGACGCCGAGCGCGCCGACCGCGCCAAATCGGCATTCCTCGCCAATACCAGCCACGAGCTGCGCACGCCGTTGAACGCGATCATCGGCTTCTCCGAGGTCATCCGCAACGAGACCTTCGGCGCGATCGGCAATGCGCGCTATCTCGAATATCTCAAGGACATCCACGACAGCGGCAACCATCTCCTGCGCATCATCAACGACATTCTCGACCTGTCGAAGATCGAGGCCGGCAAGGCGACGCTCGACCGGGAGGAACCCGTCGAGCTGGCGCCGACCATCGAGGCGGCGCTGCGCATGGTCCAGTCCCAGGCCGCCGCCGAGCATGTCGCCATTGCCGTCGAGCTCGCCGCGGCGCTGCCGGCCGTCAGCGGCAGCTCGAGGATGCTGCAGCAGGTCTTCATCAACCTGCTCGCCAACGCGGTGAAGTTCACGCCGGCGAGCGGCAAGGTGACGGTGCGCGCCGGCCAGCGCGGCGAGGATTGGATCGCGATCACCATCAGCGACACCGGCATCGGCATGAGCGATGCGGATATCGGGATCGCCCTCACCGCCTTCGGCCAGGTCGACAGCAAGATGGCGCGCCGTTACGAGGGCACGGGGCTCGGGCTGCCGCTCGCCAAGGCGATCGTCGAGCTGCATCGCGGCCGCCTCGAGATCGAGAGCCATCCCGGTCGCGGCACCACCATCCTGGTGATCCTGCCCGCGCTGCGCGCGCCCTGGCCGGCCCTCCCGCCGGCCCCCCAGCCCGCGACGGCCGACGTTTCCTAGTGCGTCCCTGAAACGTCGGGAACACTGCGATTTCAGTATCTTTCCCGCCGTCCCCGCGAAAGCG
>DATJLU010000105.1:0-50261 GCA_035509275.1 Allostellaceae bacterium | reverse complement strand
CTCACGGCGTAGCGACACGATGGACACCTTCCTCCACGGCAATGTGCGCCTCCCTCAGAGGCTTCCAATGCCAGCAGAATGTGTTCACCATGTCTCCGAACACCCGCTCACCATCTCCCCGGTCCATACAGAGGGGGAGGGCAGGGAGGGGGGTGCCGCCGCACGCTGCGACAAGAGTAAGACATGCTGAACTTCATCTATGAGCAACTACCCGTGCGCGTCGTCTTCGCCGCCGGCAGCTTCGACCGGCTGGCGGAAGAGGTGGAGCGGCTTGGCTTGAAGCGCGCCATGGTGCTGTCGACGCCGGGGCAGCGGCGGCTCGCCGAAGAGGCGGCAAAGCGCCTCGGCGTCGCCACCGCCGGCATCCATGCGGAAGCGGTGATGCATGTGCCGGTGGAGACGGCGCGGCTCGCGCGCGAGACGGCGCGGCGGCTTGCCGCCGACTGTCTCGTCGCCATCGGCGGCGGCTCGACCATCGGCCTTGCCAAGGCGGTGGCGCTCGACACCGGCCTGCCGATCATCGCCGTGCCGACGACCTATTCCGGCTCGGAGATGACGCCGATCTACGGCCTCACTGATGGCGGGGTGAAGCGCACCGGACGCGACCGCAAAGTGCTGCCTCGGGTCGTGATCTACGACGCCGCGCTCACCGTCGGCCTGCCGGCGAAAGTCTCCGGCCCGTCGGGCCTGAACGCGCTCGCCCATTGCGTCGAGGCGCTCTATGCGCCGGACGGCAACCCCATCACCGCGTTGATGGCGGCGCAAGGCATTCGCGCCCTCGGCCGGGCCCTGCCGCTGGTCGTCAAGGACCCGCTCAATCTCGAGGCGCGCGGCGAGGCGCTCTCCGGCGCCTGGCTCGCCGGCACGGTGCTGGGCACCACGGCGATGGGCCTTCATCACAAGCTCTGCCATACCTTGGGCGGCACCTTCAACCTGCCCCATGCCGAGCTGCACACCGTGATCCTGCCGCATGCCGCCGCCTACAACCGCGCCGCCGCCACGGGCGCGATGCGCCTCGTCGCGGGCGCGCTCGGCGTCGGCGATGCGCCGCAAGGTCTCTACGATCTCGCCAAAAAGCTTGGCGCACCGCTCTCGCTCAAGGAGCTCGGCATGCCCGAGGACGGCATCGACCGCGCGGCCACGCTCGCGACCGAGAGCCCGTACCAAAACCCGCGCCCGGTCGACTATGCTGGCGTGAAGCGGCTGATCGAGGATGCCTGGCACGGGCGCCGGCCCGCCTGAGGAGGAAGCGATGCGCGAATTCACCGAAGAGACTCTGACCGATGCCGTGGTGGCGCGGCTCGCGCGCACGGAGGATGCGCGCTTCAAAGCGGTGATGACGGCGCTGATCCGTCATCTCCACGCCTTCGTGCGCGAGGTCGAGCTCACCGAAGCGGAATGGACGGCGGCGATCCGCTTCCTCACCGCCACCGGCCGGGCCTCGGTCGGCGATCGGCAGGAATTCATCCTGCTCTCCGACGTGCTCGGCGTCTCGATGCTGGTCGACGCCGTCAATCACCGTGGCGGCCGCGGCGTCACGCAATCGACGGTGCTCGGCCCCTTCTACATCGAAGGCGCGCCCGATCTGCCGATGGGCGCCGACATTTCGCATGGCGGTCCCGGCGAGCCGACCGAAGTATCGGGCCGCGTGCTGACGCCGGACGGCAAGCCGATCAAGGACGCGGTGCTCGATGTCTGGCAGACCGCGCCCAACGGCTTCTACAGCACGCAGGACCCGAACCAGGATCGCTTCAACCTGCGCGGCCGCTTCCGCACCGATGCCAGCGGCGCCTATTTCTTCCGCACCATCAAGCCGACCAGCTATCCCGTGCCGACGGACGGGCCGGTCGGCACCATCCTCAACGCGATGGGGCGCCATCCCATGCGTCCGGCGCATCTCCATTTCATCGTCAGCGCACCCGGCTACGAGACCGTCACGACGCATCTGTTCGTCGATGGCGATCCCTATCTCGACAGCGACGTGGTGTTCGGCGTCAAGAACTCGCTGATCATCGCCTTCAAGCCGAAGCCCGGCGGCAAGACGTCGGAGGCGAAATACGATTTCGGACTGAAGCCGGCGGCATAAGCTCGCAGTATTGAGGCGCGTCGAGGCGCTCGGGTTGCGCCGCGCCGCGCTTGCGCCCATTCTCGGGAGAGCGGTGGGATCTGGCGCGGCGGAATGCCATGGCGCGGCTTCTGGGCTCACTCCTGATATTGATCTTGCCGGCGCTGGCGGGGGCCGCGCTCGCGGCAACATCCGAGGCGCCGCTCTTCGCCAGCGAAGCGGCAGCCGAGCAGCATTGCCCGACGGATCTCGTCGTCTGGGTCGATCCGGCGACGCGCATCTACTACTACCGCGGCCAGAATCGCTACGGCAGCACCAAGACCGGCGGCTATGCCTGCCGCAAGGACCTCATCGGCCATGGCTACCGTCCCAACCGGACCGGGCGGTAGCGCGTCGCTCGCTCTCTAAGGAAACCAGCCCGGCGCGAAATCCGGGTAGTAGCGCGTCATCATGCGCTCGCCATACGCCATGAGATTGGCATAGCCGCGCGCGGCACGGGTGAGCGCGCCGTCGAAGAACGGCGTTGCGACCGAGACGACCATGGCGGCGGCAGTGGCGTCGGCCGCGCTGGGCGCATCGCCGAAGAGATAGGGCCGCTCGCCGAGCAGTGCCGCGAGCGCGGCGAGCGAGCGATCGCCGAGCGCGGCGATCTCCGCGGGGTTATGCCGGCCGAGACCATGCGCCGCGATGGTCGCCAGGAGTTGCGCGCGCCGCGCATCGCGGACCTCGTCGGGGAGGCCGGCGAAGAACTGGCTCGGGCCTTTGGCGAAATTGGCATCATCGGCCCAGCGCAGATGCAGCATCGCCCAATAGAGCTGATCCTCGAGCATCCGCTCGATCGCCCAACCCGTCGCGCGCTCGGCGGTGCCGAGCCCCGCCTCGAGATCGATCTGCCGCGAGCTTTCGATGTGTCGGCGGATGAACGTCGAATCCGCGACCACCCGCGCGCCATCCCGGATGAAGGGCAGCTTGCCCTTGGGCGCATCCCGCGGTGAGCCCCGCTCGAGACGATAGGGCACGCCGGCCAGCTTGAGCTGCAGCTCGGTCTTCATCACGAACGGGCTTGCCTCGGGCAGAGCGAATTTCGGCCCGAAGCCATAGAGCGTGATCGTGTCGCGGCCGTTGCTCATGGCGCCATCGCGAAGGCATCATTGGCGGCGCGCGGCAGCTCTTGCCGGAGGCTGAGCGCGCAGCTCGCCGGCAGCAGCCGCGCCGAGGCGCTGGCGCGGGCGATGAGGCGCCCCGCCCCGTCGAGCAGCTTCGCCTCGAGAAACGCGATCGTGCTGCCGAGCCGCAGTACCGTGCCTTCGCCGAAGAGCGGCCCCGGCTTTGCCGGCGCGAGGAAGCTGATGCTCATGTCGATCGTCGCGGGATAAAGCGCGCCTTCCGTCATCAGCCACACCGCGGGCCCCATGGTGTCGTCGAGCATGGCGGCTTGAATGCCGCCTTGGATGAAGCCGGCGGGGTTGAGGAAGTCGCGCTTGCCCTCGAAGGCGATCCGGACCCAGCCGCGCGCCGCGTCGCTATCGACGAGACGCCAGCCGAGCAGCTTGGCGGAGGGTGGCGCGGGGATGCGGTCGAGCGCGGTGCCGGTCATGGGAATTCTCATTGCCGATGTGGGATCGTGCCGACACTAAGAATAGCGGCGGCCGGTGACAGATTCTGTCAGCAGCGCAAGGACATGCACCCACCCGAAAGAAAAATGCTGCGGTTTGGAAATGGACCCCCGCTTTCGCGGGGGCGACGAATTCTAAAGCAAAATCAAATTATTCCGTCATTCCCGCGAAAGCGGGAATCGATCCGATCTCGAAGCGCCACCTTCGTCCACTTCGATTTCTTCACGCGTTCTTTCGCGGGCAAAGCGAGAGTAGGAGGCAAGACGTGTGCATGCTCTGGGTCAGCCGCCGCGCCGCCGCGATTGACCGGGCCGCCCAAGCTCCGTTTAATTGTGATCGATCGATAACGACGATCCCGGGAGGAAGCATGACAGGCAGCGGCGACGGCCGGCGAAAGCTCACCATGGCCGATATCCGCGCCGCGGCCGAGCGGTTGAAGAACTGGGGACGCTGGGGACCCGCGGACGAGATCGGCACGCTCAATTTCACCCGCCCCGAGGACATCGTCGCCGCCGCGCGCCTTGTCCAGAAGGGCAAGGTCATGTCCCTGGCGCTCGCCTACGACACCGGCGGGCCGCAGGGCGGCAAGAGCAACTACCCGCCGCTCGGCCGCTTCAACCCGATCCATGTCATGACCCGCACCGGCACGGACGCCTATTCCGGCGTGCTCGACCACCGCAAGATCCGCGCCGCCGACGACATCCTGATCCTGCCGCTGCAATGCGGCACGCAATGGGACGGGCTCGGCCACATCTTCTACGGCGACCATATGTGGAACGGCTATGATTGCCGCACGGTGACCAGCGCCGGGGCGCAGAAATGCGGCATCGAACAGACGCGCGAGCGCATGATCGGCCGCGGCGTGCTGCTCGACATCGCCCGGCTGCAGGGCGTCGACCATCTGCCCGACGGTTTCGCCGTCACCAATGCGATGCTGGAGGAAGCCGAGCGGCGCTTCGGCGTCGCGGTGCGGCGCGGCGACTTCCTGCTCGTGCGCACCGGGCAGATGGAGGCAAAGCTCGCGGCGCGGAATTGGGACGGCTATTCCGGCGGCGACGCGCCCGGCCTCGCCTTCGAGACGCTCGACTGGCTCCATGCGCGTGAAGTGGCGGCGATCGCCACCGACACCTGGGGCGTCGAGGTCCGGCCGAACGAGACCGCCGAGGCGACGCAGCCCTGGCACTGGATCGCCATCCCGATGATGGGCCTCAGCCTCGGCGAGATCTTCTATCTCGCCGAGCTCGCGCGCGACTGCGCTGCCGATGGCCGCTACGAGTTCATGTTCGTCGCGCCGGCGCTGCCGATCACCGGCGCCGTCGGCTCGCCGGTCAATCCGCTGGCGATCAAATGATCACATAAAGGATATGCCGCGCCGAGGCGGCGAACGGGGAGGGAGGAAGGCGATGCTTGATTATCTCGACCGGCAGACGCGGCTCACGGCCAATCAGTGGAAGATCGTCTCTGCCGCCGCCATCGGCGATGCGCTCGAGTTCTTCGACTACTACCTCATCGGCTACGTCCTCGCCTTCATCATCAAGCCCTGGCGGCTCACCTACGGCCAGTCCGGCCTCATCCTGCTCTCCTCGGGTGTCGGCGCGATCGCCGGCGCTTATATCTGGGGCTACATCGCCGACCGCATCGGCCGGCGCACGGTGTTCCTGGCGACCGTCCTCAATTTCTCTCTCGCCACCGGCATCCTGGCGCTGACGCCGGAGCATGGCTGGATCTTCCTCATCGTCTTCCGCTTCTTCGTCGGCTTCGGCGTTGGCGGGCTCTACTGCGTCGACCTGCCCTTGGTGCAGGAGTTCATTCCGACGGCAAAGCGCGGCTTCATCAGCGGGCTCGTCACCTGCTTCATTCCGCTCGGCACCATGTTGGGCGCGGTTCTCGGCGCTTATCTGGCGCCGCATGTCGGCTGGCGCGGCCTCTTCGCCGTCGGTCTCGTTCCGGCGCTGCTCACCCTGCTCATCCGCGCTTGGGTCCCGGAATCGCCGCACTGGTTGCTGCGCGCCGGGCGGCAGGAGGAGGCGCGCCGTGCGCTCGGTTGGGCGCTCAAGGTCGATCCCAAAACCCTGCCGCTGCCGGCGGCGACGCCCGCGGCGCCGCCGCCCCGCTTCCTCGAGCTGTTCCGCTATCCGCGCAGCCTCGCGGTCTCGTGGCTCAGCAATCTCGGCATTCAGACCGCCGTCTACGGTCTCGGGCTCTGGTCGCCGATCCTGCTCATGCTGGTCATGGGGGTCTCCGCGCAAGAGGCGTCCTTCTGGATGATCTTCGTCAATATCGGCAGCCTGGTCGGCCGCTTCGTCTTCGCCTGGCTTTCCGAGGCGATCGGGCGGCGCAGCTCCGGCGCGATCGTCGGGCTGGGCGGGGCGGCGGCGACGGTCGTGGCCGGCTTCTTCCCGACGGCGATGATCGGCACCGTCTCGGTGTTCTGGCTGCTGCTCATTCTGGTCCAGACCATCGGCAATGGCGGCTGGCCGATCGTCGGGCCTTATGCAGCCGAGGTCTGGCCGCAGCAGCTGCGCGCCACTGGCATGGGCTCGGCCTATGGCTTCGGCGGCATCGGCAAGGTGATCGGTCCGGCCGGGCTCGCCCTCATCCTCGGCTCGTCCAACATGGTGAATCCGCAGATGACCATCGCGGCGATCACCCCGGCCTTCCTCTATCTTGCCGCCTGGTTCGCGCTGGCGGGGATCGTTTATCTCGCCTTCGCTTTCGAGACGCGCGGCCGCACCTTTGAGGCGATCGACGCCGAACTCGCCGCGACGCAGCGCCCGCGCGGCCGGCGGTCCCGGGCGGCGGGTGCGGCGGGGTAGGGTCAATTGCGGCGGCGATGTGGCAAGCGCCGCCTAACTCTCGCCACACGGAAATGGGAGGGTCCGGCAACTTTCGATCGGACCCGCCATGGCCTTTCCCCCGCGTTCCCGTTCCGCCCGCGCCGAGCCGAGCTTCACCCCCCTCGGCGCCGCGCCGCGCGACGCAGTGCCGCTTCGCGCCGCTGCGCCTCGTGCTGCCTCTGCCCTGCGGCCATCGGCGAACGATAGCGGCGCCGAGCGCGAGCCGATGCGGCTCTCCGCCGAGCCGCGTCGCGGGCTGGAAGCGCCGCTGACGCTGACCGATGCCGACCGCATCGTCGTCTCTTCGGCCATCACCGGCGGCAGCGCGCCGCGGCAGACCGGCTTCCTCCGCGTCCTCGGCTTCGCCGTCCTCCTCGTCCTTGCCGCAGTCGGCGCCTACAGCCTCTACCTCGAGATCGGCCCTTATCTGCCCTGAGAGGGAGGGGGGCCGGCCCGGTCGCATAAGCGACCGGGAGGGTGAGGGGTCGCGCGCCGATATTCTCCCGGCGATATCCAGTTTCGAACCGGCGCGTTACGCTTGAGTGCCAGCAACCGCCGGGGACGCCGATGCCGAAGCTCGCCGCCAATCTCCATTTCCTGTTTCAGGAGCTGCCTTTCCTCGACCGCTTCGAAGCGGCGGCGGCGAGCGGCTTTCGCGGCGTCGAATGCCTCAACCCCTATGAGGCGCCGGCCGATGCCATTGCCGACCGGCTCCGGCGCGATGGCCTTACGCTGGCACTTTTCAACCTGCCCTCGGGCGATCGCGACAAGGGCGAGCGCGGCCTCGCCGCTCTGCCCGGACGGGAAGCGGCCTTCCTCGCCGATCTCGAGCGCGCGTTCGCCTATGCGCGCGCCACCGGCGGCAAACGCCTCCATGTTTTGTCGGGGCTGTGGCCGGCCGGCCGGGACAAATCGGAGGGGGAGGCGGTGCTCGTCGCCAATCTGCGCCGCGCCGCTGATCTTGCCGCGCGCGACGGCCTCGAGCTGCTGATCGAGCCGATCAATCCGCGCGACATCCCCGGCTATTTTCTCAACACGCCGCAACAGGCGGCGGCCATTCTCGCCCAGGTCGAGCGCGCCAATGTCCGCCTGCAGCTCGACCTCTATCACTGCCAGATCGTCGCCGGCGATCTCGCAACGCACATCCGCCGGTTGCTGCCGCTGGTCGCGCATGTGCAGATCGCCGGCGTGCCGGAGCGCCACGAGCCCGATCGCGGCGAGGTCAATTTCATTTACCTGCTCGAGCTCTTGGACGAGCTCGGTTATGACGGCTGGGTCGGCTGCGAGTATCGGCCCGCCGCCGGCACCGCGGCCGGGTTCGGCTGGGCGCGGCGCTGGGGTGTCGGCGGCTAGCGCGGCGCCGCCTCTGGCGAAACGCGCGGCGGCGCGCATAATCGGCGGCGTCAGCGACAGAGGAGGCGTCCGATGGGCGTGAAGCTCTACGCCATGACCTGCGGCCACATCACCGGCAAGCTCGGCTATCTCATGGAAGGCGGCGAGGGCGAGGCGCGGCTGCCGATTCCCGCCTATCTCATCGAGCACTCCAAAGGTCTGGCGCTCTTCGACACCGGCATGCATCCCGATTGCCAGCACGACCCGGTCGCGCGCGTTGGTGAGCGCATCAAGGACTTATTCCGTTTTCATTATACGCCAGGTGAAGAGATCAGCGCCCGCCTCGCCGCCCTCGGCCGCGATCCCGCGCGCATCGATCTCATCATCAACTCGCATTTGCATTTCGATCATGTCGGCGGCAATGCCCTCATTCCGAACGCCACCGTCATCGTGCAGCGGCGCGAATGGGCGGCGGGCATGGATGCCGATCTCGCGGCGCGGCGCGGTTTCAACCGCCGCGATTTCGATCTCGGTCACAAGCTGCGCCAGGTTGATGGCGAGCATGACGTCTTCGGCGATGGCAGCGTCGTCTGCCTGCCGACGCATGGCCATACGCCGGGACACCAGTCGCTGCGCTTGCGAGTCGCTGGGGGCGACGTCGTACTTGCCGCCGACGCCTGTTATTTCTGCCAGACACTGCGCGAGCGCCGCTTGCCCAAGAATGTCCATGATCGCGCCGAGATGCTGGCCTCGCTCGAGCGTCTCGCCGCGCTCGAGGCGGGCGGCGCCCGCATCTTTTTCGGCCACGACCATGCGTTCTGGCAGAGCGTGCCCCAGGCGCCGGTGGCGATTTTATGACTCGCGCTTTGCCCATCGGACTCAGCCGCTTACCGCCGAATCCGAAATTTCCTGACCGATTCGGTAACATGCGCCCTTGAAATATTAACCATGACTGTGCGGAATCCCGGATCGGAGTACTGTGCGGGAAGCGGTATCATGGGGAAGCCGGAGCCAATCTCGGTCATCAGAAGCGTGGCAGAGCCCGTGGCGGCAGCCGTCGCCGCGACCTCGCCGCGTCCCTTCGCGGGCGATTCCGCCGGCAGCGGCTATTTCGAAAGCGACCACCATCACCGCTACATCGCCACGGCGATCTTCCGCGAGCTGGCGAAAGGCCATGGCCTGGTGCTGCTCTCCGGCGAGCACACCGCCGATGTCGACCTGGTCGAACGCTTCCTGAACGAGGAGGGCAGGGACCGCTATCGCGCTAGCCTGGTGCGCTGCCGGCCGGAGATGGATTTCGGCGCCCTGGTGCGCGCCTATAACCGCCGTCTCGGCCTCCGCCAGGAGGCCGGCAGCGACGGGATCTGGGCGCTGCTGTCGCATCTCATGGCCGAGGTGCGCAAAGGCGTCCGCCGTCTCCTCGTGCTCGAGAACGCCGAATCGCTCGATCTGACCTGCTTCGACGAGCTCCTGCGGTTCATGCGGCTCGACGAGCCGCATGTGATGCCGGTGGTGCTGCTCGGCAGCGCCGATTTCGCCGAGCGTCTCGCCACGCCGGCCTTCGGCTTCCTCAACTCCGCCATCACCGGCCGTGTGCCGTTCGATCGAATCGAGCAGGAAGAAGTCGGCGCCTTTCTCCATTACCAACTGAACGTCCTTCCCGGAGACGAGCGGGCGCTCTTCCCGCCCGAAATCGTCAACCTCATCGCCGTGCAGGCGGGCGGCAGCGCCGCCGTGGTCAACCGCCTGGCGCTCGACGTGCTGGAGCAGGGCCGGCGCGACGTGGCCCTCGCCGCGCCGCCGGAGCCCGCTCCTGCCATCGCCGTTGTGCCCGCCGCCGCGGAAGCGGCGCCGGAGCCGGCCGAGGAACCGGAGCCGTTCGAAGAACCCGAGCTACTAGAGCCACTCAAAGCCGAGCCGCTCAAAGCGGAGCCGCTCAAAACCGAGTCGTCCGTCGAAGAGACGCTCGAAGCGGAGGCGGTCGAAGCGGAAGCCACCGAGGCGAAACCCGCCGAAGCGGAAGCGGCCCAAGCCGAGCCGCTCAAAGCGGCGGAGCCGCCGCCACGGCTGATGGCGGGCGGCCGGTCGGCGATATCGGCAGTGACCGTGACAAAGGAGAAGCGTCGGGCGCGCCTCTCGCTGCGCTCCGGTCTCGCTCTCTACGTCGCCGCTGCGGTGCTGGCGGGGCTGGGCCTGCTCTACTTCCTGGCGCCGCGCGGCCATGAGCCGTCGGCGACGATGGCATCGAACGCCGATTCGGCCAAAACGCCGATCACGGCCGCGCCGGAGGCATCCTCGGCCGCGGTGCCGGCGGCCAAAGCCGCGCCGTCGGACGCCGCGGCCGCGCAAGCGGCGGCGGTTGAGCCGGCGGCCGGCCCACCCGCGACACCGCCGGCGAGCGCACCCGAAACGGCGTCCGACCAAAACGGCCCGATCGTGATCGGTGCGAAGATCGTACCGCTCACCGCTTCGGCGCCCCCTGCTTCCGATGCCGCGGCGCCTGCGCCGGCGGCTGCCGCGGCGCCCGAGCCGACTGCGTCAGCCAACGCCGAGCCGTCGCCTTCCGCGAGCTCCGAGCCCGCCGCGCCGCCCGCTCCGCCCGTCGCCTCTGCCGCGCCGCAGCCCGCGCCTAGCCCGCCCGCTGCGCCGGCGCCGTCACGCGCGGCCGATGCAGCACCGGCAAGCCCGGCTTCGTCTGACCAGCCTGCGGCTCCCGCTCCGTCAGAAGCTGCTGCCGCAGCCCCGGAGCCTGCGAGCCCCGCGCCGCCGAAGGCCGGCACCTCGACCGCATCGCAGCCTGTCCCTGCCGCATCAGAGCCGGCTTCTCCCGCGCCCGCGGCGCAGGCGGCGGCCCCGGCTGCGTCCGGCGCGACGCAAGCGATCGCCCCGTTGGCGGCGCTCGAACCGGCGAATGAGCCGTCGCAAGAGCAGCAGCAGGCGCAGCCGCCGAGGGCGGCGCATCCCAGCGCCGAGTTGACGCTTCTGGTGCAGCGTGGCGACGAGCTTCTGGCGGCGGGCGACATCTATTCGGCGCGGCAGTTCTATGAGCGCGCCGCGCAGGCAGGCGATCCCGCGGCCGAATGCGGTTTGGGCAAGAGCTATGACCCCGTGTTCCTGCGTCAGCTTGGGGCGCGTGGGGTCGCCGGGGATGCCGCGACGGCCGTGCAATGGTATCGTCGCGCGGCCGCGGCCGGCAATAACGAGGCGGCAGCGCGGCTCGCGCGCCTCGATGCCGCCGATCCAAACCGATCGAAGTCGAAATAGTAAAGGTGACGACGATGATGCCGAAAGGCTCGAGGTTCCCCCTATGGCTCCGCTGTGCGGCAGCGGCGCTCCTGTTGAGCACCGGCTTGGGCTGCGGCGACGCCAGCGCCGCGCGTGCCGATACGCTCGCCGATCGTACCAATCGCGGCCTGGTCGAGCTGCTGACCTCCGGCGATGCGGCGTCGATCCAGATGGCGCAGGACCTTGCCAGCGTGCTCGACGACGGCGCGACCCGGCGCGTTCTGCCGGTCGTCGGTCATGGTGCCGTCGAAGGTCTGGTCGATCTCTCGGCGCTGCGCGGCGTCGACATGACGATCGTCCAGACCGACGTGCTCGACTATGCCCGGCAGCATCAGACGCCGCCCAACATCGAGACCATCACCTATATCGCCAAGCTCCATAACGAGGAGCTGCATGTGCTGGCGCGTCCCGAGATCGCGCAGCTTCAGGATCTCGCCGGCAAGAAGGTCGAGTTCGCCGGCGGCGCGCGGATCACCGGCCCGGCGGTGCTGGGCCTGCTCAAGATCAACGTCCAGGCCTTGTTCGATGACCACGCGCTGGCGCTGCAGAAGCTCGCTGCGGGCAATGTGGCGGCGGTCGCCTATGTTGCGGCCAAGCCGACGCCGATCTTCGATCGGTTCGGCGGCGGCGACCGGCTGCATTTCCTCGCCGTGCCGATGACGCCGGCGCTCGCCAAGGCCTATGTTCCGGCCCAGCTCACCGCCGCCGACTACCCGCGCCTGATCGGGTCGGACGCGTCGGTCGACACGATCGCGGTCGGCACGGCGCTGGTGGTGGCGAAGCTGCAGCCGGACAGCGAGCGCTATCGCAACGTCGCGAACTTCGTCGATGCCTTCTTCACGCAGTTTCCGCGGCTGCAGCAGCCGCCACACCATCCGAAATGGGGCGAGGTGAACCTCGCCGCGGAGTTGCCCGGCTGGAAGCGTTTCCCGCCGGCCGATGCCTGGCTCAAGAGCAATGCGGTGGCTGCGGCGCAGCCGCTCAACGAGAAGGATCTGCGCGAGATTTTCGCCAAGTTCCTCGACGAGCGCAGCAAGCTTTCCGGCGGTCGCTCCTTCTCGGCGGAAGAGAAGGACCAGCTCTTCGACCAGTTCCAGCGCTGGCAGCAAAGCAGCGACGCGCGCTGATCGGTTTCGTTAAGGAGTATTCAGCATGAGGTTCGCCTGTGGCGCCACCTTGGTCGCCGCCACCATCGTTGCGCTTTGGACCGCGCCGCTCAGCGCCGCAGAGAACGGCGCCGGCACGCCCAAGCGCGGCGGGATTTTGAACTTTGCCGTGACGGCGGAGCCCTCCAACTACGATTGCGCGTCCAACGTATCGTTCGCGTTCATCCATCCGATCGCGCCGCATTATTCGACGCTGCTCAAATTCGATCCGGAGAACTACCCCGCGGTCGAGGGGGACCTCGCCGACTCCTGGACGGTGTCGGCGGACAAACGGGTCTATACCTTCAAGCTGCACCCGAACGTTCTCTTCCATGACGGGACCAAGCTCACCTCGGCCGACATCAAGGCGAGCTACGAGCACATCATCCATCCGCCGCCCGGAGTGTTCTCGGCACGCCAGGCCGATTACGCCTCGATCCGCGAGATCGATACGCCCGACCCGCTGACCGTGGTCTTCCGCCTTTCCTGGCCGCAAGCGGCGATGCTGGAGAATTTCGCCTCGCCCTGGAATTGCATCTACAGCGCGGCGAAGCTGAAGGAGGACCCCGCTTATCCGGCGACGCATATCATGGGCACCGGCCCCTTCGTCTTCGTCGACCACGTCAAGGGCGATCACTGGACCGGGAAGCGCTTCGATCACTACTTCCGCCCGGGTCATCCCTATCTCGATGGCTATGTCGCCCACTTCATGTCGGGCGCGAAGCTGGTCTCGGCCTTCGAGAGCGGCGCGATCCAGGCCGAGTTCCGCAGCGTTACGCCGACCCAGCGCGATCAGCTCGTGGCGGCGATGGGCGACCGGATCTCGACTTCGGAGAGCCCCTGGGAGATCAATCTTCTCCTCATCTTCAACACCAAGCACAAGCCGTTCGACGATGTCCGCGTGCGCCAGGCGCTCTCGCTCGCCATCGACCGCTGGAAAATGGCGGATGAGCTGTCGAAGACGACTTATATGAAGTTCGTCGGCGGGATCATGCGCCCCGGCTTCGCGATGGCGACACCCGAGGCGGAGCTCGAGCGCCTGCCGGGCTTCTCGCGCGACTACACCGCGAGCCTCGCCGAGGCGCGGCGGCTCCTGGCCCAGGCCGGCGTCAGCAACCTCACGGTCAACGTCGTCAACCGCGACATTCCGATCCCTTATGGGCCGGGCGCCGATTACGTGACCGCCGCCTGGAAGCAGCTCGGCGTCTCCGTGAAAGAGGAGCGGCTCGACAACAAGCACTGGGACGAAGCGCTCAAGAGCGGCGCCTTCGATGCCGCCTATGATTTCGATGGCGACTATGCCGACGATCCCACGCTGCAGATGACGAAATACGTCTCGCCCGATCTCTCGCCCGACAACTACACCGGCGCGACCGACCGGCAGCTCGATGCCCTCTTCGTCGGCCAGGCGGTGATCCCCGATCCGCGCGAGCGCGCCCGGATCGTGCGCTCCTTCGAGCGCCGCGCCCTCACTCAGGCCTATTCGGTGCCGGTCCTGTGGTGGAACCGCATTGTCGCCACCTCGTCGCGCTTGCATGGCTGGACGATCACGCCGAGCCATTATCTCGAGCAGGATCTCGGCGATGTCTGGCTCGAGGCGCCGGAGTCGCATGTCTGCGCCGACGGCAACCATTGCTGAGCGGCCCTGCCGGATCAGACGAATCCGACCGCTCGATTTTTATCATTCGTCTCCCCCGCGAAAGCGGGGGTCCACGGTCATGGATTCCCGCTTCGCGGGAATGACGATAAGGGAGGCAAGCGCTTCGACCTGAACACTCCTGTAGCTTCCGGCTTTGCACCGGGAGCGAACCGCGCGCTTGCAGTTTGAGCTGGCCGGAACCAGTTCTAGGGAATTCTTAACGACCGCTCGCGACAATCCCTGCCCGGGACTGAGCGAAGCTGGGGGAGTAATAGCGAATGCGTCGAAAGACCAAGAACAAGGCGCTGCGTCAGAGCGCGGCGGTGCGGCGCGGCTCAGCCGGGAAACATGATGACGTTGCGCACGGCGGTGCCGGCGCGCAGCGCGGCGAAGCCGTCGTTGATCTGTTCGAGCTGAAGCTGCCCGGAGATGAGATGGTCGAGATGGAGCTTGCCCTGCAGGTAGAACTCGACCAGTCGTGGCATGTCGACGCGGAAGCGGTTGGAGCCCATGAGGGAGCCCTGGATTTTGCGTTCGCGGAGGAAATCGGGGCCATGCAGCTCGATCTTGGTGCCGACGGGGATCATCCCGATGATCGTCGCCGTCCCGCCCGGCGCTAGCATGCGGAACGCCTGCTCGGCCGTCACCTTGGCGCCGAGGCATTCAAAGGAATAGTGCACCCCGCCGCTGGTCATCGCCATGACCTGCTTGGCCGGATCGCCCTCGTTCGCATTCACCGTATCCGTCGCGCCGAGCTTGCGGGCGAGCTCGAGCTTCGCCGGCAGGGTGTCGACCGCGATGATGCGGCCGGCGCCGGCCAGCGCCGCGCCGTTGACGCAGGCGAGACCGACGCCGCCGCAGCCGATCACCGCGACGCTCGTGCCCGGCTCGACCTTGGCGGTGTGGAACACCGCGCCGACGCCGGTCAGCACGCCGCAGCCGATGAGCGCGGCGCTGTCGAGCGGCATGTCCGGGCGGATCTTGGCGAGCGCATGCTCATGCACCAGCATCGCCTCGGCAAAGGAGGAGAGGTTGAGGAACTGGTGCATGACGCCGCCCTTCCAGGAGAGGCGCTGCGACACGCCGGGCGGCAGCTTGATCTCGGCGCTCTGGCACAGCGAGGGATGGCCGGTGAGGCATTGCTCGCAATAGCCGCAGAACACCGAGAGGCAGGTGACGACGTGGTCGCCGGGCTTCACATAGGTGACGTCGTCGCCGACCGCTTCGACGATGCCCGCCGATTCATGCCCGAGCACGCAGGGGAGGGGATGCGGATAGGAGCCGTCGGCGAAATGCAGGTCGCTGTGGCAGATCCCGGCGACCGCGGTGCGGATCAGCACCTCGCGCGGCCCGGGCTTCGTCAAACGGACCTCCTCGATGGTGAGCGGCTCGTTGACCTTGTGCAGCACCGCCGCTTTCATCGCTGTGCTCCCCTACGCAACGCGCAGCGTTGTCGTCGGCGGGCGTCAGCCGTTGCTCTTGCAACCGCGGAAGCCCGCACCGCGCCGCCGCACTCGTCCCTATTCCGCCGCGGATTGCGTCACTTGCGCGACGCGCCGCTTGGCGTCGAACTCCTCGGCGACGCGGTTGTCGTTGTCGAGCATCGCCCCGGCGTCGGTCTCGGCGAAGCCCATGACGCCCATATCCGCATAGGCCTTGCGCACGCGCGTGCCCCAGAGGCCGATATCGCGCACCGTCGGCACGATGCGGCTGAAGAGGCGCGTCCGGAATTGCGCCATGCTCTCCGAATGCATCACCGCGTCGGCGCATTCCTTCGCCGGCAGGCCGAGCCGCTCCCACACCTCCCACTGGTTGAAGCGGTCGCGCATGTGATAGCAGGCCTCGACCACGAAGGCTTCGCGCTCGTCGCGCTCGGCATCGGTGAGCTGCGGGTAGTAGTCGCGCAAGGCCAATCGGCCGAAGGCGACGTGGCGCGCTTCGTCCTGCATGACGTAGGCGTTGACCGCGGCGGCGAGCGGGTTGCCGGCGAAATCGCGCAGGCGCTGAAAGGCGGCGAGCGCCAGACCCTCGATCAGGATCTGCATGGTGAGATAGGTCATGTCCCAGCGGCTGTCGCTGAGCCCGGTTTCGAGCAGCGATTTGAGGCCGGGGGTGATGGGGTAGGCGAGTTGGAACTTCTCGTGCAGCAGGCGCGAATAGGCCTCGACATGTCGCGCTTCGTCCATCACCTGCGTCGCGGCGTAGAACTTGCTGTCGAGATCCGGCACCGATTGCACGATCTTCGCCGTGGCGATGAGCGCGCCCTGCTCGCCATGCATGAATTGCGAGATCGTCGACGCCTGCTGATGGTGCCGCACCTCGACCTTTTCCTTGTCGGTGAGGCGGTTCCAGATATCGGTGCCGTAGATCGGGATGGCTTTGTCGTCGAGCAGCATCGGGTTCTCGAGGTCGAGATCCTGCGACCAGTCGATGCGCAACGCCGCGTCCCATTGCTGCTTCTTGCCCTTGTCATAGAGCTGCAGCAGCCCCTCGCGCCCCTCGTCATATTCCCAGGTGAAGCGCGTTTCGACCTTGCCGTCGAACTTCCACTCCGTCAGCTCCACCGGCAGCGCATAGCGATACATTGTCGACATGATCGACACTCCTCGTTCTCGCCTGACCCCTAATGTGCGAGCCGCGGCCGACATGCTGCGGCATGGGCGCATCCCCTCCCTCGCGCGCGCGTCCTGCGCCTCATCCGCCGCGCGACCCCGGAAGCCGTCACCCTACGCGGGAATGGCCGGGCTGTGAACACCCGTCCGTGATTTTTGTCGCCCGCCGCGCGGCTTCACCGAGGGGATAGGGCTATCACGCCTTCGGGTTAAAATCTAGGGTGATCGCCCCAGCCGGTGCCGCCGCCTTTGCGCGCCACGGCGCAGCCCCCTAAAGTGGCGCCGGAACAACAAAAATCGGGGCGGAGGGAGGATGGGGTCGTATCTCGTGGGCGTCGATATCGGCGGCACTTTCACGGATTGCGTCGTCATCGACGAGGGCGGCACGGTCACCACCGCCAAGGCGCCGTCGACGCCCGGCAATTTCGCGCAAGGCATGATCGACGCCATCGACGGCGCGGCAGGGCGGCTCGGCGTCGAGCCGGCGCGGCTTTACGCGCAGGTGGCGCTGCTCTCGCACGGTACGACCGTGGGGACCAATGCCGTGGTGCAGAAGCGCGGCGCGCGCATCGGCCTTATCACCACCAAGGGTCATAACGACGTCATCCATATCATGCGGGGATCGCGCGGCATCGGCGGGCGCGATGTGCGCCAGGTGGTGCATTTCCCGGAAAGCCACAAGCCCGATCCGATCGTGCCCAAACGGCTGATCGAGGGCGTCTCCGAGCGCGTCGACTGCTTCGGCAAGGTGGTGGTGCCGCTCAACGAGGCCGAAGCCGAGGCGGCGATCCGGCGCCTCCTCGACAAGGGCGTCGAGGCGATTGCCATCTGCTTCCTCTGGTCCTTTCTCGATCCGTCGCATGAGCATCGCGTGCGCGACATGGCGCAGCGCCTGGCGCCGGCGGTCTTCGTCACCTGCTCGGCCGACCTCGTGCCGAAATGGGGCGAATACGAGCGCACCACCGCGACCGCGATCAACGCCTATATCGGTCCCCTGACCGCGGGCTATCTGAGCCAGCTCGACCGCCGGCTGACCCAGCTCGGCTACCGCCAGCCGCTGCAGATCACGCAATGCGGCGGCGGCACCATCTCGGTCGACAAGGCGATGGAAGCGCCGCTGCTGACGCTCGATTCGGGCCCCGTCTCCGGCGTCACCGGCTCGCTCTATCTCGGCCGCGTCATCGGCTATCCCAACATCATCACCACCGATATGGGCGGCACCTCCTTCGATGTCGGCATCATCCATGACGGCAAGCCGGCCTACTCGTTCGTCAGCAATGTGAATCAGTACGAGTATTTCATCCCCAAGGTCGATATCCAGGCGATCGGCAGCGGCGGCGGCAGCCTGGTGCGCGTCGACGAGGCGACGCGGACGATGCGCGTCGGGCCGGAAAGCGCCGGCGCGGTGCCGGGGCCGGTCTGCTACGGCAAGGGCGGCACCGTGCCCACCGTCACCGACGCCGATGTCGTGCTCGGCTACATCAATCCCGACAATTTCGCCGGCGGCCGCATTCCGCTCGACAAGCCCAAGGCGGCGGCGGCGATCCAGGACATCGCCGACCGCCTCGGCCTCTCGCTCATGGATTGCGCCAGCGGCATCGCCAAGATCGCCGAGTTCCAGATGGCCGACATCATCCGCAAGATGACCGTCGGCAAGGGCTTCGATCCGCGCGACTTCGTGCTCTTCGCCTTCGGCGGCGCGGGACCCGCCCATGCCGGCATCTTCGCGCGCGAGCTGGGCGTCGCCAAGGTGGTGATCCCGCAGCGCGAGACCGCCTCCACCTGGTGCGCCTTCGGCGCCGCCTCCGCCGACATCCTGCATATCCACGAGCGCGTCGACATCATGGCCTCGCCTTTCGAGGCGGCGCGCCTCAACCGCAATCTCGAGCGGCTCGAGGAGATCGCGCGCCGGCAGATGGCGCGCGATGCCATCGCCCTCGAGCGGCAGAAGCTGCAATTCTCGGTCGATATGCGTCACAAAGGGCAGATCAACGAGGTCGAGGTGATGCTCGATGACAGCCGCGTCGCCGGCGCCTTCCAGGACGGGCTGCGCGAGGCTTTTCACCTCCGCTACGAGCAGCTCTATGGCCGCGGCTCCTCGTTCCGCGGCGGCCGGCTCGAGATCGTGACCTTCCGCATCCGCGCCATGGCCGAGACGCCGCGGCCGCTTCTGGTCGCGGCCCCGTCGCTGACGGCGGAGATCGCCGCGGCGGCGCGGCGGCCGAGCCGGGCGGTCTATTGGGCCGATCTCGGCCGCGCGGTCGAGACGCCGGTCTATGACGGCATCGCGCTCCGTCCCGGCAACGCCGTCGCCGGGCCGAGCGTGGTCGAGACGCCCGATACCACCGTCGTGGTGCCGCCGGGCCAAAGGCTCTCCGTCGACCGCTTCGGCAATTTCGAAATCGAGCTCGGAGAAGGACGCCCGCAATGAGCAAGATCAGCGAGCTCACCGATACGGTCTTCGACGGGGTCAACAACCCCTACGTGCCGCCAAAGACGCTCAGCATCTCGCCGAAGCTGCGCCTTCATCGCGACTTCAGCGACGATTTCGATCCCGTCACCTTCGAGGTGATCCGCCATCACCTCTGGAACGTCAACGAGGAGCATGGCGCCACCATCCAGCGGCTGTCCGGCTCGCCGGTGGCGATGTACGCGCTCGACCTCAACCCGTCGATCCTGACCGAGGATGCCGAGTTCGTCTTCTTCGGGCCCTATATGCAATACATGTCGGGCGTCACCGACACCCAGGTCAAGTGGATCCTGGAGAATCGCAGCGACAATCCCGGCATCCGCGACGGCGACATGTTCCTTGCCAACGATCCCTGGGTCGGCGCCGCGCATCAGCAGGACGTGATGCTGATCTGTCCGGTCTTCGCCGAGGGCGACCTCTTCTGCTGGGTCACCAATTGCCTCCATCAATACGACATCGGCGGCATCACGCCGGGGAGCTTCTGCCCCGCCGCCGAGACCGCTTTCGACGAAGGCATCCTCATTCCGCCGGTGAAGATCATCGAGGGCAACGAGATCCGCCGCGACATCGAGGACATCTATCTGCGCTCGTCGCGCAAGCCCGAGCTGGTGGCGCTCGACTTCCGCGCGCAGATGGCCGGCAACATCGCCGCGCGCGAGCGCATCGCCCAGCTCATCCGCCGCTATGGCGCGCGCACGGTCAAAGGCGTGATGAAGCGCATTCTGGTCAATGGCGAGACCGCCTTCCTGCAGAAGCTCGCCCGGCTCCCCGACGGCACCTGGCGCGACCGTACCTATGTCGAGTGCTGCCGGCCCGGCGACCGCTCGACCTATCGCGTGATGCTGAGCCTCACCAAGCGCGGCGACACGCTGACCTTCGAGAACGAAGGCACGGCGCCGCAGCAAGGTGCGATGAACGCCACCTATTCCGGCTGGCGCGGCGCCATCATGGTGGCGCTGAACCAGCTGCTGTGCTGGGATCAGTATTTCTCGGTGGGCGGCGCGCTCCGCCATGTCGAATTCAACCCGACCGCCGGCACGCTCAACTGCGCCAGCTTCCCGGCCTCGGTCTCGACGGCTCCGGTGCAGGCGATGGAGATCTCGCTCTATCCCGCCTACAACGTGCTCTCCAAGATGATCTACGGCGATCCCTCGATGCGCCGGGATGTGATGTGCATCGGCGGCACCAGCCAGTGGCCCGCCACCATCTTCCGCGGCATCGATCAGTGGGGCGAGCGCTACGGCTATCTCCTCGTCGATCCCATCGGCGGCGCCATCGGCGCTTTCTCGACGCAGGACGGCATCTCGACCGGCGGCCAGTCGCGCACGCCGATCTGCAAGCTGCCCAATATCGAGCATACCGAGCAGAGCTTCCCGCTGCTCTTTCTCTACCGCAAGGAGGTGGCGGATAGCGGCGGCGCCGGCAAGTTCCGCGGCGGGTTGTCGGCCGAAAGCTGTTTCATCCCGCACAACACCGACAAGATCACCCAGGACACGCTGTCCTCCGGCAATGCGATTCCGACCTCGACCGGCATGATGGGCGGCTATCCCGGCACGCCGAACCGCTATCGCTTCGTCACCGGCAGCGACATTCTCGAGCGCCTCGCGCGCCGCGAGATGGTCGAGGACGCGCTCGACGTCGACGGCACGGAGGTGACGCTGCAGCTCCGCCAGGAAAATTTCGAGCAGCATCCGGCCGACGTCTATGCCGTGGTGTGGACCGCGGCGGGCGGCTTCGGCGATCCCATGGATCGCGACCCCCAGCACGTGCTCGATGACTGGCTGAACGGCGCGGTGACGCATAAGGCGGCGCGCGAGATCTACGGCGTCGTCATCGACGAGACGGCGGCGTTGCTCGACCGCGACGCAACCAGGCGCCTGCGCGAGAGGGTGCGCCGCGATCGCATCAAGGACATCGCCTTGAAGCCGCGCCGGCTCGCCGGCGGCACGTCGATCCGCATCACCGAGAACCTGCGGCTGCGGCTCGACGGCGAGACGCCGCATCATTGCTGCGCCAAATGCGACAGCGACCTCGGGCCGACCAGCGACAATTACAAGGATCATTGCCTGCGCCAGGACAATCCGATCGCAGCATCGAGCCCGCTCGTCGGCGATCCCCGGCGCTACATCGACGAGGAGCCGGTCTTCCGCCAGTTCTTCTGCCCCGGCTGCGGCAGCCTGATCGAGAACGAGATCGCGGTGAAATCCGACCCGGTCCTGCGCGACATCGAAGTCCCCACCGACCCCCGCCTCTCCGAAGCCCGCCCCGAAGCGGCAGAGTAAAGCCCCTCTCCCGCGGGCGGGAGAGGGGCGTACACCTGATTGACGTTCGATATCGACAGGATTACATGCAGTTCATGTGGCAGTCGCGCGAGCGAGCGAGGAGGAGGTCTCGATGCTCTGCATGAGTTGCATGGCCCAACAGATGGGGCAGGGGCTTGCCTTCGCGGCGGCCTTGCTGCTCTCCACCGCGGCTCTCGCCCAGACCGCTGGGACGGATGCGCCGCCGCCCGCGTCGGTTGACGAGCATGGCGTGCCGACGCGCGAAGGCAATACCTACGATTTTCGCGATCATCAGCCGACGCAACCCGGGCCGCCCTCGGCGAGCAGCGCGCAGCAGGTCGAGAAGAGCGTGCAGGACCTGCTGCACCAGACCGACGAGCTCGACAAGCAGTCGGAGCAGGACGAGCGCGGCCTGTCCGGCGGCTCCAACGGCCAGCATTGATACCCCCTCTCCCGCGAGAGTGGGAGAGGGAGGGGCCCGCCGCGGCAGCGGCGGGAGGGTGAGGGCCAGCCCCTACATCCCCAGATAGAACTTGCGGATGAGCTCGTTGTTGTTGAGCTCTTCCGCCGAGTTGCCGGCGAAGGCGATCCGGCCGTGGACGATGACATAACCGCGGTCGGCAATGCGGATCGCCTGGGTGAAGTTCTGCTCGGCCATCAGCACGGTGAGGTGATAGCTCTGCTTCAGCTCGCCGATCTTCTCGATGGTGCGCTGCACCAGGAGCGGCGCAAGCCCGACCGAGGGCTCGTCGACCAGCAGGATGCGCGGCGCCGACATGAGGGCGCGGGCGAGCGCCAGCATCTGTTGCTCGCCGCCGCTCATGCTGCCCGCGAGCTGGGTGCGGCGCTCGGCGAGCACGGGGAAGATCTCGAAGCAGAAATCGCGGTTGCGCTTGAGCTGGCTGCGCGCCGAGGGCCGGAACGCGCCGAGCAGCAGATTTTCCTCCACCGAAAGCTTGGGGAAGAGGCGGCGTCCTTCCGGCACCAGGGCGATGCCGAGATCGACGATCGCCTCGGTGGTCATGCCGACGAGCTCGTGGCGGCGGCCGTCGATCTCGGCGGCGATCGAGCCGGAGGTCGGGCGAACGATCCCCATCACGCATTTGATCAGCGTGCTCTTGCCGTTGCCGTTGGTGCCGAGCAGCGCCACCGTCTCGCCGGCGCGCACCTCGAGCGAGATGTCTTCGAGCACGCGCACCGCGCCATAGGCGGCGTTGACGCGGGAAAGGGTGAGGCTACTCGCCAATATAGGCCTTCACGACGTCGGGGTTGCGGGTGACCTCTTGCGGCAGGCCGTCGGCGATTTTGCGCCCGGCGACCAGCACGACGAGGCGGCTCGAGAAGCTCATCACCGCACGCATGATGTGCTCGATGAGGATGATGGTGATGCCGCGCTCGTTCAGCACCGAGAGCAGCGCCAGGATGTCGTCGACCTCGGAATGCGACAGGCCGGCCATCGCCTCGTCGGCGATCAGCAGCTTGGGCTCGGCCGCCATGGCGCGCGCCAGCTCGAGCTTGCGCATCTCGACCTGCGTCAGGTCGCGCGGCCGGTGCCGCGCCTTCCCGGCGAGCCCGACGAGGTGGAGCAGCTCGTCGCAGCGCCCGTCCAGTTCGGCCGGCGCCAGATGCGTGCCGCGCCGCACATTGACGGTGTAGAGCAGCGGAATGCGGATATTGTCGGCGAGCGACATGCTGCGGAAGGGTTTGGGCAGCTGGAAGCTGCGCGCCATGCCGAGCCGCGTGCGCTGATGCGCCGGCAGCCCGTCCATCACCTTGCCGTCGAAGCGGACGCTCCCGGTCTCGTTGCGCAGCGTGCCGCAGAGGCAGTTGACGAGCGTGCTCTTGCCCGAGCCGTTGGGGCCGATGAGCCCGACGCGCTCGCCGGGCGCCACCGCAAGGTTGATGCCGTCGAGCGCGGTGAAGCCGCCGAAATGCTTGCCGAGATCGGTCACCTCGAGCAGTGCCGCCATGCTCATCTCCGCCCGCGCGCGCGCTCGACGGCGCGCTCGACAAGGCCGACGATGCCGTTGGGCGCGATCACGACGAAGCCCACCAGCAGCAACCCGACGATCAGCAGATTGAGCGCCGAAGAGATGGTGACGGTGGCGAGCTGCTGAATGGTGCCAAGGAAAAGCGCGCCGATCAGCGGCCCGATCCAGTTGGTCATGCCGCCGATCAGCGGCATGGCAATGCTGTTGACGGCGTAGGACAGGCTGAAGCCCGAGGCGGGGTCGAGATAGGTCACGTAATAGGGAAGCGGCGCTCCGGCCATGCCCATCAGCGCGCCCGACAGCGTCGTCGCCACCAGCTTGAGGCGCAGCGTTGGCACCCCGGCCGCTTCGGCGGCCTGCTCGTCGTCGCGGATCGAGGCGAAGCCGAAGCCGAGCCGCGAGCGCTCGATCGAGCGTGCGATACCGATGGTGATCACCGCCAGGATCAGCATGATGAGAAAGAGATAGACGATGTAGTTGCCGAGGATCGGCACCTGCGCCGGCCGCAGGATATAGGCGCCGCGCGAGCCGCCGACATAGTCCCAATTGGTGATCAGCGTCTGCATCACCACGGCCATCGCCAAGGTCGCGATCGAGAAGAACGCGCCGCGCAGCCGCAAGGTCAGATACCCCATGCCGAGGCCGACCACGCCGGAGACGACGCCGGCGATCAGCATCAGTACCGGGATCGGCAGCGGCGCGAGCTTGTAGAGCGCGACGCTGCTATAGGCGCCCAGCGCGAAGAACGCGGCGACGCCGAAATTCACATAGCCGGTATAGCCGCCGAGGATGTTCCAGGCGGTCGCCAGCACGATGTATTGCAGCACGACATAGCCGGCCTGGAAGTAGTACTGGTTCGGCGCCATCAGCGACAGGCCGAAGAACACGGCGCCGACCAGGATCGCGATCAGCCAGAAGCGCTTTGCCCCCATCGCCTAGCGCCCCATGATGCCCGACGGGCGGAAGGCGAGGGTGAGCAGCAGAATGCCGAACGCCACCGCCGGCGACCACGAAGGACCATAGAAGGTCGCGGTGATGCTCTCGACGATGCCGAGCAGCAGCGCCGCGGTCAACGTGCCGGAAAAGCTGCCGAGCCCGCCCAGCACCGTGATCGCGAAGACGCGGCCGATATAGTCGCGTCCGACCGAGGGCTCGACCGGCTGGATGATGATCAGGAAGGCGCCGGCGAGCGAAGCGGTGGCGATCGAGATGCCGAAGGCGATGCGCTTGATCTTGCCGGGATTGGCCGACATGAGCTGCAGCGCGAGGCGGTCCTGCGAGACCGCCATGATGGCGCGCCCGATGAAGGTGCGCGAGAGATAGAGCTGCAGCAGCACCACCATCACGATCGACACGACGAAGGGCACCAGCATGCGCAGCGGCAGATCGACCATGCCGAAGCGGAAGGTCGGGCCGATATAGGGCGCTTCGACGAAGCGGTAATCGACGCCGAAGACGAGGACGAGCCCGACCTCGATGATGAACAGCAGGCCGAAGAAGAAGGCGAGACCGCGCAGCGCCTCGTCGCCGCGCCGCTCGAAGACGGCGTAATAAACCTGATAGACGCCGGCGCCGAGCAGGTAGAACACCGGCAGCATGATGATCGCCGTCAGGATCGGATCGAGCCCGAAGGTGCTGTTGACGATATAGGCGGCATAGGCGCCGAGGATGATGAAGGCGGGATGCGCGATGTTGACGATATCGAGCATGCCGAACGAGATCGAGATGCCGATCGAGACGGCGGCATAGAAGCCGCCGAGCAGTATCCCGGCCACCACCGCGCTCAGCAACAGATCGAGAGAGATTTCCATGAGACGCTGCCGGTTGTGATGCCGCTAGTGGCGAGCACGGGGTTCGCGAAGGACAGTCCCCTCCCCTCTTGAGGGGGAGGGTAGGGAGGGGGGTGCCCCAGTGATGGTCCTGCGGGCATCACGCATTCCTGATTCTTCCGTACCAACGCATCAATGCGCGATGGCGGAATAGGGTGCTTCGACATCGCCGGTCTTGTACTCCGCCGGCGCGACGATGACCGCGGTGCCCGGCTTCTTGAACTGCTCGAGATCGTTGCCCTTGACGCCGCGATACTGGACGAAGATGACGCGCGGCTTCGCCCATTCGCCGTTGGCGGCGAATTTGACGTGGCCGACCACCGTGTCGAACTCGGTGGCATGGATGTATTCCGCAATCTTCTTCTGGTCGAGGCCTTTGGTCGTCGCCACCGCCTGCGTCAGGATCTGCATCGCGGCATAGGCGAAGGGCGGCAGGTAGAAGCCGAGCTGGTCGGCGCCTGCTTCCTTGGCCACCGGCTGGTATTTGGCGAGGAATTCGTTGATGCCGGGGAAGTTCATCGTCGTCGACGGCACATACATGTCGTAGCAGATGATGCCGTTCAGCATCTCGCCGAGCTGCTGCTTCAAGGACGCGAATTGCAGGCCGATCATGCCGCCGCCGAAGACCGTCGCCTTGAGCCCGACCTCATGCGCCGCATGCACCATGCCGGCGCTGTCCGGCGGGTAGGAGGCGACATAGACGATGTCGGGATTGGTCGCCTGGATCGAGCGGATGATCGGCGTGTAGTCGACCGTGGTCGGCGGATAGGAGCGGTCATAGACGATCTTGAGGCCGAGCTGCTTGACGATCTTGCGCGCGCCTTCCAGCGCGACCTTGGGATATTCCGCATCGGCGCCGACCATCGCCACCGTTTTGGGCGTCGGCTTTGCCGTCATCGCCGCCTGGAAGAAGCCTTCGATCGACGAGATCGAGGGGTCCTCGCCATTCGGCTGGATCTGGAAGAAGCGGTCGTAGTGGAACTGGCGATTGACGTCGAGGCCGAACAGCCCGATGAAGGTCATGCCGTGCTGCATGATGATCGGCATCGCCGGCGCCTGGAGATTGGTGCCGTAGCCCGAGATGACGAGATCGACCTTGTCGATATCGAGCAGCTTCGTGTAGATGCCGGGCACCAGCGCCGGATTCGTCTGGTCGTCGTAATAAATGAGCTGAACCGGGCGGCCGAGCAGGCCGCCTTTGGCGTTGATCTCGTCGCGCCAGATCTGGATGGCGACGAGCGCCGCCTTGCCATTGCCGGCAAGGCCGCCGGTGAGCGCCATGCCGAAGCCGATCTTGATCGGCTCGACCGCGCCGGCGGCGAGCGGCACCATGCCCGCCAACAAGAGCACGGCTCCCAGCCACAGCCGCATCGCGCAAAGAACACGCTTCATGATGCTTCCCTCCCATAATCGCTCCCGGTTCTTGCATGACCGGGCTGCTTGCTTGCGAGCGCGCGTCAGTCTGGCCGAAGACGCGCCGGTTTGCCAGCGCGCCCTTGCCAAAACCACCGGCAAATTTGGCTTGTGGCGAAGGCGGTGCGCCTGCCGCCACTTGTTCTATGTGTCCGGGCGCGCTCACTCATCGGCGATCGCCTCGAGCGGGCGGCCGCGCATGTAGCGGCCATGGCAGAACATCAGCGTCGGCTTGCGCGTATGCGCATAGCGCTCGACGCGGCCGAGGAAGATGACATGGTCGCCGCCGTAATAGCGCGCTTCGTTGCGGCATTCGAAATGCGCGGCGCAGCCGGCGATCACCGGCGCGCCATGGTCGGGGACGATGTGCTCGACATCGAGGAAGCGGTTGTCATGCGTGCCGGCGAAGCGCTTCGACAGCTCGACCTGGTCGGCGGCGAGCACGTTGACGACGAAATGCGTCGCCTCCTGAAACGAGGGCAGGCTTTGCGCGTAGAGCGACTGGCTCCACAGCACCAGCGGCGGATCGAGCGAGACCGAGGAAAAGGAATTGACGGTGAGGCCGACCGGCTCGCCGTCGCGGCCGCGCGCCGTGACGATGGTGACCCCGGTGGCGAAGGTGCCAAGCGCGTTGCGGAAGTCGCGCACATCGAATTCCGCCGGCGCCGGCTCGGCCGGAGCGGGGTCGGGCATGGCGGGATCCTTGGAGTGCGTCATGCGTCCCGCCTAGAGATTGGCCGTATCCGGCGGCAGGCCCAGCGCGACGCGGCCGTAATTGATGCCGTTCGCGTCCCAGTTCACGCCGAAATGGCCATTGGCCGCGTGGATGTCGCGGAAGGCGCGCTGCAGCGGGTTGTTCTCGTAGATGGCGCCGCCGCCGGCCGCGGTGAAGATGATGTCGACCGCCTGGGTGCACATGCGCGCGGCATAGGCGCCGTCGCGCCGCCAGCGCACCTTGTCCTCCATCGGCGGGATCCGATCCGCTTCGGCAAAGCGCGCCGCCTCCGCGCAATCGCGCAGCATCAGCGCTTCGGCGGCGTCGATGAGCGCCCCGGCCTCGGCGACATGCACCTGCATCGTCGAGAAATCGGCCAGGCTCCGCCCGGAATAAGTCCCGAGCTTGGTCCGCGTCGCGGCGACATATTGTTCGATCGCGCCCTTGGCGATGCCGAGCGAGACGCTGGCGATGACGAAGCCGAACAGCGCGAACCAGGGCAGGCGGAAGAGCGGGCCGGGATTGACCGTGCTGCCGGGATGCTTGCCGCCCTTGCCCGCGTCGACCCCGAGCGTGCGATACTCCGGCACGAAGACGTCGTTTGCCACCACATCCTTGCTGCCGGTGCCGGCGAGGCCGCTCACATACCAGGTGTCGATGACGGTGTAGTCGCTCGCCGGCAGCAGGAAGACGCGATATTCGCTGGCACCGGTCTGCTCGTCCGGCACCACCGCGGCGATCATGTTCCAGGCGGAGGGATCGACCCCGCTCGAAAACGGCCAGCGCCCGCTGAGGCGATAGCCGCCCTCGACCTTGCGCGCGCGCCCGCCCGGAAAGATGAAGGCGGAGCCGATCAGCGTGTCCGGCGACGGACCCCAGATCTCGTCCTGCGCCGCTTTGGGCCAATAGCCCAGCATCCAGTGATGGCTGGCGAGGTTGTTGAGCACCCAGGCGGTCGAGCCGCAGCCGCTGCCGATGATGGCGGCGATCTCGATCATCGCGCTATAGGAGAGCTCGCTGCCGCCGACCCGGGCCGGCTGCAGCATGCGGAAGAGGCCGGACTGGTGCAGATCGGCGATGGTCTCGTCGGGCAGCCGCCGCAACGCCTCGGTCTTGGCAGCGCGCTCGCGCAACACCGGCACCATCGCCTCGGCGCGCCGGCGGAGCTCGGCGTCGGAGGGGGGTGCTGCAGCGGCGCGCCGGGCCTCGGGCATGGCGGCTCCCATCGTTTTATTTATCCAGGGATAAACAATAGAGTCATGGGGCGCCCTGTCAACCGGCCTCGGCCGCGCCGAGCGCCGGCACCGTTGCCCGCGCCATCAGCGCCGGCGCGCCGTCGAGGAAGGCGGTGATCCGGTCGGCCACCACCTGGTCGAGATCGCCGGGAACCGGCATGCCGTAGATCCAGCGCCGAACGCCGAGGTAGAACAGCCCGGCGTGCAGGCTCCAGACGATCTCGATCTCGGCCTCGCGGATCGGCAGCTCGGCGGGGCTGGGGCCGCCACAATCGTGGCGCAGCTCGGCGACGACGCGGCCGAAGACGCGCTCGCGCAACAGCTGCAGGTAACGGCCGTTGAGGTCGAGCCCCTTCAAGCCGGAGAACATGAACAGACGCACCCACTCGTAGCTCAGGATGGCCGCCGCGTACTCCTTATAGAAGCGCAGCAGCCGCTCGCGCAGCGGCAATCGGCGATCCTCGAGCAGCGCCTCCCATTGCGCATTCCAACGCCCGACGAAGACTTCCTGATAGACGCGCTCGATCAGCGCCTCCTTGCTCGGGAAATAGCGGTAGAGCAGCGGCTGGGTGATGCCGAGCCGCCGCGCCAGCTCGCGCGTCTGGCCCTCGAAGCCGTATTCGGCGAAGAAGCGCACCGCCGCCCGGGCGATCAGCTGCTCGCGCTGATCCGGCGGCAGCCGCCGCGTCCGGTTTCGCGGACGCCGCTTTGTTCTCGCTGGTCGGGATGCGCGCGATGTTGTGCCGATGGAAGGTCTCCCGCCGCCCGATCCGAGTCGCTCCGCGGCGATTTTGCGAGCAGCGCTGCCGCCTGTCCATGGGCGAGGCTAATTGACGGCACTGACGTGCCGACACAAGGTGCGGGGAAATCGAAGGGGGCGAAGGTGGCGCTTTGAGATCGGATGATTCCCGCTTTTGCGGGAATGACGGAATAATTTGATTTTGCTTTAGAATTCGTCGCCCCCGCGAAAGCGGGGGTCCATTTCCGAGCCGCGCGATGTCAGCGAAAGCGCAGGGTAAGGGTCGATACGTTGTCTAGCATGAGCGATGCCGTCGCGATTCGCCTCTCCGTGAACGGCGCGACCCTCGAGCGCCGCGTGCCGGCGCGGCAGAGCCTCGTCGATTTCCTGCGCGACGGCCTCGGGCTCACCGGAACGCGGGCGGGTTGCGAGCACGGCGTTTGCGGCGCCTGCACCGTCCGGCTCGACGGCGCGCCGGTCCGCGCCTGCCTCGTCTTCGCGGCGCAGCTCGACGGCGCCCGGGTCGAGACCATCGAGGGGCTGTCCGACAGCGGCGAGATCGCGGCGCTCCAGGCGGCGTTCCATGCGCGCAATGCGCTGCAATGCGGCTTCTGTACCGCCGGCGTGCTGGTGATCGCGGCCGAGCTGCTGAAGCGCGCGACTGTGCCGAGCCGCGCCGAGATCCGCGGCCTCCTCTCCGGCAATTACTGTCGCTGCACCGGCTATCACGCCATCATCGATGCCGTCGAGGCGGCGTGCCATGCGCGCGCCGGAAACCCGGGATGAGCGGCCCGCTCTCCTTTCTCGACCGGCCGAACAGCTATATCGGCAAAAGCGTGCCGCGCCCCAATGCCCGGCGCCTGCTGCAGGGCCGCGGCGTTTATGTCGACGATCTCCGTCTGCCGCTGCTGCTTCATGCCGCCTTTCTGCGCAGCCCCTACGCGCATGCGCGCATCAGGCGCATCGATACGGCGCGGGCGGCGCAGCGCAGCGGCGTCGTGCGCGTCGCCACCGCTGCCGATCTCGCCGGCCTCTACACGCCCTGGGTCGGCGTCCTCACACACATGAAGGGCATGAAATCGGCGCCGCAACATCCGCTCGCGCCGGGGCGCGCCTGCTGGCAGGGCGAGCCGGTGGCGGCGGTCGTCGCCGAGAGCCGGGCGATCGCCGAAGACGCCGTCGCCGAGATCGAGGTCGAGTGGGAGGAGCTGCCGGCGATTACCTCGCCTGAGGCGGCGCTGGCGCCCGGCGCCGCCGCGATCCATCCCGAGCTCGGCGACAACCTCGCTTTCGCCCGCAGCATCGAGGCGGGCGCCGTCGACGACGCCTTCGCCCGCGCCGCCGCGGTGGTGACCGAGACCTTCACCTTCGCGCGCCACACCGGCGTCTGTCCCGAGGCGCGTTCGCTGCTCGCCGAGTTCAACCCGGCCGACCGCCAGCTCACGCTGCACTGCTCCTCGCAGGCGCCGCACATGATGAAGGAGATCGTGCTGCGCCACTTCGCTCTAGCGGAAAGCGATGTGCGCGTCATCTGCCGCGATGTCGGCGGCTCCTACGGTATCAAGATTCATGTCTATCCCGACGAGATGGCGGTGATCGCGCTCGCCCTGCTGCTCGGCCGCTCGATCAAATTCGTCGCCGACCGGCTCGAATCCTTCGTTTCCGACATTCATGCGCGCGCCCATCGCGTCGAGGCGCGGATGGCGCTCGCTGCCGATGGCGAGATCCTCGCCATCGATATCGACGATCTCACCGGCATCGGTCCTTACTCGACATATCCCCGCAGCAGCGCCGTCGAGGGCAATCAGGTCGTGAACCTCGTCGGCTCCTGGTATCGCTGCGCCAATTACCGCGCGCGGCTCGCCGTCGCCTTTCAGAACAAGCCGCCGATGTCGCAATACCGTGCCGTCGGCCATCCCATCGCCTGCGCCGTCACCGAGGGCCTGGTCGATCTTGGGGCGCGCGCGCTCGGCATCGATCCAGCCGAGCTGCGGCGGCGCAACCTGCTCGCCGACGATGCCTATCCCTGCACCAGCCCGGCCGGGCTGCGCTTCGAGAAGCTGTCGCATCAGCGTGCGCTCGAGCGCCTGCTGACGCTGATGGACTATGCCGGGCTCCGGCGCGAGCAGCAGGCGCTGCGCGCCCGCGGCATTCATCGCGGCATCGGCCTTGCGAGCTTTGTCGAGATCACCAATCCCGGCCCCGCCTTCTACGGCGTCGGCGGCGCGCCGATCTCGGCGCAGGATGGCTGCACCCTGCGCCTCGATCCCGGCGGCTCCGTCACCTGCGCCATCAGTATCACCGAGCAAGGGCAGGGGACCGAGACCGTGGTGGCGCAGATCGTCGCCTCGGTGCTCGCTATTCCGCTCGACCGCATCCGCATCGTCACCGGCGATACCGAGCGCACGCCCTATGGCGGCGGCACCTGGGCGTCGCGCGGCACCGGCATCGGCGGCGAGGCGGCGCTGCAGGCGGCAAAGGCGCTGCGCGCCAACATCCTGGCGCTCGCCGGCGCCATGCTGCAGGCCGCGCCCGCCGATCTCGATCTCGGCGAAGGCTGGATCGTCGACAGCGCCAGCGGGCAGCGCCGCATCGGCCTCGACGAGGTCGGGCGCGTCGGTTACTTCCGCGGCGACACCTTGCCGCCGGGAGTGCAGCCGGAGCTGGTGGCGACGCGCCATTACCAGCCGCGCGATTATCCCTTCGCCTTCACCAACGGCGTGCAGGCGTCCTGGCTCGAGCTCGACATCGAGACCGGCTTCATCACCTTGCTCAAGCATTGGGTGGTCGAGGATTGCGGCACGGCGGTCAATCCGCTGCTCGTCGACGAGCAGGTGCGCGGCGGCGTGGTGCAGGGGCTGGGCGGCGCGCTGTTCGAGGAATGCCTCTATGACGAGGCGGGGCAGCTGCTCAATGGCAGCCTCGCCGATTACCTCGTGCCCATGGCGGGCGAGATGCCGGATATCGAGGTGGCGCATCTGGCGACGCCGACCCAGACCTCCGAGCTCGGCGCCAAAGGGGTCGGCGAAGCCGGCACCGCCGGCGCGCCGGCGGCGGTGATGAACGCCATCAACGACGCGCTCGCGCCGCTGGGCGCGCGTGTCGCGGCGCAGCCCTTCACCCCGGAGCGCATCCTGCGCGCGCTCGGCCGGATCTGACGCCGAGCCCTGCCGGGCGCATCATATTTCTGTCATTGCGGCGCGATAGATTTTGTCGGTTTCCGGCCGGAATGAGGGGGCGAGCCGTTCATGGACAGTTTGCGCGAGGTCGCGGCGCGGCCCGGTCAGCGTGCCGCGGCGTTCGCCGGCCGCTACGATCGCGTCGCCTTGGTGCTGCAGGGCGGTGGCGCGCTGGGCGCCTATCAGGCCGGGGTTTATCACGCGCTGTCCGAGGCCGGCTGCGAGCCGACCTGGCTCGCCGGGGTGTCGATCGGCGCCATCAACGCCTCGATCATCGCCGGCAACAAGCCGGAAAACCGGCTGAGCCGGCTGCGGCAATTCTGGGAGCTGGTCTCCGGCCGCAAGATCTGGGCCTACACCCCGGACGGCGACATGTTCCGCATGCTGCGCAACCATGCCAGCGCCTTCATGACGACGATGCTGGGGCAGCCGGGCTTCTTCGAGCCCCGACTTCTCGGTCCCTGGTTCCAGCCCGCCGGCGCGCCTGCCGCGCTCAGCTATTATGATTCGCGCCAGCTCGCCGGCACCTTGGAAAAGCTGATCGACTTCGACCTGCTGAACAGCGGGGTGACGCGCCTCACCGTCGGCGCCGTCAATGTCCGCAGCGGCAATTTCATCTATTTCGACAATGGCAAGGAGCCGGTCGACGCGCGCCACATCATGGCGAGCGGCGCGCTGCCGCCGGCACTGCCGGCGATGAAGATCGCGGGCGAGTATTATTGGGATGGCGGCATCGTCTCGAACACGCCGCTGCAGTATCTGCTCGATCAAGAGGACAATCTCAGCAGCCTCGTCTTCCAGGTCGATCTCTTCAGCGCCCGCGGCTCGCTGCCGCGCGACATGCGCGACGTCATGGGGCGCCACAAGGACATCATCTACTCCAGCCGGACGCGGCAGAACACCGATCATTTCCGCAAGCTGTACGCGCTGAAGCGCCAATTGCGCGCGGCGCTCGCGAAGCTCCCGCCCGAGCAGCGCGACGCCGAGCAGGAACGGCTCCTCGCCGAGCTCTCGCAGATGGCGGCGATCAACATCATTCACCTCATCTATCAGCAAAAAAGCTACGAAGGCCACGCCAAAGATTACGAGTTCTCCGGCACCTCGATGCGCGAGCACTGGGAGGCGGGCTATCACGACACGCAACGCACGCTGCGTCATCCGGAGTGGCTGTCGCCGCCCGAGACGGCCGACGGCGTCATCGTGCACGATCTGCATCGCGACGACGACATCTGACGCCAGAGGACCCGAGGGAGCAACGCCATGAAGGAGAGCGAGATTCGTGAGCGTGCCTTTGCCATGCCGCTGACCAGCCCGGCTTTCCCGCCCGGGCCCTATCGTTACGTCGACCGCGAATATCTCGTCATCACCTATCGCTCCGATCCCGAGAAGCTGCGCGCCATCGTGCCGGAGCCGCTCGAGCTCGCCGCGCCGCTCGTCCATTACGAATTCATTCGCATGCCGAACTCGACCGGCTTCGGCGATTATTGCGAGAGCGGTCAGGTGATCCCGGTCTCTTTCCGCGGCAGCGCCGGCGGCTACAGCCACTGCATGTTCCTCAACGACCATCCGCCGATCGCCGGCGGGCGCGAGCTCTGGGGCTTCCCCAAAAAGCTGGCGAGCCCGAGCCTCAGGGCGGAGATCGACACGCTCGTCGGCACGCTCGACTACGGGCCGGTGCGGGTGGCGACGGGGACGATGGGCTACAAGCATCGCCCGGCCGACCGCGCCGCGGTGCAGGCATCGCTCGCGGCGCCGAACTTTCTCCTCAAGATCGTGCCGCATGGCGACGGCACGCCGCGCATCTGCGAGCTCGTCGAATACTATCTCGAGGACATCGACCTCATCGGCGCCTGGACGGGACCCGCGGCGCTCGCGCTCAACCCGCACGCCCTGGCTCCGGTCGCGGATCTGCCGGTGCTCGAAATCGTCTCGGCAACCCACATCCTCTGCCACCTCACCCTCGGTCTGGGCAAAGTGGCGTACGACTATCTCGGCTGAGCGAGGTCGCAGGCAGTCGCGCCTCGCGCAGAGCTGTCCGCTGCTCGATGATCGGCGCGCAAGAGCCGTATTCGCTTAAACGGAACCGCCCTCAGTCGTCACCCCCGCGAAAGCGGGGGTCCACAGTCGTGGATTCCCGCTTTCGCGGGAATGACGGATAAAGGAAGCAAGCGCTTCGATCTAAACCGACGACGCCCTACTTCTGCCCGCCCGCCGGCGCGGGCGGGGTCACGCCGACGATCTGGTCTTCCTGTTGGTGCAGCGCGTCGATCTGCTGGTGAATGGCTTTCACCTTCTCCTTATCGGCCGCGCTGAGTTTCTCGTAGTGCTCCCGGTAGTCGGCGCGGAACTTCCGCCATTCCGCCGCGATCGACCGCGGCTGGGCGGGTGCTGCCGCCGGCTGGCCGGCCGCGGTCTGGCCATAGCTCGCCACCGGCAGCGCCGTCAGGCAGGCGAGGGCGAAAACAATGCTCTTGCTGTTCATGATCTCTCCTCAGTGTTGAGATGCAAAACCCAACCGACCCATTGCGGCGACGCGCGCCGCTATCCCCCGTAACCGATGATCGCCTTGGTTTCGAGGAATTCGTGCAGGCCGAACTCGCCCCATTCGCGCCCATTGCCGGATTGCTTGTAGCCGCCGAAGGGCGCGGCGAAATCGGGGCCGGCGCCGTTGAGGCGCACTTGCCCGGTGCGGAGCTGCGCCGCGACGCGGCGCGCATGCTCGAGATCGCCCGACTGCACATAGCCCGAGAGGCCATAGACAGTATCGTTGGCCATGCGGATCGCCTGCTCCTCGCTGTCATAGGGCAGGATCGACAGCACCGGGCCGAAGATCTCCTCGCGCGCGATCGTCATCTCCGGTTTGACATTGGCGAACACGGTCGGGCGCACGTAATAGCCGCGATTGATGCCGTCGGGCCGGCCGGGTCCACCCGCCACCAAGGTTGCGCCCTCGGCGATGCCGGTTTCGATCAGCTTCTGAATCTTGCGGAACTGCGCCTCGTTCACTACCGGGCCGATGCTCGTGCCCTTGGTGTTGGGATCGCCCGCCTTGGTCGCCTCGGCCGCTGCCTTGGCGATGGCGGCGGCCTGGTCGTGCTGCGGCCGATGCACGAACATCCGCGTCGGCGCGTCGCAGGACTGGCCGCTGTTGAGGAAGCAGGCCTGGACGCCTCCCGCCACCGCTTTCTGCAGATCGGCATCGGGCAGGACGATGTTGGCGGATTTGCCGCCGAGCTCCTGATGGACGCGCTTCACCGTGTCGGCGGCGGCCTTGGCGACGGCGATGCCGCCGCGGGTCGAGCCGGTGAACGACACCATGTCGATATCGGGATGGCTGGCGAGCGCCTGCCCGACCGTCGGCCCGTCGCCATTGACGAGGTTGAAGACCCCCTTGGGCACGCCCGCGCTGTGCAGGATTTCGGCGAAGAGCATGGCATCGAGCGGCGTATATTCCGACGGCTTCAGCACCATGGTGCAGCCCGCGGCGAGCGCCGGCACGACCTTGCAGGCGATCTGGTTCATCGGCCAGTTCCATGGCGTGATGAGGCCGCACACGCCGACCGGCTCGCGCGCGATCAGCGTCTTGCCGAGCATCCGCTCGAAGCTGAACTCCTTCAGCACGCCGAGCATCTGCATGAGATGCGCCATGCCGACCGCGGCCTGGGCGCGGCTCGCGAGCCAGGCGGGCGCGCCCATCTCCTTGGTGATGGTCTGCGCCAGCTCGTCGGCGCGCGCCTTGTAGGCATCGACCACCCGTTGCAGCAGCGCCAGGCGCTCCTCTTTGCTGCTGCGCGCAAAGCCGGGGAAGGCGGCCTTGGCCGCGGCCACCGCGCGCTCGACATCGCGCGCACCGCCCAGGCTGATCTCCGCCACCTTCTCTTCGGTCGCAGGATTGATCACCGCGGCCACCCGCGGCTCGACCGGCGCGACCCATTCGCCGTTGATGTAGAACCTGGTGAAATCCGTCATGGCGGCAGTCCTTCCCTGGGCGTTACAGCGCTTCCTTGACTTCCCCCTCTCCGCCCCTGGGGGCGGAGAGGGTTGGGGTGAGGTGGGGGAGCTTCGAGGGCGCGTCCCTTCGTGTCAACTCCAGGCGAACTCGCGAAGCGAGTTGGCCCGCCCGCGACAACGCTACCGCGTTGCGCGGCGGAGAAGGACTTCACCCCTGCGCCGCGTAGCCGCCATCGACCGGGATGGCGGTGCCGGTGACGAAGTCGGAGGCGCGGCTCGCCAGGAAGACGGCGATGCCGGCGAGGTCGCCGGGCTCGCCCCAGCGCGCCGCCGGGGTGCGCGCCAGCACGCGCTCATGCAGGCCCGGCACTTCCTCGCGCGCGCGGCGTGTCAGGTCGGTGTCGATCCAGCCCGGCAGCACCGCGTTCACCTGGATATTGTCCTTGGCCCAGGCGGCGGCGAGCGCGCGCGTCAGCTGCACGATGCCGCCTTTGCTGGCCGAATAGGGCGCGGCATAGGCGCTGCCGAACAGCGACATCATCGAGCCGGTATTGATGATCTTGCCGCCGCCGCCCCGCGCCATCTCGGGATAGGCCGCCTGGGCGCAGACGAAGGCGCTCGAGAGGTTGGTGACCAGCACCGTGTTCCATTCCTGGATGGTGTACTCCTCCGGCTGCTTGCGGATGTTGACGCCGGCATTGTTGACCAGGATGTCGATGCCGCCGAAGGCCTGCACCGTCGCCGCGACCAGCGAGCGGCAGGATTGCTCATGCGTCACATCGGCGACCATGCCGGCGACGCGCATCCCGGCATCGCGCAGCGCGCCGGCGGCGTTATCGGTCTTCTCCTTGTCGCGCCCGACGATGACCACGGTGGCCCCGGCTTCGGCGATGCCGCGCGCCATGCCGAGGCCGATGCCGCCATTGCCGCCGGTGACCACGGCGACTCTTCCCTTGAGATCGAACAGCCGCATGATTTCCTCCTGCGCCGGCCGGATGATAGGCTGCCGATCCGAGCCAGGGAAAGGGCAGGGCCGCGATGCGCAGGCGCGGCCGGGGAGGATGGGATGCTTCAACCGAGTCCGATCGCCGGCGATTGCCGCGGGATGAATTTCTTCGCCGGCGATGACGGGCTGCGGCAGCTCCTGCCGCATTACCTCGACGCCAGGACGCTGGCGCATTTCGCACCGCATTTCGAGCGGCTCGGCGCGCTCGCCGGCGGCCGCATCGACGAGCTGGCGGCGATCGCCGACAAGAACCCGCCGCTGCTGCATGCGCGCGACCGGCTCGGCCGCGACGAGGATTGGATCGAATATCACCCCGCCTATCGCGAGATGGAGCGCATCGCCTTCGAGGATTTCCAGTTTCAGGCGATGAGCCATCGCGGCGGCGTGCTGGGCTGGCCGGAGGCGCTGCCGCCGGTTGCCAAATATGTTTGCCAATATCTCTTCGTGCAGGGCGAGTTCGGGCTGATGTGCCCGATCAGCGTCACCGACACCTCGATCCATCTCATCCGCCGCTACGCCGACGCGGCGACCCGCGACTATCTGCTCGGCCGCATGCTCGCCGACGATCCGAAGCTGCTGTGGAAAGGCACGCAGTTCATCACCGAGAAGGCCGGCGGTTCCGATGTCGGCGCGCTCGAGACGGTGGCGCGGCAACAGGACGGCGCGTGGCGGCTCGAGGGCGACAAATGGTTCTGCTCGCATGCCGATGCCGATGTGGCGCTGCTGCTGGCGCGGCCCGAAGGCGCGGCGGCGGGAACCGCGGGGCTCGCGCTCTTCGCCTTGCCGCGCCGGCGTCGGGATGGCAGCCGCAACGCCTATCGCATCGTGCGCCTCAAGGACAAGCTCGGCACGCGCTCGATGGCGAGCGGCGAGATCCGCCTCGACGGCGCCGAGGCCTATCTCATCGGCCGGCTCGACCGCGGCTTCAAGCAGATGCTCGACCAGGTCAACCTCTCCCGGCTCTCGCATGGCGTCCGCGCCGCGGCGATGATGCGGCGCTGCTTCAACGAGGCGCTCGCCGCCGCGCATGGGCGCCGCGCGTTCGGCCGCAGGGTCGCGGAGTTTCCGCTGATGCGCCGCCAGCTGCTGAAGCTGATGGTGCCGACCGAGCAGGCGCTGTCGATGTTCCTCTTCACCGCGGCGGCGATGGGCGAGGGGCGCGAGGATCTGCTGCGCGTGCTGACGCCGCTGATTAAGTTCCGCGCCTGCCGCGACAACATCAGGGTTGCCACCGGCGCCATGGAGGCGCGCGGCGGCAATGGCTATATCGAGGAATGGGTGACGGCGCGCCTGGTGCGCGATGCGCATATCGGCGTGCTCTGGGAAGGCACCAGCAACATCATCGCGCTCGATCTCGTCACCCGCGCCGTCGGCAAGGACGGCGCCCACCGCGCGCTCGCCCAGCGTCTTTCCGAGCGGCTCGGCAGCGCCGCGCTGCCGCCCGGCTATCGCCAGCGCCTCGGGGACGCGCTCGACCGCGCCCTGCGCCTGGCCGAGGAAGTCGCGCGCGACCGCGACGCCGAGTCCGAGGCGCGCAGCGCCGCCACCGCCCTCTACAACGCCGCCAGCGCCGTGCTCCTCGCCGCCGAGGGCGCGCGCGATCCCGCCGATGCCCGCCGCGCCCTGCTCAGCCGCTTCGTCCTCGAGCACCGCCTGTCGCCGCGCGATCCCCTCGCGCGCGCCGAAGCGCCCTGGGAAGCCAAAGCCGGCGACCTAGTCTTGTCCGCCAAACCCGTCCCGATTGCCGAAGCAGCGCCGCTACTGCAGTGAAGGCATCAACCCCTCGCCCGCGAGAGCGGGAGAGGGAGGGACCCATCGCGCAGCGATGGGAGGGTGAGGGCTCTCACAGATTCACCACCGAGGCGGTGAGGCAGTGAGGAAAGGCGTAACGGCGCGCTTCACGCGCCAATTCCTTCTCTTCTCATCGCCTCATCGCCTCTGTGGTCCATCTTTGAAGCCGCCTCACTCCGCCGGCGACGGGCTGACCGCGTGGTGCATCGGCATCGGCTTCGTTGCCGGCGCGAACCGCGCGCAGAGCAGCAGCACGCCGGCGATCGCGAGATAGCTGACCGCCACCGCCGGCGAGCGGCCGATGCCGATGGCTTCGCCATGGATGAAGCCGAAGAAGGTCAGCACCGCGCCAACCGCCGCAAACGCCGCCGCTTTGATCAGCTCCGCCTCGATGATGAAGACGGTGATCGCGCCGATCACCACGCCGGCGAGGATGGCGCCGCCGCCCAGCACCTCGAGCCCATGATAGAGCACGCCGACCGAGGCCAGCTTGTCGAAGCCGAGCGCGCCGGCGTTGGTGCCGGCGGCGCCGAGCGCGCCGTCGATCTGCAGCTTTCCCCAAGCTGCGATCTGCGGGACCATCGCCAGGATGATCGCCGGCGCGTGCGATTTCGGCGTCTCCTGAAAGGCCTGCGAGCCGATCAGCATGCCGATGTAAAGCAGGATCGGCAGGATGGCGACGACCGGGATCAGCGCCATCATCACCGCGACGATGCCGAGCCAGGAGAGCAGGATCACCATGACGCCGGTGGCGGCGGAATAGCCGATGCGGCCGCCCATCGCTTTCCAGCCGGGATGGCCGATATAGACGGCATTGATGAAGGGGTTGCCCATCAGGCAGCCGATCAGGCTGATGACGCCGTCGGCGGTGAGCACGCGCGTGGTCGGGAAATTGTCGCCCGCGGCCGAGGCACTCTCGACGTTGTCCATCGCCTCGACCAGGTCGTAGATCGCGAACGGAATCGCGGTCACCATGATGATGGCGTAGTACTTGAAGCCCGCGAGCACGTGGCCGACCTCGGGGATCGGCACCTCGAGGCCGAAATTCGAGAGGGCCGCGTGCAGCTTGTCGACCCCCATGCCGCCGAAATTGTAGCCGAGCAGGTTCGAGCCCCAGGCGATGAGCGAACCGACGCCGATCGCGACCAGGCCCGCCGGAATGCCCTTGTAGTAGCGCACGCCGCCGAACCAGTTGATCAAGATGATCGCGAAGCAGACGAGGCCGATGAACGGCGTCATGTACATCTGCTGCGCCGGACTCAGGGAGATGAAGGTGATCGAGATGCCCGCGAGCGAGCCGAGCAGGGCCGCGCGCGGCGTGATGCGCCGGATCACGGGGGCGATGAACCCGCCCGCCATGAGCACGAAGCTCTGCACGAACACCCAGGTCAGCCCCGCCTCCCACGCCTCGACCGGATTATGGGTGCGGTTCAGGATCGGCATCATGATCACGAAGGTGACCACGAACATGTGGGGCACGCTGATGCCCGAGGGGAGCGCGCACACGTCGGTGCGCCCCGTCTTCTTCGCGAGCCGGTAGCCGAGCCAGGCGTAATAGACCGTGCTCAGGAACAGCATCAGGCCGGTCGCCGGCAGGATGCGCCCGAACACCAGGCTGTCCGGCATCTTGAGGACGAACCGGAGCAGGCCCGTGAGCACGAGCACGTTGACCAGGATGTTGGTGCCGAAGCCGAAGAACGCGTTCCAATCCCCCGGAACCCAGAATTTCGGCTTGAAGCCTTCCGCCTCTGCGCTTGCTGTCATGGCATCCCTTTCGGCCGCTTGGCCCCCGGCACCGGCCGGAGGATCCCCTCGCAGCGACCCAAGCCCCCTGAGCCGCCCTGAACGTCGGCGGCTCGAATCGCGCATTACAATTCCCGTGCAGCGCAAAAATAATGCCGCAGTCAGGTTGGCCGAAAGCCGCCAATTTCCCGCGCCACCCCAAGAGCGTCGGTTCAAATTTTCGCCACCTGCCTTGTAGAATTGCCGCGCCGTTAGGCACTGCCTTCGTGACGGGCGCAGGCATGCCGGCGACTCTTGGCGCCCCTGGCGAGCGGCCCGAGCCTGTAGGATCATGGGCCGAGCGTTCGACCATGATGGGATCGGAGCGGCCTGTGAGCGGGATCAAGCGCCCATTATGGATCAAGGACCCGCTCGCGATCCTCGCCGCGGGTGCCGAGCGCGGCCTGGTCGTCGCGGGCGGCCGCATTCTCGAGCTGGTGCCCAAGGGCGCCGAGCCGGCGACGCCCGACTGCGCGCGTTTCGAGGCGGGCGCTCACGTCGTGCTGCCGGGCCTCGTCAACACGCACCATCATTTCTTCCAGACGCTGACCCGCGCCCTCCCCGCGGCGCTCGACAAGGAGCTGTTCCCCTGGCTCCAGGCGCTTTATCCGGTCTGGGCGCGGCTCACGCCCGGCGCGTTGGAGAACGCCGTCACGGTGGCGCTCGCGGAGCTGCTGCTTTCGGGCTGCACGACGACGAGCGACCATCATTACGTGTTCCCGCGCGGGCTCGAGCGCGCGATCGACATCGAGGTCGCGGCGGCGCGAAAGCTCGGCATGCGCGTCCTCGTCACACGCGGCTCGATGAATCGCGGCCAACGCGATGGTGGGCTTCCGCCCGACGATCTCGTCGAGGACGAGGACGCAATCCTCGAGGATTCGGCGCGCCTCATCGCGGCCTACCACGAGCCCGGCCCGGACGCGATGGTGCAGGTGGCGCTCGCGCCGTGCTCGCCCTTCTCGGTCACGACGTCTCTCATGCGCGCGACCGCCGCGCTCGCCGCGCGCACGGGCGTGCGCCTCCATACCCACCTCGCCGAGACCGAGGACGAGAACCGCTATTGCCTTGCGGCCCAGGGCTGCCGGCCGCTCGACTACCTCGAGGAATGCGGCTGGCTCGAGCGGCCCCTCTGGCTCGCCCATGGCATCCATTTCGACGCCCCTGAGCTTCAGCGCCTCGCGCGCGCCGGCATCTCGGTGAGCCATTGCCCGGCGAGCAATCAGCTCCTCGCCTCGGGCACCTGCCCGGTCCCCACTCTCGAGGCGGCCGGGGTCGCGGTCGGCCTCGGCGTCGACGGGTCCGCGTCGAACGATGCCTCCAACCTGATCCAGGAGGTGCGCGCGGCATTCCTGCTCCAACGCGGGCGCCACGGCATCGCCTCGGTGAGCCATCGCGATGCCTTGCGTTGGGCGACGGCCGGCTCCGCCGCCTGCCTCGGCCGGCCCGAGCTCGGCGCGCTCGAGCCCGGGAAGGCCGCGGACCTAGCGCTCTTCAAGCTCGACGAGCTGCGCTTCGCGGGCCATGGCGACGCGCTTGCGGCGCTTGTGCTCGCGGGCGCCCATCGCGCCGACCGGGTGATGGTCGCGGGACGTTGGCTGGTCGAGGCCGGCACCATCCCGGGCCTCGACCTCGCGGCCCTCGTCGCGCGCCAGCAGGCTTACGCGCGCGCCCTCGGCCGCGCGGACTGACGTCGGCGGGGCCTCAACCGCCCTCGGCACCCGGTGCGCTTGCCGGGGTGAACTTGTCGCTCACGAGAATCACGTCATTGGAGTCTTCGAGCCTGTGCCGGCGAAACCCGAGCCGCGCGGGGTCCGCGATCAACTGCGCCAAACCCGGCACCGAGTCGAGCACCTGGCGCGAGCGGAACGCATCGTCGACCACGAAGACGTCGATCCCTTCCTTGGCGATCAAATCCGAAACCGGCAGGCCGCGTTTGCCGACGATGCTGATCGAGCGCGCGCCCGGCCCCAGATAGGCGTCGATGGCGCCGGTGAAGGATTCGCACACCACGAGCGGCCCCGGCCCCTTGAGGCTGCGCAGGTACTCGACGGTTTCGAGTATCGGGCGGGGCGTGACCGCGAGCGCGCTCGGCGGCCCGTTCATGAAGTAATAGAGCGAGCCGAGCGACGGGACGGCGACGAGCAGCGCCAGGCACGGCACGGCCAAGCGCCGGAGCGGCGTCGCCGGCGCTCCGCGCTCGAAGCGCAAAACGAAGGCGAGCGCTACGACGAGCAGGACCTCGAAGCCCATCACGTAATGGATGCGCGGCGCCACCAACAGCACCGAAATCAGCACCGGCGCTGCAAGGCAGGCGAGGCAGGCCATGTCGGTCGAGGCGAGCCGCGCCCGCTCGAAGGCAATGCGGCCGCGCACGCGATAGAGGAAGCCGAGTGCCAGTAGGCCCGCAAGCGCCGCCTCGAGAAGCGCGAAGAAATGACTACGCGGCGTGACCAGATCGTAATGGCCGAGTACGAGCGAGGCGAGCTGGCGCGGGAAATGAGCCAGGTTCGTCCCCACATGCCAGAGGAATGCGCCCGGATTCGCCCGTGCCGCCGCGAGCACGTCGTGCGCCGAACCGAACGTGGCGCGCATGATCGACGGCGCGAGCGGCTCGGCGTCGCCCACGATGCGGTGCGCGTGGGCATAGTTCATGACGAAGTGATCGGTGAAGGCGGCGAAGCTGCGTTGGTTGCTGAACGGCACGCCGAAATGGAGGAACAGAATCGCGACCGGCACCAGGCACAGAATTGCGTACAGCGCGCGCAACGCCTTCGAGCCGCGCCGCACCAGCTCGTAGGCGAGGACGCAGGCGAGGAGCCCGAACGCGATCAGGAATTCGGGCCTGATCATCGACGCGATGCCCGCGCCGAGGAGGAGAAGCGGGATGCGCGCCGGGCTCGCGCGCAGCCGGAAGAAAGCGACGAGGAACAGCAACAACACGGTCATCGCGAAATGCATCGGCTTGGGCCAGATCGGCAAATCCGCGGCCGAAATCAGGAAATAGGCGCTCAGCAGCAAGGCCGGGAGGCGGCCGACCCCGACTGCCCGCAAGCACAAAAACAGCGCCGCCGGCAGGAGCACCGTCTGAAGCTCCTGGTTCGCCATGTAGACGGCGACCGGATCGTGGAACCGGTGTGCGAGCAGCCAATAGACGAAATCGTAAAGCGGCGACCAATCGGCCGCCGGGCGATGGCGGAAGAAATCGAGCCCGGCGCGGAGATAGTAGCTTTCGTCCCCGAGCTCGATGTCGAGCACGTGGCCGAGGCCGTAGGTCATCTTCCAGCCGAGGATCACGACGAAAAGCGCCAGCAAGGCGTCGCCGCCGGCCGCGGCCCAAGCGGCCCGGGCGTCGCCGACGAACCAACGTTGGGGCAAACGCCCCGTCGGGATTTCCATGTTGCTCGAGGCCGGCCGAACTGGAGATGAGCGGACCCGATTTTAGCCGATTTCGCCGCCCGCGCGGAAAGCGTCGAGGGCTTCGTCCCGATCTCGCGCCGCCCCCGCGCGAAACCAAGGGGTTCCGCGCCTTTGATCCATATCAATGCCCCTTCCGGGCCTTCGTTTTATGAGGGGTCTCTCTCTAGCCCTCCCCCTAGCCTCGTTAGAGAGAGGAGCCGGCGGACGCTTCGCGCGCCCGCCGGTTTCATTTCCGGCACCCCCACTTGATCGCTCGACCGCCCGCTGGCCCTTGACCGAGCCAGGCCTTGACTGAGTCCATCGCTTGACGGAGCCGGCCGCGCGGGCGGAGCATGGCCGACCTTCGGGGAACGCAGGGGGGCGGACATGGATTTCGACGGACGCAAGATCGTCGTCACGGGCGGCACCGGCGCCCTCGGCAGCGCTACGGTGGGCGCCCTCCTCGCCCAGGGCGCTGCTTGCACCGTGCCCTATCTCCACGAGACCGAGGCCGAGAGCTTTCCCCATCGCGGGCACGGGCGCGTGAGCCTGGTCTCCTGCGCGAGCCTCGCCGAGGAGGCCGAGGTCGAGCGCCTCTATGGGCGGGTACCCGATCTCTGGGCCTCGATCCATCTCGCGGGCGGCTTCGCCATGGCGCCCCTCGCCGGCTCCGACAAGAAACTTCTCATGGGCCAGCTCGAGCTCAACCTCGCGACCGCCTATCTCTGCATGCGCGCCGCGGCGGCGGCGATGACGGCGCGCGGGGCGGGCGGGCGCATCGTCAACGTTACGGCGCGCGCAGCACTCGAATGGCGCTCGGGCGCGGGCATGAGCGCCTATGCGCTCTCGAAAGCGGCGCTCGCCGCCGCGACCGTGGCCCTCGCCGAGGAATTGGCGCCCAAAGGCATCCACGTCAACGCGGTGGCGCCCTCGATCATGGACACGCCCGCCAACCGGCGCGCCATGCCCAAGGCGGATTTCGCCGCCTGGCCCAAGGTCGAGGAGGTCGCGGCGACCATCCTGTTCCTCGCCTCGCCCGCGAATGCCGTGACCCGCGGCGCCATCGTCCCGGTCTACGGGAAGAGTTGAGCGGCGCATATCAATAGCTAGGACATAATTATCGAGCTATTGGATAGTCAGGCATTAATATTTGCCCGCCTCTTGCAGGGTCGCGGACGCAAATCGGCCCGGCGCCAAAACGCGATCTTCTCCGCCAGTGTCAGAAATTCGTCAGATGCGCGGATTTCCGCGGCCCCGTCTGGCCCCGAAAGCACGACACCCCGCCCAAGGGGCGGGGTGTCGCTTCGCGTCGCCGCGGCGGGCCGGCCGCGGGGCCGGCCGTCATGGCTATTTCTTGATGCCCGAATACGGGTACTCGAAGGTCCCGTCCTTGAACTCGGGCGGATAGAGGATGGTCTGCGTGCCGACATGGGTGAACTGCGCCAGATCGTGGCCCTGCACCCCCTTGTACTGCACGAACAGAATGCGCGCCTTGCGCCACTCGCCCGCATCGTTGAAGGCGATGTCGCCCACGATCGTATGGAACGTGGTCTTGTGGATGTAGGCGCCGATCTTGTCCTGGTCGAGGCTGCCGGTCGCCTTGATCGCATCGCCCAAGATCTGCATCTGGGCGTAGGCGTAGGGCGGCAGGTAGTAGCCGAGCGGATCGACGTGCTCGACCTTGGCCTTGGCCTGGTAGATCTTGAGGAACGCCTGCACGCCCGGGAAGTCCATGGTCGGCGCGGGCACGTAGACGTCGTAGGCGATGATGCCGTTCAGGAGCGGCCCGAGCTGCGTCTTGATCGGCGCGAAGGCGAGCCCGATCATGCCGCCGCCGAAGATCTTGGTCTTGAGGCCGATCTCGTTGGCCGCGCGCACCATGCAGATGGTATCCGGCGGATAGGAGGCGACGTAGACGATGTCGGGATTGGTCGCCTGGACCGCGTGCATGATGGGCGTGCAATCGGTGATCGAGGGCGGATAGCTCTGGTCGTAGACGGTCTTCAGGCCGAGCTCCTTGACCACGCGGCGGGCGCCGCCGATCACGTTCTGGGCGTATTCGGCGTCGGCCGCGACGAGCGCCACGGTCTCGGGCTTCGGTTTCATCTCCTCGGCCACCTGGAAGAAGCCGTAGTCGGGCCCGAGCGCCGGATCCGGCCCGTTGGGCAGGATCGAGAAGTACTTGTTGTAGTGGAACTTGGCGTTCACGGCCGTGCCGAACAGGCCGAAATAGACCTTGTTGTGCGCCATCACGATCGGCATCGCGGGGGCGATCAGGTTGGTGCCGTAGGACGACATCACGAAGTCGACCTTGTCGACGTCGAGAAGCTTGGTGTAGATCGCCGGCACGTTCGCCGGGTTGCTCTGGTCGTCGTAGTAGACGAGCTGGACCGGGCGCCCGAGCAGCCCGCCCGCGTCGTTGGTGTCCTGCGCCCACATCTGGATCGCCAAGAGCGACGGCTTGCCGCCGCCGGCCAACGGGCCGGTGAGCTCGAGGCTAAAACCGATCTTGATCGGCTGCGCCGCCTGGACCGCGGGGGCGACGGCGAATGCCGCAACCGCCATGGCCAGAGCGCCGAGGACCGATCGTCCAAAACGGCGTCGAGTCGAATGCATTGTCTTGCCTCCCTTGTTCATCAGCGTTTGAATTCGAGACCCACCCCTCGAACTGTTATGTCCTGCAATCTTGCGCCGGACCGCCCTTGGAATGCAACGTCCTTGGACCCGGCCGGACGTCTCCCTAACTGCTTCTTTTCCGTGCAGATTCTCAGTGCACCCGCGCCAAATTCCCGGCGACGCGCCGTCCCACCGCGACAAGCGCCGCCTTGAGCCGCGCCAGATCGCCATAGGCGAGCCGCCCCCGCTCCTTCACGACGCGCCCGGCAACCAGCACGGTGTCGACGTTCGCTGTCCCGGCATGGAACACGATCGAATGCACCGGATCGATCGCCGGCGCCATGTTGAGATCGTCCGCGCGCAGCAGCACGAGGTCGGCCTGCTTCCCCGGCGCCAACGAGCCCACGCGCTTCTCGAGCCCCGCCATGCGCGCGCCACCCAGGGTCGCCCAGAGAAGCGCCTCGCGCGCGCCGATCGAGACGCGCTCGGGCGCCTTCCCGGTCGCATCGAGCACGTCCTGATTGTCGAGGGCGCGTTGATATTGGAGCGCCATGCGCATGTTGGTGAACATGTCGGGGCCCATGGCGGATTCGACGTCGGTGCCGATCGACGGCAACGCGCCGAGGGCCCTGAGCCGGCCCGTGACCGGATCGCCGAAGCCCATCTGGAGCTCGCATTCGGGCGTCACCGACACCGTGACGCCGCGCTCGAGGAGCGGCGCCAGGCGCTCGGCCGAGAGGTTGTTGGCATGCACGAGGTTGGTGCCCGCGCGGACCAGCCCCTCCGCCATGAGCCGCTCGAACCCGTCGGGCGTGCGCATCGCCCCGCCCCCCACATGCATGCTGCACACGAGATCCTGGTCGCGCGCGAGGGCGAAATCGGCGCGGCTCACCTCGTAGGTCGAGTAAGCCGGCCCGAGGATCGCCATCCCGAGGGTCAAGAGCCCGTCGTCGGACGCGAAGCGCCCGCGCCGCAGCCGCTCGATCTCGGCGCGCGGATGGGGCACTTCGCTGAAATGCTTCTGGCCCGGTTTCGGGTCGGGCTTCGGCGTGCCGTGGAGATAGAGGGCGCGCAGGCCCGCCTCGGCGAGCCCCTCGACCGCCGCGTCGGTGTGCGCCGGCGTCGGGTTGTTGTGGTTCCAGTCGACGATGGTGGTGACGCCGCCGTCGAGCTGGTTCAAGGCGCCCGCGAGGTTCGAGATCTTGATGTCGTCGGGCGCGAAGCCGGGGGCGAGCACCGCGTGCATGTTGTGGAGATATTCCGGGATGGTCCAGTCGGACGCGACCCCGCGTAGCGCCGTCTGCCAGGTGTGGATATGAGCGTTGACGAAGCCCGGCATGACGATGCGCTCGCGCGCGTCGATGATGCGCGCGCCCGCGGCCTCGATCGCGGGCGCGATCTCGAGGATGCGATCGTCCTCGATCAGCACGTCGCCGCGCGCGAGGTCGGGCGTCGTGTCGTCCAACGTCACGATGATGCCCGATTTCACCAGGATGCGGGACATGGACCCCTATGCGTTCTTGGGTGTGGCGGCCGGCGCCGAAGGCCGCCGTGCAATCGATTGCGCGGAGGGCATAGTAGGGGACGCTTCTTTCCCCTGTCAAACCGGGACCTTGGCGCGCGCCTTCAGGCGACGCGCTTTCCCCATAAATGCGCCGACGCGATGTCCGCACCCTCGCGGATTGATTTGAGCTTGAGCCAGACCGCGTCCTCGATCACCCATTCGCGCCCGGTGAAGGTGCCGAAGCCGCAATCGGTCGACGCGATCACGCGCTCGCGCTCGCCGACCGCGGACACCGCCTCGAGGATGCGCCGCGCGATCACCTGCGGGTGCTCGACGATGTTGGTCGTGGTGTCGACCACGCCCGGAAGCAGCGTCATGTGCGCCGGCAGCTTGTGGGTCTTGAGGGCCGCGTATTCATGCTGGTGGCGCGGATTGGCGAACTCGATGCTGAGCGCCCCGACATTCGCCTGGTAATAGACCGGCAGCATCTTCTCGAGCGCCACGTCGTCGACGTGCGGCCCGTCCCAATTGCCCCAGCAGCAATGAAGCCGCACGCGCTCGCGCGGGATGCCCTCGATCGCGGCGTTGAGGGCGGCCACGTTGAGCTCGGCCTCCTTGACGAAGCCCTCGTCGGTGAGGTCGCGGAACAGCATCGTGCGGTCCATGGCGAGGTCTGGGGAATCGAGCTGAAGGATCAGGCCCGCATTGGCGATCTCGAGATACTCCTTGCGCATCTCGCGCGCGAGCGCCATCAGGTAGCGCTCGCGGCTGTCGTAATAGGCGTTGAGCATGGTGGACGAAATGATCCCCGGCGAGGCTGCGGTCATGAACAGATCCGCGAAGCCGCCTTGCGCCTCGGCCGCGCGTTTGAAGCGCGCGATTTCGGCCTTGATCGGGTCGGTCGAGAGGTAATGGAGCTCGGCCTGCGCCTCGGGCGCGTTCTGCATGCGCGAGCGCTTCGGGAAGCGGCGCATCAGCATCTCGACCAGCGCCGGGAACTTCTCGTAATCCAGGCCGCGCCGACGCTTCGATTCGCCGCCGAAGCCGGACATGCGCTGGGGCACGTAGGTTTGGAAGCCGACGCGTTGCTGCTCGCCGTCGTTGACCACGTCGACGCCCGATGCGATCTGCCGATCGACCACGTGGCGCACGGCGCGGTCCATCTCCGCGTCCATCTTGGCCGCGTCGACCGGCTCGCCCGCCTCGCGCGCGACCAGGAGCTCGGAAAGCGTGTCGTTGCGCGGCAGGCTGCCCACATGGGTCGTGAGGATGCGCTCGCGGCTCAACAGCATCGGCGGACTCTTCGGCATATTCCCTCCCCGCCCGGCTGCGATGCCGGGCTGCGATTTTCTTGGATGAGTTCCAGTCGGGTCGAGCCCCTTTGTCCGTCACCCCCGCGAAAGCGGGGGTCCATGAGGAAACATGGATTCCCGCCTACGCGGGAATGACGGTCCAGGCGATCGGAGGCGATCCGGCCGGAATTGTTCGAGCCGCGATCCTAGGCGGCCGTTCTTCGCCTTGTCAATTTAAGCGCGTGTCGCGTCCCACTAAGCGCGCGTCAAAAGACCCGCGCGCTCGCGAGCCGCGCCCCTTCGGCCAGCGCCCGGAACTTGGCCCAGATGACGGTCGGATGCACCTCGGTCTTGTAGCTCGCTTGCGACGAGAAGCCGCAATCGGCGCTCGCCATCACGCGCTCGCGCCCGACGAGATTTGCGAATCGCACCAGGCGCTCGGCGATGAGCTCGGGATGCTCGACGATGTTGCTCGCATGGGTGATGACGCCCGGGAGGATCGACTTCCCGTCCGGCAGCTTCACCGTCTCCCAGAGATG
>DATJLU010000104.1:0-24028 GCA_035509275.1 Allostellaceae bacterium | reverse complement strand
TCCTATCGCGTGAGGTTGGAAGCGCGAACGGCCGTGGAAGGCTTCAAGAAGGGATCGGAGGTCTATCTGCTCGACGATCCCAAAGGCCGGACCTGGGTCATGGTCTCCTACACGAACAAGGAGGCGCCGGACCTCGCGATGGACAAGCTCGACTCCCTCGGCGATCTCCTCAAGCTGCCGCAGGGTTGGAAATTCCGCACCGCGAGGCTCGCCAAGGAGCTGGTCATGGAGCCCAAGGCCGGTTTTGTCGGCGTCATCGAGGACGACAAAGGCGACGTCTACCAATTGACGGGCCCCAGGCAGAGCAACTTCGTTCCCTAAGCGCGGAAGCCCGCTAGGGGATCGGTCTCGCCGCAAATTGGCCCGAAGCCGGGCCCATGGATTGAGCGGGCTCACTCGATCGAAGGGGAATCCGGCGATGGCGAAAATGCGCGCTATGGTCGTGCGGGAGCGCGGCGGGCCGTTCGCGGCCGAGGAGCGGGACATTCCGGCGCCGGGCCGCGAGGAAATGCGCATTCGCGTCCAGGCCTGCGGCGTCTGCCACAGCGACGTGGTGACGGTCCAGGGCCTGTTTCCGATCGTCCAGTATCCGCGCGTTCCGGGCCACGAGGTGATCGGCGTCATCGACGCGATCGGCGATGGCGTGCAGGGCTGGAAAGTCGGCGACCGCGCCGGCGTCGGCTGGTTCGGCGGCTCGTGCAACTATTGCCGCCAATGCCGGCGCGACAACGCGTTTGCTTGCGAGAACGTGCACGAAATCAGCGGCGTCACCCGCGATGGCGGCTACGCCACTCACATGATCGCCCGCGCTTCCGCGGTCGCCCATGTGCCGGATAACCTCGACCCGATCGAGTCCGCGCCCTTGCTCTGCGCCGGAGTCACCACCTTCAACGCCCTGCGGCACACAGGAGCGGGGCCTGGCGATATCGTCGCGGTGCACGGGCTCGGCGGTCTCGGGCACCTCGGGGTCCAGTACGCGGCGCGGCAGGGCTTCCGCACCGTCGCGGTCAATCGCGGACGCGACAAGGAGGAGCTGGCAAAGAAACTCGGAGCTAGCGACTACATCGACAGCGCCGCTGAAGACCCGGCGAAGGCGCTGACCGCGATGGGCGGCGCGAGGGCGATCCTCGCCACCGTCACCGACGGCAAGGCGATGGAGGGGATCGCCGGAGGCCTTGGCGCGAACGGCGTGATGATGGCGATCGGCGCGGTCGGGCCGCTGACGGTGAACATTCTCGACCTTATCGGGAAGAGCGCCGGCGTCCGCGGCTGGTATTCCGGGGTCGCGCGCGATTCGGAGGACACGCTCGCCTTCAGCAAGCTCAACAACGTCGTCTCGATGAACGAAATCTTTCCCCTCGAAAAAGCGCAGGAAGCCTACGAGCGCATGCTGAGCGGCAAGGCCCGTTTCCGCGTCGTGCTCAAGATGGACGCCTGAGGCGAAAAGCCCGCGGCGGCGCGCTATGCTGCGCCAGGCGACGCCGTTGGCGGCCGTCTTTGCAAACTTGAACTGTCAGCCGAGCAGAAGCTTCTGCACCCGCCAGTTGAGAAGCTCGGCCACGAAGAGCACGTTCGGCTTCGGACAGGCCATCTCGTGAACCCAGCCGAATTGCTTGAGCTTCTTGCCGGAGCGCCCGAGCATGCCGAGCAGTTTGCCTTCAGGCGTCAGCTTATAGATGCGGCCGGGAAAGGCGTCGGAGACGTAGAGCGCCTGATCGGGCGGCGGGGAGAAGCAGATCGCCCAAGGCGCGCCCGGCGCGAAAGTGCCTGCGGCGATTTCCGCTTCGCCGGGCATATCGCCGATCGCGGGCTTGGCGTTGGGCGGCACGGGCGCATCGATCGTGAACTGCTTTACGAATGCGCCCTCCCCGTCGAACACCTGGATGCGGCGGTTGCTGCGGTCGGCGACGTAGACGAGCCCGCGCGCGTCGACCGCGATCGAGTGGGGCGTGTGAAACTGTCCGGGTCCGGTTCCCCGCTCGCCCCATGATTTGAGCCACTCGCCGTCCTTGTCGACCTTGGCGACGCGCGAATTGATGTAGCCGTCGCTGATATAGGTGTTGCCGGCGGTGTCCCAGGCCACATCGGTCACCTGACGGAAACGGCCCGGCTCAGCCGGCAGCGGCGGATTCGGATGCTTCAACGGGCCGGTCGCTTCGTCCGAGGCCTCTTGCTTGCGCCCGAACACCATGGCGACGCGGCCCTCGGGGGTGAACTTGATCACCATGTCCGAGCCCTTGTCGGTGACCCAGATGTTGTCCTCGCGATCGATCTTGACGGTATGCGCGAAGGACCAGGCATAGAGATGCTTGCCGATCTCGCGCAGAAATCGTCCATCCGGACCGAATTCGAGGAGTTGCGTTGCGGCCGCGGCATAGGCAGGGCCCGCGGTGTTGCCGCGGGAGAGCACGAAGACATGGCCCTTGGAATTGAGCGCAACGCCGGAGCATTCGCCGAAATAAACGTCGTTCGGCAGGCGCAGCGGGTCGCGTACGGAGTCGTAGGGAATGGTCGGCACCGTCTCTTGGGCCAAACCGAGGCCGGGCGCGAGCGCCAAGGCGGCAATGCCCCCGGCAGCACGCAGGAAGTGGCGACGACCAAGCGCGCTACAGCACAAACAGGATGTTGGGTGATGGATCATAGGTTCCCCCCTTTTTCCGCCGATCGCGGGTTGACGCCGAGCCGAAATCTAGCGCCGCGCCCGTCTCGGGTTAAATCGCCAATCTGCATGGCAGATGGTTTATCCGCGCGCGGCCGCGCGCGCATCGAGCCAGCCGAGAAGCGCCGGCAGGATGGGCGCGATGTGCTTGTAGCGCCGCGTCGCTTCCGGCATCTCGCGCAGGGCGGCGGCGAGATCGGCGGCGGCGCCGGGTGAGGCGATCGCGGCGTCGAGACGGGTGATATGCGTGCGGATGGTGAAGACCACGGCGCCGCTTGCCGGCAAGCGCCGCAAGGTCTGGCGCTCGACCCGCAGCCACAGCAGCTCGCCCGCCGTGTCGGCGGTCGCGGCAAGGGCGGCCCGCGTCGCGACCGGCTGAAACGGCGCAGGATCGTCGCCGATGCCCCAATTGAGCCGCCAGACCGGCTTTTCCGGCAGCAGCGCGGCGAAGAAGCGGTCGACCGGCCGCTTCAGCTTCTCGGCATAGCCGGGCACCGGCTCATGAATACCGCCAAGCGGCCGGCCGATCTTGTCGGCAAGCCGCCAGCGCGACGGCGAGCAGAGCGTGGCGCCGATGAGCCGATAGGTCTCTTCGGCCGCATCCCGCTGCATGAGGCAAAGATCTTCCTGGACCAGCCGGCCGGCGAGATCGAGCGGATGGAGCGCCGATTGCGCCAGATCCCAGCGCTCTCCGGTCGCCGCGTTGAAGAGCCCATCTCCCCGACGCGAGAACACGCTTGCCTGATGCTGCAGCAGATGGTCGACCAGCAGGCGGAGCAGCTCGGCCGCCGGCGCCTCGGCCTCGGGGAGCGCCGCGAAGACCTCCTCGCGACGCGTCTCGAGCAGCTTGCGCTTGGCGGCAAGGTCCCGCGCCAGATCGCTGTCGCCGTCGATCCACTCGGCCGGCGGCAGCGGCATCAGCCCCATCATCAGGCGGAAACGGCCGCCATCGAAGGGCAGATAGGGCGCCGCGCTGTCCTTGGTGCTCATCCGCCGTGCTTAGCAGATCGCTGCCGGCGGCGCATCGCGCCAGCGCGGTGGGCAGGCCCCGGCCTACCTCCCGATCCGCCGCGCTTCGCACTCGCGCAGGAAATCGACGAACACCGCGGCGAGCGTGCCGCGGGCGCGTTCCCAGCCCTCGAAATCGACATCGACATCGCGGTCGGCGGTGAGCACTTCGCGGTAGCGGCTGTTGGGCATGAGGCGATGCGCGGCCTGGCCGGGCGCGCGGGGATGGACGCGATCATTGCCGGGCACGATGACTGCCGGCATGGCGAGCTGCCGCATCGCGTCCGGGCTGATGCCGGCGACGGGATGGTTCGATCCCTGGCGAAAGCCCGAAAGCCAGCGCTCCATGCCCGCCGCAAAGCGCGCTGCGCCCAGGCGGTGGAGGCGCTCGCGATTGGCGGGATTGGCACGGATCATCGCCGCGAAATGCTCGGTCTCTGCGACCGCGTCGATGCCGCCGCGCTGCACCGCATCCAGAAACTGGGTGTAGTAGTTGAAGGCAAGGCGCTCGGCCGCATAGGCGCCGCCGGTCACGCGCCAGAGCAGCAGCGCGCGCACCGCTTCGGGATGCGCCAGCGCCAGCAGCAGCGAGAGCCGGCTCCCCGAGGAGCAGCCCGCGATATAGGCGGGACCGGTATCGAGCGCGCGCAGCAGCGCCAGCAGATCCTCCGCCTGCTCGTGGCTCTCGGACTCGCCGGAGATCGCGATCGCGGCAGCGCCGGTGTTGCGGCGGTCATAGACCAGCACGCGGAACCCGGCCTCGGCGATGAGCTCGCCCAGCCCCCGGTCCGAAGCGAAGCCGCGCCGCCCGCCAGGAGAGATCGCAACCCATGGCCCGCCCTCGCCCAGCACCTCGTAGACGAGCTCGATCCCGCGTACCTCGATGATCGCCATGGTTGCTCCCTCGCAAAGGGTACTTAGACGATTTTCCCCACGAAATCAGCAGGCGGTCAAGACGAACGGGACGACGCGCTGTGCATCTCCGCCGCCCATAACAGTGAGCCGCGACCCGGCGGCGATTGTGCATTGCGGCATGATCTTTGAAGTGCGCAGAGTTGCGACAGGTCAACACAGGTCGCTGAGGATCATGCCCGTCCCGCCGCCCAATGCCGATAAGCTCGGACCAGCGCTTCAGGCCACGCGCAAGCGGTGGGTGATCATCGCCCTCCTGTTTTTTTTCATGTTCATCAATTTCGCCGACAAGGCGGTGATCGGGCTCGCGGGCGTGCCGATCATGAGGGCCCTGGGCCTTACGCCGCAACAGTTCGGACTGGTCGGCTCCAGCTTCTTCTTCCTGTTCTCGGTGTCGGCCGTCGTCGCGGGCTTTATTGCCAACCGTATCGAGTCGCGCCGGGTGCTGCTCGCGATGGCGTTGATCTGGGCGCTGACCCAGTTTCCGATGCTGGGCGCCGTCACCCTGCCGACGCTGATCGCCTGCCGCGTTGTGCTCGGCGCCGGCGAGGGACCCGCCTATCCGGTAGCGCTGCACGCCGCCTTCAAATGGTTCCCGAACGAGCAGCGCACCCTGCCAAGCGCCATCATCTCGCAGGGCGCCGCCTTCGGCGTCGTGCTCGCGCTGCCGGCGCTCGACTGGGTGATCGAACATATTTCGTGGAACTGGGCCTTCGGCGTGCTCGGCATCATCGGCCTCGCCTGGTGCGCCGTCTGGCTCGTCGTCGGTGCGGAGGGCGAACTCGCGGCGGCGATCACGCCCGCGGGCGCCGGCCCGCTGGACCGCGTCCCCTATTCGCGGCTGCTGCTCAACCCGACAACCTTCGCCGCTTTCGCCTGCGGCTTCGGCGCGTTTTGGGGCCTGTCGCTGCTGGTGACCTGGTCCACGCCCTACCTGATAAAGGGATTGGGCTTCTCCCAGTATGCGGCGAGCTGGCTCAGCACACTGCCCTGGGCGATGAGCGTGGTTGCGGTGATCAGCATCGGGTGGCTGTCGCAGCGCCTGCTGGCCCAGGGCGTCAGCACGCGGGTGGCGCGCAGCATGCTCGGCGGCGGCGCGGTGGCGCTCGGCGGTGTCGCCCTCATCCTGATGCCGCTGCTGCCGTCGAACGCGCTGAAGATTGCGGCCATGGTGATCGGCACTTCCGTGCCCTCGGTCATCTATGTCATGGGACATGCGATCCTTGGGGAGTTCACGCCGGTGCGCCAGCGTGGCGCGTTGCTGGCGATCAACAATGCCGTCTACACCTCGGCCGGGCTGCTTGGCCCCTACATCATGGGCAGCGTCGTCGCGAGCGCGGCGACACCGGCGCAAGGCTATGAGCGCGGCTTCGTCATCTGCGGCATCGTCGCGCTGATCGGCGGGGTGATCGGCCTCGCTTTCCTGCGGCCGCAGCACGAGTTGGCACGCCTTGGCCAAGACGCGGCGGTGGCGCCGTCGCTGGCCGCCGAGTGAGCCGCCGCCGGAACGCCGGCGAGGAGACGGCCTATGGATGAGGTGCAGGCCCGGGCCGCCTTCGAATTGGCGCTCGCCAGCCATCGTCCCGAGTTTGGGCGCTTTTTCCTGCTCCGACTTTACGGGCTTGCCATCAGCTGTCAGGAGGATCGCAGCGTCGTCGAGTTCGACGTGCGCGACTTCATGTTCAATCCGCAGGGCAGCCTGCATGGCGGCGTGATCGCCTTCGTTCTCGACGTGGCCATGGGTCATTTGCTGCAGCACGCCAGGGGTGCCGGCATGACGCTGGAGATGCGCACGCAGTTCCTGCGGCCAGTCGGGGTTGGCCCCGCCCGCGCGGAGGGACGCTTCCTCAAGTGGGGCCGCAGCATCAGCTTCCTCGAGGCACGGCTCTGGAACGCCAAGGAAGAGCTCGCCGCGATCGCCACCTCGACGTGGCAGCGGATCGAGAGTAGCGGCAGTGTGAAGCCTCCCCAGCCATAACAGTGAGCCGCAAGGCGGCTCGAATTGTGCATTGCGACGACGCGCTGCCAGCCGCAGCTTGCGTGCGGAGCCAGCGGCGCTTCATGGCGCCGCGCGAACGGCAGGAAAGAGAAGAGCATGTCCAGTAACGCCTTCGATGCCGGAGACTATCGCTTCAGCTTCGCCGTCGTCGCCGATACCCATGTAAAGCCGGAAATGGGCGACGATTCCTCGCCCTGGCAAGTCAACGCGCTCGCCACCGCACGCGCGCGTTGGGTCGCCCGCGAGATCGCCCGCTATAATCCGAGCTTCGTCGTTCATCTCGGCGATCTCGTCCACCCCGTCCCGGAATTGCCGACCTTCGGCGCGGCGGTGGAGCTGGTGCAGTCGATCTTCCGCTCGCACCACAACCGCCTCCATGTCGCCGCCGGCAACCACGATATCGGCGACAAACCGAATCGAGCCATGCCGGCAAAAATGGTCCATGACGAATGGGTCGGCTTTCACGAACAGGTCTTCGGGCCGAGCTGGACCAGCTTCGATCGCGACGGCATGCGCTTCGTGATCGTCAACAACGCCATCTTGAATTCGGGGCAGGCGCGCGAGCAGGCGCAGCGCCGCTGGCTCGAGGAGACGCTGCGGTCGGCCTATGACCGCAGGATCGTCCTGTTCATGCATTATCCGCTGTTCATGCTGCGGCCGGACGAGGAAGGTAATTACGACAATATCGACGAGCCGGCACGCTCCGACATGCTGGCGCTCATCCGCAACTATCGCGTCGAAGCGGTCATCGCCGGGCATGTGCACAACTTCTTCTATCACCGCGTCGACGGCACCGAGTTCTACGCCATGCCGGCGACATCCTTCGTCCGGCAGGATTATGCGGAGATGTATCGCGCCGAGGCGCTTCACGAGAACGGCCGCAACGATGCCGAAAAGCTCGGCTTCGCGATCGTCGACATCTATCGCGACGGCCACATCGTGAACTACGTCCGCTCTTACGGGCAGACGCTCGCCGCGGAGGAGGCGGCAACGCCGGTCGCGCCGCGCTCGCCGGCCGCATGTTTTCCGCATCCCAAACGGCCCGGCGGCGCGCCCCTCGGCGTGTTTCTGCGGCACCCCTGGGCGGAGACCATAGCGTTGCCTTACAACGGCCCGATGGACGAATTCCTGCGCAAGGAGGTGCGCAACGACTATCAGGTGGCGGCGCTGTGGCGGCTGGGCATCCGGCATGCGCGCGTGCCGCTGCGCGACCTGATCGATGCCACAACGCGGGCGCGGCTCGCCGATCTTGTCGCCAATGGTCATCGCTTCACCGTCTTCGGCTTCGGCGTGCCGATGGCTGCCGCGGCCGAGACCATCTTTGCCCATGCGGCTCTGATCGATCGCTACGAATGCGTGCTGCCGATCGACGCCATCGGCGAAGAGGCGAACGCGCTCGCCGAATTCCGCACCCGGCTCGGCCGGCCTGTCCTTCTCTCACGCGTCGCAACGTCGGCCGAGGACCGCAAGGTCGGCTCGCGCATGGAACACTTCGTATCGCATGGCTTCCGGCCCGACCAGATGACCGAGATCGAAGCATTGCGCGAGCGGGTGACGGTGGATGGCTTCGTGATCCGCGCCGCCTTCGGCACCGACCTCGTCGCCTTGGCGGCAAGCCTCGACGACTGGGTGGCGCGTCGCCGCTGCGCGCTCGATCTGCATCTCCGCCTCGCCAGCCACAATCCCGCCGAGAATGTCATCGATGACGGGCGGATTCTGGCAGCAATCGCCGAGCTTTTCGTCGTCGGCCTCGCCTTTCCGCGGCTTACCCTCATGCTGGACACCTTCATGGACATCGACCGCGGCTATTTCGTCCGCCACGGTCTCATCGACCGCCGCTGCAACTTTCGTCCCGCCGGCCTGGCGGTGGAAGCCATGGCGGCGTTCCTCGGCAATGACGGCGGGACATGGTCGTTGACGCGGCAGGAGGCAAACGGGGTCCGGGCGCTGATCCTGCGCGGGCGGGCGCGCCTGGCGCTGATCGCGCTACCGATGGATGTCTCCGCCAAGCCTCTGGACCATGACACCGTCAAAGCGTACGGGGTCGACCCGGCGGCGTCGGTGGCGGTGCCGTTGGACCAGCCCTGGACCATCGCTCCGGATCTGAGCGGGCGCCCGGCGGGTGGGATTCTGCCGCCGCTCGTCGCGGCGCCGGTGATGATCATCAGCGACGGCGTGGCGACCGAGGCGCGGCGCTGAGCCCCGCCTTCCGGTCCCCGCGTCACGTTGCAAAGCCTTGACAGCGGCCGGCACGTCACCGTTTAATAACTAACAGGGAGTTAGTAAATGACGGTCGCCGATGCCGCCGGAGTCCGCCGCGCCAATCGCGGACGCATGCTCGCCGAGCTCGGCTGCGGTGGGGCGCTCTCTCGCTCCGAGCTCGCCCGCCGCCTCGGCCTCTCGCTCATGGCGGTGATGCGCATCGCCGACGAGCTTATCGAGGTCGGGCTGGTTCACGAACGTGCGCCGGTGCTCCGGAGCGACCTGCCCGGCCGGCCCCCGGCCGAACTTGCCCTCAACCCGTCGGGCGCCTATGTGCTTGGCTTCACCTTCCATGCTTTCGAGCAGTCGCTGGCGCTGATGGACCTCACCGGCCGCGTGCTGCGTCGGGTGCCGATCCGCCTCAGCGAAATCGGGCAGGACCGACGCTCGCTGAAGGAGGCCGCGGATCAGGCGCGCAGCCAGATCCGCGCGCTGCGCATCGATCCGGCGAGGGTTTTGGGCGCCGGTGTTGCCGTCACCGGCACAGTCGACACCGCACGCGGCGTGCTCATCCAATCGCCTTATCTCGGCTGGTCCGGGCTCGATGTTGCCAAAGCTTTGACGGAGCGCCTGGCGATGCCCGTCATCGTCGAGGGGACCTCTCAGTCGCTCTTGGCGGCGGAGGCGCGAGGCGCCCGCGCGACGCTGCGAAACGCCGCTCTCTTCAATATCGGCTTTGCCATTGGCGGCGGCCTGCTGGTCGATGGCCGGATCGCGCGCGGTGCCAGCTTCCAGGCCGGACAGATCGCCCATATGCTCATGGCGGAGCCGAGCCGGATCTGCTCCTGCGGCCGGCGCGGCTGTCTCAACACCGTCGGCTCCGGCTGGGCGGCGCTCGCCGACCTCGGGCTCGTCGACGGCAGCGTCGTTTCACCGGCGAGCTTTCGCGAGCATCGCGCCGAGCTGGCCCAGCTGCTGCGGCGCGAGCAGGAAGGCGACGCCGAGGCCTGCCGCGCGCTGCGGCGGGCGGGCGCCATGGTGGGGCGCGCGGTCCGGCAGCTCCATGCCGTGATCGATCCCGCGCGCATCTTCCTGGCCGGGCCGGTCGGGCACACCCTGTCTTTCATCGACGGCGTCAGAGAGGGCTTCGGCAGCGATGCGCCGGCCCTCATCGAGCGATGCGAGCGCGAGCTGCACGCAGCGGCGGCGGCGCTGGCAATGGACACATTCGTGCTCTCGCCGCAGCTCGATTTCGATCGGCTGCGGCGCGCAAGGGCGCGTGCGCGACGATGGAACAGCGCCGCGGAGCGGCAGAAGCTGGCCACCGCCTCATGATCACCCTCGACTTCGCATCGCAGACGCCGCTCGTTGCCCAGATCGAGCAGCATCTGCGCGCCAAGATCGAGACCGGCTATCTCCAGCTCGGAACCAAAGTGCCCTCGGTGCGGCAATTGGCCAAGCAATGCGGCGTCAGCACGCCGACCGTGGTCGAGGCTTACAACCGGCTCGTCGCGCGGGGCTTTCTCGAGCCGCGCCGCGCCAGCGGCTATTACGTGGCGCACCAGCCGGCGCCGCCCGCGGCACGCGAGCGGCGCGCGCCGGCGGATTTGCCTGTCGATTCCAGCTGGCTGGTGCGGCGCGTCTACGAGGAGGCCCCGTTCGACGTGCAGGCAGGGTGCGGCTGGCTTCCCGCGGACTGGCTCTACGAGGACGGGGTCAAGGCCGGCTTGCGCATCGCCGGGCGCCGCCACGGCGCCTATCTCGGCCGCTACGGAACGCCGCAGGGCTATCTTCCGCTGCGGCGGCTGCTGCAGCATCGGTTGGCGACGCAAGGCATCGACGCACCGGCGGAGCAGATCGTCCTGACGAACGGCGCAAGCCACGCCCTCAGCCTGCTGATGCGGCTTCTCCTCCGCCCCGGCGATGTCGCCCTCATCGACGATCCCGGCCACAGCAATCTCATCTCCTCCCTGCGGCATTATGGCGCCAACGTGGTGGGCGTTCGGAGGACGCCGCAAGGCATCGATGCAGGTGTCCTGGCCGATCTCGCCCGGCGGCATCGTCCGCGCGTCTTCTTCACCAACAGCAATCTGCAGAATCCCACCGGCACGAGCCTGAAGATCGGCGCCGGTCACCATGTCCTGCAGCTTGCCGAGCTCTACAATTTTCACATTGTCGAGGACGACGTCTTCAGCGAGCTTCAGCCGGCGCAGGCGCACAGCCTGGCCGCCTTCGACGGTCTACGGCGCGTGATCTACGTGCAGAGCTTTTCCAAGACGATCTCGCCGACCTTGCGGGTCGGCTTCGTCGCCTGTCCGGCGGACCTTGCGGACGAACTCAGCCATCTCAAGATGCTGGAAGGGCTGACCACATCCGAGCTCGCGGAGCGGATCGTTCTGGCGATCCTTACCGAAGGACATCACCGACGCTATCTGGCCTTGCTCAGAGAGCGGCTGGCGCGCGCGCAGGAATTCGTCTGCGGCCGCCTGCAAAACGCGGGGCTGACGCTCTTTCATCGCCCGCAGGCCGGTCTCTTTGTCTGGGCCGAGCTGCCGGCGGAAATCTGCGCCGAGACGCTGACGCGGCTGGCGGCGCGAGAAAGCATCATGCTCGCACCGGGCGCGTTATTTCGCATTGGCGAGGGCGCGCCGGCCTTTCGCTTCAACGTTGCCTGCTCGGATTCGCCGAAGCTTTATCGGTTTTTCGAATCGACGCTGTCGCGGCACGGCGCAGGCGGCCGGGAATTGCCGCTGAAGCTGGTGACCTCCGCCTGAGCATCGCCGAGCGGCCGCGACTGCTCAGATGGCGCGACCATAACAGTAAGTGACGACGGGCGGCGCGCTGTACAGGCTCGCGAGCGGCGAAACGCGGTAGGTTTTCGCGATGGCCGCAGCGCAGGGAGCGTCCGATGAAGCATCAGCAATATGACGTCGTCGTGATCGGCGGCGGCGCCTCGGGCGTGGTCGCGGCGCTCGCCGCCGCCAATAACGGTGCCAAGACGCTCATCATCGACGCCGGTCCCATCCTCGGCGGCGAGCTGCTCAGCGGCCTGCCCATTGACAGCGTATACAACGCACGCGGCGAGCGCATTCTCGGCGGCGTGGCGCAGGAGCTGTTCGATGAATGCAAGAAGATGGACGGCTTCATCGGCCCCATCTGCGACTTCCGGCTGCTCTGGTATGTCTGCGTCGACCCCGAGATCATGAAGATCGCCGTGATGAAGACGCTGCAGCGCGCCCGCGTCGTGCCGCTGCTCTATTCCACCGTACAGGACGTGGTGGTCGAGGACGGAACGATCAAATCGGTGATCGTCGGGCATCGCAATCAGAGGACGGTGATCTCGGCGCGGCAATTCGTCGATTGCTCCGGCGACGGCGATGTGACGGCGATGGCCGGCGGACCGTTCGACATCAGCGACGCCAGCGGAGAACTACAGCCATTATCGCTGATGTTTCGCATGTGCGGGGTCGACACGCAGCCGCTGCTGGACCTGGTGTGCAGCCACCCGGAAAATTTCGCGCTCGGCGAGATCGACGCCATCCGCTCGGGGCGGACCGATGCCGAGCTCGCCGAGGCGATGCGCAAGCAGGGACAGCCGGCGATCTTCCTGAAGCGCGAAGGCCCGCTGCTCGGCGAGGCGATCGAGCGCGGCGAGATGTTCCCGGCACCGTTCATCATGACGATCCCGACCTCCGGCCCACGCCGGGAGGTATGCGTCAACGCCACCCGGGTTGCGGAAAATATCGACGGCACCCGCGCCGACGCGGTGAGCGGTACGCTGGCGAAGCTGATGGAGCAGATCGAGATCTGCATGGGCTTTCTGCGGCGGCGCGTGCCCGGCTTCGAGAATGCGGTGTTCGCGGCCGTGGCGCCACGTATCGGCATTCGCGAAACGCGGCGGATCGCCGGCGACTGTACGCTCACCGAGGACGACGTGCTCAATGCGCGCAAATCGCCGAACGGCGTCGCCAAAGGAAGCCATCATCTCGACATCCACAAGCCCGGCGCGCGCCAACTCCGCATTCCGGTCGCCCAAGGCGGCTCCTACGACATCCCCATCGGCTGCCTCACGCCCAAGGGCCTCAAGAACGTCCACGTCGCCGGTCGTTGCCTCTCCGCGACGCGCGAGGCACATGCCTCGGTGCGCGTGATGGGCCCTTGCATGGGCATGGGGCAAGCCGTAGGCACGGCGGCGGCGCTGAGCGCGCACCGCGGCATCGCCGATGTGCGCGAGCTGCCGATCCAGGATCTGCGCGCGCTGCTGAAGCAACAGGGCGCCGTCCTGGACCAGACGCACTGACGCCCCTCCCCTCAGGGTGCCGCGCCGTCGTTCGAGCGCGCAATTGCCGCGAGCGGCGGCGGCAGTGGCACGGCCGTTCCATCGGCACGGTTGGTGTAGAGCAGCTCCCGACGGCACAAGTTCCCCCCGGGAACCTCAGGCGGCCCGGCGAGTTGGCAGGGTATCGGCCACCGCCGGAGGAAGCCGCCATGCGCTCCACCTTGCCCTATCTGCTCGCTGGCCTCCTGCTTGGCGCCGGGCTCGTCCCCGGCGCTGTTGCGCAAGAGCGCAACTCGCCTCAGAGCCAGCCCACCCCACCACCGTCTCGCGGCTCACCCGGTTCCAACAGCGGCTCGGACCAGTCGCCGCGCTCGCCCAGCGACGAGCTCAACCGCTCCGGCGGCGTGCTGCAGCCACCCCCCACCCCCGATGCGGGCGTGGTCTCGCCGCCCTCGGAAGGCAGCAGCGACATGCCGGTCATTCCGCCGCCGGGCACCTCCGGCAATCCGAAGATGCAGCCGAAATAAGCCGCGATGCCGGCAGCCTCATGCTTGCCCCGACGGAGGCACCCATCGTTGGACGGCCTCGGCAGTATCCGTCGGCTTGGTGTTGAAGCAGAGCTTCGCCTGAGGTGCGTCGGTGTGCGCGATATTCACCAGCTTCTCCAAGAGAAGGGTGTTCTGGGGGGCAAGCCGCACGCCCGCACCAATCAAGATGCAATCGAACGACTTTTGCCCGAGCCGGTGGCGCAGCACCATCTCCGCGGTCTCGCCGAAATCGATGAGGCAGAGTTCAGCGTCGTAGCCAAGCGCGTTCAGATGCGCTTCGTCCGTCTCAAGCCCGGCCCGCACAGCGGCCGCATTTCGGCCCGGCGCATAGGCCGGATCGGAGAAGTCGATCAGCGACGGCTCGAGACCAACGATGAGCACCCTCGCCCTTGCCATGGAACCTCCTGCCTTGGATTGTATGCCGAGTCCGCCAGCCTAGGCGCTCAGCCGGAGCGGCGCTCCAGCCATTCGTGCACCGCGTGCTCCATGGTGAGGAACACGGCGCCGCGATCCCTCAGCTTCTCGATGAGCCGCTCCAGCATGAGCATGCGGTGGCCGCGGCCAATGACAAAGGGATGACAGGTATAGGTGATGATCCCCCACTCCATGATGCGTGTCATGTAGTCGAAATCATCGAACCAGTTCTCGAGCACGCCGCCCGCCGCCTTCAAGCCGTCCAAGATCGTCGTCGCGGTGCGCACGAATTCGAAATGCGGATAATCGTCCAGCGTCCAGCTGATCGGCATTTCGACGAGCGGTGTCTCCTGCCCGAACGCCGCCGGCTTCTCCAGCTCGATGATATCGCCCCGGCGCGCGCGATAGGGCAGATAGTCATTGCCCATCATGCTGCTCTCATAGAGGAACCCGTGTTTCAGCAGCAGCTCGATGGTGTGCGGCGACAAATCCCAGGAAGGCGAGCGGTAGCCGCGCGGATTGCGGCCGGTGAGCCGCTTGATCTCGGCGCTGGCGCGGAGCAGCTCCGTCTCCTCGTGCTCGCGCGACAGATTGGCGGGCGGCACATGCGTCCAGCCGTGATGGCCGATCTCGTGCCCGGCCTCGAAAACGCGGCGGCAGGCCTCGGGATACGTGGCGATGGTATGTCCCGGAATGAACCAGGTGCTGGGGATCCGGTGGCGTCCCAGCAGCGCCAGAATGCGCGGCGCCGCGACCACGCCGAACTCGCCGCGCGAGATCGGTGTCGGCGTCGTCATGCCACGGGCGATGAAGCCCGAGATCGCATCGAAATCAAAGGTCAGACAGACGATATGCCGCGACATGGCGAGGCCCTCCCCCAAAAGAGCAGAGCACAGCGGCGCAGGCCGGGCAATCGCCAGCTGCGCTATCGAGGCTAGGACGGCCGGTGCAGTTGCGGTAGCGGCCAGTTCACCGTGCGCCGCCCGCGTTTGAAGACGGCGACGGGCTGGCGGATCTCGGCGACCGCCTGCTCCGGCGTCTCGGCGTCGATGATGACGATGTCGGCGGGTTTGCCGGCGGCGAGCCCATAATCGGCATGATTGAGGAGCCGCGCGGAGCGGGACGAGATCATGTGGAAGCACTCGCGCAGCCGCTCGCGGCCGCTGACCTGCAGCACATTGGCGTGGAGATTGGCCATGCGCAGGAGCGAGCAATCGCCATAGGGCGTCGCCGGATTGAGCACGTTGTTGCTGGAGATCGAGCAATTGACGCCCTGCTCCAGCAGCAGATTGGCATCGGCGAGGCCGCGGCGGATGTCATGCTCCTGATCGCGCCCCATGAGAAAAAGATCGGTCGCCGGCAGGACGGTGACGGCGATCCCGGCATCGGCGAGGCGGCGGCCGAGCGCCGCCACCTCGGCCGGCGGCATGGTCGAGAGCTTGGTCATATGGCCGACGGCGACGCGGCCGCCGCGCCGGTATGCCTCGGTGAGCTCGAGCACCTGCGGGATGTCCGGCGCTTCGGGTGTGTTGCCGAAATCGAGATGCATGTCGATGTCGACATCGAACTCGCGCGCGAGCTCGAAGACCCGCGTGATCTGCCCGGCATGGTCGGTATCGTACCGCGGCGCGGCGCCGATCACCTTGGCGCCGCGCTTCAGCCCTTCGACCAGCAAGGCATCGGTGCCGGGATAGTTGGTGAGGCCTTCCTGCGGAAAGACGCAGATCTCGAGATCGATCGCCCAGCGGTAATCGGCGATCAGCGATTGGACGCCCTCGAAGCCGCGCATGCCGATGCCGGGATCGACCTCGACATGGGTGCGCATGCGCGTGGTGCCGTTCAGGATCGCCTGCTGCAGCGTCCGTTCCGCCCGCGCCCGCACATCCTCGACGGTGAACGTGGGCTTCAGCGGCCGGATGCGTTTCACCGCGGCGACGTCGCGCCCTTCCTCCGGGCCGCAGCGCTCGATGATGCGCGACTTGTCGAGATGGATATGCGTCTCGACCAGCCCGGCACAGGCGAGGCGGCCACCGGCATCGACGCTCTCCGCCGTAGCCTCGAGCCGCGCCGCGATCGCGGCGATGCGCCCGCCGGCGACGCCGATATCGACCGGCCCCGCTTCCGGCGCGTGGCTCAGCCGAGCGTTGCGAATGACGAGATCCATGAACCGCCTCCGGGCGCAGCCTCGCATGGCATGACAGCAATGCACAAGCGATGCTCCGCGTGGACAGCCCTGCGCGGAGCGGGTTACGTTTTGTTGTTACAGTTTTGCGTGATGAGCCGCGGGCTCACAACGACAGGGGGAAGATAATGACGTCTGTTGCACTTGGTGCGGCGAGCCAGCCTCGGCGCCGCGAAGCGGTGGTGGCGGGCGCCATCGGCAATGCCCTCGAGTGGTATGATTTCGCCGTTTACGGCTATTTCGTGCCGGTCATCTCGCAGCTGTTCTTCCCCAACACCAACGAATATCGCTCGCTGCTGACGACGCTGGCGGTGTTCGGCGTCGGCTTCGTCATGCGCCCCATCGGCGCCGTCGTCTTCGGCGTTTTCGGCGACCGCTACGGGCGCAGGCTGGCGCTGAGCGCGGTCATCTTCCTGATGGCGCTCTCGACCTTCGTCGTCGGCCTTTTGCCGTCCTTCGCCTCGGCCGGTCTTCTCGGCCCCGTGCTGCTGGTCGTCGCGCGGCTGGCGCAGGGGCTTTCCGCCGGCGGCGAATGGGGCGGGTCCACCGCCTATATCGTGGAATTCGCCGGCGAGGGCCGGCGCGGCTATATCGGCTCCTGGCAACAGGTGAGCGTCGGCGCCGGCTTTCTGCTCGGCTCGCTGGCGGCGACCTTGCTCACGCGCAACCTCGCGCACGAGGCGCTGCTGAGCTGGGGATGGCGTGTGCCCTTCCTGCTCGGCATCTTTGTCGGCCTGCTCGGCGCCTATCTGCGCTGGCGCCTCGACGACACGCCGAAATTCACCGAGATCGAGGAGCATGGTGAGGTAGCGAAGTCGCCGCTTGTCGAGACCCTCACCCGCTATCCGCGCGAGACGCTGTTCGCCTTCGGCCTCACCCTCCACTACACGGTCGCCTACTACATCGCACTGGTCTACATCCCGACCTGGTTCATTCACGAGGCAAAGCTGCCGGGCGGTACGGCGCTGCTCATCAGCACGCTCTGCCTCATCGTCTTCGTCGTGCTCATTCCCTTCACCGGCGCGCTCTCCGATCGCATCGGCCGCCGGCCCGTGCTCATCACCTCTTGCATCGGCTATATCGTCTGCACCTATCCGCTCTTTCTGTGGGCGTCTTCGGGAAGCCTCGGCGCGTGCTTCGTGATGCAGCTCGTGCTGGTGATCTTCCTCGCCTTCTTTGCCGGCGCGGCGCCGGCGACCTATGCCGAGATCTTCCCCACACGCGTGCGCTACACCGCGCTCTCGCTCGGCTACAACATCGCCGTCGCCATTTTCGGCGGCTTTGCCGCCTTCATCGCGACTTGGCTCATCGACCTCACCGGCGGCAACAAGATCGCGCCCACCTTCTACGTCCTCGCCGCGGCGGTGATCACCTTCCTGATCCTGACGCGCACCCGGGAGACCGCCTTCTCACCGCTGCAGTGAGAGTGATCCAATTAGGATTGATGCGGGGGAAGCGCTTCGGCGCTCGCGGCCCCGGGGAGAATGAGCGGCAGTCCAAAGGCGTGAAACAGGCGGGGGCCCGTGGGTTTCACAAAGAAGGTCAGCCTGGAAATCATGTCATGCTCGAGCGTGAGTACGTGGATGGAGTGAGCGGTCCAGGACGCATCGGCACCGGTACGAGAATAGGCGGCGAAAGCTGGCTGCCGGTTGGCCGCCGTCGGGATCAGGCGAAAGCCGCCGTAGGCCTTCCAAACCCAATCAAAGAAGGCGCGGATCGCTTGGCGCCCCGCATACCATTGCGGCACTGGTGGCATGGTGTAGGTCGCGTCCTCTTTAAGCAGGGCGACAAAATCGTCTAGGTCGAGCCCTTCCCAGGCCTGTACGTAACGGCCGAGGAGGCTTTGCTGCGCCGGATTCAGCGGGGATGCGAGGGGCGGCCGGCCCTCTGGATAGCGTTTGGCCAGGGTCTCGCGCGCTCGCTGCAGGGCGCTGTTGATCGAGGTCGTCGAGCCGCCAAGCAGCGTTGCGGCTTCGGCAGCCGCCCAACCCAGCACATCGCACAGCAGAAGCGCGGCGCGCTGACGCGCCGGCAGCTGCTGGATGGCGGCGACAAAAGCAAGCTGCACGGCCTCGCGCGAGGCATAGCGCAGCTCGGGGCTCGGCGCGTCGTCAGCAATGCCTTCGAGATCTGAGTCCGGATAAGGTTCGAGCCACGCCACGTCGGTTGCCGGCGTGCCGTCCGGCATCTCAGCGCTTGCGGGAGCCCGTTGGTCCGGCAGCAAGCGCCGCGCGCTCTTGCGGCCGGCGAGTGCATTCAGGCAGGCATTGGTCGCGATCCGATAGAGCCAAGCGCGAAACGATCCGCTTCCCTCGAAGCGGTCGAAGCTGCGCCAGGCGCGCAGGTAGGTCTCTTGCACGAGGTCCTCGGCCTCATGCAGGGAGCCGAGCATGCGGTAGCAATGCAATTTGAGTTCGCGGCGGAGCGGTTCGGCGAGCCGTTCAAACGCCTGATTTGCACGCTCCGAGGCGTGCTCCTCGGGTGATGGTTCCGCCGCTGTCATTGCAATCGAGACTACCCTCCGGTGACCGGCTTGACGCATTAGCATCAGGGCACGGTTTCAAGGCCCTTCCCGGAGACAACGAACACGTTCCCCTTGACGCGATCCGGGTTCGTTACCAGCTCGACGACCGCGGTTGCGACATCGAACGAGGTCGGCGGTGCCGCCATCCCCTGAATGAAATCGGCCGCGGAGATGCCAAGATAGCGCGAATAGCCGGAGACCGCATGCTTTCCGAGCGCGGTGTCGGGCATGATGCGCGGCGCAAGTGCGACGAAGCGCAAGCCGAGCGCAAGACGGTCCGACTCCTTCTGGCTGTAGTTTGCGATGAAGATCTGCGTGCGCTTGGCGCCGGCATACCCTCCCGAAATCGGCGACCCTGCGAGTGCGGCGCCGCTAGAGATCAGAACAACCGAGGAGCCTGCGGGAAGAGGCCGCGACAGCGCTGCCTTGCAGAAGTGAAAGGCGATTTTGACGTCCGTCTCCCAGTTGACGGCAAACTCCTGCCAGCTCTGCGCATGTAGCGGCGCGGCCGGCGGGAACGCGCCCGCGCACAAAACCAGGAGATCGGGCTGGAGGACGCCAAATACTTTGGACGGTGCACCTTCATCCGTTGCATCGAGCGACAGAATTTCGGTGCCGGAGACCTCTTGAGCCAATTGCCGCAGCGGCCCCTCCTGTCGTGCCACCGCAAGTACGTGCGCGCCATCGCGGATAGCGGCCTCTACGATCCGCCGCCCTACCCCCCGGCTCCCGCCGATCACAACGACGTTCTTACCTGTCAAGAGATGCATCGTGTCCTCCTCGCGCCCGGGTTCACATGTCGACCTCATGTGTAAGACCGTCATGGCGGCTAAAACTCATCGGTGCCTGGCGACTTTTTTCGCAGCGACGAGCTCAGGAAGCGCGAGAATTGGAGCGGCGCCGGATAGCAGTCGTTCGCCGCGTAGACCCCGATATCCGGTCAGGCTGACTGCGAACGCCCAGAGGGCAACCCGGCCCGCACGAGGTGCTTCCGGTGCGCGAGATCGGCCGCAGCGAGCAGAACACCTGAAACGCATCGCGACACGCTATGACAGGAGGCCTGAAACTTCCTCGCGGCCCGCGCCCTCCTCGCTGCCATCGCCTGCTGGATTTTGTGAGGGCGGACGCTGTTACTCAGAACCAGCAGGTCCTGAGCCAGCCCGCGATTGCGTCGACGCCCCACCTCACCCTCCCGCTCCGCCCCTGAGGGGCCGAGAGGGTTGGGGTGAGGTGGGGCGAATCATGGATTAGCGATAGTTGGTACTAGTTCACCCGCTCGCCTTCGCCGGGGGCGCGGGTCAGCTCGTGGACCGCTTGGTCGACCTGCAGCCAGGAGGTGATCGCCGAATTCTCGACCTCGCCTTCACGCAATTTGGCAATCCGCGCGCTCACCACTTTGGGCGCGGCCTCGCCATGTTTGGCGACGAGCCACGCGGCGACGGTCCAGATGTTCCGGTTGATTATCATGCGGCTGACTGAACGAGGGCGCGAGCCGCGAAGTTCCCACGCGCCCCGGCGCGCTCGCGTCCGCAGCTCGACCTTGCGGCGATCGCAGCACGGCGTCCTCCAGCAACGCGCATCGGCTTCTCACTCCCGCAACCCTTCGCTCATCCTGAAGAGCGCGGTGCGGCGAGGCAATCGAACTCTATGGTTAATGCCCGTGTCTTTCCTGCGCCGCCGGCGCTCAGAGCGGCGCGATAGGCTGCAGCAGCGATTGCATCGCCGCAATCACCGCATGCCAGGCCTCGAGCGCAAGCTCGTCGCCGACCTCGCGCGCGCTCAGCACGCGGCTTTGCGCGAAAGCGAGCGCGTCGACCCCATATTTCTCGATGATCTGCTGCGCGATTTGCGCGGCATCCGAGGGCTCGAGCAATTGGCGGGGACGCTTTCGCGACGGGGCGGCGTTCGCGCTCCCCGCCGCGCGTTCCCCTTCGGTCGGGTTTTCAGTGGACACGATCGCCCTCGCCCGGCGCCGCCTTGATCAGCTCGGCAGTGGCGCGCGCGATCCAGCACCAGACGACATAGGTGAGCTCGTCATCGCCGTGCTTCTTGGCCTCGCGCCCGGCGACATCGGCGGCTTCCTCGCCGTGCCGGCGCACCAGAAGCATGGCCGCCTCCCAGATCTGTCGTTCGCTCGTCATCATCTGCATCAAGAGAAACCCGGCGCGGCCGGGCGGGTTCCCGCCTCAGCCGCGCCGCTCATGCTCTCCTTCGGGCTAAACCTGTCCTTCGAGCCGAACTTAATTCACCGCTTCCACCAGTTGATCGGGCAACACCTCGATACGCACGAGCGCGAGCCCTTCCTTCTCCATGCCGAGCAGCTTCGCCGCCTCGGTGGACAGGTCGAGCACACGCCCCGGTATGTAGGGCCCCCGGTCATTCACCTTGACCTCGACCGATTTGCCGTTTTCGAGGTTGGTGACCTTGACCTTGGTATCGAGCGGCAGGGTGCGGTGCGCCGCGGTCAGCTTGCGCGGATCGAAGCGCTGGCCGCTCGCGGTCAGCCGCCCCTGCTCCTGATTGCCGTACCAGGAGGCGAGGCCGACCTGGTCGACGACCCTGGTGGCGGCGAGATCGGGGTGGCCGGTTTCAGCCTCGGCAAAGGGCGCCGCGCTCGCTGCCACCGGCACAACTTCCGCCCCGGGACTCGCTGATGTTACAGCATTCATCGCTGTTGCCTCGGGCTTGGACGAGACATTCACAGCGCCCGGCGCGCCTGATCCAATGATGCCGATCAGGGCGGTCACCGAGAGCCAATAGACCGACAAGCCTAGCCGACGTGCCAGCATCGGAGCCTCACCTCCTGTTTACCATTTTGGTTTATTTTCTATGAAGACAACGAGAGAGACTACAGGCTTGTTCCTTCGAATGCAAACTATTCAGAAGATTTATTGGGCCGCCTTCGTAACGACTCAGGGATTCTGCGGAACGGGTCGCGGCCGGCGATCCGGGCCAATGGCCACGTAGGTGAATAAACCCTCGGTTACCTTGATCCGCTCGACGCTCAACCCACGGCGGACCCAGGCCTCGATCTTGACCGCGATCGAGCTGCGGCCAACTTTCACGACCTCGCCGTAGAAGCTGACCACGTCGCCGACCAGCACCGGCTGGTGAAAGGACATGGCCGTGATCGCGACCGTCGCCACCCGCCCCAAAGCGCGGTGCGCCGCCACCTGGCCGCCGGCGATATCCATCTGCGATAATACCCAGCCGCCGAAGATATCGCCGTTCTGATTGACGTCCGCCGGCATCGGCATGGCGCGGATCGCCGGCTCATAGGCCGGAGGTCCCGGCTGCTCAGTGGTTCCGTTCATGGATAAAACCCGCTATTGTCCCCGGTGCTCCGACCATATCTTGTGGGAGCAGACCTCCATCTCCCACCGTATCCTGTGAATGGCAGTGGCAATGTCAGACCTCTTCGACAATCTCGCCCGCAAACCCGGCTCCGGCTACTCGGCCAAGGACATCGAGGTGCTCGAGGGCCTCGAGCCGGTACGCCGACGTCCCGGCATGTATATCGGCGGCACCGATGAAAGAGCCCTCCACCACCTCGTCGCCGAGGTGCTCGACAATGCCATGGACGAGGCGGTGGCAGGCCATGCCAACCGCATCGAGCTCGAGCTGCACGGCGATGGCAGCGTCGTCGTTCGCGACAATGGACGCGGCATTCCGGTCGACCCCCACCCCAAATTCCCCAAGACCTCGGCGCTCGAGGTCATCCTGACGACGCTTCATTCCGGCGGCAAGTTCTCAGGCGATGCCTACAAGACCTCGGGCGGCCTGCACGGTGTTGGCGTTTCGGTGGTCAACGCGCTGAGCGATCGGCTCTGGGTCGAAGTCGCGCGTGACAAGAAACTCTGGACCCAGGAATATTCGCGCGGCAAGCCGAAGACGAAATTGAAGGAAAACGGCGCCGTCTCCAATCGCCGCGGCACCACGGTCGGATTTCATCCGGATCCGCAAATCTTCGGCGACAAGATCCAGTTCAAGCCGGCGACCCTCTACCGGCTTGCGCGCTCCAAAGCCTATCTCTTCCGCGGCGTCGAAATCCGCTGGTGGTGCGACCCGGCGCTGGCCCGGCCCGAAGAGGTGCCGCAGGAGGAGCGCTTCCATTTCCCCGGCGGCCTCGGCGACTACCTCGCCTCGTTGCTCGAAGGCCGCGACACGCTGACGCCGCAGCCTTTCCTGGGCGAGCATGAATTCGGCGAGGGCGGCCGCGTCGAATGGGCGATCGCCTGGCCCGAGGACCAGGAGGCGTTCCAATCCTTCTATTGCAACACCGTTCCAACCCCCGAGGGCGGCACGCACGAGGCGGGCTTGCGCGCCGGCCTGACGCGCAGCCTCAAGGCCTATGGCGAGCTCACCAGCAACCGCCGCGCGGCGCAGATCACCGCCGAGGATGTGATGACCGGCGCCGTGGCGCTGCTTTCGCTCTTCATCAAGGAGCCGCAATTCCAGGGTCAGACCAAAGAGCGGCTGGCCTCGCCCGAAGCGGCGCGTCTCGTCGAAGGCGCGCTCAAGGACCATTTCGACCACTGGCTTTCCGGCGATCCCGAAGCCGCGCGGCTGCTGCTCGACGGCGTCATCGAGCGCGCCGAGGAGCGCGTCCGCCGCCGCCAGCAGAAGGACCTCGATCGCAAGAGCGCCACGCGGAAGCTGCGGCTGCCCGGCAAGCTCACGGATTGCAGCCGCAGCGCCGCCACCGGCACCGAGATCTTTCTGGTCGAAGGCGACAGCGCCGGCGGCTCCGCCAAGCAGGCGCGCGACCGCGAGACGCAGGCGATCCTGCCCTTGCGCGGCAAGATCCTGAACGTCGCCTCGGCGAGCGCCGACAAGCTGCGGCAGAATCAGGAAATCTCCGATCTGCTGCTGGCGCTGGGCTGCGGCTCGGGCGAGCGCTACAGCGACGAGAAGCTGCGCTATGAGCGCGTCATCATCATGACCGATGCCGATGTCGACGGCGCGCATATCGCCTCGCTTTTGATCACGTTCTTTTTTCAGGAAATGCCGCAACTCATTCAGGGCGGCCACCTTTTTCTTGCCGTTCCACCCCTCTACCGGATCAGTCAGGGTGGCAAGACCATGTATGCGCGGGACGATGGCCACAAGGACGAGCTTCTCAGGGAGGAGTTCACCGGCCGAGGAAAAATCGAAATCGGGCGATTCAAGGGTCTCGGCGAGATGATGGCTTCCCAGCTCAAGGAAACCACGATGGATCCCCGAAGGCGGACACTGCTGCGCGTCGAGGTCGGCAACCAGGAGGACGCGACCAAATCGACCGTCGATGCCCTGATGGGAACG
>DATJLU010000103.1:0-18573 GCA_035509275.1 Allostellaceae bacterium | reverse complement strand
GATAGCCTGCGGCGTCTGCCCGCCCTCGACAACGCGGCGCACCATCGCCTCTCGACCGGTTGGCGTCAGCCGGGCATTCTTGTGAACGTCCATTCGGTTCCCCCAAGGTTCGCTAAAGCCTCAGCAACTTCAGCTTCCTCGCTCGGGACCGAATGGACAACCTATTGAGACTTCACAGCTAGACGCTGGCTAGATTAGTACCGCCTATTTCACTCCATACCCCCGCTGCGTTAGCAGCGGGAGGGTGAGGTGGGGTGTCGACGGTCTCGCGCGCTGACGCAGGCATTTCTCGTCATTGCTGCTCTTCTGCCCTACACCGCTTCCGGCCGCGTCAACGCCGCTTCGAACTGCTCCACCGCCCAGTCCACGTCGCTGCGCGTGATCACCAGGGGCGGGCTGACGCGGATGGTGTGGTCATGCGTGTCTTTGCACAGCACGCCGCGACGGCGCAGCGCCTCGCAATAGCGCCGCGCCCCGCCGGCTTCCTTGTGCAGCTCGACCGCCATCATCAAGCCGCGGCCGCGCACCTCTTTCACCGCAGGGCTGTCGATGCGGCGGAGACCCGCAAGGAAACGCGCGCCCATCGCCTCGGCGTTCTCGATCATGCCTTCTTCGAGCAGGACCTGGAGCGCGGCGCGCGCCACCGCGCAGGCGAGCGGGTTGCCGCCGAAGGTGCTGCCATGCTCGCCCGGCTTCAGCACGCCGAGGATCTCGTCGGTCGATAGCACCGCCGAGACCGGATAGAAGCCGCCGGACAGCGCCTTGCCGATCAAGGTGAGATCGGCCTCGATGCCCTCATGCTCTTCCGCGAGCAGCCGGCCGGTGCGGCCGAGCCCGGTCTGAATCTCGTCGAGAATCAGAATGATGTTGTGGCGCGTGCAGATCTCGCGCACCGCTTTGAAATAGCCCTGGGGCGGGATGATCACGCCCGCTTCGCCCTGAATCGGCTCGACCAGAAAGGCCACCGTGTTGGGCGTGATCGCCGCCTCGAGCGCGGCCGCATCGCCGAAGGGCACGATGCGGAATCCCGGGGTGAACGGGCCAAAACCGTCGCGCGCCGTGGCATCGGTGCTGAAGCCGACAATGGTCAGCGTGCGGCCATGGAAGTTGTTGGCGCAGACGATGATCTCGGCACGCTCTTTGGGAACGCCTTTCACCGCGTAACCCCATTTGCGCACCACCTTGATCGCGCTTTCGACCGCTTCGGCGCCCGAGTTCATCGGCAGAACCCGGTGCGAGCGCGTCGCGGCGCAGAGCTCTTTGTAGAACAGCGGCAGCTGATCGTTCATGAAGGCGCGCGAGGTGATGGCGAGCCGCGCTGCCTGCTCGGTCAGCGCGGCGAGGATGCGCGGATGGCAATGCCCCTGATTGACCGCGGAATAGGCCGAAAGGCAATCGAGATAGCGCCGGCCATCGACGTCCCAGACCCAGACGCCGAGGCCGCGGCTGAGCACGACATCGAACGGCTTGTAATTGCGCGCACCGAATTCCTGCTCGAGGGCGAGATAGAGGTCACGCGCCGGCGGGGTATCGCTGACGATCATCGGATCGGCTGTCATGGTCATGGCGGACCTCTCTGAGTTATCCGGCGGCACGGCGCAGCGCGCCGGCAGCGCTGCTGCGGCGGTCAAGACGCAGCGTCATGCAATAGGCGCCGCCGCCGGAGAGGATGAACGGGCGGAGATCGACCTCGTCGACGCGATAACCGCGCTCCGCCAGCCGGGCCACAAGCCGCGGCGAGGCGCTCGCCATCACCAGGCGATCATCGATATTGACGGCGTTGACGTTGAAGCGCTCGGCGTCCTCGTCCGTCGCTTCGATCAGGCCTTGAGGCGCGACGCTGTCGCGGATCGCCGCAAGCGCGGCCGGCGAAAACGCCGGCGGGTAATAAAGGATCTCGCCGCCGCTCAGCGGACAGAAGCAGACATCGAGATGATAGAAGCGCGGCGAGACGAGCTCGAGCGCCGTCACCTCCCGGCCGAAGAAGGCGGCGACTTCGTCCGCAGCTTGCCGTGTCGAACGTTGGCCATAACCGGCCCAGAACCGCCCGCGGGTCGCATCCCAGAGGCAGTCGCCTGCCCCTTCCTGAAAGCAGCGTGCCGGGAATTGCGCGACCTCGTCGAAGAAGCCGCGCCGCATGAGGGCGTGGAACTGGTCTCTGAAATGCTGCTCTTCGCCCTGCCGTTCGGGATGGCGGAAGCGCGCGACCAGCACGGCGCCGTCGAGCACCACCGCCGCATTGGCGGGAAACACCATATCCGGCAGGCCGGCGACGCCCGGCATGATCTCGAGCCGCGCTCCTGCCGCGCGCAGCGCCGCGGCGAGCGCGCGGAAGCTCCGCCGCGCGGCGGCGCGATGACCCGCCGGATCCGCCGCCCAGGCGGCCGGCGCCATCCACGGATTGATCGTGTACGACACCTCGAAATGCGCGGGGTCGGTCAGCAGCAGCACAGGCGTCGACGACACGGGAATTCTCCGCAACCAGGTACACATTGATTATCGGCGCGCAGCGCGCCAGCAAAAAGCTAGCATCCTTGACAAATTGCTTCGGAATTCCGACATTTCGACAACTAATATTAGCAGTTTGCCGAGGCGCCCATGGACGATACCGATCGCCGGCTGATCGCGCTGTTGCGCGACAACGCCCGGCTGCCGGTGGCAACGCTGGCCCAGCTCCTCAAGGTTTCGCGCGGCACGGTGCAGAATCGCATCGACCGGCTGATCGCCGAGGGCGTCATCGGCGGCTTTACCGTGCGGCTCAAGCCGGAAGCGGAGCCGCAACGCGTGCGCGCCATCACCACGGTGGCGGTCGAGGGCGAGCACGCCACTGCCGTGATCAAGGCGCTGCGCGGGATTCCGGAAGTGCAGGCGCTGCACACCACCAATGGCCGCTGGGACATCGTCGTCGAGCTCGGCGTCGACAGCCTCGAAGCCTTCGATCAGGCGCTGCAACGCATCCGCCTCATCAAGGGCATCGCCAATTCCGAGACCAGCCTGCTGCTCTCGACACACAAGATCTGACGGCGGCCCATCGAGCGCGCCGGTGGAAAAGCGCTACGAGATGCTTCTGAGGAGAGCGACGCCGAGAATGGCCGCGCCGATGACCACGATCATGCCGAAGGTCAGTCGCGCATAGTAGACCCAGTCGAAGGACCGGCGGCGCGGCGCAGCACGCTCGGCGCCGCCGCGCTTCTCGAAATCGCGCGTTTGGTTGGCAGGCGGTGCCACCGACGCTTTGATGCGGCGCTCCTCGGGTCGCGGCGCGCTGCGGGTCGTTTTGCCGTTCTCGTATTTGAAGATCGGCCATTCCCGATATTCGCCGTCTCCCTCGGACACGGCGATGACGCGCACCGCCATCAGCGTCTTGAAGGTGTTGACGAGGTACTCCGCTTCCTGCACCGCCAGCGATTGATCGTCGAAGATCGAATCGATCAGCCACCGCCCTTCCGCATATTTGCGGACCTCGAAGGTGACGCCGCGTCGCGCGCTCACGACGGGTACTCCTCGTCGCTGCAGCGGACTTCGCGAAAACTGGCGGCGCCAAAGATGGCATCGATGGCGCCGGTATCATCCGACAAGGGCATCAGAATGCTGCGATAGAGGAACGCGCTGTCGCCCTGCGCGATCGAGCCGCCGACGCCGATCGGCACCCTCCTGTCGAGGACGCGCGCGATATAGGATGTCGCCTCGCGCAGCACCGTGTGCTCGATGCAATCGGCCAGCGGCCGACCGGTGAAAACCGTCCCGGCGGGATGGCAGAGATTGCACCCGACATGGACGAAGTGCGAGCGCTCGAGCGGCGTCTTGAGGCCGATGAGGAGGCAATTGTGCCAATCATCGCCCAGCGACGCGGGATCGATATCGGCCGACCGCGGGAAAGCCCGGCCTCCCAGGATGTCTCGCCAATGATGCAGCGCGCGCATGGTGAGGCGCTTGTCGCGGTCGAGCGGTTGCACCGGACCCCCCAAATAATCACTAAAGTAGTGGAGGGCGGTTAATTTTCCTTTACTTCGCGCGATCCCGAAACGTTTGTTGAATTGATCCCGCGCTCAATTGCCACGCAGGCGATGCCCGGGCGCGGCCGACGATGACCGCGATCAGACGACGCGGAAATTCTTGAACTGCCAGGGATCGGCCTCGTCCAGATCCTCGGGGAAGAGCCGGCCGCGGTCCTGGAGCGGTGTCCAGTCGCTATAGGCGCCGACGATGCTGCCGAGATAAGGCCGCATGATCTCCATGCAGCGTGCGAAATCCATCTCGTCCGCTTCGACGACCCCGGCCCGCGGATTTTCGAGCGCCCAGACCACGCCCGCCAGCACCGCCACCGTCACCTGCAGGCTGGTGGCATTGTTGTAGGGAGCGAGCTTGCGCGCCTCGTCGATCGAGAGCCGCGAGCCGTACCAATAGGCGCCTTTGGCATGGCCCATCAGCAGCACGCCGAGCTCGTCGATGCCCTCGCTGATCTCGTCGACGATGAGCCGCTTGTTCGGCTGGAGATGCCAGTTCTTGCCGGCAAGCTCGTGCACCGAGAGCACGGCGCCGTCACAGGGGTGATAGGCGTAGTGCACGGTCGGGCGGTAGCGCAGACGGTCGCCGTCGCGCACCGTGAAATAATCCGCGATCGAGATCGCCTCGTTGTGGGTGATGAGGAAGCCGTGGAATGGCCCTTCCAGCGGCGTCCAGGTCCTGACCCGCGTCGAAGCGCCCGGGCGCAGCAGATAGATCGCGCAATCCGGGCCGAATTCATGGCGCCTTCCATCGGCCGGGAGATGCCGCTCATGGCTGCCCCAGCCGAGCTCGGCGGGCTGTTGCCCCTCGCCGACGAAACCGTCGATTGACCAGGTGTTGATGAACTCGCCGCGCCGCTTCGGCTTGAGCGACATTTGGGTATCGCGCTCGGCGATGTGGATCACCTTGACGCCGAGCCGCGCCGCGAGCGCCGCCCATTCGGCGCGGCTTCTCGGCGTCGTCGCCGTGACGCCTGTATCCGCCGCGATGTTGAGCAGCGCCTCCTTGAGCAGGTGCGAAACCAGGCCGGGATTGGCGCCGTGGGTCAGCACCGCCGTCGGCGCCCCGTTCTGACGCAGTTTGAGCGCGCTCTCGCGTAGCGCATAGTTGGAGCGCAGGGAAGGCGACAGCGAAGGATCGGTGTAGCCGCCCGGCCAAGGCTCGATGCAGGTGTCGAGATAGAGCGCGCCCCGGCGCCGGCACAGCTCGAACAGGGCGACGCTCGATACCTCGACCGAGACATTGACCAGAAAATCGCCGGCGCCCAGCAGCGGCTCCAGCACGCGCGCATAGTTGTCGCGCGTCAGCGGCTCGAGGATGAAACGAATGCCGAGCGCCTTTGCCTCGTCGTGACCGCGCTCTTCGGCGGTAACGATGGTGATTTGTGACGGATCGATGGCGATGTGCCGGAGCAGCAGCGGCAAGGCGCCCTGTCCGATGCTGCCGAAGCCGACGATGACCATGCGGCCGGAAAAGGTCGCGTGCTTCTGATCGAGAGGCATGGCGGGAACCCAAAGCGAGGTGGCGGGAGAGCGGCGAACGCGTAAGCGCCGCGCTGCGGCTTGTCAAGCAGAAGATGCGGGCAAATCTTCTCCACGCGCGCCCGCGCCCGTGCTAAGGAGCCTTGGCGGCAGCGGGAGAGGTTTCGACGATGGCGGACTTTGCGGCGTTGGTTTTCGATCTCGGTGGCGTGATCGTGCCGCATGACAACGACGTGCTCTATCGCGTTTTGGCGGCGCGCTGCCGCCCGGCATCGCCGCCCGAAACCGTCGCCGCCGCGGCGCGCGATCCGCGCTACGAGCAGGGCAAGCTGCCGATCTCGCATCTCCATGAGCGGCTGCGCCAGGAGGCAGGCTATGCCGCGGGCTGGGACGAGTTCTGCGCCCAATGGTGCTGCCATCTCGGCATCGATGTGGCGATGCTCGACTATGTCGAGCGCCTCGCCGCCGCGCGCCGCGTCCTGATCTTTTCCAACACCAACCGCGAGCACTGGGATCACCTGGTGCGGCTGAGCCACGGCCGGCTCGGCGGTCTTGAAGCCCATCTGAGCTATGAGATGGGCGACGCCAAGCCGGCGCTGAGCGCGTTCCGCCTGCTCGCCGACCGCGCCGCGATCGATCCCGCGCGCTCGCTCTTCATCGACGACAAGCCCGAAAACGTCGCCGGGGCGCGACAAGCCGGCTTCGCCGCCGAGGTGTTCACGGATCAGGCAAGCTTCGAGCGCTATCTCGCGGCGGCGGAAGGCGACGGACCATCGAGGCAATGAGGTCGTGACCTCGACCTCGTCGTCGCGGCGAGGCGCTACTCCGCCGAAGCGGGGGAGCGGTCGAGGGCGGCGCGGACGCGCTGCGCCAGGTCGATGGAGCGGTAGGGCTTGCGCAAGAGGTCGGCGCGATGCGCCGGCCATTCCTTTTCGACCAGCCGCGTCGTGTAGCCCGAGGTGAACAGGACGCGCTGATCCAGCCGGCGCTCCAGCGCGGCTTTGGCGAGGTCGACGCCATTGAGCGCGCCGGGCATCACCACATCGGTGAAGAGGAGGTCGATGCCCTCCGTCGCCTCGATGACGCCGAGCGCGCTGTCGCCATTCGCCGCTTCGAGCACGCGATAGCCGAGCTCGCGCAGCACCGAGACCGCGAAATCGCGGACGCCGTGATCGTCCTCGACCACCAGCACCGTTTCGGTGCCGCGGTATTGCTGCGCGCGCGCCGGCGCCATGCCGGCGGTGACGCCGGCGCCTTCGGCGCGCGGCAGGTAGAGCCGTACCGTGGTGCCGGCACCGAGGCGGCTCTCGATCCGCACATGGCCGGAGGATTGCTTGACGAAGCCATAGACCTGGGCGAGGCCGAGGCCGGTGCCCTTGCCGACCTCCTTGGTCGTGAAGAACGGCTCGAAGACATGCGCCAAAACGTCTTCCGACATGCCCTGTCCGGTGTCGGAGACGGCGAGGATCGCATAGGAGCCGGGCGCCAGATCGCCCTCCGCCGCGCTGACCACGGCGTTGCCGGTCTCGATCGTGATCCGGCCGGTGTGGCGGATGGCGTCGCGCGCGTTGAGGATCAGATTGAGCAGCGCCGTCTCGATCTGGTTGGGATCGGCGAGGGCCGGCCACAGCTCGGCGGCAAGCTGCTTGCGGATCTCGATATGCTCGCCGACGGTACGATGCAGCAGATCGTCCATGCCGATGACGATCTGGTTGAAGTCGATCGATTGCGGCCGCAATTGCTGCCGGCGCGAGAAGGTGAGCAGCTGCTGCGTCAGCTTCTCGGCGCGGCTCGCCGCCAGCGCCGCCGAATTGACCAGGCGCAAAAGCCGCGGCCGGTCGCCGATCTTGGTCTCGAGCAGCTCGAGATTGCCGGCGATGACGGTGAGCATGTTGTTGAAGTCATGCGCGATGCCGCCGGTAAGCTGGCCCACCGCTTCCATCTTCTGCGACTGGCGCAGCGCATCCTCGATGCGCCGGCGCTCGGTCGTCTCGCGCAGGAAGCCGATGCCGCCGATGACCTCGCGGCCGCGGCTGTAGAGCGGCGCGAAATAGGCTTCGAAGAAGCCCTCGCGCCCGGTCTCGGCGATGCTGTAGCGCTGGTCGTCGAGCGAGCTCTCGCTGCCTTCGAGCGTGCCGCGCATCGCCGTCTCGCCGGGCGTGCCGAGGGCGAAGGCGAGCACCTTGAAGATGCGTTGACCGAGCACCTGCTCGGCGCTCATGCCGGTGATGCGCTCGATGCCGGGATTCCACAGCGTGACGCGGAATTCCCGGTCGAACACGACGATGCCTTCGGTGCTGCTCTTGATCAGGAATTCGGAGAATTCCTTCTCCCGCCGCAGCGCCTCCTCGGCGAGCTTGTTGGAGGTGACGTCGAGATGCATCACCACCGCGCCGCCGGCACGGCCGACCGCGAGCGGCGCGGCGATGAGCCGGTACCAGCGGCGGAACGCGCCCTGCTCGCAGGGATGGTCGATGCTGAATTGCTGCTGGCGGCCGGCGAGCACGAGCGAGAGCCCGTCGACGACCGCCTTGCCGACCTCGCCCCAGGAGGTGGCGTTGCAGAAGTCGAAATAGCTGCCGCCGACCGGGGCCGGCGCGTCGACGCCGCTCGCCGCGGCGAAGTCGTGCCAGCTGCGGCTCACCGAGAGGATGCGCCCCTCGCGGTCGAGCAGCGCCACATGCGCCGGCAGCGCATCGAGGATCTCCGCCTGCCGCTCGGCGAGCTGGCGCAACTCGCGCTCGCGCTCGCGCAGCCGCTCCTCGGCATGCTTGCGCTGCGTCGTGTCGCGCAGGATCGCGATCCAATGCGTGTACCAGCCATTGGCATCGGCCACCGGCGCCACGTCGATTTCGGCCCAGAACTCGCTGCCGTCCTTGCGGTAGTTGAGCATCTCGACGCGCAGCGGCTCCCAGCGCGCCGCCGCCGCCGCGAGCCGCTCGACCGCCAGCGGATCGGTGGCCGGGCCGTGCAGGAAATTGGGCGAGCGCCCCAGCACCTCCTCCGGCTCGTAGAGCGTCAGCTGGGTGAAGGAGCGGTTGACATAGACGAGACGCGGCGTTCCGGCCGGCCCCGACGCCGCCTCGGCGATCATCACCGCGTCATTGGCGTTGAGCACCACCGATTGCAGCAGCGCGATGCGCTCTTCGGCGCGCTTCCTCGCCAGCAGGTCGCGGACCTTGCCGGAGAGGCTGTGGATCGTCTCCGCCACCTCGCTCATGTCGCGGAGCGGGCGGCGGAAGAAGAAGGCGAGGCCGAATTTCGCCCCGGCATTCTCGAACGGCACGCAGAGCAGGCTGGTGAAGCCGTTCTCCAGCGCCGCCTGGGTGGAGGGGTAGCGGCTGAAATCAAGAGCGGAGAGATCGGTCACGGCCATCAACCGCTGGTGCATGACCGAAGCGCCGGCGATCGAGTTGTCCTCGCGCATCGACAACCGCCGGATGAACTGGACATAGCTTTCGGCGCCGCTTCCCGGCGCCACGTATTCCGCCTCGAGCTCGCAATAGGTGGCATGGGGGGCGGTGCCGTAGGCGAGCGCGCAATCGGCGGCGACATGCTCGGCGATGAGATGCAGGCAGGCGCGCATCGCGGCCTTGAAATCGGCGGCGGCGAGCGCCGCTTCGGTGAGGTCGCCGAGGAGCTTGAGGCGCGCTTCGGCGAGGCAGCGCGCATCGCGCTCGGCGGCAAGGCGCCGTTCCGCCTCGCGCCGCTCGATCTCGCCGACCAGCATCGCGGCGAGCCCTTCCAGATGCTCGCGCGCCGCCGTGCCGATATCGGGCCGCGGCATGTGGTCGATGACCGAGAGCGCGCCGATGCAGGAGCCGTCGGCGCCGATCAGCGGCGCGCCGGCATAGAACAGGATGGCGCCCGCCCGCACCGCCGGGCTGTCGGCGAAACGCGCATCGAGCCGCGCATCCGCGATCACCAGCGCCGTTTCTTCGCAGACGGTGTGGTCCCAGAACTCCTGGGCGAACGGGATTTCGTCGCCATCGGCGCCGGCGCGGGCGATGACCCGGTGGCGGTTGGCGACCGCGACGGTCACCAGCGCCATCGGCGTGCCGAAGAGCAGCTGCGCCAGCCGCGCGATGCGATCGAACGCCGCTTCCGGCTCGTGCTCGAGGCCGTCGATGCGATCAGGCGCGCCGACCCGCGCCGCTTCGTTCTGTCTGACCGTCGCCGCCGTCATCGACGCGCTCGCGCCTCCTCCGCTCGCGATCGCTGCCGCCCCCATCGGGCGTGGCCTCGAGGCGCGCCGCTTCGCGCCGCGACAAAGTGCTGAAGTCCTCGGGCCTTCGGCGTGGTGCCCCGGAATGTCGCGGAGGGGCGGAAATACTGCGCGAGCTTACGTCCCCCTCGCGCTCTGGTGGAAGCCACACTTCCGGACAATAGCAGCGCCCCGGGCCGCACGCCACGCGTGCATCGCCGGGGATATGCAACGTAGAGTTTTAGACGAATGCGCGTCATTTTGCGGCGCGGCGACAGTAGCCCGGTTTGGCGACCGCTGCAAAAACCAATGCGCAGCATTTGAGCGAACAGTCAGAAATTGACAAATCTGATATGCCAGATACATTAATCTGGCATATCAGAAACAAGACAAGCCGGCGAGGAGGCAGGGCACCGTGGCGACACCGCGATTGGACGTAAAGCCGATCGACACGCAATCAAGCTTCCGCACGCAGGCCTATCACGCCCTGAAGCAGGCGATCACCTCGGTCAACATCTACGCCCAGCCGCACGAGATCCGCCTCGACGAGCGGCAGTTGTCGCAGGATCTCGGCGTCTCGCGCACGCCGATCCGCGAGGCGATGACGCTCCTGGAGCAGGAGGGCTTTGTCAAGACGCTGCCGCGGCGCGGCATTTTCGTCGTGCGCAAGACCAAGCGCGAGATCATCGAGATGATCGAGGTCTGGGCGGCGCTGGAGAGCCTCGCCGCGCGGCTCATCACGCTCCACGCCGGCGACGCGGAGATCGCCGCGCTGCGCCATCTCTTCGACGAATTCCAGGGCGAAGGGCATTCGCCCGAGGGCCATCTCGACGAATATTCGGACGCGAATATCCGCTTCCACCAATCGATCATCCGGATGAGCGGCAATCAGTGCATCGCCGACATGACCGAGAATCTGTTCATTCACGTCCGCGCCATCCGCCAGATGACCATCGGCCAGGACAACCGTGCCGCGCGCTCCATCGTCGATCATTTCAAGATCATCGAGGCGCTCGAGCGCCGCGAGACCGAGCTCGCCGAAATGCTCGCCCGCCAGCACACGCTCGACCTCGCCCGGCACGTCGAGAAGCACTGCAATTTCCTGAGCTGAGCGGCCGAACAATCAGACGATTCCGAGGGAGGACAGCCCGGATGACGCAAGCGACGACGCTTAAAGAGCAAGCGGCGGGCAAGGCCGATGAGACGCAGGAGCTGACCGACGGCTTCCACCTCGTCATCGACGCCCTGAAGCTCAACGGCCTCACCACGATCTACGGCGTGCCCGGCATCCCGATCACGGATTTCGGCCGCATGGCGCAGGCCGCGGGCATCCGCGTGCTCTCGTTCCGGCACGAGCAGAATGCCGGCTATGCCGCCGCCATTGCCGGCTTCCTCACCAAGAAGCCGGGCATCTGCCTCACCGTGTCCGCGCCCGGCTTCCTCAACGGTCTGACGGCGCTTGCCCATGCCACGACCAACTGCTTCCCGATGATCCTGATCTCGGGCTCGTCCGAACGCGAGATCGTCGATCTGCAGCAGGGCGATTACGAAGAGATGGACCAGCTCGCCGTTGCCAAGCCGCTGTGCAAGGCGGCGTTTCGCGTGCTGCATGCCGCCGATATCGGCATCGGCCTCGCGCGCGCGATCCGCGCGGCCGTTTCGGGCCGGCCGGGCGGCGTCTATCTCGACCTGCCGGCCAAGCTGTTCGGCCAGGTCATGACGGCCGAGGCCGGCCGGAAGTCGCTGGTCAAGGTCATCGATGCGGCGCCGGCCCAGCTCCCGGCGCCGTCCGCCGTCAAGCGTGCGCTCGACGTCCTCAAATCCGCCAAGCGGCCGCTGATCATCCTCGGCAAGGGCGCCGCCTATGCGCAGGCCGATGACGCGATCCGGACGCTGGTCGAGAAGAGCGGCGCACCGTTCCTGCCGATGAGCATGGCCAAAGGCCTGCTGCCGGATACGCATCCCCAATGCGCCGGCGCCGCCCGGTCGACCGTGTTGCGGGATGCCGACGTCGTGATGCTGATCGGCACCCGTCTCAACTGGCTCCTGTCGCACGGCAAGGGCAAGACCTGGGGCGAAGCCGCGAAGCGGTTCATTCAGATCGACATCGAGCCCAAGGAAATGGACAGCAACGTCGAAATCGCCGCACCGGTGGTGGGCGATATCGGCTCCTGCGTTGCCGCGCTGGTCGAGGGAATGGGCGGCAGCTGGCCGGCGCCGCCCGCCGACTGGACCAACGCGGTCACGGCGAAGCGCGAGGAAAACGTCGCCAAGATGGCGCCGCGCCTGATGAACAACAATTCGCCGATGGACTATCACGGCGCGTTGGGCGTATTGCGCACCGTCGTCAAGGAGCAGCCGGACGCGATCCTGGTCAATGAAGGCGCCAACACGCTCGATCTCGCGCGCGGCGTCATCGACATGTACAAGCCGCGCCGGCGCCTCGACGTCGGCACCTGGGGCGTGATGGGCGTCGGCATGGGCCAGGCGATCGCCGCGGCGGTCGAAACCGGCAAGCCCGTGCTCGCGGTCGAAGGCGACAGCGCTTTCGGCTTCTGCGGCATGGAGGTGGAGACGATCTGCCGGTACAACCTGCCGGTCTGCGTCGTCGTCTTCAACAATGGCGGCATCTACCGCGGCACCGATGTCAATCCCCAGGGCGGATCGGATCCGGCGACGACCGTTTTCGTCAAAGGCGCGCGCTACGACAAGATCATCGAAGCCTTCGGCGGCGTCGGCGTGCAGGCCGAAACCCCCGATGCGCTGAAGCGCGCCGTCGGCGCCGCCCTGGAGTCGGGCCGGCCGACCCTCATCAACGCGGTGATCGACCCGGCCGCGGGCAGCGAGAGCGGCCGTATCGGCAATCTCAATCCGAAAAGCGCGCTGGGCAAGAAATCCTAGGAAGCAACGACGGAATTTCGGAGAGACGAAAATGGGCAAAGCACTGGACGGCGTGCGCATTCTGGACTTCACCCATGTCCAGTCGGGACCGACCTGCACGCAGCTCCTCGCCTGGTTCGGCGCCGATGTGATCAAGGTCGAGCGGCCGGGCGAAGGCGACATCACGCGCGGGCAGCTGCGCGACATCCCCGAGGTCGACAGCCTCTATTTCACCATGCTCAACCACAACAAGCGGTCGATCACGCTCGACGCCAAGAATGCCCGGGGCAAGAAGGTGCTGGAGGCGCTGGTCAAGCATTGCGACGTGCTGGTCGAGAATTTCGCGCCCGGCGTGCTCGACCGCATGGGCTTCGGCTGGGAGCGCATTCAGCAGCTCAATCCGCGCATGATCGTCGCCTCGGTCAAAGGCTTCGGACCCGGCCCCTATGAGGAGTGCAAGGTCTACGAGAACGTCGCGCAATGCGCCGGCGGCGCCGCCTCGACCACCGGCTTCGATGACGGCCCGCCGCTCGTCACCGGCGCGCAGATCGGCGATAGCGGCACCGGGCTCCATCTCGCGCTCGGCATCGTCACCGCGCTTTATCAGCGCATTGAGACCGGCAAGGGCCAGCGCGTGCTCTGCGCCATGCAGGACGGCGTGCTCAATCTCTGCCGCGTCAAGCTGCGCGACCAGCAGCGCCTCGAGCGGAACGGCAAGCTGATGGAGTATCCGCAATACCCGCATGGCAGCTTCGGCGAGGCGGTGCCGCGCTCGGGCAATGCGTCGGGCGGCGGGCAGCCCGGCTGGATCCTGAAATGCAAGGGCTGGGAGACCGATCCCAACGCTTACATCTACTTCATCACCCAGGCGCCGGTCTGGGAGGCGATCTGCAAGGTGATCGGCAAGGAAGAGTGGATCACCCACCCCGACTATGCCAAGCCGGCGGCGCGATTGCCGCGGCTCAAGGAGATCTTCGATGCGATCGAAGGCTGGACCATGACCAAGAGCAAGTTCGAGGCCATGGAGATCCTGAACCATTACGACATTCCCTGCGGCCCGATCCTGTCGATGAAGGAGCTTGCCCATGAGCCGTCGCTGCGCGCGACCGGCACGGTGGTCGAGGTCGACCATCCCAAGCGCGGCAAGTACCTGACCGTCGGCAATCCGATCAAACTCTCCGCCAGCCCCAGCGAGGTGAAGCGCTCGCCGCTTCTGGGCGAGCACACGGAGGAGATTCTCGCCGAGCTCGGCTTCGGCAAGGACGAGATCGCGGCGATCCGCGCGGAGAAGGCGGTTTAGGCGCCGCCCTCAAAATCATCGACCGACGAAGCAAGGCAACGGATTCTGCGGGAGGGATTTCCATGGCACACGATCGGACTTCGGCACACGACAAGGCTTCGGTGCGCAAGCTGCTCGACAAGGTCAGGGCCGAAGGCCGGACCGCGCTCACCGCGCCCGAGGGCAAGCTGCTGTGCGACGCTTATGGCATCGCCGTGCCGCAGGAAGGCGTCGCCGGCTCGGCGCAGGAGGCGGCGAAGCTCGCGCAAGCCATGGGCTTTCCGGTGGTGATGAAGATCGTCTCGCCCGACATCCTCCACAAAACCGAGGCCGGCGGTGTTGTCGTCGGCGTCAAAACTGCCGCCGAGGCCGAGAAGGCTTATGACGCGATCATCGCCAATGCCCGTAAATACAAGAGCGATGCCACCATCGCCGGCATCCAGGTGCAGCAGATGCTGCAGGGCGGGCAGGAGGTCATCATCGGCGCCGTCACCGATCAAAGCTTCGGCAAGCTCGTCGCCTTCGGCATGGGCGGCGTGCTGGTCGAGGTGCTGAAGGACGTGACCTTCCGCCTGGCGCCGACCGCCAAGGAAGACGCGCTCGCGATGCTCGACAGCATCAAGGCGGGCGAGATTCTGAAAGGCGTGCGCGGCGCCGAGCCGGTGAGCCGCGAGGCGCTGGCGGCGCTGATCCAGAACGTGTCCGAGCTGGTCAGCGATTTCCCGGAAATCGCCGAGATGGATCTGAACCCGGTCTTCGCCACGAAGACCGGCGCCATCGCCGCCGATGTCCGCATCGTGCTCGACTGGAACCCGCCGCCGCAGCGCTATCGTCCCACCCAGGAGGAGATCACGCGGCAGATGAACCGCATCATGCGGCCCGATGCCGTGGCGGTGATCGGCGCCTCGGCCGAGGACGGCAAGATCGGCAATTCGGTGATGAAGAACCTGATCAATGGCGGCTATACCGGCAAGATCTACCCGATCCATCCGAAGGCCGACGAGATCATGGGCCGCAAGGCCTTCAAATCGGTCAAGGACGTACCGGGCGAGGTCGATGTCGCCGTCTTCGCCATTCCGGCCAAATTCGTGGCGCAGGCGCTCATCGAGTGCGGCGAGCGCAAGATCCCGGGCGCGGTGCTGATCCCCTCGGGCTTCGCCGAGACCGGCAATGTCGAAGGCCAGCAGGAGATTCAGGAGATCGGGCGGCGCTACAACATCCGCCTGATGGGGCCGAACATCTACGGCTACTACTACACGCCCAAGAATCTCTGCGCCACCTTCTGCACGCCCTACGACTACAAGGGCAAGGCGGCGCTGTCCTCGCAATCGGGCGGCATCGGCATGGCGATCATCGGCTTCTCGCGCTCGGCCAAGATGGGCGTCTCGGCGATCGTCGGGCTCGGCAACAAATCCGACCTTGACGAGGACGATCTGCTCACCTTCTTCGAGCAGGACGACAACACCGAAGTCATCGCCATGCATTGCGAGGATTTGAAGGATGGCCGCTCCTTCGCCGAGGTGGCCAAGCGCGTCTCGAAGAAGAAGCCGGTGATCGTGCTCAAGGCCGGCCGCACCGCGCTCGGTGCGCGCGCGGCGAGCTCGCATACCGGCGCGCTGGCCGGCGACGACAAGATCTATGACGACGTGCTGCGTCAATCCGGCGTCATCCGTGCGCCGGGCCTGCGCGACATGCTCGATTACGCCCGGGCGCTGCAGAAGCTGCCGACGCCCAAGGGCGAGAATGTCGTCATCATCACCGGCGCCGGCGGCTCGGGCGTGCTGCTGTCGGATGCCTGCGTCGATAACGGGCTGTCGCTGATGAAGATGCCGCCCGACCTCGATCAGGCCTTCCGCAAGTTCATCCCGCCGTTCGGCGCCGCCGGCAACCCCGTCGACATCACCGGCGGCGAGCCGCCCACCACCTACAAGAACACGATCAAGCTCGGCCTCGAGGACAAGCGCATCGACGCGCTCATCCTCGGCTACTGGCACACCATCATCACCCCGCCGATGGTGTTCGCGAAGCTCGTCGTCGAGGTGGTGGACGAGATGAAGGCGAAAGGCATCAGCAAGCCTATCGTCGCCTCGCTCGCCGGGGACGTGCAGGTCGAGGAGGCGGCGGAGCATCTTTACGACCACGGCATTCCCGCCTATGCCTACTCCACCGAAATTCCGGTGGCCGTGCTCGGCGCCAAGTATAAATGGGCGCGGGGGGCGGGGCTGGTGCGATAGGCGAGGCGCGATGAACATCCACGAATACCAGGCAAAGAGCCTGCTGCAGAAATTCGGCGTCGCCGTCCCCAAGGGCGGCGTCGCCTATACGCCGCAGGAGGCGGAGACGGTGGCGCGCGGCCTCCCTGGCCCGGTCTATGTCGTGAAGTCGCAGATCCACGCCGGCGGCCGCGGTGCCGGGCGGTTCCAGGACAACCCCAAGGGAAAAGGCGGCGTGCGCGTCGTCAAATCGCCCGAAGAGGTCGCCAAGAACGCCGGCGAGATGCTGGGTCACGTTCTCGTCACCAAGCAGACCGGCGCCAAGGGCCGCGAGGTGAAGCGCGTCTATGTCGAGGAGGGCTGCGACATCAAGCGCGAGCTCTATCTCGGCATGCTCGTCGACCGCAAGACCGCGCGCGTCACCGTCATGGCCTCGACCGAAGGCGGCATGGAGATCGAGGAAGTGGCGGCGGCGCATCCCGAGAAGATCCTGAAGACGGCGATCGACCCGGTCACCGGCATGCAGGGCTTTCACGCGCGCAAGCTCGCTTACGGCCTCGGCCTCGAAGGCAAGCAGGTCGCCGCCGCGACCAAGTTCATGCTCGGCATGTACCGGGCCTTCGTCAGCCTCGATGCCTCGGTGGTGGAGATCAATCCGCTGGTGGTGACGGGATCGGGCGAGGTGCTGGCCCTCGATGCCAAGATGAATTTCGACGACAACGCGCTCTTCCGCCACAAGGAGGTGGAGGAGATGCGCGACGAGGCCGAGGAGGACCCGACCGAGCTCGAAGCGACCAAGCACTCGCTCAACTACGTCAAGCTCGACGGCAATATCGGCTGCATGGTGAACGGCGCCGGCCTCGCCATGGCGACCATGGACATCATCAAGCTCTATGGCGGCGATCCCGCCAACTTCCTCGATGTCGGCGGCGGCGCCACCAAGGAGCGCGTCACCACCGCCTTCAAGCTCATTCTCAGCGATCCCAATGTCGAGGGCATCCTGGTCAACATCTTCGGCGGCATCATGCGCTGCGACGTCATCGCCGAAGGCATCGTCGCCGCGGCGCGCGAAGTCGCCCTCCATGTGCCGCTGGTGGTGCGGCTCGAAGGCACCAATGTCCGGCTCGGCAAGAAGATCCTGAGCGAATCGGGGCTGCCGATCCTCTCGGCCGACAATCTCGCCGACGCCGCCGAGAAGGTGGTCAAAGCGGTGAAGGAGGCGGCCTGATGTCCGTCCTCGTCGACCGCGACACCAAGGTGATCTGCCAGGGCTTCACCGGCGCCCAAGGCACCTTCCATTCCGAGCAGGCGATCGCCTACGGCACCAAGATGGTGGGCGGGGTCACGCCGGGGAAAGGCGGCACCACCCATCTCGATCTCCCCGTGTTCGACACGGTCGCCGAGGCGGCGCAGAAGACCGGGGCCACCGCCTCGGTGATCTATGTGCCGCCGCCGTTTGCCGCCGATGCCATCCTCGAGGCGATCGATGCGCGCCTGCCGCTCATCGTCTGCATCACCGAAGGCATTCCCGTGCTCGACATGGTCGGGGTGAAGCGAGCGCTTTCCGGCACCGCGAGCCGCCTCATCGGTCCCAACTGCCCCGGCGTCATCACGCCCGAGCAGTGCAAGATCGGCATCATGCCCGGCCATATCCACGCCAAGGGCCATGTCGGCATCGTCTCGCGCTCCGGCACCCTCACCTACGAAGCGGTGGCGCAGACCACCGCGGCGGGGCTCGGCCAGTCGACCTGCATCGGCATCGGCGGCGATCCCGTCAACGGCACCAATTTCATCGACTGTCTCGAGATGTTTCTCGCCGATCACGACACCAAGTCGATCATCATGATCGGCGAGATCGGCGGCTCGGCGGAAGAAGAGGCGGCCGAGTTCCTGAAGCGCAGCAAGGTGAAGAAGCCGGTGGTCGGCTTCATCGCCGGCGCCACCGCGCCGCCCGGCCGCCGCATGGGCCATGCCGGCGCCATCATCTCCGGCGGCAGCGGCTCGGCCCAGGACAAGATGGAAGCGATGAAGCGCGCCGGCATCACCGTCGCCGACTCCCCCGCCGCCCTCGGCAGCACGATGCAGAAGGTTCTGAAGGGATGAGCATCGTGCGCATTCCCCTCTCTACCAGAATCCCCTCCCCCCTTGAGGGGGAGGGAAGGGAGGGGGGTGAGCCGCACCCCCGCTCACGCCAGGCATGACCACCACCGCCTCCGCCAACCCGCCCCGCAGCATCCATCCCGGTGCCGGGCGCCGGCGCGGCCGCAACTTGCCGAAAGGCCGCCAGGTCGAGCCCGCAGCGCTCGCCGAAGTGCAAGCGCTGCTCGGCGATCAGCCGCGCCGGCGCGATCTCCTGATCGAATTCCTGCACCTGCTGCAGGACAACTATCACTGCCTCCACGCGCGGCATCTGGCGGCGCTGGCGGAAGAGATGAAGCTGGCGCTGGTCGAGGTCTACGAGGTCGCCTCGTTCTACGCGCATTTCGACATCGTCCTCGACGGCGAAGC
>DATJLU010000102.1:0-60775 GCA_035509275.1 Allostellaceae bacterium | reverse complement strand
CGAGCACTGCTCCTCTTCCAACGCCGACCACTTCATCCGCATCTCCAAGCCGATCCATCATAGTACCGTTTCAGAACTTAAGACAAGCCTGAACTTGTCCACAGCATATTCGACCGTAAGATCGAATTCGATATTGACAGTTCTAAAAAAGAACTTTAGGAATCGAAACAGCTGGCGCGACAGAGGCGAGCAGCGAGCAGCGAGCAGGGAGGTCGGAGGATGGCACCGGTCAAAGTCGAGTTCCTGTTCGACTTCGGAAGCCCCAACGCCTATCTGGCGGAGCGAGTCTTCCCGGAGATCGCGAAGCGCACGGGCGCGACCTTCGAATACGTCCCGGTGCTGCTGGGGGGCATCTTCAAGCTCACCGGCAACCGCTCGCCGGCCGAGTATCTGCAAGGCATCAAGAACAAGCCGGAATATGCCGAGCTCGAGACGCGGCGCTTTCTGCGCCGTCACAACATCACGACCTATCGCAAGAATCCGTTCTTCCCCGTGAACACGCTGCAGCTGATGCGCGGCGCCGTCGCAGCGCAGCTCGAGGGCGTGTTCGAGCCCTATTTCCGCGCCGCCTGTCACTACATGTGGGAAGATCCCCGGAAGATGGACGATCCGCAGGTGGCGCGCGAGGCGTTCATCGCCGCCGGCATCGACTACGACCGCCTCGCCGGCCGCGCGCAGGAAGCCGACGTCAAGAACCGGCTCATCGCGCTGACGCAGAACGCGGTCGATCGCGGCGCCTTCGGCTCGCCCACCTTCTTCGTCGGCGAGGAGATGTTCTTCGGCAAGGACCAGCTGCGCGACGTGGAGGAAGCCATCGTCGCCGCCGCCAAGCCGGCGCGCTGAGATCCTGTCCACGACCCGCCCGGGAGGGTGCCCTGATGCACGCGATCGATGCGATGACGGCGGCAGACATTCTCGGTGGACTGCCGCGACGGCTGCACGAGGTCATCGCCCGACACGTGGCGGAAAGGCCCGACCAGCCCGCCCTCGCCGACGGCCGCGACGTCTGGAGCTATCGCGCCTTCGCGGCAGCGGTCGATGCCGTCGCCCGCGATTTCGAGCGCCTGGCGATCCAGCCCGGTGACCGGGTCGTACTGGCGAGCGAGAACGCCGTGGCACTCGCCGCCTCCGTCTTCGCCTGCAGCCAGCTTGATGCCTGGCCGGTGGTCGCCAACCCCCGCCTCACGGCGCGCGAGCTCGATCAGATCTGCGCTCATAGCGGCGCCCGGCGGATGCTTCTCACGGCCGGCGTCTCGAAGGAGGCGGCCGACCATGCCGCGCGCCTCGGCGCCGAGCGCCGCGCGATCGGACCCTTCTCGGACATCGCTGTCGGGGCGCTGAACGCGGCGGCGGCGCCGGAGCCGGTGATGGCCGACCCGGCAAAACAGGTCGCCGCGCTGATGTACACCTCCGGCACCACCGGCCAGCCGAAAGGGGTGATGCTGAGCCATCGCAATGTGCTGTTCGCCGCCCGCACATCCACTCTGCTGCGCGGCACGGGCCCCGGCGACCGCATCTACGCCGTGCTGCCGATGTCGCATATCGTCGGATTCTCCGTCCTGCTGGTGGCGACGCTGATGGGCGGCGCCACCGCCGAGCTCGTGCCGAAATATGATGCGGCGGCGCTGGCCAAGGCGATCGCCGCGGAGCGTGTCACCGATCTCTTCGGCGTGCCGGCCACCTATCAGCGGCTGCTCGAATACAAGGCAGCCGCCGGGATCGCGCGCCTGGCGCGCGGGCGGCTGCGGCATTTGATGGTGGCCGGCGCGCCGCTCGACCTCACGCTCAAGGCGCGGGTCGAGGAGGAATTCGGCCTGCCGCTGCTGAACAATTACGGCATCACCGAATGCTCGCCGGGGCTCACCGGCGTGCGGCCGCAGGCGCCGCGCGGCGATGCCTCGGTGGGGCGGTTCCTCCCCGGGATCGAGCATCGTCTGATCGGCCGCGACGGAAGCCCGGTCGCGGCGGGCGCGGTGGGCGAGCTGCAGGTGCGCGGCGCCAACGTGATGCTCGGCTATTACCGGGCGCCCGAGCTCACGGCGAAGGCGATCGACGCGGCCGGCTGGTTCAACACCGGCGACCTCGCCCGCCTCGAGGGGGATCATCTCTTCATCGCCGGGCGCTCCAAGGAGCTGATCATCCGCTCCGGCTTCAACGTGTATCCGGCCGAGGTCGAGGCGGTGCTCAACGCGCATGCCGAGGTGGCGCAGTCCGCGGTCATCGGCCGCGCCGTGCCGGGCAATGAGGAAGTGGTCGCCTTCGTGCAGCCGCTGCCGGGGGCGACGGTTTCCAAGGAAGCGCTGATGGACCATGCCGCGCGGCAGCTCGCCGCCTATAAGCGCCCGAGCGAGATCATTTTGCTCGAAGCGCTGCCGGCGGCCTCCACCGGCAAGATTCTGAAACACAAATTGTGGGACGCAGCCGCGGCGGCAGGGCGCGTATGACGCCCGCCCATGTCCCCATAAGCGTTCTTTCCCTCTGGCGAGGAGATGAGACGTGACCGCGAGACACCAGACGGCGGCCGTGATCGGCGCCGGCGACTATATCGGCGGTGCGATCGCCAAGAAATTTGCCGCGGAAGGCTTCGACCTGTTTGTTGGCAGGCGCAACGGCGACAAGCTTGCGCCTCTGGTCAAGGAGATCGAAGCGGAGGGCGGCAGAGCGTTCGCGCGCAGCCTCGATGCGCGCAAGGAAGAGGAGATCGCCTCGTTCCTCGCGGACGCGGACAGGCATGCTCCGCTCGAGGTCTGCGTCTTCAACATCGGCGCCAATGTCAATTTCCCGTTGATCGAGACCACCGAGCGTGTCTTCCGCAAAGTGTGGGAGATGGCGTGCTATTCCGGCTTCCTCGCCGGGCGCGAGGCGGCGCGGCTGATGCTGCCGCGCGGCCGCGGCAGCATCTTCTTCACCGGCGCGACCGCGAGCCTGCGCGGCGGCGTCGGCTTTGCCGCCTTCGCCAGCGCCAAATTCGGGCTGCGCGCCGTGGCGCAAGCGGCCGCGCGCGAATTATGGCCCAGGAACATCCATGTCGCCCATCTCATCATCGATTCCGGCGTCGACACCGCCTGGGTGAGAGAGCGGATCAAGGATCGCGAGGGTCAGGCGGCGCTCGACAATCTCGATCCGAACCGGCTGATGCCGCCGGCCGCGGTCGCCGAGGCCTATTGGCAGCTCTATCGCCAGCCGCGCAGCGCCTGGGTCTTTGAGCAGGAAATCCGCCCCTTCGGCGAGAAATGGTGAGGCGAGCAGACCAGCTGAGTCGGCGGCGGCAGGAGCGCTGCCGAGGTGTTCGAGATCATTGCCTGAGCCCTTCAACAACCGCGCCGCGGAGGTTCGCGTGAAAACCGCCATCACCGAGATGTTTGGCATTCGCCACCCGATCGTTCAGGGCGGCATGCATTATGTCGGCTTCGCCGAGCTCGCCGCCGCGGTGTCGAATGCCGGCGGGCTCGGCATCATCACCGGGCTGACGCAAAAGACGCCCGGGCTCCTGGCGCGCGAGATCGCCCGCTGCCGCGACATGACCGACAAGCCCTTCGGCGTGAACCTCACTTTCCTGCCGACCTTCGCCCAGCCGCCTTATCCCGAATACATCGCCGCCATTGTCGAAGGCGGGGTCAAGATCGTCGAGACGGCCGGACGCAGCCCCGAGCCATACATGCCGGCGCTCAAGGCGGCGGGCATCAAGGTGATCCACAAATGCACCTCGGTTCGCCACTCGCTCAAGGCGGAGCGGATCGGCTGCGATGCCGTGAGCGTCGACGGTTTCGAATGCGGCGGCCATCCGGGCGAGGACGACATCCCCAACATGATTCTGCTGCCGCGCGCGGCGGATGAGCTGAAGATCCCGTTCGTCGCCTCGGGCGGCATGGCGGATGCGCGCAGCCTGGTCGCCGCCCTCGCCATGGGCGCCGCCGGCATGAACATGGGCACGCGCTTCATCGCCACGAAGGAGGCGCCGGTGCACCAGAAGGTGAAAGAGGCGATCGTCGCGGCAACGGAGCTCGATACCCGCCTCATCATGCGCGCGCTCCGCAATACCGAGCGCGTGCTGAGGAATGCCGGCGTCGATCAGTTGCTGACGATCGAGCGCGAGAAAGGCGCCAACCTCGCCATCGCCGACATCCACCATCAGGTCGCCGGCGTCTATCCCAGGATCATGATCGAAGGCGAGCTGGATGCGGGCGCCTGGAGCTGCGGCATGGTCGTCGGCCTGATCCACGATATCCCGACCGTCGCCGAGCTGATCGAGCGAATCATGCGTGAAGCCGAGCAGCTGATCCGCGGCCGCCTCACCGCGCTGCTCGATCGGGACGACTCACCGGTGATGGCCGTGGCTTGAGATCGAGCCGCAGGAGGTCGCCATGACGGACCACGTGAAGATCAGACGGGACGGCGCGGTGCTCGAAATCACCTTCGCGCGTCCGGAGAAGAAGAACGCGCTGTCGAACGCCATGTACCTTGCCGCCGCTGAGGCGCTGAACGACGCCCAGAGCGATGCGAGCGCCCGCGTCGTGCTCTTCAGCGCCGAGGGCGACGCTTTTACCGCCGGCAATGACCTCGCAGATTTCGCCGCCGTAGCGTCGGGCAGGGGCGAGGTGCTGGCCCACCGCTTCATCGATGCGCTGGCCCGCGCCGAGAAGCCGATCGTCGCCGCCGTCCCCGGCCTCGCCGTCGGGGTCGGAACGACCATGCTTCTGCATTGCGACCTGGTTTACCTCGCCGATACGGCAAAGCTGACCACCCCCTTCGTCAACCTGGCGCTCGTGCCCGAGGCGGCATCCAGCCTGCTCTTGCCGGCCCGCATCGGCCATGTTCGCGCCTTTGCGATGTTTGCGCTCGGCGAGGCCCTCTCCGCTGCCGAAACCCTCGCGCTCGGACTTGCCAACAAGGTGCTGCCCAGGGAGGCACTGCTCGATGCCGCGCGCGAGGCGGCGCGAGCGCTCGCTTCCCGCCCGCTTGGCGCGCTGGTCGCGACCAAGAAATTGATGCGCGAAGGCGAGCGCATCCTGGGCCAGATCGCCAGGGAAAGCGCGATCTTCGGGGAGCGGCTGCAAACCCCGGAGGCGCGCGAGGCCTTCACCGCCTTTGTCGAGCGGCAGCCGCCCGATTTCACCAAGCTCGCGCCTTAGGCGCCAGCGGCAGGGGAGACCAACATGGCACAACCGGTCTGCGTGATTACGGGTGTCGGTCCCGGCACGGGCTCGGCGCTGGCGCGGCGCTTTGCGGCGGGCGGCTATCGCGTCGCGATGATCGCGCGGGACGCGGAGCGCCTCGCGCGGCTCGAGCGCGAAATTCCCGGAAGCAAGCCCTATGCCTGCGACGTCTCGGATGCGGCGCAGGTCGCGGCGGCGGCCGATCGCATCGAGCGCGAGCTGGGCGGACCGGACGTTCTGGTGCACAACGCCGTCGGCGGCGCCTTCGGCACGTTCCTCGACATCGATCCGGCCGTGCTCAACCGCAATTTCCAGGTCAACACCATGGGCCTGCTCTACCTCGCGCGCCGCTTCGCGCCCGCCATGGTCGCCGCCGGCCGGGGCACGATCATCGTTACCGGCAACACCTCCGCGCTGCGCGGCCGCGCGGGTTTTGCCGGGTTCGCGCCGAGCAAGGCGGCGCAGCGGATCCTCGCCGAAGCGATGGCGCGCGACCTCGGGCCCAAAGGCGTGCATGTCGCTTACATCGTCATCGATGCCGTGATCGACCATCCGCGCCAGCGCGAGCGCTTCAAGGACAAGCCCGATGAGTTCTTCACCAAGCCCGCGGCGATTGCCGAGGAGGCCTTCCACCTGACGCAGCAGGACCGCAGCGCCTGGTCCTTCAACGTCGAGCTACGCCCCTATGGCGAGACCTGGTGAGACCATGGCAGCGCTCCGCGTCTTTTCCTACCTGCCCAATCCTCGCCTGTGGAAGGCGACGATTGCCGCGCGGCTCTGCGGCCTCGAGGTCGAGGTGCGCGGCGCGCCTCCCGGCGAGCTCACGCAATGGCTCTGGGATTTCGATGCGCGTCCGACGGCGGAGGTGTCCGCCGAGACGCTGGCGGCAGCGGAGCGCACGGGGCGCATCGGCTTCAGCAACAGCAAGCTCTACAAGACCGATGCCTTTCTCGAAGCGCAGCCCTTCGGCACGGTGCCGGCCGCCTTCAGCCCGGACGGCCGCACCGGCATCTTTGAGTCGAACAGCATCATGCGGACGGTGGCGCGTCTCGGGCAGGACCGTTTTCCCCTCTACGGTCGCGATCCTTACGAGGCGTCCCGCATCGACTCCTTTCTCGATGCCAGCCTGGTCTTCGCGCGGGATGGACAGATCTACCTGCTGGCCTTGCGCAGCGGGCGCATCACGCCCGAGCTGCACGCCCGCGTCCGTGAGAGCGTCGACACCTATCTTTCGGGCATCGAGCAGGCGCTGAAGCCGGAGCGCCGGTTTCTGGTCGGCGAGACCCTGACCCTCGCCGATATCTGCTTCGTCGCGGAGCTGTGCCTGTTTCACAACGAGCGTGCCCGCCGCGCCGTGCTCGAGGCCGCGCGGCTCCCGCTCTTGCTGGACGACGATTTCGCTGAGACCTATCCGCGTGCCGCTGCCCACTTTGATCGGCTGCTCGCGCATCCCGCCGTCCAGCCCGACGTTGCAGGGTACCTCGAGAAGATCAAGCAGAGCAGCGCGCGGAGCCGGTAGCGCCAGCCGCGCGCCTGCGGAAAGGAGGAAGCTCCATGTCCACCGTCACTTACGAGAAGGACGCCGGGGTCGGCGTCGTCACGCTGGCGAAACCGCCGCACAATCTGATCGACGGCCCGCTGCTGGAGGGCTTGCTTGCGTCCTATGAGCGTGCCGTTGGCGATGGCTGCCGAGCCATCCTGCTGCGCAGCGGCATGCGGCATTTTTGCGCCGGCGCCGATGTGAACGGCTTCACCACCGGCGGCCGCCGGCGCGACCAGAGAGGTTTCGAGGAGCTCATCGGCGCGCTGGAGAACGTGTCCGTGCCGACCGTGGCGGCAGTGCACGGCGCGGCGCTCGGCGGCGGTTTCGAGCTGGCGCTCGCCTGCGACATGATCGTGGCGGCGGACACCGCCAGCTTCGGCATGGCAGAAGCGTCGCTGGGCCTCATCCCCCTGCTCGGCGGTGTGCAACGGGTGGTCCAGCGCGCGGGGCCGGCGCGCGCCAAGGAGATGGCGATGTTCGGTCGGCGCCACGATCCGCGGGCGCTCGAGCGCTGGGGCGTCATCAACCTGGTCGTTCCCGAAGCCGAGCTCGGCACCGCCGCCCTGTCCTGGGCGCGGCAACTCGCCGCCGGCCCGACTGTCGCGCTCCGCAGCATCAAGACCCTGGCAAATCTCGCGGCCCGGCACGGTATCGCCGGCGCCGACGCGCGGCAAACCGAAATGAGCGACCAGATGTGGGCAAGCAACGACCAGAAGCGCGGGCTGGCGGCCTTCGCGGCGAGCGGACCCGGCTCGGCCGTGTTCGAGGGCAATTGAGATGAGCGCGCCACTCCAAGGCCTGCGCGTGGTCGACTTCACCCGCGTCCTCGCCGGGCCGCATTGCACCAAGATCTTGCGCGATCTCGGTGCCGAGGTGACCAAGATCGAGCCGCCCGCCGGCGATGCCGGGCGCAACGGTGTCCCGATCATCAACAACATCTCGGTCTATTACACCCAGCAGAATGCCGGCAAACGCAACCTGAGCATCGACCTCAACTGGCCGGAGGCGCGCGAGATCGTGCGCGATCTCTGCCGCGATGCCGACGTCATCGTCGAGAATTTCCGCCCGGGCACGCTCGCCCGCTTTGGGCTCGGCTATGAGCAGGTCTGCGCGTTCAACCCGGCCATCGTCTATGTCTCGATCAGCGGCTATGGGCAAACCGGTTCGTGGCGTAACCGGCCGGCTTTCGCACCCACCGTGCAAGCCGAAACCGGTCTCACCGCCATGCTCGAGGAGCATTATGGCGAGGCGCTGACCGAGATCCGCAACGATGCGTGCAGCCATGCCGATCTCTATACCGGGTTGCAGGGTGTCATTGCCGTTCTCGCGGCGCTGCAGCACCGCACCCGCACCGGCGAGGGGCAGCATGTCGATGTGTGCATGGCGGCGACCATGCTCTCGGTCAATGAGCGCGCCGGGGCGCAGCTTTCCGGCATCGATACCAATGGCGAGCCGCCGGCGCTGAGCGCGCCCGAGTCCCATATCTACGAGCTGCCCGGCGGGCGGCGCGTCACCATTGCCGCAAGCCCGATCTATACGCCCATGTTCGTGCGCTACTGCGCGATGATGCGGCGCACCGATCTGCTGAGCGATCCGCGCTTCGCCAGCGCCCGCTTGCGACGCCAGAACCTCAAGGCGCTGCTCGCCGAGGTGCGGGCTTGGATTCTGACATTCGCCGATCTCGACGAGCTGCAGGCGCAAGTCAGCGAGGCGGGCCTCGCCATCGGCGTGGTGCGGAGCACGCAGGAGCTGGCTGAATCCGATTGGGCCAAGGAATGGGGCGCGGTAACCGAGGTCAACGACCGGGCCAACGGTGTCGTGCGAATGCCCGGGCCGCCCTGGCGCTTCAGCCGATCGACGCTGCCGCCGCCCGGCATCCCAGCCTATCAGGGCGAGCACAATGCCGAGATCCTGGCAGAGCGCCATATCGCGGACAGCGTTATCGACGATCTGCGCGAGCGCCGCGTGCTGTTGAGCCGGCGCACCCCGCGCGGCGCCTATGACTGATCGCGGCAGTGGGCGCCGCAGCCTCGTCCCGCTGCTGCAGGCGAGCCTGGAGCGGCTCGCGAAATGCGGTTAGAGTCGCCAAGTACCGGCTACAATAATACTAAGTTAAGGCGAGTTCCGACGCCGGCTTTCAGCAAGATATAGCGACGCGACCATGACAGCATGCCGGCGCGTGCGCGCGGAGGTGTTCCATTCCGGCTGGACCGCCGAGGCCATGATCTATTGGTTCATAAACGGGCATGGTCCGTCGCGGGCGCTCGTTCTTGATGCATTTCACCGGATGCCGGCTCCCGAACGAGGAGTGACGACGTGATTGGTACGCTCAAGCCGAAGGTCATCGGGCGCGACAAGGCCGCAATGGCGGACCTGCGTTCCGTGCTCGACGCTGCCATCGTCCGTCTTCGTCCACTCGACCGGTTGGTCGCCGTCGGTTCGTCCCCATGCAAATTCAATGACACAGGAAACGACGAGAATTGGCGAGGCGTCCGAGTCGGAGACGTCTTTGCCGAAAGCACGGGATATTTCCGCACGCCGGACGCCCTTGGGCAACCGCCAAAGGAAGGCCGCCGAGAAGCGGTGGTGGCGCAGCAGGTGCTCGAAGAGCTGGAAACACGCAGGTGGCGCGAACTCTTCGATCGCGCCTTCTTCACGACCAAACTTGACGACGTGCTTGCCCTCCTCATCCAGGATGGCGAAGCCCGCCTTATTGTAAGTAGTAGTAGCTTCGGCGAAGAGGGCGTCTACCTCCTCGCGCCTGACGGAACTTTTCTTTACGAAGGCGTCTGCGCTTGGTTTGGTCAGCGCATGCGCGGTGAAGCGCAACTGCTTCAGCTCAGTCCATCCCGGGCATGGGTTTGGAACGAACAGTCCCTGGAAGCGCTGCGTCCAATTCTGCAAGCGGCCGTGCAGGATCTCGCGCCGATCAAGAAGTCCCCGATCGCTATTGCCTCTTGCCCTCAGCGATCCAATGGTGCCGGCTACGACGTCGATTGGACCGCAGTCCAATTGGGGACTGCAATCTGGGATTCGAGTAAGGGCGAGACCTCGGCAATGCCGGCCGAGATGGCAGAGGCGCTCGAGGTGTTGGCGAAGCTCGACAGTGCCGGCTGGCGACGACTTTTTGCAGAAGCTTATGGCGAGATTGCTCCTCAGCAAGCTCTCATGCTTGCCTTGCGAAACGGCCGCGCCCGCCTGTCGCTTCGTTCGACGGAGGAGAATCCCGACGCGATCGATGCCGTCTATGACGTCGACGGGAAGATAGTACTTGAGATCGAGGAACATATGGCTGCGCTTCGGGAGTATTATGGTCTGCCACGGCTGGAAACTGACGAGAACCCCACGGGTCCTGGCTTTCAGATCTATACGGTTCCGGATGAAATTCGTCGCAAACATCCTGTCGTCAGGAAGTATGTGCCTGGCGGAGGTCGGCCGCTGCGCTATTTGGGCGCTTGGCGTGCCACCGAGAGGGCCCATTCGTCTGCAAGCTGGCCCGATCTAGAAATACTTCATCGTCTCTATCCGAGAAAGTGAGACCCGGCCAGTGAGCGCAACGGTGATCCAGTAGTCACGTAGCGCTTTCCGGGTTTCCGCCGGCACCGGAGCATCGTATGCTGCCGCCAAAGCCGGGCCAACCGGCGGGTCATTTCAAGGGGAGGGTTTATGGACCGGACGCTCGAGCGGGCGACTATGCGCAAGGTCTACTGGCGGCTGTTGCCCTTTGCGATCCTGACCTATTTCCTGTGCTATCTCGACCGCATCAATGTCGGCTTCGCCGCTCTCACCATGAACAAGGATCTGGGGCTCGACGCCTCGACCTTCGGCTTGGCCGCCGGTGCCTTTTTCTGGGGCTATTTTCTCTTCGAGGTGCCGAGCAACCTCATCCTCGAGAAGGTCGGCGCGCGGTTGTGGATTGCGCGCATCATGGTGACCTGGGGTCTGCTCGCCGGCGCCACCGCCTTCTGCACCGGGCCGTGGAGCTTCATGACCGTGCGCTTCCTGCTCGGCCTCGCCGAAGCGGGGTTCTATCCCGGCATCGTGCTGTTCCTGACCTACTGGTTCCCCGATCGTCACCGCGCCCGCGTCATCGCCTGGTTCACCCTGGCGCTGCCGCTCGCCGCCGCCTTCGGCGCGCCGCTCTCCACCGGCATCATGGAGCTGAACGGGCTGTGGGGCCTTGCCGGCTGGAGATGGATGTATATCGCCGAGGCGGTGCCGACGGTGCTGCTCGGCTTCGCCGTGCTCCTGGTCATCACCGATCGGCCGTCGGCGGCGCGCTGGCTTACCGAGGCGGAGCGCAGCTGGCTCACCGCCGAGATGACGGAGGAGCGCCGCCAGATCGAGGCCCAGCATAAGATCAGCCTGCTCCGCTCCTTCTGGGAGCCGAAGGTGCTGCTGCTGTCGCTCAATTTCTTCGGCATCGTCACCGCCAGCCTCGGCATGCTGATCTTCCTGCCGCAGATCGTGAAGCAGCTCGGCCTCACCAATATGCAGGTCGGCTGGGTGGCGATGATTCCTTATCTCTGCGGCTCCCTCAGCATGGTGTGCTGGGGCTGGTTCTCCGACTGGACCGGCGAGCGGCGCTGGAACCTGTTCGCCGCCTGCGTCGTCGCCACCATCGGCCTCGTCTTCGCGGGCTATTTCGTCGGCACCTGGTGGTCACTGCTCGGCATGTCGCTGGCGGCGATCGGGTTCTACGGCACCAAGGGCCCGTTCTGGACCATGCCCTCGACCTTCCTCACCGGTGCGGCGGCGGCGGCGAGCATCGCCTGGATCAACTCGCTCGGCAATCTCGGCGGCTTCTTCGGCCCGTCGGTCGTCGGCATCGCCAAGGACGTCACCGGCAGCTTCGCCGGCGGGCTTTACGGCCTGGCGGTCTTCTCGCTGGTCTCCGCCCTGGTCGCAGCGCTGGCGCTGGACCTGCCGCGCCGCGCCGCTGCCCGCACGGCGGCGCGCGCCGCGGCGGAGTAGGAGCCGGGAGACGACCGGCTCAGGCGATGGTGTCGACGGCGTCGATGACGTCCGACATCATCCCGCAGGAAGGCCGGCCGCGCGAAGGGCCGCGGCATCGGCCTCGAGCTGTTCCGTGTCGCGGCGAAACTGCGTATTCAGCCAGGCAGCGATGGTGAAGCTGCGGCGGATGGCGAGCAGCTCTTCCGCCAATCGCGTCGCTTGCGCCAGCCGACCGCTTTGCTGATAAGTGATGACGAGGTCGGCAAGGCCAAATCCTGGACTGCGCGCGTGGTAGGCTCTGAACGCGGCGATGCCCTCCTCGATCCGTCCCGACAGGCGGTAGGCGTTTCCGAGGATGCCCAGATAGTAAGGGGGATGATGGGGGCTGAGGATCATCGCTCTCTCGCCCTGCACCACCGCCTCTTCGAGCAGCGCCGATGAGGCGAGAACAAGGCATGCGAAGATTGCCGCGTCCGCCGAACCCGGCGCCAGCTGCACCGCTTTTCGGGCGTGGGCCAGCGCCTCGTCGAAGCGCCTTTTCAACATCAGCACGACGCCGGAGGTGGTATGCGCGTCGGCGTTGTTGGGATCGAGCTCGAGCGCTCGGTCGGCATAGGCCGTCGCCCTGCCAAGGGCGGTCTCGCGGTCGTCCCACCAGCCGAAGCGGGCGTCGAAATAGTGCACGAAGCCAAGCATCGCGTTGAGCGCCGCGGAAGCCGGGTCGAGCGCAAGCGCTTTCTCCCAATGCGGCCGTGCGGCGCCGACCTTGTCCTTGGTGACGGCCTGGCGGAAATGGGAGAGGCCCCGCGCCCAGAAATTCCAGGCTTCGACGTTGCTGGTCGTGGTGTAACGCAGCCGCGCCTGCTCACCTTCCATCAGGTTGACCTGCATTTCTGTCGCCAGGATCAGCGTGATCTCATCCTGGATGGCAAAGATGTCGGCGATCGTGCGGTCGTAGCGTTCGCCCCAGACATGCGCGCCCGTGACCGCGTCGATCAATTGAACGGAAATACGCATGCGCGGCCCGTTCTTGCGTATACTGCCCTCGAGCACGTAGCGCACGCCCAGTTCCGCGGCGACTTTGCGAATGTCGATGGCGCGGTCTTTGTAGACGTCGCTCGAATTCCGCGCGATCACCAGCACTCCGGACAGCTTCGACAGCGTCGTGATGATGTCCTCGACGAGTCCGTCGGCAAAGAATTCCTGTTCCGGATCTCCCGACAGGTTGGCGAAGGGCAGTATGGCGATCGAGGGCAACTTGCCAGGATCCACGGCCGACGAATATGCCTCTCCACCGCCCCAGCGCCAGGCCCGGACCGGCGTCGCGATGTTTTTGAGCAGCAGCTCACCGGCTTGCGTGAAAGCGGCGGCAACCTTGCCCGCGATTTGCACGTGGACGGCGTCGGAAATGAGGATGCCGTTTTTTGGCGCATGGCTCTCGAGACGCGCCGCGACGTTGACCCCATCGCCCAAGATATCGTCGCCATAGATGACGATATCACCAAGATTGACGCCGATGCGGAACTCGATCGGCGCGTTGTCCCGTCGCGCATTGTTGTAAACCGCCATCGCCTCTTGAAAGGCGACGGCGCATTCCACCGCGTCGACCGCGCTGGCGAACTCGAGCAGCACACCGTCGCCCATCAGCTTGACGACCCGTCCGTGGTAGGTGACCAGCAATGGCTTCAGGCGCTCGCTCCAGATGTCTTGGAGGGCGGTGAGCGTTCCCACTTCATCGGCGCCCACCAGTCGCGCATAGCCGGCGACATCGGCGGCTAAGATGGCCGCAAGGCGGCGTTGAGCGCGTTCCTCGGCCACGTCCGGCACCCACTCGCAAGCGCGAAGCCCGTACGAAAGGTATCACTTAATCCTAGCAAATGCGCCGCGGAATCGCCCCTCATCCGGCGGGCGCAACCTTGCGGTCGGCGGGCGCGACGGTGCGGGTCGGCACGGGTGCCATGGCTTCGAAGACGCCGTCGCGGCGGACCAGCGCGTGGAAGAGCGCGGCGGCGATGTGCAACAGGATCAGGGCAAAGAACGCGAAGGCAAGGTAGAAATGTGCGTCCCAGAGCAGCGTGTGCAGCCTGTCGCTGTGCGGCAGGATCGCTGGCAGGTTCACGCCGGTGAACAACACGACCGGATAGGCGGCGGCCGACAGCATCGCCCAGCCGAGGAGCGGCATCGCGATCATGAGGATGTAGAGCGCGTAGTGCGACAGCACGGCCGCGAGCTTCATCGGTTCCGGCAGATCGGCCGGAAGCGACGGCGCGCCGTAGCGCAGGCGCACCACCAGGCGGACCAGCGCGAGGATCAGGATGGCGATGCCGAGCGGTTTGTGAATCGAAACCAGCGTCAGATATTTCGGCATGATCGTGGACACCATGCCGACGCCGATGAACAGCATGGTCAGAATGCACACGGCCATGAGCCAGTGCAGCAGGCGCTGAAGCGCGGTGAAGCGTTGGCGGTCCTCGATCATGGCTTCGCCCCCGCCGCCGTTCTGGGGTAGTCACTGGCCTCGGCCGTGCGACGGTCATACGATACGGCGTAGGCCGCCGATCGCGCGGCCGGGAAGGGATCGTCCGAGGTCCCCATGCCCGGCGGCAGGACGGTCGGATCAAAGTTGATATCGCGGCAGGGACCGTTCCGCTCGGCTTCGATCCGCTGCACGATGAGCGTGCCGACCTCGACAGTGCGGCGGCCTTCCGGCCAAGCCTTGGTCGGATCGTTGGTGGGATCGCCGGGGTTGGCGACCGTCACCACCATGGACCAGCTGACCGGCCCGCGGCCGACCCGCTCGGTGATCTCCTGTTCGAGGACGTCAGGCCCGCGCTTCGCCAGCTCCTCGGGCGAGACCGGGATGGGTTGCACCGTCGGCAGCAGCGACCAGCGCACCGTCTTCTCCGCGCCGGCACTGTCGGTGAAGACGAAGCTGTTGAGACTGTTGTATCGCTCTTCGGCGTAGCTGCCGGTCCAGGGGCCGCTCGTGGTCCAGGCGGCAAAACCCGCGAACTCCGGATGCGCGGCAGCGAATGCCTTCAACGCGTCGGGATCCTTGCTTTTCGCGGTTAACAGCAGCGCGTAGAAGGCTTGCGGCGTCGACACCGCAAAGACCGGGGCGTTGATCATCGCGGTGCGCCATTCCTGCCCAGCCGGCGTCCATATACGCAGCCCCATGCCGCGAACCCTGACCGTCGCATCGGGCGCGTTCGCGTCGGCCGTGCCGAGATTGAAGCGCCCAAGCGCCGGATATTGGCCGCGGGCGAACACCTCGGCCCGTGACAGCGCCGACCCGGCTCCATTCGCTTCGAACGTGCCGGTAAAGCAGATTCCCTTGGCATGGTTCCGGCGATGGCCGAGCGACACCCCCGTCGGCGGCGCGAACGCATTCACCAGCCGGTCCGGGGTGAGGCGGTCGGGCGAGAGCCAGCCTGCGGTATAAGCGAAGGCAGCCGCACCGCCGCCGATGACGGCAGCGATCAGCACCAGCGATCCAAAGATGGAGCGCCCAGGGGATCGGTCGGGTTGGGTCATTCAAACCTCACCGTTACGCCTTAACGCAGATCCCTTCAGATTAGTGATCGGCGGCCGCCGACGATGCAGCGCCGGTGCGAGCCGTGCCTGGCATCGCAGACCTCACCATGAAGGACCGGCAGGGCCTTGGCACGTTAAACGTTGCTAGTATCTGTTAGTCCCGACCACCAAACCCCGGCCGCTTGTCTTCTCGCGGCGGGGTGCGATGATGCGGCCATGGCGCAAGACGAACCGGCTCCTGTCCCGGCCAGCAGCACTCGCCGGGGACCACAATGACCGATCTGCCGACGACACTCGAGACGGCGGCGCAGGATCCGCTGGCTATGGCCCTTGGCTTCTTTGCCGTCGGCGGGATGCTGACGCATTGGCTGTTCCGCAAATATCCGGTCGGCCGCGCGATCGTGCGGATCGTCTTCCTCATTCTCTTGACGGTCGCCCTCCTGCACGCCGACGTCGTTCCCTACAAGCCGCTCGAAATGACGGGCTCGCCCCTCAAGGATGCGGTCCGCGCCATCCTGAAGATCGCATGGTGGCTTGGCGCCGCCTGGTTCGTCGTCGGCGTGTTGCGCGCCTTCGTCATCGTTGAAAGCCGGCCGCGCGAAGCCAAGCTGGTCCAAGACCTCATCGCCGGCCTGGTTTATCTCGCCGCGGTCTTCGCCATCATCTCCTATGTCTTCGATCTGCCCGTCCAAGGTTTGATTGCGACCTCGGGAGCCATTGCGATCATCCTTGGCCTCGCGCTTCAAAGCACGCTGGGCGACCTGTTTTCCGGCCTCGTGCTCAACTTCAGCCGGCCCTATCGGCCGGGCGATTGGATCAACCTCGAAGGCGGGACAACCGGCCGCGTCATCGAGATGAATTGGCGCGCGACACATGTTCTTACCGCGCGGCAGGATCTCGCCATCGTGCCGAACAGCACCATCGCCAAATCGAAGATCGTCAATGTGAGCTCGCCCTCCGGCGTTCATGGCATCACGATCACCGTCCAGCTCGATCCCCGGACACCGCCGTCGGTCGCGACTGAGCTCCTCGAGCGCGCTCTCCTCAATTGTCGCCTGGTCGTCGCGGTGCCGGTGCCGACCGTGATGGTGAAATCGATCACCGCGGCTTATACCGAATTCGAAATCACCTTCTTCGTCGAGGAGCTGGCCGAGGCGACCGAGGCGCAGAACGAGCTGTTCGATCTGATTTTCCGGCACCTGGGCGCTGCCGGCCTGGATTTGGCATCGCCGCAGAACGTCGTTTATCCGAGCGCGGAGCATCCGGCCCCGAAGAAGGTGAAGACGCGGGCGGAAATGGCGCTGGAGCTGGTGGCGACGTTCGCCGCTCTGACCGGCGCCGATCGGGCCGTCATCGCGGCAAAGCTCAAGCCACGTTCCTATGATCTGGGCGAGACGTTGGTCGAGCCCGGGCGGGTGCTGCAATCGCTGTTCATCATCGCGAGCGGCGTGGTGTCGATCATTCGCAACGAGGCCGAGGTCGAAACCGAATTGGCACGACTTGGACCCGGCGACCATTTCGGCGAGATTGGGCTGCTGACCGGCTCCGCCAGCGCTGTGACGGTGAGGGCGCTGTCGCCGGCGATGATCTACGAGCTCGCCAAGACCGATCTTGCGCCCTTTCTCGAAGCGCGGCCGGAAGTCTCGCAAGAGCTTTCCCGCGCCCTCGCGGAACGACAGGTCAAGGGCCGCTCGACGGAAACGGGCGAGTTGGATCGCAGCGTCCCGACGAATCGCCTCACGAGTTGGTTCGCCGACCAGATCCATCGACTATACACCATCGCGAACGCGGATTGAGCGAGACGCTGTGACACTCGCCTATCTCGCTCATCAGCAACGCGAACGGTGAGGGGATAGCCGAGTTATCTCGGTCGCCGCGCTACAGAGAAATCCGCCGCTCACTCAGTGAAGCGCTGGATACCGGCTGCGCCGGCCTGATGGTGTGATCGGCCGCAGGCCTTCTCTGCGCCGGCACGAACCGCCGAATCGGATGAACGAGGCGCGAGAGACGGCGTTCACAGGCTGGCGCCGGCTCGCCCTTTCGATGCGCGGCACTTTGCGACGATGGGAGGAACATCGACCGGCGATCGGGAAGGGCGCGGCAGGGTTGAGCCGCGCGCGGCTGCACCATCGGCTCGGGAGGGTATCCATGCGCGTGATCCTCGCATTTGCCGCCGTGGCGGTGATGGCGTTGACGGCACCCGCGTTTGCGCAGCAATCGGCAAATCCGCAGCAGGAACGCATGAAGGCGTGCAACACGCAGGCCGGCACGCAGCATCTGACGGGCGATGCGCGCAAGACCTTCATGTCGAACTGCCTCGCGGGGAAGACGAGCGGCAGCGGCAGCACCACCGCGAATTCGCAGCAGCAACTGATGAAGTCTTGCAACGCGCAAGCCGGCACGCAGCATCTGACGGGCGATGCGCGCAAGACCTTCATGTCGACCTGCCTGAAAGGGCAATAGGCGGCCAGCTCGGCGAGACGGGAGGATTGCGGTCGTTGCGTCGTCCGCCTCGTCGATAGGGGCGTCGCCGCCGCTGTATGCAGGGCGGCAAGATCACCGGGGAGACAGCCATGTGGGGTATCATCTGGATCATCGTGATCGGTTTCATCGCCGGATTGGTGGCGCGCCTGCTATCGCCTGGGCCCAATAAACCGTCGGGCTTTGTCCTGACCACCGTGCTCGGCATCGCCGGCGCGTTCGTCGCGACCTTCCTCGGCCAGATGGTCGGCTGGTACCGCCCCTATCAGGGTGCGGGGTTCATCGGCGCGACGATCGGCGCGGTGATCGTCTTGATCATCTGGAACAGGCTCGTGGTGCACCACGTCGTTCGCGATCCCGGCGACCAGACGAAGGCGGGGGGACCGCCCTGGCGCGCCTCGCCCTAGCAAAACGAGGAGAGGGAGAGAGAGATGGGACTTCTCGATATTCTCAACGGCATGATGAGCGGTCCTCGCGGCCAACCGAGCGGTGCCAGCGGCAGCGGCGGCGGAATGTCGCCGGTGACGATGGCGCTCATGGGATTGCTGGCATACAAGGCGGTCAAGAGCTTCACCGGCGCTTCGGCGGCCGCTCAGCCGACGGCTGACCCCGCGAGCGCAGGCATGGCGAGCGGCGGGTTGGGCGGCATCGTCGGCAGTTTGCTCGGCGGCGGTGCCGCCGGCGGCGGGCTGGGCGGTCTTCTCGGCGGCAGTTCGCCCGGAGCTGTCGTGAGCAGCGGCCTTGGCAACCTCATCAAGGATTTCCAGAACGGCGGCTACGGACAAGCCGCGCAATCCTGGGTCGGCCAAGGCGCCAATCAAGAGATCGCGCCGAACGATCTGGCTAAAGCGATCGGCCCCGATGCCATCAATGCGATTGCCCAGCAGACCGGCATGAACCGCGACGACCTGCTCGCTTCTCTGAGCCAGCATCTGCCGGAGCTGATCAATCAGCTGACGCCGAACGGCCGCTTGCCGACCGAGCAGGAGGCCTCTCGCCTGGTATAGCGCCGACGGCGGGGCGCCGGGCTATGGATGCTTCTCGTTCTTCGCCGCGCGGAAGCCCTCCGCCGCGGTATCTTTCTCGCACATATACGCGCCTTTTTTCGTGTTGCCGTAGTTCTTGTTCCCGCTGAAGTGATAGACCTTGCTCGAGAGATTGGCCCAGACGACGGTGTCGCCCGGGCAATGCGACTGGGCCTGCGCTTCGGTGGCGAACTGCCCCGCGCCGGTCGGCGTGCCGGCGTTGGTTACCGCCGAGGGTTTCTTCGCCGTGCTCGGAGCGGGAGCGGTCGCGCCGGGCGTGGTCGTGCCCGCGGTCGCGCCTGCCGTACCGCGGCACTGCGCGATGAAATCCTTCTTCTTGGTGCCGTTGGCCTGAAGCTGGGCTTTGTTCGCCGTCCACTCGGCGTTGCATTGCTTCGCGGTCTTCTGTTGCGCCAGCGCCGGCGCGGAGAGCAGCAACAGAGCGGCGAGAGCGGTGGAGCACAGAATGCGTAGGGACGGCGTGGCCATGGCACGACCTCGCGGCTTGGTGATCGCTGTCCTGCGAGCCTGAAATGATCGAATTCACCACTGACGCGACCGCGAGCGGCATCGCACGGGTCACTCGCGGGCGCCATGCTTGTCAGCATCGCGCTCGGGACCGAGGTGAACTATCAGGGATTGACCTGAGACGCGGCGCGGAATTTGCCTATTCGGGCGTCCGCCTCACATCGCGCGAGCGGGGATCAACTCATTTGTGGCTGCCCGCTCTAATCGAGCGGACAGGGCGGGAAGGGGTACGCGCGCTCGAAGGCGCGCGCGGCGCGCAGCACCAGCGCATCATCATGACGCCGGCCGACGATCTGCAGGCCGATCGGCAAGCCGGCGCGGGTGAGGCCGCAAGGGACGCTTGCCGCCGGCTGGCGTGTCAGGTTGAAGGGATAGCTGAAGGGCGCCCATTCGATCCATTCCCGCTGGGTCGCGGGATCGCTGAGCAACGCGCCCGCCGGCAGCGCCGGCACCGCGACGCTCGGCGTCAGCAGCAGATCGAAGCGCCGGTGGAATTTCGCCATCTCGAGCGAGAGCATGCTGCGCGCCATATCCGCAGTGACGTAATCGACGGCGCTGAGCCGCGCGCCCTGCTGCGCCGAGGCCTCGAGCCCGGGATCGATCCGGCGCCGCGCTTCGGCGGAATAGGCGCTCAAGGCCTTGGCCGCGCCCGACCACCACAAGGTGAGCCAGGCGCTGGCGGGATCGTCGAACACCCGCTCGACGGTTTCGACCTCGGCGCCCAGCTCGGCAAAGCGCCGCGCCGCCGCCTCCGCCGCGACCGCGATCTCACGCTCGACGCGCGCATAGCCGAGCGTCGGGCTATAGGCGATCTTGAGGCCTTTGACGCCATCCTCCAGCCCCTGGCGCCAGTCCGTGGCCTCGGGCGGCAGCGCATAGACGTCGCGGTCGTCAGCACCACCGATCACGGTGAGCAGCAGCGCCAGATCCGGCACGCTGCGGGCCATCGGCCCGTTATGCGCGACGAGGCCGAAGATGCTGGGCGGGTAATGCGGCACGCGCCCGAAGCTCGGCTTCAACCCCGGCAGACCGGAGAAAGCGCAGGGAATGCGGATCGAGCCGCCGCCATCGGTGCCGAGCGCGAGCGGACCGATGCCCGCGGCGAGCGCTGCGGCCGCGCCCGCGCTCGAGCCGCCGGGGGTGTGCGCCAGGTTCCAGGGGTTGCGGGTGACGCCGGTGAGCGGGCTGTCGCCCACGGCTTTCCAGCCGAATTCCGGCATGGTGGTCTTGCCGAGAAGCACCGCGCCATGCTCCCTGAGCCGCGCCACCGGCGGTGCGTCCTCGTCCCAGGCCTGGTCGCGCTGCACCAAGGTCGAGCCGCGCAAGGTCGGCCAGCCCCTGGTCAGAAACAGATCCTTGATTGTCACCGGCACGCCGTCGAGCAGCCCGATCGGCGCGCCTTTCATCCAGCGCGCTTCGGCGGCGCGCGCCTCGGCGAGGGCGCTGTCCCGCGCCACCAGGGCGAAGGCGTTGATTTGGGGTTCGAGGCGGTCGAGCCGCCGCAGCAGCGCCACCGTCACCTCGACCGGCGACAGGCTTCTGCGGCGATAGGCATCGACGAGCTCGCCGGCGGTCAGGAAGGCGATCTCACGCTCGGAGAATTCGGTCAAGGGAACCTCGCGTCCGGGACGACGCCACTATCGGCCAAGGCCGCGGGTCCCGACAAGCGGCGGTTCCGGCATCGAACTTGCAAAGGAGGCGCGGGTGGCAAAGAATAATCAGAGGAAGGCTCGGTATGGTAAGCATCAAGCGTGGATTGCCGCGGCTGGCGGCGGCGGCGGTGCTGGCGGCATTGCTGGGGGCGCCGGCGCATGCCCAAACTTCGGGCAAAACGATCAAATTCGTTCCGCAGTCCGATTTGCGCGTCCTCGATCCGATCTGGACCACGGCCTATATCACGCGCAATTACGGCTATATGGTTTATGACACTCTCTTTGCGCTCGACGAGCACCTGCATCCGCAGCCGCAGATGGTCGGCAGCTATAAGGTGAGCGACGACAAGCTCACTTACACCTTCACCTTGCGAGACCACCTCAAATTCACCGACGGCATGCCGGTGCGCTCCGCCGATTGCATCGCCTCGCTCGAGCGCTGGATGAAGCGCGACGCCCTCGGCCAGGCCATGGCCCTGGCGGTCGGCGAGATGAAAGCCGCCGACGACCGCACGTTTTCGATCGTGCTGAAGAAGCCGTTCCCGCTGCTGCTCGATGCCATCGGCAAGCTCTCGAGCAACGTGCCCTTCATCATGCCAGAGCGCATTGCCAAGACCGACGCCAACACTCAGATCACCGATCCGACCGGCTCCGGCCCGTTCAAATTCCTCAAGGATGAATGGGTGCCGGGCAGCAAGGCGGTCTTCGTCAAAAACCCCGACTACGTGCCGCGCAAGGAACCGCCGAGCTGGGCGGCGGGCGGCAAGGTGGTCAAGGTCGACCGTGTCGAATGGGACGTCATTCCCGACAGCGCAACCGCCGCCGCCGCGCTCAATGCCGGCGAGGTCGATTGGTGGGAACAGTTTCCCCCCGACCTGGTGCCGATGCTCAAGCGCAACAAGGACGTGGTGGTCGCCAATACCGATCCGATCGGCAGCGTCGGCGTCGCGCGCTTCAATCAGCTGCTGCCGCCTTTCAACAATGTGAAGATGCGGCAAGCGCTGCTCTACATCGTTGATCAGACCGACGTCATGACCGCGGTCGCCGGCGATCCCTCGAACTGGAAGGCCTGCTATTCGTTTTATGCCTGCGGCACGCCTCTGGCGAGCGAGGCGGGCGCCGCGCCCCTGATGGGCGAGCGTGATCCGGCGAAAGCCAAGGCGCTTATCAAGGAGGCAGGATATAAGGGGGAGCGCATCGTGCTGATGACCGCCACCGATCAGCCGAGCATCAATGCGCAGGCCAATGTCATCGCCGACGAAATGCGAGCGGTCGGGCTCAATGTCGACTTGCAGGCGATGGATTGGGGCACGCTGGTCAATCGCCGGGCCAGCAAGGCGCCCCTCGACAAAGGCGGCTGGAACATGTTCTTCACCTGGTTTGGCGGCGCGGACATGCTCAACCCGTCGCTCAACTTCCCGCTCAACACCAATGGCGATAAGGGGTGGTTCGGCTGGGCTTCCGACGACAAGATCGTCGCGCTGCGGGGGCAATGGATGGAGGCGTCGGATTTCGCGACGCAGAAGAAGATCGCCACCGAGATACAGGAAGAGGCCTTTACCAGCGTGCCCTATATTCCCACGGGCCAGTTCGTCATGCCGACCGCCTTCCGCAAGAATCTAACGGGCGTGGTGCCGGCGCCGGTCGTGTTCCTGTGGAATGTGTCGAAGGAGTGAGGGCGCGGGTCTCTTCGTCCGGCTGACCGTGCTGTCGCGCACGCCTCGGGCATAGCGATGTTCGGCTATCTCGTTCGCCGTCTCCTCGCCACCATCCCGGTGATGGGCGTCGTCGCGCTTTTCGTGTTCTCGCTGCTCTATATCGCACCGGGCGATCCGGCGGCGGTGATCGCCGGCGACTTCGCCACCCCGGAGCAGATCGCCGCCATCCACAAGAGGCTCGGCCTCGACGAGCCGTTCCTCGTACGCTTCGGCCACTGGCTCTGGGCCGTTCTGCACGGCGATCTCGGCATCTCCATCTTCACCAACTTGCCGGTGACGCAACTGATCGGCCAGCGGCTCGAGCCGACCCTGGCGCTGACCCTGACGACCTTGGTGGTCACCATCGTGTTCGCCGTTCCCCTGGGCGTGATCGCCGCCTGGAAGGCCGGCACCTGGATCGATCGCGTAGTGATGATCGTCGCCGTGGCGGGCTTCTCGCTGCCCGCCTTCGTGCTCGCCTATCTCCTCATCCTCGCCTTCTCGATCAAGCTCGATCTGCTGCCGGTGCAGGGCTATGTCAGCTTCCATGACGGCTTTCTGCCGTTCATCGAGCATCTCATCCTGCCCAGCATCACGCTCGGCCTGGTCTATGGCGCGCTCATCGCCCGCTTCACCCGGGCCAGCATGCTCGAAGTGCTGAGCCAGGACTATATCCGCACGGCGCAGGCCAAAGGCCTCGCCAATGACCAGGTGCTGCTCCGGCATGCGCTCAAGAACGCGGCGGTGCCGATCGCCACGGTGATCGGCATCGGCGTTGCGCTGCTCATCAGCGGCGTCATCGTGACCGAGACGGTCTTCGCCATTCCCGGCATCGGCCGCCTTACCGTCGATGCGATTCTGCGCCGCGACTATCCCATCATCCAGGGCGTGGTGCTGCTGTTCTCGGCCGCTTATGTGCTGGTCAACCTGCTGGTCGATGTCAGCTATACTCTGCTCGATCCGCGCGTGAGGTACTGAGATGGCAGCGATCTCCGCCGATATCGTCGTCCGCGCGCCGCGTCGCCGCTGGCTCCGCGAGACGGTACGGCGTCATCCCACGGTGGTTGCCGGCTCGCTGATTTTGCTGGCGATGTTAGCGATGGCGATCTTTGCGCCCTATCTCGGCACCGTCGACCCGATCGCGGTCGCGCCGGTGAAGCGCCTGCGCTTTCCCTCCGAGCTCTACTGGTTCGGCACCGACGCCTATGGCCGCGACGTCTACAGCCGCACGCTCTACGGCGCGCGCGTATCGCTGCAGGTCGGGTTGGGCGTAGCCTTGTTCGCCACCGTCTTCGGCCTCGCCATCGGCCTCGTCACCGGCTTCGTCCGGCTCGCCGATGCGCTGCTGATGCGCGTCATGGACGGGCTCATGTCGGTGCCGCCGGTGCTGCTCGCCATCGCGCTGATGGCGCTGACCAAGGCGAGCCTCGGCAACGTCATCATCGCCATCACCATCTCCGAAGTGCCGCGCGTCGCCCGCCTCGTGCGTGGCGTCGTCCTGTCGCTGCGCGAGCAGCCTTTCGTCGAGGCGGCGAGGGCGGCGGGGACGCCGCTCTTGCGCACGCTCTGGCGCCACATCCTGCCCAACACCATCGCCCCGGTGCTGGTGCAGGCGACCTATATCTGCGCCTCGGCGATGATCACCGAGGCGGTGCTGAGCTTCATCGGCGCCGGTACGCCGCCGCAGATCCCGAGCTGGGGCAACATCATGGCCGAGGGCCGGCTCTATTTCGAGATCAGGCCATACCTCATCATCTTCCCCGGGGTCTTCCTGTCGGCGACGGTGCTGGCGGTGAACCTGGTCGGCGACGGCTTGCGCGACGCGCTCGATCCGCGTCTCGCGCGGCGCATGTGAGCGGCGCATGAGCGAACCGCTTCTTGCGATCGACGACCTGCGCACGCAGTTCTTCACCCGCGACGGCGTCGTGCGTGCCGTCGACGGCGTCTCCTACGCGGTGCGCGCGGGCGAGACCTTGGCGGTGGTTGGCGAAAGCGGCTGCGGCAAGAGCGTCACCGCGCTCTCGATCCTGCGCCTGGTGCCGTCGCCGCCCGGGCGCATCGTCGGCGGCGCGATCCGCTTTCAGGGCCGCAACCTGCTCGAGCTGCCCGAGGCCGAGATGCGCCGCATCCGCGGCAACGAAATCTCGATGATCTTTCAGGAGCCGATGACCTCGCTCAATCCGGTGCTGACCGTGTCGCATCAGATCGGCGAGACGCTGCGGCTGCATCAGGGCCTGGACGGCCGTGCCGCGCTGGCCCGGGTGGTCGAGATGCTGCGTCTGGTACGCATTCCCGAGCCCGAGCGCCGCGCCCGGCAATATCCGCATGAGCTGTCGGGCGGCATGCGCCAGCGCGTGATGATCGCCATGGCGCTCGCCTGCAATCCCAAGCTGCTGATCGCCGACGAGCCGACCACCGCGCTCGACGTCACCATCCAGGCGCAGATCCTCGATCTCATGCGCGAGCTGAAGGCGAAGATCGGCGCGGCGATCATCCTCATCACCCACGATCTCGGCGTGGTCGCCGAGATGGCCGAGCGCGTCGTCGTCATGTATGCCGGCCGCAAGGTCGAGGAGGCGCCGGTGCGCGCGCTCTTCCGCCGTCCGCTCCACCCCTATACGCGCGGCCTTCTCAATTCGGTGCCGCGGCTCGGCGCCGCTCACGGCCGCGACGCGCCGCGGCTCGCCGAGATTCCGGGCACGGTGCCCTCGTTGCGCGCGGAGATCCGCGGCTGCGCTTTCGCGCCGCGCTGCGCTTACGCGACCGAGCGCTGCCGCAGCGAGGCGCCGCCGCTCGAGGAAAAGGCGCCGGGACATTTCGCCGCCTGTTTCGCCGCCATGCGGCTCGCCTCGTGAACGCGCGCGCGATCCCGCCGCTCGTCGAGGTCGAGGGGCTGAAGAAGCATTTCCCGGTGCGCAAGGGCGTCTTCTCGCGCATTGCCGGCTATGTCTACGCCGTCGACGGCATCAGCTTCCGCATCGAGGAAGGCGAGACGCTCGGCCTCGTCGGCGAAAGCGGCTGCGGCAAATCGACGGCGGCGCGCGCGATTCTGAAGCTGATCGAGCCGACCGCCGGCACGGTGAAGCTGCGCGGCGAGCGCGTCGATCATCTGCGGCAGACGCAGATGCGGCCCTATCGCCGGGAGATGCAGCTCGTCTTCCAGGATCCCTATGCCTCGCTCAACCCGCGTCTTTCCGCCGGTGAGATCGTCGGCGAGCCGCTGCTCAACTACGACATCACCCGCGGCCCGGCGCTGAAGCAGCGGGTCGCGGAACTCTTCGCCAAGGTCGGGCTGCGCGAAGAGGCGATGCGGCGCTATCCGCATGAATTCTCGGGCGGGCAGCGCCAGCGCATCGGCATCGCGCGGGCGCTGGCGCTCAGCCCCAGCCTCATCGTCTGCGACGAGCCGGTCTCGGCGCTCGACGTCTCGGTCCAGGCGCAGGTGGTGAACCTGCTCAAGGATCTGCAGCGCGAATTGAAGCTCTCCTATCTTTTCGTCGCGCACGACCTCGCCGTGGTCGAGCATATCAGCCACCGCGTCGCGGTGATGTATCTCGGCCGCATCGTCGAGCTCGCCGACCGCGACACGCTGTTCCGGGCGCCGCTCCACCCCTATACCGAGGCGCTGCTCTCCGCCGTGCCGGTGCCGGATCCCGATGTGAAGCGCGAGCGCATCATCCTCTCGGGCGATGTGCCGAGCCCGATCAACCCGCCCAAGGGCTGTCGCTTCCACACCCGCTGCCCCTATGCCGAGCCGCGCTGCCGAGTCGAGGAGCCGGAGTTGCGCGAGCTGCGGCCGGGGCAATTCGTCGCCTGCCATCTGCGCGAGGTCGACAAGGCCGCCTTCGCGCGCGATGATGCGCCGCATGGCGGGATTGGGACCCAATGAGGCGCTGATCGGCCGAGCGGGCAGCCGCTCCGCTCTCGACACCCCGGCGCTCATCGTCGATCTCGACGCGCTCGAGCGCAACATCGCCGCGATGGCGATGGCCGCCCGTGCGGCGGGAATCGCACTCCGGCCCCACGCCAAGACACACAAATCCGCGCGCATCGCCGAGATGCAGGTGGCGGCGGGCGCGCTCGGCATCTGCTGCGCCACCTTGGGCGAGGCCGAGGCGATGGTCGAGGGCGGCCTGCCCGGCGTGCACATCACCTCGCCGGTGGTGACCCCGCCCAAAATCGCGCGCCTCATGGCGCTCAATCAGCGGGCGGAGCGCGGCTTGAGCGTCGTCGTCGATCACCCCGAGAACCTCGCCGCGCTCGATCGCGCCGCCGGCGCGGCCGGGCGTCCGCTCGCCGTGCTCGTCGATTTTTCCGCCGGCCATGGCCGAACCGGCTGCGCCGACGAGGCGGAGCTGCTACAGCTGGCGCGTGCCGCCGTTGCGGCCGCGGCGCTCGAGTTTCGCGGCATCCAATCCTATTCCGGCAATCTCCAGCATATCGCGCGCCGCGCCGAGCGCCGCGCCCGCACGCTTGCCGAGCTGGAGCGGCTCGGCGGTATGCTGCGGCGGCTGCGCGACTCCGGCATCGCCGTGCCGATCGTCAGCGGCGCCGGCACCGGCACCTTCGACCTCGATCCCGAGGCACGCATCCTCACGGAGCTGCAGGTCGGCTCTTATATCTTCATGGACGTCGACTATCTCCGCGCATTGAAAGACGGCCGCAACGCGCCGCCTTTCGAGACCGCGCTCTTCGTCGCCACCTCGGTGGTGAGCGTCAATGCGCCGGGCTATGTCACCTGCGATGCCGGGCTCAAATGCTTTGCCACCGACGGGCCGGCGCCGGAGCCGGCTGCGGGCGCGCCGCCGGGCAGCCGCTACGAGTTCTTCGGCGACGAGCATGGCAAGCTGGTTTTGCCGCCGGGCGCGCCACGGCCGCCGCTCGGCGCGATCCTCGAATGCGTGACGCCGCATTGCGATCCCACCGTCAATCTGCACGATGTCTATCACCTCGTGCGCGGCGACACGCTCGTCGATATCTGGCCGGTGGATGCGCGCGGCAAGCGATGACCGGGTTCGACGAGGCGTTTCAAGATAAGCTGCGCGAACTGATTCGCTGGCGGCGCGATGTCCGCCGCTTCCGCCGCGATCCCTTGCCGCCGGGCACGGTCGAGCGCCTGATCGAGCTGGCGAGCCTCGCCCCTTCCGTCGGCTTGAGCCAGCCCTGGCGCTTCGTGCTGGTGGAGGCGGGCGCCCGCCGCGCCGCCGTGCGCGCCAATTTCGAGCGCAGCAACGCCGACGCGCTCGCTGCCTATGCCGGCGAGCGGGCGCAGCGCTATGCCTGCCTGAAGCTCGCCGGGCTCGACGAAGCGCCGCTGCAGCTGGCCGTCTTCGCCGATCGCGGCACGGCGCAAGGCCACGGTCTCGGCCGCCGCACCATGCCGGAGATGGCGGAGTATTCGGCGGTGATGGCGATCCACACGCTCTGGCTGGTGGCGCGCGCCGAAGGACTTGGCCTCGGCTGGGTGTCGATCCTCGATCCGGCCGAGGTGATGCGGGCGCTCGACGTGCCGCCGGAGTGGATCTTTCTCGGCTATTTCTGCTTGGGCTATCCGCAGGCCGAGGCCCTCACCCCCGAGCTCGAGCGCGAAGGCTGGGAACAGCGCCGGCCGTGGCAGGATTTCGTGCTGCGACGCTGACGCGGGTTCGACACGACGCTCAAGAGAGCAGGGGGGTGTTGCGAACGAACTCGATGAACGCCTTCAGCGGCGTGCGCATCTGTCGGCGGCTGGGGTAATAGATGTGCCAGCCCGAGAAGCGCGGTGACCAGGCCTCCAGAACCGGTGTCAGACGACCTTCGCGGATGAACGCCGCAACGTAGGTTTCAAGCAGAAAGCCGATTCCGATGCCGTCCAGCGCACTGCGCAGCAACAGATCGACATTGTTGACGACGAGGGAGCCGTCGACGGGGGGAACCAGCTTTTTGCCGTTCCGCTCGAATTCCCAGGGCGAGATCGTGCCGTCAGGCATACGAAATCGTATGCAATTGTGAGCGCGCAGCTCCTGCGGTGTCTGTGGCCGCGGATGCTTCGCCAGATACCCGGGCGAAGCGACGGCGACGAAACGGGATTCGCGGGTGATGCGCACGGCAATCATGTCTTGCTCGATCCGCCGGTCGCGCCGGATGCCGGCGTCGAAGCCGCCTTCGACAATGTCGACCGAGCCGCCCTCGACGCTGACCTCGAGTTTGATCCCCGGAAAGGCGGTGGCGAAGCCGGCGAGGATGGGCGCGATCACCATGGTGGCGGCGAGATTCGATACGTTGAGGCGCAACAGGCCGGCCGGTGCGTCGCGGAAGGCGTTCACGCTTTCGACCGCGTCGCCGAGCTGGCTCATTGCCGGACGCACTCTTGCCTTCAGATGTTCCCCCGCTTCCGTCAATGCGACGCTGCGCGTTGTCCGGTTGAAGAGGCGGACGCCGAGACGCTCCTCGAGCGTCCGTATGGTTTTGCTGAGTGTCGACGTCGAAATGCCGAGAATTCCCGCCGCTTTGACGAAGCTGCCGTGATCCGCGATGGCGATGAAAGCGGCGAGCTCGGCAAATTCTGATCCCTGCATCCTCGACACCACGGGAATATTCACGCGCGACGGCTGCGCAAAGCGCGAGCTGGGCGGCCCACCATAGCAAGCGTTGGCGAAGAGACGAAGTTGCGCCGGCGCGAGATCTATGAGAGGCGCCCGCGGTTTTCCCAGCCGCCGCCGAGCGCCTGAAACAGGCTGACGATCGCTTGCAGGCGGGCGAGCCTGTCCTGGACCAACGTGTCTTCCGCTGGGAACAATGCGTTTTCGGTGTTGAGAACCGTGAGCAAAGTGACCGTGCCGCCGCGGTATTGCGCTTCGGAGATCTCGAAGGCGCGTCGCGCCTTGGCGACGGTATCCGCCTGGGCGACCTGCTGCTCGTCGGTCTTGCGGGTCGCGATGAGCGCATTCTCGACGTCGCCAAAGGCCGAGATCACCGCTTTCCGGTAATCCTGGACAAGCTCGTCGTAGCGCGCTTGGGACAATTGCAGCTGCCCTTCCAAAGCGCCGCCTTCGAAAATCGGCTGGGTGGCCGATGCCGCCAGGCTGTAGACGCCTCCGGCCGACGTAAACAGCGTCGACAGCGCCATGCTCTCGAAGCCTCCGGCCGCGGTCAGCGTGACGTCGGGAAAGAACTGCGCGCGCGCCACCTTGATGTTCGCATTGGCGGCAACGAGATCCGCTTCGGCCTCCTGGACGTCCGGGCGGCGGATCAGAAGCTCGGACGGCAAGCCCGGTGCAACGGACGGGATCGCAAGAGCCGTCAGCGAGCTCTCGGGCACGGTCACCTGTTCGGGCGGCGTCCCGATCAGAATCGCCAGCGCGTTGATGTTTTGCACCAGCTGCTGCTGCAGCGGCGGGATCGCGGCGCGCAACCCGGCGACGACGGTCTGTTGCTGAGCGACGTCGAGCTCTGTGGCCGTTCCGGCCCGCTGTTGCGCTTCGATGCCGCGCAGCACGGTTTCGCCGTTGCCAAGATTTTGCCGGGCGACTTGCAGCCGATCCTGGAGCGCGACCACTTGGAAGTAGGTATTCGCCACGCTCGTCACCACGGTAAGGTCGACAACCCCCTGATCGTATCGGCTGGCGGTTGCGGAGGCTTTCGCCGATTGCAGCGCCGCCGAATTCTTTCCCCAGAAATCGACCTCATAGGAGGCGGTTGGCGCGATCGAATAGGCGGTGTAGTTGACCTTCGTTCCGGACCCCGTGGCCAGGACCTGCTGGCTGGTGACCCCGGCGGTGGCTGCCACCGAGGGCAGCAATGCGGCTCCGGCGATGCGGACCTCGGCATCGGCCTCGCGGACCCGCGCGATCGCGGCCCCGAGATCATAATTGGCGCTTTGCGCTCGGGCGATCAGCGCATTGAGCTCGCTCGAGCCGAAACCTTGCCACCAGGCCGTCGAAGGCCAGGTTCCCGGTCCTTGGGCCTCGCGCCACGCCGCGGGTGGAGCGACGGCGGGGCGCCGGTAGTCCGGTCCGAGGTCGCAGCCGGAGAGGCACGTCGCGATCAGCAACAGGAGGGCGAACGACGCCTTCCGGACGGATGCGTGTCCTCCTGAGCCAGGCTGGTCGCCAGGGCTCGGCAATGTTCGTGCCATCATGGTTCTCCTGCCGTCATCGCCATCACAACGCCGCTTCGTGGCCCTTCTGGCGTCGCCGCGATGGAGGGAGGCGGGTTGCGGCCGCGGGGCGCGTTGGTCTGCGGCGCGTGGCGAGCGTGAGGTTGTCTCTGACCTGGACGAGCGCGCTCGTCAGCTCCATCCGCGTGTCGGCATGGAACCCGGCCAGCGCTTCCCTTTCCACCGCCCGGGCGATCGCGCGAATGTGCCGCAGTACCGCATCGGCGGTGTCCGTGGGCCACAGGGTCCGCTTGCGACGATCCGTGGGGTGGGGGCGACGCTCGATCAGACGTGCCTTCTGCAAGCCGTCGAGCAACCGCACCAGCGTGATGGGTGCAATGTCGAGCCGCGCCGCCAACGCCGCCTGGCTCGTTCCGGGCCAGCGGGCAAGGGAAAGGAGCGTCGCCGCTTGTGAGCGGTTCAGCGGCAATTTCTCCGCCCGGGCGCGTTGGACGAAGCGGCGTCGCATCAGCCGCGACGCGTCATGAAGCAGCGTACCCAGCATCTGGCCGAAATCGTCGCTCCGCTGGCAGGCGGTGCGATACCGCGTCGCTTGATGCGGCTGCCGCGGGCACTTCAATTCGCCGCTTGCCGGCTGAGACGCTTTGCTCGTCATTCACCCGGCACCACGATCGCGGCACCGGCGCGTTGCCGCCGGACGCCCGACCAATGGGCGATCCGGTCCAGATAGAGGTAGATCACCGGCGTCGTGTAGAGCGTGAGGAACTGCGAGACGAGCAGCCCGCCGACGATGGCGATGCCCAGGGGTCGGCGCAGCTCGGAGCCGGCACCCGTCCCGATCGCCAGCGGCAGGCCGCCGAATAGCGCGGCCATCGTCGTCATCATGATCGGCCGGAAGCGCAGCAGGCAGGCCTGGTGGATCGACTCGAGCGAGCTTTTGCCCTCGTTGCGCTCCGCCTCCAGGGCGAAGTCGATCATCATGATGGCGTTTTTCTTGACGATGCCGATCAGCAGAATGATGCCGATGATGGCGATCACGCTGAGGTCGTACCGGAACGCCATCAGCATGATCAGCGCACCCACGCCCGCTGACGGCAGCGCCGACAAAATGGTGATCGGATGAATGCAGCTCTCGTAGAGCATGCCGAGCACGATATAGACCACGAAGATTGCCGCGAGCACCAGCAACGGCGTCGAGCTCAGCGAGGACTGAAAGGCCTGCGCCGTCCCTTGGAACGACCCCTGAAGCGTTATCGGCGTCCGCAGCCGCGCCTCGAGCGCCTGTATCCGGTCGACCGCCTCTCCGAGCGCAAAGCCGGGGGCGAGGTTGAAGGACAGCGTGACCGACGGGAATTGCCCCTGGTGGTTGACCGTGAGCGGTTCGACCTTGTTGGTGAAATGGGCGACGGTACTCAACGGCACCTGCAGGCCGGTGTCGCTCGGCAGGTAGATGCGCGACAAGGCCGCGGGGTCTGTCTGAAATTGCGGTTGCACCTCGAGGATCACTTTGTACTGGCTCGTCGAGGTGTAGATCGTCGCGACCTGCCGCTGTCCGAAGGCGTCGTAGAGCGTCTGATCGATCAGGCCGGCCGTGAGGCCAAGCCGATAGGCGGCGTTGCGATCCACCTCAATGGCGATATGCGGCGACGAGATCTGCTGGTCCGAGGCCACGTCCTGCAGCTCGGGAAGCTTCTGCATGCCCTGCTGGATGATCGGCGCCCAATGGTTCAATTCTTCGGTATCGGTGTCGCTCAGCGTGTATTGATATTCGTCTTGAGAGAGGCGGCCGCCGACCGTGATGTCCTGGCCGGCCTGCATGTAGAAGGCGGCGCCCTCGACGTTCGCCACCTTGGGTCTGAGACGCTGTATGACCTGCTGTGCCGAGACGCTCCGCTCGCCGAACGACTTCAGCTGAATGAACATGCGCGCCGTGCTTTCGCTTGGATTGCCGCCGGTCGCGCCGACAAACCCGACCACCGCCGCGACGGCCGGGTCGGTGAGGATGGTCTTGGAGAAATCCTCCTCGATTTGCGACATCTGAGCGAACGAGATGTCCTGACGCGCCTCCGCCTCGCCGAAGATGAAACCGGTGTCCTGCTCGGGAAAGAAGCCTTTGGGAATGACGACGTAGAGGATGCCGGTGACCACGATCAGGCCGAGCGTCATCACCAACATGAGCGGCTGATGGCGAAACACCCAGCGAAGCCCCCGGTCGTAGGCGTCGACCATACCGTCGAAGAAGCGCTCGGCGGCCTTGTTCATCCGTCCCGTGTTCTCGTCGCTTTCGTGCTTCAGGAAGCGCGAGCACATGACCGGCGTCAGCGTGAGCGAAATGAAGCCGGAGACGACCACCGCGGCGGTCACCGTCATGGCGAATTCGCGGAAGAGCCGACCGATGATGCCGCCCATGAACAGCAGCGGTATGAAAACGGCAATGAGCGAGATGGTGATCGACACGATGGTGAAGCCGATCTGGCCGGCGCCTTTGATGGCGGCGTCGAACGGCCGCTCGCCCGCTTCGATATAGCGGACGATGTTCTCGATCATGACGATGGCGTCGTCGACGACGAAGCCGACGGCGATGGTCAGCCCCATCAGCGACAGATTGTCGAGGCTGTAGCCGAGCGCGTACATGACGCCGAAGGTGCCGACGAGCGACAGCGGCACCGCCACCGCCGGGATGATCGTCGCCCAGAGCTTGCGCAGAAAGACGAAGATCACCATCACCACCAGCGCGCTGGTGATGAGCAGGGTCATTTCGACGTCGCTGACCGAAGCGCGTATCGTCTCGGAACGGTCGGAGATGAGCTCGACATGGACGGTGGGCGGAATTGACGCCTGGAGGATCGGCATCATCGCTTTGATCTGGTCGACGATGCCGATCGTGTTCGCGCCCGCCTGGCGCTGGATCAACAGCAGCTCGGCGCGCCTGCCGTCGTACCAGGCGCCGGTCCTCGGCAGTTGGCTGGAGTCGATAACGTCGCCGACATCCCTGAGCTGAACCGGCGCGCCGTTGCGGTAGGCGATGATGACATTGCGGTAGGCTTGAGCGTTGAAGAGCTGATCGTTGGTGTCGAGCGTGAAGGATTGATGCTCGCCTTCGAGATTGCCTTTCGGCTCGTCGAGCGTCGCATTGGTGAGCGCGGTGTGGATGTCTTCGAGGCCGATGCCTTTTGCGGCCAGCGCGACCGGATTGACCTGCACATGGGCGGCGTATTGCTGCTGGCCCGCCACCACCACCTGCGAGACACCGCTCACCGTCGAAAGCTTTTGCGCCAGGATCGTGTAGGCGTAGTCGTCGACCTTGTAGATCGGCATGGCGTCCGAGTAGACCGCATAGATCAGCACGGCTCTGTCCGCGGGGTTTGTCTTCTTGTAGGTCGGCGGATTCGGCAGGTCTTTGGGCAGCAGGCCGCTGGCGGCGTTGATGGCGGTCTGCACGTCCTCGGCCGCGCCGTCGATATTGCGGCTCAATTGGAACTGCAGGGTAATGGTCGTGGAGCCGAGGCCGCTGGTCGACGTCATCTGAGTCAGGCCCGGGATCGCGGCGAATTGCTGCTCGAGCGGCGTCGCCACCGAGGATGCCATGGTATCGGGGCTGGCGCCGGGAAGCTGCGCGGAGACGGAGATCGTCGGGAAATCGACGTTCGGCAGCGCCGCGATCGGGAGCAGCTGGTAGGTCGCGGCCCCGAACACCAGCACGCCCAGCATCAGCAGACCGGTGGCGATCGGCCGGCGGATGAAAGTCTCGGAAATGTTCACTTCTGCTCCCCTCCAGCAAAGCGCGAGGACACCCGGAAAGGACCAGATCAGTCGCTTTGTGGCGCCGTGGCGGCTCTCACTTTGACCCCGTTGGTGAGGCGATACTGTCCGTCGACGACAACCTGTTCGTCTTGTGACAGGCCTTTGCTGACAACTGCGAGTCCGTCTTGGATCGCCGACACCTCTACGTCGCGCCGTTCGACGGTCGCGCCGGGCTTGATGACGTAGGCATAGTAGCCGTCCGGTCCCTGCATCAGCGTTTGCGCCGGCACGGTGACCGCGTCGCGGCGCACCGAGGTGATCAAGCGGACATTGACGAATTCACCTGGCCAGAGGCGCTCGTCCTGGTTCTGGAACGTGCCCTTGAGCTGGATCGTGCCGGTTCCGGTGTCGATCTGGTTGTTGATGAGCGTGAGCTCGCCCGTCGACAGCAGCGTCTTGTCGTCGCTGGCATAGGCAAGCACGGTGAGCGGCCCCTTGGCCTGGCTCTCGCGAATGGTATCGAAGGCGTCCTGCGGCGCGGTGAAGCGAACGAAGATCGGCTTCAGTTGCGTGATCGTGACCAGGCTCGTTGCTTGCGCCGCCTGCACGAAGTTGCCGGGATCGACCAGCCGGGCGCCGGTGCGCCCGTCGATCGGCGAGCGCACATCGGCATAATCCAAGTTGAGCTGCGCGGCGTCGATTTGGGCCTGATCGGCTTTGACGGCTCCCTCGAGCTGTCCGACCGTCGCTTTCTCATCGTCGTAGGCTTGTCGTGTTTGATATCCCGGTGCGACGAGCTTGGCGTACCTTTCGAGATCGAGCTGTGCGCCCTGAAGCTGCGCCTCGTCCTTCTGCTTGTTGGCTTGCGCCATTTCGAGCGCCGCCTGAAACGGCCGCGGATCGATTTGGAGCAAGCGGTCGCCGACCTTGACCTCCTGCCCTTCCTTGAAGAAGACCTGCATGATCTGGCCGTCGACCCGCGTTCTGACCGTAACCGTGTAATTGGCCTGCACGGTGCCGAGGCCACGGATATAAACCGGCACGTTGCGCGCCTGCGCCCGTCCGGCGGTGATCGGAACCGCCGGTGACGCCTTGGGTTCGACCGCGGCACCCGCCGAACCGGTGGCTGCGACAAAATGCCAACCGACGATGCCGCCGGTGACGGCAACCAACGCGATCCCGATCGCTGCAATCTTTGCCAAACTCCCCGTCTCCCCTCGCTACCGGCAGCCGCTTTCATATGAATTGCGGATGATACGCAGTTCATACGAAACATAATTCTTGTCGGTAGCCGCAAGGGGTGTTGCCTCCGACGAAACAATTGCTCACGCCCGGTAGTCGATCGGGTGGAGAAGGCAATGTCACCGGGTAGTTCCAGCGCCGGCGCGGACCGTAGCCGGTCCCTACAACCCCGGCGACGGAGCGGCGTGGTCTGGGTGTGCGATCGGCTTCGACCGGCGCGGCGCGGCGCAGCCGTTCAGGAACAAGTCGACGGCGTGGCGGGCGATGCGCTGCCGCTCCGCCGGTCCGGGCCGGCGCGCGAGCCCGAGCAGCAGCCTCATCCGGACGCCGCTCAGCACGAGATGGGTGAACTGCTCGGTGGCGAGAGCGACGTCGTCGAGCCGCAACGTGCCGTTGCGCGCGGCAGCGCCGAGATAGTCCTGAAGCGGCTCCATCCCGCGCGGCGCGCAGCGGTCATAGTGCTTTTGCACGAGCTCCGGAAAGCGATGGGATTCCGCCACCAACAGCCGATGCAGCGCGATCATCTGCGACCGGGTCCCGACTTCGAGGAGATGCTGCGCGACGGCTTCCAGAACGAGCCGCGGCCCCACCGGCTGAAGCACGATGTCTTGCAGCTCGGCGATCCATGACCGGCGCAGCGCTTCGAGAATCGCGGCGAAGAGGCCCGCCTTGCCGCCGAAATGATGGTACAGCGTTTTTTTGGCGACACCCGAGGCGCGGGCGATCGCATCGAGACTGGTCTCGCTGTAGCCACTGGCAAGAAACTGCCGCTGCCCGATATCGAGAACGCGGTCGAGCCGGCGCGCCGCCTCGCGATGTGTTGGCCGCCCGCCCGATTTCGACCGGCGATGCGAATCGGCTGGGGTCACGATTGATCCTGGTCTCGCGTCTCGGGAACGCTACCGGCCCGTTTCCGTTCCTTGTCTGAGAGGAGTGCAGCGCTCCTTCCCGCATAGAACCTTGCGACCGGCCGAATCCGCGCCGCGAACCGGCGGTGGCGCCGGCCGCGTGGAGACCTCCTAGCGACAGCCCGACCGGGTCGATGGTCAACTTCTTCATCGAGCGTCCGATCTTCGCCTCGTCGATCGCCATCATCATGGTGATCGCCGGGCTCATCGCCTATGTCGCGCTGCCGGTCGCGCAATTTCCCGATGTGACGCCGCCGCAGGTCAACGTCGCCGCGACCTATAACGGCGCCAGCGCACAGGTCGTCGCGGACACCGTCACCACCCCGATCGAAGAGCAGGTCAACGGCGCCGAGGGCATGATCTACATCTCCTCGATCAGCTCCAACGCCGGCAGCTCCTCGATCAGCGTCACCTTCAACATCGGCTATCCCGTCGATATCGGCGCCGTCGATGTGCAGAACCGCGAGTCGCAAGCCGCCGCCCAGCTGCCCAGCGTCGTGAGCCAGACCGGCGTCACGATCTCGAAGCAAAATCCCAACTTCGTGATGGCGGTCAACCTCTACTCGCCCGATGGGTCGATCGACCCGGTGACGATCAGCAATTACGCCTATCTCCAGCTGGTCGATCCGCTGGAGCGGCTTCCCGGCGTGAGCAGCGTCTCCATCTTCGGCGAGCGCCGCTATGCCATGCGCATCTGGCTCGACCCCGACAAGCTTGCCAAGCTGGGGCTCACGACCGAGGACGTGAAGAACGCGATCCTCGAGCAGAACCAGCAGGTCGCGGCCGGCCAATTCGGCGAGGCGCCGACGCCCCCCGGCACGCAATTCCAATACCAGATCACCACGCAAGGCGAGCTGACCAACGCACAGCAATTCGGCAATATCGTGTTGCGTGCCGGCACGACCAGCAATGCCGCCGTCTATCTCAGGGATGTGGCGCGCACCGATCTCGGCGCGCTGGAATATACCGAGAGCGCCGACATCAATCAGTATCCCGGCGTGATCCTGGCGATCTTCCAGCTGCCCAACGCCAACGCGCTCGCACTCGACAACAGCGTCAAAGCGGCGATGGCGACGCTCGCGACGCGCTTCCCGAAGGGTCTCGCCTGGGCCATCAGCTACGACACCAACATGTTCGTCTCGTCGTCGATGAGCGAGGTCGAGAAGACCTTGGGCATCGCTCTCGTTCTGGTCATTGCCGTCGTCTACTTGTTCCTGCAGAGCTGGCGCACGACGGTCATTCCCGGCATCGCCATTCCGGTCGCGCTGATCGGCACGCTCGCGGTCATGCTGGCGGTGGGGTTCTCGCTCAACACCGTCAGCATGCTCGGCATGGTGCTGGCGATCGGCCTCGTCGTCGATGATGCCATCGTCGTGGTCGAGAACGTGCAGCGCCAGCTCGAGAGCGGCCTCGCCCCCATGGCCGCCGCCAAGGCGGCGATGGCGGAAGTGACGGGCCCGATCATCGCGACGTCCGCCGTGCTCGGTGCCGTGTTCGTGCCGATCGCGTTCCTGCCCGGGATCACCGGGCGGCTCTACAACCAGTTCGCGCTCACCATTGCCATGTCGGTGGCGCTCTCCGCCTTCAATTCGCTGACCTTGAGCCCGGCACTCTGCGCGGTTCTGCTGCGGCGCGAGAAGCCGTCTCACTTCATCCTGTTCCGCAAGTTCAACCAGGGTTTCGACTGGGCGCGCCACGCCTATGCGGATTCGGTGCGCCATCTGTTCCGCGGCCGCTGGCTGGCGCTCCTGGTCTTTGCCGCTGCGCTCGCCGTCACCTACTGGCTCTATGCCACGCTGCCGACGAGCTTTCTGCCGACCGAGGACCGCGGCTATTTCTATGTCATCACGCGGCTTCCCAACGGCGCCTCGCTGCAGCGCACGGAGGCGGTGGTTGCCGCGACGCGCAAGATCCTGCAGGCGACCCCCGGCGTCGACAGCATCATGTCGGTCAATGGTCTCGACTTCGTCACCCGCGCGGTCAGCTCCAGTGCCGCCGCGCAATTCGTCATCCTGAAGCCGTGGGACCAGCGCGGCAGCCAAGAGAGCGCGGCGCGCATCATCGCCGAAGTGCAGCCGAAGCTGGCGGCAATACCTCAGGCGCGGGTCCTGGCGCTCAATCCGCCGGCGATACCGGGGATTGGCACCTTCGGCGGTTTCGATTTCGAGCTCGAGGACCGCGGCAGCCGCGGCCCGGCGGCGCTGGCGCAGGTGGTCCAGACCTTCCTTGCCGCCGCGCGCAAGCAGCCGGAGATCGACCCGCGCACGCTCATCACCAACTTCAATACCGACACGCCCGAATACAATTTCGACCTCGACCGCAACAAGGCGAAGCTGCTCGGACTCTCTCTCAGCGACGTCTTCGACACCATGCAGGCCTTCCTCGGCTCGCTCTACGTCAACAACGTGACCCTGTTCGGTCATACCTTTCAGGTGCTGATCCAGGCAAATGACGGCGCCCGCGCCAACAAGAGCGATCTCTCGCGCCTCTATGTGCGCAATGACGTCAACGGGATGGTGCCGCTGAGCACGCTTGGCCGGCTGACCTCGACCGTGGGACCCGAGATCATTCCCCACTACAACCTGTACACCGCGGCCGAGATCACCGGAAACCCGGCGCCCGGCTACAGCTCGGGCCAGGCGATTGCGGCGATGGCGCGCGCCGCCCGCGTCCTGCCCAGCGACTTCGGCTACGAATGGACCGGCGTCACCTATCAGGAGCTGCAGGCCGGGTCGGTTGCGGGCGAAGTGTTCGCGCTCGCCCTCATCTTCGTTTTTCTCTTTCTGGCCGCGCAGTATGAAAGCTGGTCGATCCCCTTCACCATCATTCTCGCCGTGCCGCTCGCGCTGTTCGGCGCCTTGCTGCTGCTCTGGCTGCGCCGCATGCAGATCGACATCTATGCGCAGATCGGCTTCGTGCTGCTGATCGGCCTCGCGGCCAAGAACGCGATCTTGATCGTCGAATTCGCCAAGCGCCGGCGCGAGGCCGGCTATGGCATCCTCGAGGCGGCGATGGAGGCGGCGCGCTTGCGCATTCGCCCGATTCTGATGACCGCCTTCGCCTTCATTTTCGGCGCCCTGCCGCTGATGCTCGCCTCCGGCGCCGGCGCCGCCGCGCGCCAGTCGATCGGGACCACCGTCGTCGGCGGCATGCTCGCCGCCACGATCCTGAGCCTCGGCTTCGTTCCAATTTTCTACGCGGTGATCGAAGCGATGCGCGAATGGGCGCTGAAGCGTCTGGGCATGCAGCCGGGTGAGCATGGCCATGCGCCGGGCGACTGAAACCGGAGGAGAGGCACGATGAGCAGGCTCAGGGCCGGCGTTCTCCTTGCCGCGGGTCTGGTGCTCGCCCCGCTGGTTCTGTTCTTCGCGCTGCGGGGAGGAGAGACCGGCAAAGCCGCCGCGCCGCCGGCCGGCGGGAGCCCGGTTGCGGCCTTGCGCGTTCCGGTGACACAAGTCCTCCGCAAGACCGTGCCGGTTTACCTCGACTATGTCGGCACGACAGACGCCATCCGCTCGGTCACGCTTCAGGCGCAGGTGACGGGGTACCTGTTGCAGGCGGCGGTGTCCGACGGCGCCGATGTCAGCAAAGGCGATTTGCTCTATCAGATCGACCCGCGCAGCTATCAGGCGGCGCTCGACCAGGCGACCGCCCAGGCGCAGAAGGATACGGCGGCGCTCGAATACGCTGAGGCCAACCGCCATCGCAACTACAGCCTCAGCAAGACCGGTGACGTGTCGATCGACGCCCTGCAACAGGCGACCAGCACCGAGGACCAGTACCGCGCCGCGCTCGCCGCCGACCACGCGGCGATCGAAACGGCGCAGCTCAATCTCGGCTATACCGAGATCCGCGCCCCCTTTGCGGGTCGGCTCAGCCTCGCCCAGGTGCATGAAGGGGCGCTGATCACCACTGCGGGCACGGCGCTCAACACGCTGGTTCAGCTCGATCCGATCTACGCCACCTTCAACCCGCCGGACACGGATCTTCCGGAGATTCAGCAGTACCAGGCGAAGGGTCCGATCCCCGCCGACGTCATTGTCGGCAGCGGCGCAACGGCGCGCACCTATCACGGCAAGCTGACCTTTCTCGACAATAGCGTCGGCCGCAGCACCGGCACGATCACGACCAGGGCCACGATCGATAACCCCGATCACACCCTGCTGCCGGGACAGTTCGTGCATGTCCGCCTGCACATCACCGATCAGCCCGACACGCTCCTGGTGCCGCAAGCCGCCGTCGGCTCGAGCCAGCTCGGCAAATATCTCTTCGTTGTCGGCAAGGACAACAAGATCGAGCAGCGCTACGTGACGCTGGGCGCCGATTACGGAACCCTCGTCGCCGTCAACAAAGGCGTCACGAACGGGCAGCGCGTCGCCACCGGCAATCTCCTTCAGCTGGGTCCCGGCATGCAGGTGAGCCCGGTCGAAGCGGCCTCTGCGCCTGCGGCCAGCCCCGGTCGGGGCAGCGGATGAGGCTGGGACGCCAGGAAGTGTGGGCGATGTCGAGCAACGCCGATACCTCGAATATCGCCTTGCCCCGCGAAAGCGGGCATCCAGGGCCTCAGATGCGATGATCGGGGCGCAAGCTCTGGGTCCCCGCTTTCGCGGGGACGGCGGGATCTTTACTGCGATGGCGGCGCTTCTCGATATGTGCGCACATCGTAGGGTTCAGCTGAGCCTGTGTCGCGGCGCAGCGGCGGGATTGGCGGCGCTGCTCGCCGGCTGCGCCGTCGGACCCAATTTCACCACTCCGAAACCGCCGCCGGTCAGCGGCTATTCGCGGACGCCGATGGCCGAGGCGACGGTCGCTGCCGATGTCCATGGCGGTGAGGCGCAGCGCTTCGTCCAAGGGCTCGATCTTTCGGGAGAATGGTGGACCCTGTTCCATTCGCCGGCGCTCGACGCCATCGTCAAGCGCGCGCTCGCCGCCAATCCGACCTTGCAGGCGGCGCAATCGACCTTGCGGCAGGCGCGGGCACAGCTGCTGGCGGGCGAGGGCGGACTCTTTCCCACCGTCACGGGAAACGCCTCGATCACCCGCGAGAAGCTCTCCGGCGCCGAGTTCGGGGTCACCGGCATTCTGCCGATCTTCACGGTCGACAGCGCGTCGCTGAGCGTCTCCTATCTGCTGGATGTCTGGGGCGGGACGCGCCGACAGATCGAATCGCTGGGCGCGCAAGCGGAGTATGAGCGCTTCGAGCTCGAGGCGAGCTATCTGACGCTGACCTCGAACGTGGCGACTGCGGCGATCGCGGAGGCGGGGCTGCGCGGCGAGATCGCCGCCACGCAGGAGATCATCGACATCGAAACCCAGGAGCTGGCCGGCCTGCGACGCCAATTCACCATCGGCGCCGCGGCCAATACCGCCGTGCTGGCGCAGGCCGCGGCATTGGCGCAGTCGCGCGCGCAGCTGCCGCCCTTGCAGAAGCAATTGGCCGAGACGCGCGATCAGCTCACGGCCTTTCTCGGGCGCCTGCCGAGCGAGGAGCTCGCCGAGACCTTCGATCTCGCCTCGCTTCAGCTCCCTGACACACTGCCGGTGAGCCTGCCTTCGAAGCTGGTCGAGCAACGTCCCGACATTCGCGCTTCGGAATCGCTGCTGCACGAGGCCAGCGCCGAGGTGGGCGTTGCCACCGCCAATATGCTGCCTCAGCTCACCTTGAACGCGTCCTATGGCAACGAAGGCATCGGCTCTCCGTTCGGGCCAGGCAAATCGATCTGGAGCCTGGGCGCCGGGGTGGTGCAGCCGCTCTTCGAAGGCGGCAAACTCTATTATCAGCGCCGCGCCGCGATCGACGCGTTGCAGACGGCGGCGGCGCAATACCGCCAGACGGTCGTCACCGCCTTTCAGAACGTGGCCGATGCCTTGCGCGCGCTGCACGCGGATGCGGACGCGGTGAGCGCTCAAGCCGCTTCCGTCCAGGCCGCGGCGGCGAGCCTCGACGCGTCGCGGCGCGAGTTCCACATCGGCGCGATCAGCTATCTGACGCTGCTCAATGCGCAGCAGACCTACCAGCAGGCGCGCCTCAGCCTCGTCGAGGCGCAAGCCGGCCGCTTCTCCGACACCGTGGCGCTGTTCCAGGCGCTGGGCGGCGGCTGGTGGCATCGCCAGGACGTCGCCGCGGCCGCGCCATAGGCCGCGACAGCGTCAGCCCGCCGCCTCTTTCTGCATCTGCTGCCGCCTTAGCGCCCGGCCGGGACGCGCGCCGGTGGCGGCGCCGTCGCGCCACACCGCTTCGCCGTTGACGAGCACGAGATGGATGCCGGCGGCTGGCGTCGTCGGCTCGGCGAAGTTGGCCCGGTCGATGACCGTGCCGGGATCGAAGACGGTGACATCGGCGTAAGCGCCCGGCGCCAGGCGGCCGCGGCCGGAAAGGCCGAAGCGCTGCGCCGGCAGGCCGGTCATCCGCCGCACCGCCTCGGCCAGCGGAAAGAGCTTCTCGTCGCGGCAGTAATGGCCGAGCACGCGCGCAAAGGTGCCCCAGAGCCGCGGATGCGGATGCCGGTCATGCGGCAGCCCGTCCGAGCCGATCATGGTGTGCTCGAAGGCGAGAACGCGGCGCACATCCGCTTCGCTCATCATGAAATAGATGGCGCCTGCCGGCTGCAGCCTGTCTGCTGCTTGCTCCTGGCTCACGCCCCATTGCTGCGCGATCTCGGCCAGCTCGCGCCCGGTCGCGTCGGGATGCGGCTTCGACCAGGTGATGAGGATCTTGAGCGCCCGCGCGATGTTCTCTTTCCGCAGCACCGTCGAAGAGGCGATATAGGGATAGGCGTCGAGCCCGATCGGCTGCTGCGCCATCGCCGCTTTGATCTTGGGCAGCGTCTCCTCGGTGCGGCCGAAATTGGGCGTACCGATCACCTTGTGATGCGAGATGACGACGGGGATCTCCGCCTCGCGCCCGACGGCGAAGGTCTCGTCGAGACTCTCCAGCACGTGATCGCCTTCCTCGCGCATATGGGTGGTGTAGATCGCGCCGGCGCCGTGCAGCATCTCAGCCAGTGCCACCAGCTCGGATTTGGGTGCGGCGTTGGCGGGGGCGTACCAGAGGCCGCTGGAAAGGCCGATGGCGCCGGCCTCGAGCGCTTCGGCGAGGCGCTGGCGCATCGCCGCGATCTCGCGCTCGCTCGCCGGCCGGTCGAACCGGTCCATGGTGCAAGCGCGCAAGGTGGAATGGCCGACGAGCAGCGCGGCGTTGGCCGCAGCCGGCGCCGCATCGAGCGCCTCCATGTACTCGGCGAAGCGGCGGAAACGGAACTGCTCGGCCGAGCCGATGAGGTCGAGCGGCGGCGGCAGCTCGCCGCGCTCGATCATCGGCGCGAGGCTGACGCCGCAATTGCCGGCGATGACCGTGGTGACGCCCTGGCTCACCTTGGGCGCCATGTCGGGCTGCGACAGCAGGGCGCGATCGTCGTGGGTGTGGACGTCGATGAAGCCGGGTGCCACGGCCAGGCCGGCGACGTCGATCTCGCTGGCGCCGCTGCCTGGCGGCAGCTTGTCGATGGCGGCGATGCGGCCGCCGGCGATGGCGAGATCGGCGGTGACGCCGGCGGCGCCGGTGCCGTCAAGCACCGTGCCGCCGCGCAGCACGAGGTCGTAGCGCGCCATCGCTCAGGCCTTGGCCGCGATGGCTTCGACCTCGACCAGCATGCCGGGCCGCGCCAGCGCGCTGATGACGAGCAGGGTCGAGGCCGGCCGCGCTTCGCCGAGATGCTGCGCCCGGATCTTGCCGTAAGCCGCGACATCCTCGGCGCGAGTGAGGAAATGCGTGCATTTCACCAGATCGTGGACGCTCATGCCGGCGGCGGCGAGGATCGCCTTGATGTTCTCCCAGCACTGGTTCGCCTGGCCTGCGAAATCGGCGGGCAGCTTGCCGTCGGGCGAAAGTCCGATCTGTCCGGCGAGATGGATGACGCGGGCGCCCGGCGGAATCTCGACGGCGTGGCTATAGGGTCCAGCAGGCGGGGCGACGGTGCCGGGTGTGTAGGTCTTCATCGGCAATCCTCCTCTCACTCGGGGACAGGGACGAGGGGTCAGCGCGCGCCGAGCGGCGCGCGGCGCAGAAAGTCGAAATCGCAGCCGTAATCGGCCTGCAGGATCTGCTCGCTATAGAGCCGGGCATAGCCGCGTTCGGGCGTTGCCGGCGCCGGCGCCGGGCGGCGCGCGAGCTCGGCCGCATCGACCATCACGTCGATCCGGCGCTCCTTCACCGAAAGCCGGATCGGATCGCCGCTGCGCAGCTTCGCCAGCGGTCCGCCGCTCGCCGCGTCCGGTGTCACATGCAGCACCACGGTGCCGTAAGCCGTGCCGCTCATCCGCGCATCGGAGATGCGCACCATATCCTTGACGCCGGCGCGCGCGAGCTTGGCCGGAATCGGCAGATAGCCCGCTTCCGGCATGGCGGACGGGCTGGTCGGGCCAGCATTCTGCAGCACCAGGAAATCCTCGGGCGAAACCTCGAGCGCGGGATCGTCGATGCGCGCCGCGAGATCCTCGAGCGAGCTGAAGACCACGGCGCGGCCTTGGCGCTCGAACAGCCGGGCATCGGCGGCCGAGCGCTTGAGGATGGCGCCGCGCGGCGCCAGCGAGCCGAACAGCGCGACGAGACCGCCGGCCGGCTGCAGCGGCGCCCCCAGCGGGCGGATCACAGCGCGGTCGACGAAGCCGCCCTCGCTCTCGGCGAGCCGCTCGCCGAGGCTCTCGCCGGTGACGGTGAGGCAGTCGAGATGGAGCAGCGGCTTCAGCTCGCGCAGCACCGCGCCGATGCCGCCGGCGGCGAAGAGGTCCTCCATATAATGCGGCCCGGTCGGCTTCAGATCGACCAGCACCGGCGTCGCGTCGCTGAGCTCGTTGAGCCGGCGCAGCGAGACATCGACGCCGGCGCGGCCGGCGATCGCCGTCAGATGCAGGATGGCGTTGGTCGAGCCGCCGATCGCCAGCAGCACGCGCAGCGCATTCTCGACCGCGCGCGCCGTGACGATTCGGTCGGGCGTCAGCTTCCGCCGTGCCAGCTCAACCGCCGCCATCCCGGTCGCCTCGGCGGCGCGCAGCCGGTCGGCATGGACGGCGGGGATCGCCGCAGTTCCCGGCAGCATCATGCCGAGCCCCTCGGCGATCGATGCCATAGTGCTCGCCGTCCCCATCACCGCGCAGGTGCCGGCGGTGGTCGCGAGCTTGCCTTCGATCTCGTCGATCTCGCCGCGGCTCACGTCGCCGGCACGGAAACGCGCCCAGAAGCGCCGGCAATCGGTGCAGGCGCCGAGCCGCTCGCCGCGCCAGGGCCCCGTCATCATCGGCCCGGTGACGAGCTGGATCGCCGGGGCATTGGCGGAGATCGCGCCCATCAGCTGCGCCGGCACGGTCTTGTCGCAGCCGCCGATCAGCACCACCGCATCCATCGGCTGGGCCCGGATCATCTCCTCGGTGTCGATCGACATGAGGTTGCGGAACATCAGGCTGGTCGGGTTCAGAAACACTTCGCCCAGCGAGATCGTCGGGAATTCGAGCGGCAGCGCGCCGGCGGCGAGCACGCCGCGCTTCACCGCCTCGACCAGCTCCGGCACCAGGCGGTGGCAATTGTTGAAGCCGCTGGCGGTATTGGCGATGCCGATCACCGGCTTCGCCAACATGGCCTGCGAATAGCCCATCGATTTGGCGAAGGAGCGGCGGAGATAGAGTGCGAAATCGCGGTCGCCGTAATTGGTGAGACCGCGGGCAAGCCCGACCGGATCGCTCATAAAACGCCCCCGCGCAATGCCGACCGCCCGACCCTAGCGCGCCGGTTCAGTTGCGAGCAATGCACCCCGGTTAACGATATGCCATGATCTGCCCCTCTCCGCCCCTCCGGGGCGGAGAGGCTGGGTGAGGTGGGGCTATGCCCGTGAGACCGAGGACAGAGATCGCGCGGCGCTTGCGCCAAGACGCGACCGACGTCGAGAAGATACTGTGGCGAGCTTTGCGCGAGCGGATCGGGTTCTGGAAATTTCGTCGACAGCATCCGATTGGACGACGTATAGCCGACTTCGCCTGTCCCGCGCGTAAGCTGGTGATCGAGCTCGATGGCGGCCTGCACGCCGAACGGACGGAGGCTGACAACCGGCGCGCGGCCGAGATTGCGCGCTACGGCTACCGCATCATCCGGTTCTGGAACAGCGACGTGCTGGAGAACCTCGAGGGAGTACTGGAAACCATCCGCCATGCGCTCGAAGCGCCCCCACCTCTCCCGACCTCTCCGCCCCGAGGGGCGGAGAGGGGTAGATTTTTATCCGAGGACTAAAGGTCGAGTGGGAAAGGAGAAGCGGTCATCAGCGATGATTTCCTCCTACCCCTCCACCGGCGCGAGCAGGCCTTTTTCTTGCAGCGCGGTGGCGGCGGCGCGGATGGCGGCGAAGGGCATGCCGGCGCGCTCGGCGGTGTCGAGCAGCGAGTGCTTGCCGTCGGCGAGGCTCAGCACCCAGAGCAGCGCCATTCCATCGAAGCCGCCCGCTTCCTTCTGCCCGCCGATCGGCCGGTAGAGACCACGCTTGCCGAGCTGCGGCTCGCCTTTGGGGCTGAGGTTGAGATAGAGGCCGTCGCCTTCGATCACCGCGACGATGCGTTCGAGCGTGTCGAGCGAATGGGCGAGCGCATCGCCGCGGATGAAGTCGAGATTGTCGGCCGAGGTGTGGTATTCGGGGAACGTGCCGTTGGGCGAGCGCATCAGGCAGCCAACCGGCATGTCGAAGCCGGGCGAGCAATATTGCCGCTCGTCATAGCCATAAGGGGTGAAGGGCAGCACGCGGTGCGGCGCGCCGCTCTGGCGCAGCACATGCGCCGCGATGCGGTCGATTGCGGCATCGCCGCGCCGGCTTTGCTTGTACGTGACCGGTGCCCCGTCGCCGAGGCAGCTCAGCACCAGCCCATGCTTGACCAGGCCCACCCGCGCTTCATTGGCGGCGAGCCAGGTGAGCGAGCCGATGGTGCCGGGGATGAAGAGGAAGCGATAGGTGAAGCGCCGCTTGGCCGCCATCAGCCGGCGCGCCAGCGCCACCGCCACGGCGATGCCGGAGAGATTGTCGTTGGCGAGCGAGGGATGGCAGACATGGCAGGAGAGCAGCACCTCCTCCTGCCGCTCGCCCGGCAGCACGAGCTCGCCATAGGTGAGATGCCCCGGCGCCAGGCTGGTGTCGATGACGACGCGATAGGCGGCGTCGGCCAACTGCTCGGCCTGACGCTGGCTGAGGCAGAAGCCCCAGGCCTCGCTGTAGTAAGCGGTGCGGTAGGGAATCCAGTCCGGCGTCTCCGGCAGGGTGTGGAGGTGGCGCAGCAGCTCGGTGCGCTCGACGATACGGTCGACGGGGGTGCTGTATTGCAGCAGATGCAGGTTCGACTGGGCGAAATCGACGAGTCGCCGTCCGTCCAGCGTCGCGATATAGGCGCCGCGCACAGTCCACTCGCGCGGCACCGTCCAATCGAAGACCGGCGTGCCCGTCGGGACTTCATGCAGCTGGAGCGCCGGCAGCTCGCGGGCAATAAGGCGCAGGCTTTGCCGCAGCCCGTCGCCGGTAATGCTGCGGCAAAGGGGATAGAGCTGCTCGATCAGGCCGATCATGGCGGCGGCGGGGTCGTCGCCCGCCCCGCCCCGCGCCGGGGCGCCGTCCATAGGCTTTAAACCTCCGCGCGATCGGAGGATGAACGGCATTCGCGGCGGCCGGTTCCCGCCGCGCTTGGGAGCGGCGCGCCGACGGAGTATAATCGCAAAAAACTAAAGCAGCCCAAGGGGCTGCCGAACAGGGCGAGGTTGCCATGAAAACGCTCTTGGCCGTCGTCAGCGACGGCACGGCGACGGCGCTGCTCGAGACCACGCTGCTGGTGGCCAAGCGCTTTGGCAGCCGCATCATCGGCCTCAACGCGCTGACCAGCGAGTATGCGGTGGTCTTCGGCGGCGAGATGGGGTTCTCCATCTCCTCCGAGGTCGACCGCACCTTGGAGCGCGAAGGGCTCGATCGGCGCGAGCAGGCCCGGGCGCTCTTTGCCGCTTTCATGCGCCAGCATGGCGTGCCGCTCGGCGCCGCCATCGCCGGCAATGCCCCGGCCGCGGAGTGGCGCGAGGAAGCCGGACGGCAGAACGCGGTGGTCGGCACGCTCGGCCGGGTCTTCGATCTGATCACGTTGGAGCGCCCGGCGAAGCTCGCCTCGCTCGCCGAAGCAACCCTCGAGGACGCTCTGTTCGAAAGCGGGCGTCCCGTGCTGATGACGCCGCCGACGCCGCTCGGCTCGATCGGCGACCGCGTCCTCGTCGCCTGGAACGGCAGCACCGAAACGGCGCGCACCGTCGCTTTTGCTATGCCCTTCCTGGAGCGTGCCCAGAGCGTGCAGGTGGTGACGGTGGAGGGCGGCATGACGCCCGGTCCCTCGGGCGACGAGCTGGCGCAGAGCCTGCAGCGGCATGGCATCCCGGCCATCGCCCGGCACGTGACGGCGCGCGACCGCATCCCCGGCGAGGTCTTCCTCGACGAGGCCAAGGCGATCGGCGCCGATCTCCTGGTGAAGGGCGCCTATACGCAGAGTCGCCTGCGGCAGATGATCTTCGGCGGCGCCACCCGCCATATCATCATGGAAGCCACCATGCCGGTGATTCTCGCCCATTGAGCGAAGGCTCGCGCTGCATCTGTAGCATTAACCCTAACGCGAGGGCCCGGCGACGCTGTCGCCGCGAACCCGTAACAGCATTGCCGCGTGGCGGCTGAACCCGCTAGGGTGGAGTCCCAACCCCCGCGGGTGTAGGCGATGGCAGTGATCGAGGCGAGCTGGCCCTGGCTCAAATCTTATCCGCCGGGCATCGACTGGTACGCCCGATTTCCCGAAGAGCCGCTGTACCAACTCCTGGAGGAGAGCGTCCGGCGCTTCGCCGACCGGCCCTGTCTCGATTTCATGGGCAAGCGCTACCTCTATGCCGAGATCGGCGCGTTGGCGCGCCGGGCCGCCAAGGGGTTTGCCGCGCTCGGCGTCGCCCGCGGCACGCGCGTCGCGCTGATGCTGCCCAACACGCCTTATTACGTGGTGGCTTACTACGGCATTCTTGCAGCCGGCGGGACGGTGGTGAACCTCAACCCGCTTTACGCCCCGCCGGAGGTTCGGCATCTCATCGAAGATTCCGGCGCCGAGATCGCGCTGACGCTCGATCTCAAGGCGCATCATGCGCTGCTGGCGCCGCTGCTCGGCAACACCAGCCTCAAGAAGATCGTGCTGTGCCCGATGGCCGACATCCTGCCGGCCGCAAAGGGCCTGCTCTACCGCGCGCTGAAGCGTGGCGATATCGCGAAAGCGCCGGCCGATGGCGCGCATCTCACTTTCGCCGCGCTCACCCGCAATGACGGCGTCTTCACGCCGGTGGCCGTGGCGCCGACGCAAGACATCGCGGTGCTGCAATATACCGGTGGCACCACCGGTGTGCCGAAGGGCGCGATGCTGACGCATCAGAATCTCGTGGCCAATGCGAAGCAGTGCCTCGCCTGGTTCCCTGACGTCGAGCCGGGCGAGGAGCGCGTGCTGGCGGTGCTGCCGTTTTTTCACGTCTTCGCCATGACCGTGGCGATGAACTGGAGCATCGCATGCGGCGCCGAGATCACCCTCTTGCCGCGCTTCGAGATCGCGAGTTTGCTCGCCGCCATCCGCCGCAAGCGGCCGACCACCATGCCCGGCGTGCCGACGCTGTTCACCGCCATCTATGCCAATCCCCAAGCGGGCAAGATCGATCTCACCTCGATCAAATCCTGCATCTCCGGCGGCGCGCCGCTGCCGCTCGAGGTGAAGAACAAATTCGAAGCGATGACCGGCTGCACTTTGGTCGAGGGGTACGGCTTGTCGGAATCCTCGCCCGTGGCGGTCTGCAACCCGCTCAAAGGCGCCAACAAGCCAGGCTCCGTCGGCCTGCCGGTGCCCGGCACCATCATCGAGATCACTTCGCTCGACGACCCGGCAAAACCGGCAGCACCGGGTGAGCGCGGCGAGGTGGTGATTCGCGGGCCGCAGGTCATGGCGGGCTATTGGAAGAAGCCCGAAGCCACGGCGGCGGTGCTGCGCGACGGCAGGCTGCGCACCGGCGATGTCGGCTATCTCGACGCGGATGGCTACCTCTTCCTGGTCGACCGCCTCAAGGACATCATCATCGCCGGCGGCTACAAGATCTATCCGCGCAATGTCGAGGAGGCGATCTACCAGCATCCCAAGGTCGCGGAATGCATCGTGATCAGCGTCGACGATCCCTACCGCGGCCAGACGGTGAAGGCCTATGTCGCGCCGGCCGCCGGCGCGACCCTCGACGCCAAGGAGCTGCAGTCCTTCCTCAGGAACAAGCTCTCGCCGATCGAGATGCCGAAGCTTTTCGAGTTCCGCACCAGCCTGCCCAAGACGCTGATCGGCAAACCCTCGAAGAAGGCGCTCCTCGAAGAAGAAGCCGCCCGCGCCGCCGCAGCGAAGGCCGGGGGGTAGATTTCTCACGGGATCATCGACCCCACCTCACCCGCCCACATCTGATTCCCCTCCCCCCTTGAGGGGAAGGGGAGGGAGGGTGGAGGTCAGCACGACGTGAAGCAGTTCCTACACGACGAGCGATCTTCCACACCGCGCCTCGGCCCAGGCGAGATACGCGGCCGAGCGGTCGAGCACCTCGGCGCGGTCGAGCCCGAATTCCTCGAGGCTGTAGCGATGCTGATAGGCCGGCGCGGCGGCGGCTTTCTCGAGATAGGCCTGCATCGCGCGCTCGGCGCCGGCATCGCAGGGATAGCCAAGCACCCCGAGCACCCGGCGCGCCGTGCCGATAGGATCGGCGACGAGGTCGCTGAAATGCACGTCGACGACGGGCGCTTCCGGCCGCGCCCGGTCGAGCGCCATCGACCGCGCCATGCCGTCGAGAAAGAGATCGAGCATGCCGGCGCCGATCGCGCGCGGGTCGACCCGGCTCAAATAGATCGAGCGCCGACTCTGGGCGAGGCTGCAGAGCGAGGGTATCGCGGCCGTGGGGTCGCGGTGCAATCGTATGATGCGCGCGTCGGGGAACACGTCGTGCAGCACCGGCATGAAATGCAGATGCGAGAATGCCTTGCTGACCCAATAGCCGCGCTTGAACAGCGTCAGGTGCTGCACCTGCAGACGATAGTGTGCATAGAGCTGGTTCAATTCGGCGTTCGAGAGCGATTTGAGCCACGCCCAGTAATCCGGCACGTCGTAAAGCATCACCCAAAGCGGGCTGTGCCGCATCATCCAATGGCATTCGTCAGGCGCGTCTGGAGCCATCGGGTGGGCGAGCGACACCACAGGCGCGTGTTTGGCAAGAAACTCGACCCTATGCCGTGCGATTTCGATTCGAGCACGGCCATCATCGGCGCCTGGTGGCGGGGAGGGGGTCCAAACCTCCCACAGAAGAGGTGCGCGCGCCTGAGGCGCAAGTGCCAACAGATTGTGCAGGAGCGAACTTCCGGTCCTTCCGAAGCCGACCAGGAACAAAGGCCGCTCAACCGGCACCTCTGCGATTTGAGGGTACTGCGCGCGATCTCGCTCGAACGCGACATAAGATTGGATCCAAACGCTAATTTCCCATCGGGCGGCGCGCAACGCCGGCGCTTCATCATGTGCCGCGTGAGCTAGTGCGCTCGCAAGGCGCACCAAGCCTGCCCAGTGCAGCTCGTCTGGTCGTGCCATTGCCTGCACGCCCAGCGCGTCTTCGGCTGACTGAAACAGCTGGCCAAGATCGATGCGGCTCGCGGTCGCGCGCATGGCCTGTCGGGCAGCGGGGTTCCTAGGTTGCGCGCCGCTTGCGCCGGGATAACGGTGAGGTCGTCACAGGGGGCACGATCTCGATCGTCAATCGGCCGCGACGCTCCGTAACCGCTATCGACCAGTGGCCGCGGCTTGGGTTCTTGACCACCCAATGGATCGGGCTTGGTGGTGTTGCGCGAAGGGCGTGGTCGATGGCCTCTCGCAGCAGCGTTCTCGGCAAATCGGGTAGGGCGCGCATATGGGCGCGCCAGAGGCTGACCTCTTCGTCTTTGATCCCGTGCACATGCTCGATATGGTCGCCGGGGCGGAAGCGTCGCTTCAAGCGCTTATGCGCTTGGGCGAGCCTGTGGACGTTCCGGCTCCCATAAATCCGATTAAGGTCCTCTTCCCGGGGATGTTGACCCGGCTGCTTTTTCATTGCCATTGTGGAACTCCCCCTCGAGCTCGTGTTATCGCCCAACGCACCTGTGACCTAACGCACAATTGCGCTACTAAAGAGACGATATAATGCATTGGTTGTCGGGGTGGGGAAAGGGAGTAAAGTCGCCGAGTCGCTCGGCCAGGGGGCGAGAGGGCTATGAAGTGCCACGGGTGCGGATCGTCCAACTCTGACGATGCGCGTTTTTGCTCGAATTGCGGTGGAAGGCTGGCTACGACCTGTCCGGTCTGCGCCACTGAAAACTCGGGCGACAGCTCTTTCTGCGGCCGCTGCGGGAGCCGATTGGACGTTGATGCGAGTGCGCGTCACCTCCAGGCCACGCGCGAAGCGCTGGAACCGGTGCTGCGCTCGCGCAGCATGCTTCAAGGCGAGCGCAAGGAGATCACAGTCCTCTTCGCCGACATATCCGGTTCCATAGAAATCGTCGCCGGGGTCGATCCCGAGCAAGCAATGGCTCGCCTCGACGGCGCCATCCGCGCGATGACCGCCGCCGTTCGCCGTTATGGCGGCTTCGATCGCCCGCAGGGCGACGGCATCATGGCGCTGTTCGGTGCGCCGCTCGCCGATCAGGATCATGCGGCGCGAGGCTGCCTCGCGGCGCTCGCCATGCGAACTGCTGTGGCCGAGTTTGATAAGCAATTGCCGATCAGGATTGGCATTCATTCGGGCCCGGTCGTAGTTCGGTCAATCCGCACCGGCGCGGCCACTGATTTCGACGCCATCGGCGAGACTGTTCATCTTGCGGCCCGGATGGAGCAGATGGCCGCCCCCGGTACGATTCGCATCACTGGCTCTACTCATCGACTGGCCAAGGAATTCATTCGTGTCCGGAGTCTCGACGTCATGCCGATCAAAGGCATTGCGACGACTGTCGAACAATACGAATTGATCGATCGAACGCTGCTGCGCACGCTTTGGGACGCGCGCGCCTCGGTGCGCCTGACCCCCATGGTGAATCGCGAGGCCGAGATTACGCAGCTGCGCCAAGCTGCCGCCAGCGCTCTCGCGGGAGCGGGGCGTTTGGTGTTGGTGTCAGGGGACGCCGGCACCGGTAAGTCGCGTTTGGTGCACGAATTCCTACGCGATCTCCGGACCGACGCATGGATCGTCTTGCGCAGCGGCGCCATGCCGTTTTCGCTCAATGCGCCCTACGCGATGCCTGCAATGCTGCTCAGCGGCTGGCTCGGGCTCGACGAACACGACGCTGTGCTCATGGATCGCCTCAGCCGAATTGCGCCCGCCTCGAGCGACAGATGGTCATATTCAGCGCTTTGCACGATCCTCGGCGTTCGCGTCGATGATGGCGAGTGGTACGCTCTGGAACCAGACGCCCGTCGCCGTTACACGTTCGACGCTCTCGCGAAGTGGATTAGTTCGCTCTCTCAGGACCGAGCGCTGCTTCTCGTCTTCGAGGACCTGCAATGGGCGGACAGCGAATCCGCCGCGATCGTCTCGATGCTCGCAGAGCGCGCCGAGAGCCTCCGACTGCTGATGGTCGCGACACAGCGATCCGGAGAGGCAGGCGGAGTCGTGGGTGGTGAGAAGATCATGGCTATGCGCGTTAATCCGCTCTCGCCCGAAGCGGGGCAGGAGATGCTCGCACATTTGCTCGGCACCGACCCGGAGCTCGGTCCCCTGAGGCAACATCTTGTCGAGAAGACCGGCGGCGTCCCTTTCTTCCTCGAAGAGACGACCAGGGCGCTCGCTGAGACGGGCGCTCTCGATGACACTCTTGCCGGCTACAGTCAGCGGGTGAAAGTTGACGAGATTCGCGTGCCCTCGAACGTGCGCTTGGTTCTAGCGTCGCGCATCGATCGCCTGCCCCCACCAGAAAAGGAACTGCTGCATGTCGCTGCGGTGATCGGCCACGAAGTGCCGCGAGAGATACTGCAATCGGTTTCCGATCTTCCGGAAGTCGAGGTCGAGACGCGACTTACTGGCCTTGTACAGGCTGGCTTCTTGCGCGTCGGCCCGGCAGGGCTCTTCTTCGAGCACATGCTGACGCGGGATGTTGCTTACGAAACACTGCTGATGTCGCGACGCAGAGATCTGCACCGCAGCGTGTTCGCTGCCATGGAGCGGTCCGGCGGGGAACCGGCGCATCTCTTGGCACACCACGCTTTCCAGGGCGAACTATGGCAGGAAGCACTGCAATATCTGCTTCAAGCCGCCAACCGTGCGCTTGAGATCTCCGCGTATACAGAGGCAATCAGTTCCTTGGAGCAGGCGCTTCAAGCCTTGGCGCATCTCCCGACTACTCCGGAATTCATGACGCGCGGGATAGATGTGCGTCTCGCCCTGCGCGCCGCGCTCGCGGCCCTGTCAGGCGGCTTCTCGCGAATCAAGCAACTCGTCGGCGAAGCAAAGGCAATGGCCGCTGAAATCGGCGACGATCACCGCCTTGGCGTGATCGCGGTTTCCGAGGCAGTGGCGCACAACCAGCTCGGTGATTGCGAGAGCGCGATCGCCGCCGGTCAACTCGCGCTGAGTAAGGCTGAGAAGCTCGGAGACACCGGGATGGCTCTGTCCGCTCGTATCTTTGTCGCCCAGGCCCATTTGTGGCGTGGTGAACTCGCCGCCGTCTTTTCCACGCTCAGCGAGCAGGACAATTGGACTCGCGGGCCGCTGCGCCATCGTCGGTTCGGGACGACGGGAACCGGATCGGTGCTCTCTCTCGGCTTGGTTGCAGCTGCACATGCATTTGCTGGCCGGTTCAGCGAGGCCGAACAACGCGCTGAAGAAGCGATTACCATCGCAGAGGAGACGGCACGGCCTTATGACTTGGCGCTTTCCGGCTGGTATCTGGGGCGAGTGCTGTCGTACCAGGGGCGGATGGCAGAAGCGCTCGAAGCTTTGGAAGCAACTCAGGAACTCTGCCAGACGATGGACATCCGGTATTTCATGCCCGTGAATGCCATCCTCATCGGCTTCGCCCAAATCGAGATAGGCCGTACCGCGTCGGGGGCGGAGGTGCTTGCGCGCTCGCTGGTCTCGCAACAAACGAGTCTGTTTCTGCAAGGCAAACTCCTATGCCTCGCCTATCTCGGACTGGCGAGGCTGCGCGAGGGGGCGCTGGAAGAAGCGAGGTCGCTCGCCGGTGAGGCTCTCGAGATCGCAGCGGCCCGCCAGCAGGGAATGTTGGAAGCTATCGCGGCGCGCTTGTTGGCTGCGGCAGTGGGCAGGCTTGAAGGAATGGAGGCCGCCGACCAGCATTTCGACCGCGCCATCGCCCGTGCCGAGGCGCTGGGGCTGCGGCCGGAGCTGGCGCATTGCCGGCTGGAGCGGGGGCTGCTGCTCCGCGACCTCGCCCAACCTGAGGCGGCTCGCGCGGAGCTTGATCTGGCCGTCCGGCTCTATACCGAAATGGACATGGGCTTCTGGCGGGCGAAGGCGGTCTCCGCGCTGGACGAGGCCGGTAGCGCGGTGCGACAATAGGGCAGGTTGGGAACGGCGGCTGGAGGCCGCATTGCCGAACGCCCTCGATACCGCGCGGGACGATGCCGGGCGCATGCTCCGGCGTTGCGCGCTGTTTGCTGGGCTCGACGACGAGGCGCTGCGCTCGCTCGCGACCCATGCCCAGCGTCGCCGCTTCGCCGCCGGCGAGGTGATTTTCCGCATCGGCGCGCCGGGGCAAAGCATGATGACCGTGGTCACCGGCACCGTCCGGATCAGCGCGCCCTCGCCCGACGGCAAGGAGATCGTGCTCGCCGATGTCGGGGTCGGCGAGGTCATCGGCGAGATGGCGCTGCTCGACGGCAAGGAGCGCAGCGCCGATGCCGTGGCGCTGACCAATTGCGACCTCCTGGTGCTCGAGCGCCGCGACATGCTGGTGTATCTCGAGCGCCACCCCAGCATCGGCGTCAAGCTCTTGGAAGTATTGTGCGAACGGCTCCGCCGCACCGACCAGCAGATTCACGAGATCGCCTTCCTCGGCCTGCCGACGCGGCTCGCCAAGGCGCTGCTGCGGCTCGTCGGCAGCAATCCCCAGGCGAGGCTGGCGCTGTCCCAGCGCGAGCTCGGCAGCATGATCGGCGGCACCCGCGAGAGCGTCAACCGGTGCCTGCGCGAATGGCATCGCCGCGGCTTCATCGAGCTGCACGAAGGCTGGATCATCATCCGCGACCGCCCCGCGCTCGAGCAGGTCAGCAGCGCCACCATCCGGGAAGTGTGAGACGAGGCCCGGTATTTTTCGCTGGACATTGATCTGCGCACACCTTACGTTAACGTCATGCCTATGACGTTAACGTTATGACTACGTCAGCATTATCGGTTTCCGCCGCGTCCGGCGTCGGACGGCTCTACGCCATCGGCGACCTCTCGGCCGAGCTCGGGATCTCGCCGCGCGCCATCCGCTTTTACGAGGATCAGGGGTTGCTGCGGCCGCAGCGCATCGGCGGCAACCGCATCTATGGCGCCGGCGACCGTGCCCGGCTGCAGCTGATCCTGCGCGGCAAGCGCCTCGGCTTCGCGCTTGCCGACATCAAGGAGCTGCTCGACCTCTATGAGGTCGACGCCGATCATCTGGAACAGCTCCGCGCCACCCTGGTCAAAGGCCGCGCCCGCATCGCCGAGCTCGAGCGCCAGCAGCAGGAGATCGCGCTCACCTTGAAAGAGCTGCGCGAGATCGGCGCCGAGATCGAGGACAGCATTTGTCGAAAAGAGGCGGCGGCCCGCACCGCCGGCCGGAAAGGAACGCCATGACCAATGTCGTGATCGCGGGCTATGCCCGCTCGCCCTTCCATTTCGCCAAGAAGGGCGCGCTCACCCGCGTGCGGCCCGACGATCTGGCGGCGCAAGTCGTCGCCGCCCTCGTCGAGCGCAGCAAGATCGATCCCAAGGACATCGAGGACGTCATCGTCGGCTGCGCCATCCCCGAGGGCGAGCAGGGGCTCAATATCGGCCGCATCGTCGGCTTTCTCGCGCATCTGCCGCTGAGCGTCGCCGGCGCCACGGTCAACCGCTTCTGCGGCTCCTCGATGCAGGCGATCCACATCGCTGCCGGTTCGATCCAGCTCGGCGCCGGCGAGGCCTTCATCTGCGCCGGCGTCGAATCGATGACGCGCGTGCCGATGACCGGCTTCAATCCGCTGCCCAATCCCGGCCTCGCCAAGGATTATCCCGAGGCCTACATCTCGATGGGCCAGACCGCCGAGAACGTGGCGCGGAAATATCAGGTGACGCGCACGGATCAGCAGGAGCTCGCGGTCAAGAGCCACAAAAAGGCGGCCTCCGCCCAGGCCGCCGGCAAGTTCAAGGACGAGATCGTGCCGATCAAGGCGAAGGACGGCACGGTCGATCAGGATGGCTGCATCCGCGTGGACACGACGCAGGAGGCGCTTTCGGCGCTGCAGCCCGCGTTCGATGCGCAGGGCTCGGTGACGGCGGGGACCTCGTCGCCTCTGACCGACGGCGCCGCGGCAGTGCTGGTCGCGACCGAGGACTATGCCAAGCGCAACAATCTGCCGGTGCTGGCGCGGCTCAAGAGCATCGCCGTCGCCGGCTGCGCGCCCGAGATCATGGGCATCGGTCCGGTGCCGGCGGCGCAAAAGGCGCTGAAGCGCGCCGGGCTCGCCATCAAGGACATCGATATCGTCGAGATCAACGAGGCCTTCGCCTCGCAGGCGATCGCCTGCATGCGCGAGCTCGGCATCGACGAGGCGAAGGCCAATCTCGATGGCGGCGCCATCGCCTTGGGCCATCCGCTCGGCGCCACCGGCGCGCGCATCACCGGCAAGGCCGCATCGCTCCTGGCGCGCGAGGGCAAGCGCTACGCGCTGGCGACGCAATGCATCGGCGGCGGTCAGGGCATCGCCACCATCCTCGAGCGCGGCTGAGCGGAGGCACGCCATGGCGATCGGCAAAGTCGCGGTGATCGGCTCGGGCGTCATGGGCGGCGGCATTGCCGCGCATGTCGCCAATGCCGGGCTGCCGGTGCTGCTCCTCGATATCGTCCCGTCCGGGGCGAAGAACCGCAACGTTGTCGCCGAGCAGGCGATCGAGCGGCTGCTCAAGACCGATCCCGCGCCGCTGATGCATCGCGACGCGGCGCGGCTCATCACTCCCGGCAATCTCGAGGATGATCTCGCCAAGCTCGCCGATTGCGACTGGATCGTCGAGGCGGTGCTGGAAAAGCTCGAGGTGAAGCACGCGACCTACGCCAAGATCGAGGCGGCGCGCAAGCCCGGCTCGATCGTCTCCTCCAACACCTCGACCATTCCGCTGCGCGATCTCGTCGCCGGCATGCCCGAAAGCTTCCAGCGCGACTTCCTCATCACCCATTTCTTTAACCCGCCGCGCTATATGCGCCTGCTCGAGATCGTCGCCGGGCCGAAGACGCGCGCCGAGGTCGTGCGCGAGCTCGACGCCTTCTGCGATCTCCGCCTCGGCAAAGGCGTGATTCACGCCAAGGACACGCCGGGCTTCATCGCCAACCGCATCGGCGGCATGTGGATCCAGTCGGCGCTGCAGGCCGCCTTCGATCTCGGCCTCACCGTCGAAGAGGCGGATGCGATCATGGGCCGGCCCTTCGGCATGCCGCGGACCGGCGTCTTCGGCCTGCTCGATCTCGTCGGCATCGATTTGACGCCGCAAGTGGCGGCGAGCATGCAGCGCAGCCTGCCGAAGGACGATCCCTATCTCCGCCTCTACAAGGATCGGCCGCTCATCGCCAAGATGATCGCCGAGGGCTACACCGGCCGCAAAGGCAAGGGCGGCTTCTACCGCCTGACCCGGACCGCGACCGGCCGCGTGCGCGAAGCGATCGACCTGACCACCGGCCAATACCGCCCCGTCGCCGAGCCGACGCTCGCCAGCATCGCCGAGCGCAAGCCCGAGGCGCTGCTGCGTCACGCCGACCGCGGCGGCCAATATGCGCGCCGCGTTCTCGCCGTGACCCTCGCTTATGCGGCGGCGCTGGTGCCGGAGATCGCCGACACCATCGTCGCCGTCGACGAGGCGATGCGCTGGGGCTACACCTGGAAGTACGGCCCCTTCGAGCTCATCGACCGTATCGGCGTCGACAATGTGCTTGCGCTGCTCGCGGCCGAGAAGATTGCCGTGCCGCCGCTGCTGAAGCAGGCGGCGGGCAAGTCCTTCTATCGCACCGCCGACGGCACGCTGCAATATCTCACGCTCGGCGGCAGCTATGCGCCGGTCGAGCGCCGTCCGGGCGTGCTGCTGCTCGATGATGTGAAGCGCCGCGCGAAGCCGGTCGCGCGCAACGGCTCGGCCAGCCTCTGGGATGTCGGCGACGGCGTCGTCTGCCTCGAGTTCCACAGCAAGATGAACGCGATCGATCCCGAGATCCTCGAGCTCGTCCAGAAGACGATCAAGCTCGTGAAGGAGAAATACAAGGCGCTCGTCATCCACAACGAGGCCGACAATTTCTCCGTCGGCGCCAATATCGGGCTCGCCCTCTTCGCCGCCAACGTGGCGCTCTGGCCCGCGATCGAGGAGATGGTGGCCAAGGGCCAGGCGACCTACAAGGCGCTCAAATATGCGCCCTTCCCGGTGGTGGCAGCCCCCTCGGGCATGGCGCTCGGCGGCGGCTGCGAGATCCTCCTCCATTCGAGCGCCGTGCAGGCCCATGCCGAGACCTATGCCGGCCTCGTCGAGGTCGGCGTCGGACTGGTGCCGGGCTGGGGCGGCTGCAAGGAGGTGCTGACGCGCTGGCTCTTCAACAAGAAGCGGCCGGGCGGGCCGATGCCGGCGATCGGCAAGGCCTTCGAGATGATCGGCACGGCGCAGGTGGCGAAGTCGGCCTTCGAGGCCCGCGAGATGCTCCTCCTGCGCGAGGGCGACGGCATCACCATGAACCGCGACCGCTTGCTTGCCGACGCCAAGGCCAAGGCGCTCAAGCTCGCGCGGCGCTACAAGGCGCAGGAGCCGCCCAAGGAGATCCGTCTTCCCGGCCCCACGGCCAAGGCGGCGCTCGAGCTCGCGGTCGAGGGCTTCCGCCACCAGGGCAAGGCGACGCCGCACGACGTGACCGTCTCGCGCGAGCTCGCGACC
>DATJLU010000101.1:0-5455 GCA_035509275.1 Allostellaceae bacterium | reverse complement strand
AGACCCCGGCGTAGAGCACGGCGCGTCACACGTGAAACATCCTGCACGATGTCAAAGAGCGCGGTCGCACCATGCTACTACGGCACCCCTCCACGCGACGCCGCCGGAATGACGGAAGATGGTCGATCCCGCCGGTCGAACGCTGTTCCAGCGGCGGCCCCCTTTGCCCTTGCGACTCCGGCGATAACGCAGTATATCGCCCGGCGCCGGAGTGTAGCTCAGCCTGGTAGAGCACTGCTTTCGGGAGGCAGGGGCCGGAGGTTCAAATCCTCTCACTCCGACCAGTCATCAAGCCAGCTAGCTCGCAGCGCTAGCTGGCTTTTTCTCGCCCGCAATCCGCTGCTCACTCCAGCTCCCGCTCGAGCGCCTTCGGGTTGACCGCGAGGCGCGCGCGGATGTCCTCGGCGACATCGCCGACGAAGACATCCTCCAAGCCGCGCCGCAAGGCGTCGACGGTCGCGCGCGCCAGCGCCGCGGGCGCGACCTTGGGCGGCGGGAGGTGGTGAAATGCTTCGGTCTCGAGCGGGCCGGAAAAGACGCTCACGACCTTGATCCCGGCGGGTCTCAACGCCGCGCGCAGCGCTTGCGTCGCCGACAGGCAAGCCGCCTCGGTCGCCGCGAACGCGCCATAAGCCGGCCAACTCGTCAGCGCGTAGACGGACAGCAGATTGACGAAGGCGGCGGCGGGGTTGCCGCTCGCGGCGCTGCGCGCGCGGAGCACCGGGGCGAAGGCCTGGGCGAGGCGCATCAGCCCGAAATAGCGGATGTCCATCGCCGCGCGCGCGAGCACCATGCTCTCGGGCTCGATGATGCCGCCGGCGCGGACATGCTCGGCGGTGTTGACGATGATGTCGACCTCACTGCCGATCGCGCCGGCCAAGGTCGCAACCGAGCCCGCATCGGTGAGATCGAGCGGGACGATCTCGACCCGGGCGGTCCGGCGCAGCGCCGCCTCACCGCCAAACGGCTTTGCCTGATCAGCGATGCCGACGAGGACGCGGCTCGCTTCGGCCTCCGACAACGCTGCCGCAACCGCTTGGCCGACCGCGCCGCGCCCGTCCGTCACCAGCACGCCGCGCTGCTTCGGGTCGGCGGTGAGCTCGCGCCATTGCGGATCTTCGGTCATGTCGGGTGTCTCCGTCGCGGGCAGGGCAAAGGCAACCGCCGAGCCGCTCTTGTCCAGCTTGAGCGCCATCCGGACCCGCTCTCCCTCGCGCAGCTCTCGATGCAGATGCGCGAGGATCGTCGGGCCGCTATCGAGCTGCACCGTGCCGATGCGCCAAGGCAGCCGGTCGCGGAAATAGGCGTCGGTCGAGGCATGGATCGTGGTCGCGGCCAGCAACACGCCGCCGCTCGGCACCTCCTTGAAGGGAAGGCGCGGCGACAGGCAGCGGGGGCAAGCATCGCGCGGCGGATAGATCACCGTCGCGCAGTCGGCGCAGACCTGCAGCGCGAAGCGGCCTTCCGCGGCGGCTGCGGTGAGGCCGCGCGCCGTGCGGCTGCGTGTGCCGGGCGGCAGCGGCGGATCGGGCTCGGGACCAGGGAGCGGTTCCGTCATGCGTTCAGTCCCGCCAGCAGCACCGCGCCGCTCGCCAGCCCGCGGTCATAGGTGATCATGCCGAAACCGGAAACGAGGCCGATGCGGGCCTCGCGCACGGCGGCGCCGAGCGCGGCGCCCGTGAGCTGCCGCAGCGCCTCGACGAGGCCGAGATAGCCGCCGGCCGCTCCCGCCTGCCCGACCGAGAGCTGACCGCCGGAGGTGTTGTGCGGGAAGCTGCCATCGACGGTGAGCGTGTGGCTGCGGATGAAGGCCGGCGCTTCGCCTTTGCCGCAGAAGCCGAGATCCTCGATCTGCATCATCGCGATCACGGGATAATCGTCGTAGGTCTCGAGGAAATCCACCTGGTCCGGGCCGATCCCCGCCATGGCGTAGAGCTCGCCGACATCCAACGCCCAGCCGCCGCGATCTTGGATCGGGTCGTCGGGAAAGGCGTTGTGCCGCTCGATCGTAGCGAGGATCCGTGCCGCCGGCAGGTTGAGAGCGCGCGCCGCGTCCTCACGGCAGATGAGAAACGCCTCGGCGCCAGCGCAGGGCATGACGCAGTCGAAGAGATGGAGCGGGTCGGCGATCGGGCGCGCCGCCAGATAGTCTTCGAGCGTGAGCGGCTGCTTCATCAGCGCGTGCGGAAAGCGCAGCGCGTTTTGCCGCTGCGCCACGCAGATCGTGCCGAAATCCTCGCGCGTGGCGCCGTAGCGCTGCATGTAGTGGCGCGTGATCAGGGCAAAGCCGGCATTGGGGCCGCCCGCGCCATAGGGATAAGCGGCGTCTTGCGCGAAGCGCGAGAAGCTCGCCAAGGTCCGGCGAAAGGAATCGACGTGATTGGTGTCGCCGGCAACGCACAGCACGCGCTCGGCATCGCCGCATTGCACCGCGCGCGCGGCGCGGCGCAGGGCGACGACGCCGCTCGCACCGCCGAGCGGCACGGTGTCGAGCCAGCGCGGGCTGAGACCGAGATGCTGAGTGAGGCCGATCGCGCTGTCCGGGCCAAGCGTGAAGCTCGACACCGAAAGGCCATCGATATCGGTTCGCGTGAGGCCGGTACGCGTCAACACCTCGCGCACCGCCCGGCCGATCCACCAATGCGCCGTGTTGGTCGAATAGCGCCGATAGGGAATGGTGACCGGTGCCGTCGCGACGACGCCGTCATAGGCTTGGCGCCGCGCGCTTGCCGCTATCCTCGCCATGGTCACGACGTCCGCTTTTTCATGGCACGGGTATCGGCATAGGCGCCGCTCGCCATGACGCGCGCGACCAGCTCCTTGAGCGCGCCGCGCTGGAGCTTCTGCGTCGAGGTGAGCGGCAGGCTCTCGACGAAGGCGACATAGCCGGGCGCTTTGTAATAGGCGAGCCGCGTCAGGCACCAGGCGACAAGCTCGGCCGCGCGGCCGTCGCGCTGCGCCGCATCGGGAAGCGGCGCGTCGGTCACGATGCAGGCGACGACCTCGTCGCCGCGTAGCGGATCGGGCGTTGCCGCAACCGCGGCCTGGCGCACGGCGGGATGCTGCTGCAAGACGCTCTCGACCTCGACGGCCGATATGTTCTCGCCCGAGCGGCGGATCAGGTTCTTGCGGCGATCGACGAAATGCAGCGAGCCGTCGGCCGAGCGGCGGACGATGTCGCCGGTATGGAACCAGCCTCCGGCCCAGGCTTCGGCGGTGGCCTCGGGGTCTTTCAGATACGCGCGGAAGAAGCCGAAGCGCGGGTCGGGCCCGGCATGGCGAACCAGCAGCTCGCCCGGCTCATCCTCGGCCGCCTCGGTGCCATCCGCGCGCTCGATGCGATACGCCACATCGCCGCGCGCGCGTCCAAAACAATTGGTGCCGATATGGCGCGGCTCCTCACTGGCGGCGATGACGGCGCCGGCGCCGGTCTCGGTCATGGCCCAGGCCTCGATGAGCGGGAAGCCGAAGCGTATCTCGAAGGCGGCGTGGAGTCGCCGATCAGCGCCGGCGCCGAAGCCGAAGCGGACGCCATGATCGCGGTCGGCGGCACTCGCCGGCGCCGAGAGCAGGATCGGCGGCATGACGCCGAGATAGTGGACGGCGCTGGCGCGCGCCGCCCGGACGCTCCGCCACCAGCTCTTGGGATGGAAGCGGTCGAGGAGGATGAGACAGCCGCCCGTGGTCACCATCGCCATCGCGGAGTAGGCCATGGCGTTCATGTGGAAGAGCGGCAGCGGCGTCAGCATGCGCTCGCGGCCCGGGCGTAGCGCGATCAGCCCGCCCGCCTCGGCGTACCAGCGCCCGGCATGAAGGAAATACGTGTTGGTCAGCACGCAGCCCTTCGGCCGGCCGGTGGTGCCCGAGGTATAGAGAAGAGCAGCCTCGGTCGCCGCGTCGGGCGGAGCCGCGAGCGGCGGCGGTGCCGGCGCAGGCGCGGGCGGATCATCCGGTCCGAAGATGGCGAGCCTGCGCCCGGCCGCCGCGGCAGCGGCGGCGAGAGGGGCTTGGCGCCCTGGCAACGCCACCGCGGCAGCGATCTCGGCGTGGCCGATCAGGTATTGGAGCTCGACCGCGCGCAGATCGGGATTGATCGGCACGACGCTGGCGCCGAGCCGGTTGAGCGCGAACCAGTGCAGCAGGAAAGCCGGCCGGTTCTCGAGCAGCAGCCCGACCCGATGGCCGCCGCCATAACCCGCGCTCGCATACTGCGCAGCAAGTCGCTCGATCCCTGATGCTGCCTGGCGATACATGATCTCGCCCGCCGCGATGCCGTAAGCCGCTGCGGTTTCGGGCAGCACCGCGAGGAAGGGCCGGTCGCCATGCGCGCGCGCCGCGGCAGCGAAGGCAGCGAAGACAGTGGCCGGGGGAGCCGTCATGCCCGCAGCCTCGCGTCACGATCGTCATGGCCCGCGGCCGATGTCGGGGCGTTGACCCAAGCGGTTGTACATGACCCCGCGCGCGGCCAGCAAGCCAGGAAGCAGCTTCCGCCCGGTTCGCGCTCCGGGCTCGACCCCGCGTCCGTCGCCGACTAAGGTCGGCGCGCGAGCGAGCGCCCAATGGCCGCCATATTGATGCCTTTACCCAAGCGCGACTTCGACCCGACGGAGACCGGGGTGCCGTGGCGCATGCTGAGCGAGCGCGGGCATCGCGTCGTCTTCGCCACGCCGGACGGCAGGCCGGCGGAAGCCGATCCGATGATGGTGACCGGCACGGGGCTCGGAGTCTTCGCGCGCTTTCTGAAGGCCGATCAGAACGGCCGCCGCTGCTACGGCGAGATGACGCGGTGCGACGGGTTTCGACAGCCGATCCTCTATGACGACATCCGTGTCGGCGACTATGACGCGCTACTCCTGCCCGGCGGCCACGCCAAGGGGATGCGGCCCTATCTCGAATCGGAACGGTTGCAAGCCGCCGTCGTTGCTTTTTTCGCCGAACACAAGGCGATCGGCGCCATTTGCCACGGCGTCGTCCTGGCGGCTCGTTCGCGCATCGGCGGCGGCAAATCCATTTTATATGGCCGCAAGACGACGAGCCTCACGAAGCTCATGGAGCTGAGCGCCTGGGCGCTGACGGCGCTTTACCTTGGCGACTACTATCGAACCTATCCGACGACGGTCGAGGACGAGGTCCGCTCTGCGCTGGCGCGTCGCGCAGATTTTATCACGGGTCCGGTCGCGTTGGTCCGCGACGGGCCAGAGCGCCGCGATGCAGGGTTCACCCTTCGCGATGGCAACTACCTGTCCGCGCGCTGGCCCGGAGACGCCCACCGCTTCGCCAGCGACTTTGCCGGCATGGTCGAGCGGCCGAGCCGTTAGCCCGGATTTCTCACACCGTCACGGGCTGCGACGGCGATCTTTGGCGCCAGGGTAGGAGCCGGGACGCGCGGCGATGCGAGCATCGTAAGCGTCCCGGCGACGCCCTCCTGGCGCCAAAGAGCGCCGTCCCTCCGGGT
>DATJLU010000100.1:0-30957 GCA_035509275.1 Allostellaceae bacterium | reverse complement strand
ATGCAGCTTCCCGCCGCGCTACCTCCCCTGCTCCTCGCGGGGTCTCGCCCGGTCCTCGATCGGCTGTGCCGCTGTCCCCGGCTTGAGATCGCTGTTGACCGCTGGCGGCGCCTTCAGCGCCCGTTCGACGCGAGCGATCGTGTTGTAGCAGGCGCTGTCGTCGGCCTTGTCGGCGCTCGCGGGGCTGTCGTCATACCGCTGCAGCTCTTTCGCCGCCGCGGCGGTCTGCGGCGACCAATGCGTTCTTTGCGCCCGTTCGACTTTCTGCCGGACATCGTTCATGTCGTCCTCACACGATGCCCGGGCAACGGTCGCCGAAGCGATGAGCAGCAGCAGGACGATGGAAGCGACACGCATGATGGCTCACCTCCCGCGAACGACATCGATCAGGGCCGAGGCGCGCATCAAAAAGAGCCGAAAGTCCAGCTCACCATCTTCTTGCGCGGAGCCGGCAAGCTGGGCAAGTCAACCGGACGTCGGACCGCCAATTCCGGCCGGCAATTGTTTACGAGATCACGTTGCCGTCATTCCGGCAAGAAAAACGCAGGTCGAAGGGGGCGGCGAGGCCCATCAAAAAGCGAACCCCAGGCAAAGGTTCTAGCAAGACCGCCTCTTCCCATCTGCGCGCAAATTTCCTTGTCCGCCATCCCGACACGCATTACAAAACTTTCACGTGATCGCGGCCCGCCAGGCACGTCTAATCGCCGCCAACAAAACCGGCGGGGGCGTTGCGCCCCTCGTGCCGGAAATCAAGGTTTGACAGGGAGGAATGAATGGGCGAGGGAACCTTATCAGGCGATAAGCGCGGCCGCTGGGCGGCGCTGGTGCTGGCGGCATCGCTGTTGGCGGCGCCGGCGGCGCAAGCGGCCGGTCCGATCGTCATCGGCGCTTCCGCCTCGCTGACCGGCGCGCTGGCCGTCGATGCGGCCTACCATCTGCACGGGCTGGAGCTCGGCATCGCCGAGGCCAATGCCCATGGCGGCTGGCTCGGCCGGCAGATCGAGCTCAAATACTACGACGACAAGAGCGAGCCGGGCACGGCGGTGCGGCTCTATACCCGCCTCATCACCGAGGACAAGGTCGACCTCACCATCGGTCCCTATTCCAGCGGCGTGACGCAAGCGGTGGCGCCGCTCGCCAACAAGTATCAGCGTCTGCTGATCGATCCCGGCGCCTCGCTCCCCGACATCTTCGTCGAGGGCAATCTCTGGAACATCCAGGGCATCGCCACCTCGACCGGGTATCTCGAGGGCATGCTGCCGCTGGCGCAGAGTCACGGCGCGCATAAGGTCGCGATTCTGGCGCTGCAATCGGCCTATTCGCTGGCCTGCGGCAAGGCGCGCCAGGCGCAGGCGGAGAAGCTCGGCATGCCGGTCGTCTACAACACGACCTATGCCTTGCCGCAGCCGGATTTCTCCTCGATCGCGCTCGCCGTCAAGAATGCCAATCCCGACGTCGTCGTCGCCTGCAGCTATTATCCCGACGCGGTCGGCCTCGCCCAGGCGCTGCAGCGCGTCGGCTTCGCGCCGAAATTCCTCGCCGAGACCATCGGCCCGGCCGAGGCGCAGTTCACAGCCGCGCTCGGCCCCATCGCCAACCGCATCATGTCGAACACGACCTGGTGGCCGAGCCTGAAGACCCCCGGCAACGCCGAGTTCATCGCCGCCTACAAAGCGAAGTATCACGAGGATCCCGACTACCACGCCGCCGCCACCTACTCGGCGATCGAGGTCCTCGGCGCCGCCGTCGCCGCCACCAAATCGCTCGACCAGACCAAGCTGCGCGACTGGCTGATGGAGCACCCGGTCGAAACCGTGCAGGGCACCTTCAAGGCCGGCCCTTATGGCATCGGCACGCAGTTCAAGCAGTACATGTTCCAGATTCAGGATGACGGGCGTAAGCTCATCTGGCCGGTCGCGCTGGCCGAGGCGCAGCCGCAAATCCCGTATCTCGGACACTGAGACCGTCGGAGAGGGTGCCGCTTCGTGCTGCTCCTGCAGCTTCTGGTCAACGGCATCCTCCTGGGCGGGATGTATCTGCTGCTCGCCCAGGGCCTGAACCTCGTCTTCGGCGTGATGGGGGTCGTCAACCTCGCGCATGGCGCGATCATCACCTTGGCGGGGCTGTTCACCTTCTGGTTCGCGACGACGACGCATCAGAATCCGCTGCTGCTGCTGCCGGTGGTTTTCGTCGTCATGCTCGGCGTCGGCGTCGTGCTGCAACGCGTGCTGCTCGAGCCGGTGGTCGGCGCCGGGCGCCGCGCCGAGCTGTTGAGCCTGATGGTGACCTTCGGCCTCTCTTATGTGCTGGTCGAAAGCGGGCTCAACCTGTTCGGCTCGCAATATGTCTCGCTGCCCGATCTTCAGACCACCTGGACGATCGGCGGGCTCGCCGTCAATGAGGCGCTCGTCGCCTCGGGCCTGCTGGGCGCGGCGATCTCCGGCGCCTTGCAGATCTGGCTGCGCCGGACGGCCTCGGGCAAGGCCTTGCTGGCGACCTCGCAGAATCAGATCGGCGCGCTCAGCTGCGGCATCGATGTCCGCCGCATGCGCGCCTTCGCCTTCGCCATCGGCGCCGCGCTGGCGGCGGCGTCGGGCGTGCTGCTGATCCTGGTGATCCCGCTGGCGGCGCCGACCGCCGATACGCTGACCATCCTCGCCTTCGTCATCGTCGCGCTGGGCGGCCTCGGCGACTATCAGGGCGCGGCGCTGGCGGCGCTGCTGCTCGGCCTGGTCCAGTCCTTCGTCGGCTATTATCTCGGCGGCGATGCCGAATATGTCGTTCCTTACCTGCTGCTCATCATCTTCATGATCCTGCGCCCGCAAGGCCTCGGCAAAGCCGGCCGGCCGATCTGGAGCGACAAGCGATGAGCCTCGAGGAGCGGCGGATCGACACCGTCTTCCAACCGCCGCCGGCCGCCGCGCAAGAGCATGCGCCGGCACGCCGGCGCCGCGCGCTGGCGACAACCGCGACCGCGATCGTCGTCGCTCTGGCCCTGGCGGCGCCGCTGTTCACGTCGGGTTATCTGCTGCAGCTCGCCACCGACATCCTGACCTCGATCGCGCTCGCCTATTCCTGGAACCTCATCAGCGGCTATACCGGCTATCTCTCCTTCGGCCAGGTGGCGTTTTTCGGCATCGGCGCTTATGCGACCGCGGTCCTGGTGGTGCACACGCCGATCCCCTGGTATGTCGCGATCGTGCTCGCGGCGCTGCTCGCCGGCATCCTCGCCACCGCGCTGGGCACCGTCATGCTGCGCCTGCGCGGCATCATGTTCGCGCTCGGCATGCTCGGCCTCGCGCGCATCCTCGGCGTGCTGGCGCAGAACATCCCCTTCATCGGCGGCGCCGTCGGGTTGACCTTGCCGGCCCAGCTCACGCCGATCCCGGTCTATCTCGCCATGGCGGCGGCGACGCTGGTCGGCTTCGGCCTCAACCTCTTCTTCTCGCGCTCGCAATGGGGGCTCGCCGCGATGGGCGTGCGCGATGATGAAGGCGCCGCCGCCGCCTTGGGCGTGCCCACCGTGCGGGTGAAAGTGGTGAGCTTCGTGCTGAGCGCGCTGGTGCCGGCGGCGGTGGGCGGGATCGTCGCCTGGAACCGCAGCTTCCTCGACCCGCCCAGCGCCTTCGATCCGACGCTCGATCTTCAGGTGGTGGTGTTCACTTTGTTCGGCGGCATCGGCACATTATGGGGACCGGCCCTGGGCGGGCTGATCCTGATGCTGGTCGGCGAGGAGCTCTGGGCCTATGTCCCGGACCTGCAGCTGGCGCTCTACGGCCTCCTCGTCATCGCCGTGGTGCTGACCTTTCCGGGCGGCATCGTCGGCGTCGCCAATCGCTTCGGCTGGCTGCGCCGCCGCCCGATCCTCGCCCCGGCCGCCTTCCCGGCGGTCGAGCGCCCGGCGGCGTCCAGCCGCGCGGCTTCCGGCAGCGATGCCGTGCTCGAGGTGCGCGACCTTACGGTGCGCTTCGGCGGCGTCGTCGCGCTCGACCGCATCTCGCTCACCGTGCGGCGCGGCGAGACCGTCAGCATCATCGGCGCCAACGGCGCCGGCAAGACCACGCTCTTCAACGCCATCACCGGCTTCGTTCCGCCGACCGAGGGCGCCGTCCTTTTCGAAGGCGCGGCGCTCGCCCCGGTCTCCGCGTTCGAGCGCGCGCGGTCGGGCATTGCCCGCACCTTCCAGATCCCGCGGCTGATGGACTCGATGACGGTGTGGGAGAATGTGCTGCTCGCCGCCGGCAACGGACGGCGCGCGGCGCATGCCGTCGATCAAGCCGCCTGGGCGCTCGCCACGGTCGGCCTCGAGGCGATGTGGCTCGAGCCGGCCGAGAGCCTGACGCCGGGACGTCAGCGCCGGCTCGAGCTGGCGCGCGCGCTCGCGCTCGATCCGACGCTCATCCTGCTCGACGAGGTGATGGCCGGCATGACGCGCGACGAGCAGGAGGAGATCCGCGCCGTGCTGCGCCGGCTCAAGGAGTTCGGCATCGCCGCCGTGGCCGGGGTCGAGCATGTCATCGCCGCGATCGCCGATCTCTCCGACCGCATGATCGTGCTCGATCAGGGCCGCAAGATCGCCGAAGGGCCGCCCGAGGCGGTGCTGCGCGATCCCGCGGTGATCCAGTCCTATTTGGGAGAGCTGCAATGAGCGTTGCTGCGCCGGCGCTCGATACGGCGTCGTCGCTGGCGCTCAGCCTCGATAACGTCGTCGCCGGCATCGGGCCGCTCACCATCCTGCAGGACGTGTCGCTCACCGTCGATCGCGGCGGCGTCACCGTGCTGCTCGGCGCCAATGGTGCCGGCAAGACGACGCTGCTGCGCACGGTCGCCGGGCTCATCGCGCCGCGCTCGGGCGGCATCAGCCTCTTCGGCGAGCCGATTGCCGGGCGCGCGGCGCATCTCGTCGCGCGCGCCGGCATCGGTCACGTGCCGAGCGGGCGCGAGCTGTTCCCGCGCATGTCGGTGGCGGAGCATCTCGAGCTCGGCGGGCGGCTCTGCGGCGCGGCGCGGCGCGCCGAGCTGCGCGACAGCGTGCTCGCGCTCTTTCCCGAGCTCGGCACCCGGCTGCGTCAGCAGGCCGGCACGCTCTCGGGCGGCGAGCAGATGATGGTGGCGATCGGGCGCGCGCTGATGACCGATCCGCGCCTCTTGCTGATTGACGAGCCTTCGACCGGGCTTGCGCCCAAGGTCGTGCTCTCGATCTTCCGCACCTTGCCGCAGCTGCAGCGCCAGGGCATGAGCGTGCTGCTCGCCGAGCAGAGTCTCCGCTCCGGTTTCTCGGTCGCCAATCGCGCCTATATCCTGCGCGACGGCCGCATCGTGCTCTCGGGAACCCCGGCCGAGCTCGGCGCCGATCCCAGCGTGGTGAAAGCCTATCTCGGCGGCTGACGCGCCGGCGCGCGCCCGCCGCTCACCCCTGTGGCCGCGTCGCCAGCAGCGCCTCGGCCTCGACCAGCTCCGTCACCCCGCCATCGACGACATAGGGCGCGAGCGTGGCGCGCAGCTCGGCTTCGAAATCCGCTTGCGCCGTGCCGAGCCGCTCCGGTGATGTCGTCGACTGCGACAAGGAGCGCGCCACCAGCTCGTCCACGCTCGCGCGCCGCTCGACGCGCTCGGTCAGCCGGCGGACATCGGCGAACGCCGACTGGCGCAGCACCCGCTCATGGTCCCGGGCATGAAGGCGCGGATCGGCTTCGGCATAGCGGTCGCGGATCACACGCCACGCCGTGTTCCAGGCATTTTGCGGAACCTCGGGATGGCGGTCGCGGAACAGCGCGACGCCGCCTTTGGCGTCCACCATCGTGTCGAGCTGCGCCAGCGTCTTCTCGCGGTCCATCCAATGGAACGAGCGCCCCATGGTGACGAGCGAGAAGCGCCCGAGCTCGGGCACCAAATCCTCCGAGCCGCCCAGGACGAAGGTGAACCGCCCGGTCTGGCCGCGCGCCGCCTCGCGCGCCGCCGCCAGCATGCCCGGCTCCGGATCCATGGCGACGACATGGGCGGCGAAGGGGGCAAAAGCGATGGCGAGAAAGCCGGGACCGCAGCCGAGATCGAGCACGCGGCCGTCGCCCGCCAGGCCGAGCGCCTCGGCGACGGCGGCGATCAGCGCCGGCGGATAGCGCAGCCGGCCGGCGATGTAGTGCGATACGGTGGAGCGGAAGCGGCGCTCGGACGGGACCATGGTGGCGATGTAGGGCGCGCGGGGGCGGGTCGCAAGCGGCTCTAAGGGCGAGGGGTGACCGTCGTTATCGCGTCTCGATGGGGGCGCAATTGGTCCGTCCCGACATCAGGCAATCCTGCAGCTCGGCGGCCGTGCGCAGCCGCTGGACCAGGTAAATCGCGATCACCGCGAGCAGCAGGATGACCGCCAAGGCGCCGAGGCTGCGCGTCCGCCGATCGTCGTCATCATTGCGTTTCGACATGGTCTGCCCACCCTAGCACGCACCGCATAAAGAGATGAGCGGAGGCCAGGGAAAGCGCTCCCAAATTGCACGACAAAGGAGGCCGGGGACCGCCGATGCCCTTCAGAGAGTATTAATGCCGGGTTCGCGGCGCCGCGGATTCGCGGCAAAAGCCGGGCGAAGCCCTTTTTTGCCACTGTCGGGGTGGTTTCCGCGGTGCTGTGATTTGCGCGCGGTGCGACAATGAGGCGCAGATGATCGAGGCGGCGGCAGTGATGATGCTATGCTTCATTGCGGGCTACGCTCTGAAAGCGCGGCTTGCCGCGCGCGAGCGCCGCCGGCGAATGTTCCGCCGGATATAAGCAGGAGAGAGCTGCCGATGCGTTGCCTGGTAGGGTTGGGAAAGCGCCGATATGCCTGGCTCGGTTTCGGCCTTCTCGCCGCGCTCCTCGCTGCGCCGCTCGCCAGCGCGACGGCCGATGAGGCCCCCTCCTATGCCGAGAACGCCAAGGCAACCATCGCGGCGTTGCTGAACGGCCGCGCCTTTGCGCCGGAGGAAGGCTGCAGCGCCGGCGGCGTCTGCACCACCTTGCTGGCCAAGCTGCGTGCCGGCGATTTCAGCGTGGTCGCGCCGGTCGAGCGCTCGGACCGCCCGGACCTCCCGAGCTATCTCAGCGCGCGTAAGCGCTGCCCGGGTCTCGACCCCCTGCGCATCACCGCCGCCCATCACATTTACGCAGCGACGCGCGGCTTTGCCGCTTATCGCATCGAGCTCACCGGCCCCGGAAAGCGCCACGACGAAGTCCTGGTGTTCCGCGGCGAGCACTATGCGATGCTCGACGGGCGCCATCCCGCCGCGGCGGCGGAGGGCGGCGCGACGCTCATGCCCGGCACCTTCGTCGCCATGGCACTGCGCGGCTGCCGTCTGCTCTCCAGCACCCGCGCCGAGGACGGCGACTGGCTCGCCAAGCACAACGTCATCGGCGAAAGCGATCATGCCAGCAAGCTGCTGAAGATCGGCGATAGCTATTTCGTGCTGAACCTCGCGCCGATCGCCGGACCGCAGCAGCCGCGGGCGAGCTGGTGGTACACGCTCGAGCTGTGGGATCTCGGCCCGCATCTCGATGCCGATCGGCGGCATGACCGGCATGTCTATTCCTTCGGCTACAAGCCGGGCGCCGATCCCGCCGATGAGCGCCGCATCGCGGGGCGCGCCTCGCCGGGCTGAGCGCCCTTTGTCGCCGCGCCCGACGCGGCGCTATCCTCGCCGGCATGACCTGGTCCATCCTTGCTTATGACGCGGCGAGCGGCGCGTTTGGCGTCGCCGTCACCTCGCGCGCTTTCGCCGTCGGCGCGCGCATGCCTTATATCCGCGCCGGCGTCGGCGCGGTGGCGACGCAATCCATCACCAATCCCTATCTCGGCCCGCGCGTGCTCGACGGGCTGGAGCGCGGTCTTGCGCCTGAGGCGGCGCTCGACGCGGCGCTGGCGCAGGATCCCGCGCGCGAGCTGCGCCAGCTGCATGCCGTCGACCGGCACGGGCGCTCAGCCGCCTGGACCGGCCGGCATTGCGTCGCCTGGGCGGGACACGGGGCCGCGGCGGGCGTGAGCGCCGCCGGCAACATGCTGCGGAGCGAGCGCGTCCTCGCCGCCACGCTCGAGGGCTATGCCGCCGCTACGGGCCAACTCGCCGAGCGTCTCCTCGCCGCGCTCGACGCCGGCGAGGCCGCGGGCGGCGATCGGCGCGGCCGCCAATCGGCGGCGCTGCTCGTCGCCACCACCGAGGATTTTCCCGACATCGACCTCCGCGTCGACGATCACGCCGCACCATTGGCGGAGCTGCGCCGTCTGCTCGACTACTATCGCCGGGAATTCGAGCCGCAGCGCGGCCTTTATCCCAGCAAGGCCAACCCGGCCGGGCTCACCGATCTCGACGCGATCGAGGCGCAATGGCGCGCCCGCGGTCTCGACCTGCGCTTCGAGCGTTAGCGCTCGTCAAAGCCCGCCATGGGCACGCAGCAGCATGTCGCCGAGGCTGAGCAGGATCTCGATGGCAATGAGCCCGATGATGTACCATTCGAGCCGCGTTGCGCGCTGGTTCTGCACGAGATCGAGCACCGTGCCGACCGTCTCGTTGATCAGCGCCAGTTTCGCCTCCATGGCGCGGCTGCGCTCGGCGAGCTCGTACTCGTCCTCGAGACGGGCATAGAGCCGCTCAAGCTCGGGATGTTCCCAGAGCACGTCGGGCTTTTCCTCCATCTCGACACGTCCGACCATGCGCTGCTGGGTCAGCAGCACGCGCCCGATCTGCTGCAGCAGCTGCCGCGCCTGATAGCCGCTGCGCCCGGTGCGCTGCAGCCGCTCGGCCAGCGGCTCGATCTGGTCGAACGCGGTGGCGATACGGGTCTCGTAATGCGACAGGATGAGGCTCTTCGACAGCACATTGGCGACGATCTGCAGCCGGTCGGGTGAGGCCTCCTTGAGCTGGATGGCGCCCGAGGGATCGATCTGGTCCTCGCTCGCGGTTTTCAGCAGGATCTGCGCCTGGTCGGTCTCGGGCGCTGCGGCGGGCTCGCTGATCCGCGGCCGCAGCGAGCGCACGACCTCATCCTCCTCGATCGCCGAGAGCCCGGCGAAGACCGCGACGCCATAGCGGAACAGGAAGGCGATGCCGTTGCGGCCGATGCGCAAGGTCAGCGGATTGGTGGCGATGGTGTCGTCGCGCTCGAGCCCGCGCGTGTCGAGGCGCTCGCCGAGCAGCAGAGCGCGGACGGGCATGGAAATCGAAGGCGTGGGCGCATCCATGTCGCGGGCAGGGTCCAAGCGGTCGGGAAACCCGGATATTGCCCCGCCCGCCCGCTGTGGACAACCCTTGCCGCTATGCTATGAATCGCCTTCGCGAACGCCGGTCTCCAAGAAACTTATCCACAGCCAATTCACAAAGCTTTCCTGCCGGAGGGGCGGAGCCATGCTGGACCATCCCGGAAGCATCGTCTATCTGCGCCGCATGGCCGAGCAGTGCCGCAGCGCCGCAAGCGAAAAGAGCGGCGAGCAAGCCCTGGAGCTCGTCGACCTGGCCGAGCGCTGCGAGCAGCGCCTCGCCGAGCGCGCACGCGTCAGCGAGGCACTCGCCGAAGAGGAGTAGTCTCGCGGCGAGTAGAGAAAGGGGATGAGGGGATAACTGGGGATGAGGGGGATTTTTGTTATCGCGCCGAAGGCGCGCAGATCCCCATCCCCCTATCCCCAATCATCCCCCTATCCCCTTTCCCGACCTAAGTCCCGCCGCGCTAATCGGCAGCGATGATCGGCTCGACGGGGGCTTCATGGTCGGCGCGGGCCTGCGCGTCGTCGGAAAGCACGAAGCCGAGCGAGAACACGGCGCCGCCGCTGTTGCGGTTTTCGACCGCGATTGCGCCTGAATGCGCCTCGACGATGCGCGAGACGATGGACAGGCCCAATCCGGCATGGCCATGGCGCAAGCGGTCGCGGCGCCAGAAGCGGCGGAAAATCAGCTCGCGCTCGCTGTCCGCCACGCCGGGACCGCAATCGAGGACCCGGACCGTGCCGTTCTCCGTCACCTCGATCTCGACGGTCGTGCCGGCGGCCGTGTGGCCGATGGCGTTTTCGGCGAGGTTGCGGATCGCCTGAAACAGCGTCTCGGCGTTGCCTCTGATCCAGACCGGGCCCTTGACGCCGGTGAGCGCCACGCTCTTTCCCTGGGCGACCGCCAAGGGCGCGATGAAGGCGGCGACCTCGGCGGCGACGCTGTGGAGATCGGCGCGCTCGGCCGGGTCGACGACGAAGCTCTCGAGCTCGGCGATGTCGAGCAGCTGGCTCACGACGCGGCTCATGCCGTCGATGTCGCGGCGCAGCGCTTCGCCCATCGCCCGGTTCTCGAGCGTGTCGATGCGGGCACGCAGGATGGCGAGCGGGGTGCGCAGCTCATGCGCCGCATCGGCGGTGAAGTCGCGCTGGACGCGAAACCCTTGCTCGAGCCGGTCGAGCGCCTGATTGACCGCGTTCACCAGCGGCAGGATCTCGCGCGGCAGGTTGCGTGTCGGCAAGCGCACATCGGTGCGCGCCGGACCGATCGTCCGCGCCGTCTCCGAGGCCTGCAGCACCGGCCGCAGCGCGCGGCGGAAGATGAAGATGTCGGTCATCAGCAGCGCCAGCAGGATCGGAATCGTGATCCAGCCGACGCGCGGGAAGAAATCGGCGACGATGTCGTCGATGAGAACGTCACGATGCGCCAGGTCCTGGGCGACCTGGACCCACAGCGTCTTGCCGTCGACCGTCTCTGCGATGCTGGCACCGTAGATCGGGGCGCCGGAACGCTCGGTCTCGAGAAACTCCTCGGGCGCGGCGCGGCGGTCCTTGGGAAAGATCGCCGCGTGATCGTCCAGCGACGAGAACAGCACGCGCCCATCGCCATCGAGCACGGCATAGCCGTAGCGGCCATAGCTTTCGGAATAGAGCTCGCTCAGCCCGGCGGGGAGATCGAGGCGCCAGCGCCCGTCGGGCGCCGGCACCAGATATCGCGTGATGCTGTCGGCAAACTCGCGCAGCGCGCGGTGATGGAGATGGCTTGCCGTCGAGCTCAGCAGCCAATAGAGCGCCAGCGGCATCAAGATCGAGGTGACGCCGACGGCGACGATGTGCAGCCAGATGATGCGCGAGATGATCGAGCGGAAGCGGATCACGGCGCCTTGTCCTCGGCGATGAGATAGCCCACGCCCCGGATGGTGTGGATCTGCGCCTTGGCGCCGCTGTCGGCGAGCTGCTTGCGCAGGCGGTGGACATAGACCTCGACGGCATTCGAGCCGACCTCGCCGGAGAGGCCGAAGAGATGGTCCTCGACCAGCTTCTTCGAGACGACGCGCCCGGCCCGCCGCATCAGGATCTCGAGCAGCGCCACCTCGCGCAAGGAGAAGAGTTGCGGCACGTCGGCGACGATCACCTGCCGCGCCTCGGTGTCGAAGACGATATTGCCGACGCGCAGCGAGCGGCCGAGCAGCTCGCCCGGCCGCCGCAGCAGCGCCTGCAGCCGCGCCACCAACTCCTCGAGCGCGAAGGGCTTGACCAGGTAGTCGTCGGCGCCGCTGCGCAGCCCGGTGACGCGGTCGCGCACGCCACCCCGCGCGGTCAGCACCAGCACCGGGGTTGCGTCGGTCCGCTCGCGCAGCGCGCGCAGCAGGACGAGCCCATCCTCGTCGGGAAGGCCGAGATCGAGCACGATGGCGGCGTAGCGCGTCGTGGCCAGGGCGTCGCGCGCATCCTGCGCCGTCCCGACGCAGTCCGCGGCGAGGCCTGCCGCGCTCAAGCCCTTGGCCAGCAGTGTCGCGAGCTCGGCATTGTCTTCGACTACCAGCAATCGCATCGCCGCGCCCCGGATACCCCTAAATGTCGCGGAATTGTAGCATATCGGCCGGAAAGCGGTTGCTGTCCCATCGTAAAGCACCGGGAAAAGGATTGTGTCAGCCTTGCGTAAGCTCGCTGCGGTATAGAAAGGCCGCCTCTCCGACCCTTGCGCGGGCCGGACAGGGTGGTGTTGTCTTTATCGGTTGGCTCTCGTGGACGGTATGGAACCCTCGCCGCTGCGCAGCGAAGCGCGCGTCCTGTCGCGCCGAGCCCAGATCGCCGGTCTGGTCGTTCTGGCCGCTTTGGCCGGGGTGGCGCTGCTGCTGGTGCCGCTGCTGCGCAGCGAACTCGGCGCGCGCGAGGAGGTCAAGGCGGAGCAACCGGCCCTGGCGCCGGGCCACTTCCGGCCGACCGAGGCGCAATGGGCGACGCTCAAATTCGGCGCCGTGCAGCGGCTCACCTTCCGTCCGGAGCGGATCACCGACGGCAAGATCGCGATCGACGACGACCGGACGACGCCAGTCTTCTCGCCTTATTCCGGCCGCGTCACCCGGCTCTTCGCCAAGGCCGGCGATCGCGTCGACAAAGGCGCGCCGCTGCTGGCGCTCGAGGCATCCGAATTCGTCCAGGGCCAGAACGACCTGATCGCCGCCGTCGCCGCGCTCAACACCGCGCGCTCGCAGCTGAAGCTCGCCGTCATCAACGAGAGGCGCCAGCACGAGCTCTTCGATGCCAAAGCCGGCGCGCTCAAGGACTGGCAGCAGGCCCAAACCGATCTCGAGAGCGCCAAGAATACCGCGCGCTCGGCCGAGATCGCGCTCGCCGCCGTGCGCAACCGCCTGCATATCCTTGGCAAGAGCGATCGCGAGATCGACGACCTGGAGACGGCGAAGAAGATGGATCCCCAGGCGATCGTCGCCGCGCCGATCGGCGGCACCGTGATCCAGCGCCAGGTCGGGCTCGGCCAGTATATCAACTCGACGGCGGCGGGCGCGTCGACCCCGGTCTTCTCGATCGGCGATCTCTCGGTGGTCTGGCTCGTCGCCAATGTGCGCGAGACCGATGCGCCGCTGATGCATGTCGGTGCACCGGTCGACGTGCGGGTGCTGGCCTATCCCGGCCGGGTCTTCAAGGCGAAGCTCACCTATGTCGCGCCCGCGATCGATGCCAACACCCATCGCCTGCCGGTGCGCGCCGAGGTCGAGAACGCCGACGGCGCCTTGAAGCCCGAAATGTTCGCGAGCTTCAGCATCATGACCGGCGACGCCGTGGCCGCGCCCGCCGTGCCGCAGGAGTCGGTCATCTATGAGGGCGATGTCGCCCATGTCTGGGTGGCGCATGACGACAAGTCCTTGTCGCTGCGGCAGATCCATACCGGCCGGACCGATGCCGACGGGATGGTCGAAGTGCTCGCCGGGTTGCAGCCCGGCGAGAAGGTGGTGACGAGCGGCTCGCTGTTCATCGACCGCGCCGCCCAGGGCGATTGAACGCGGAGCCCTGGGCATGAGCGGCATCATCGCTTTCGCCCTCAAGCAGCGGGTGCTGATGCTCGTCCTGCTGTTCTTTCTCTTCGCCGCAGGAATCGTCAGCTTCTTGAAGCTCAACATCGAGGCCTATCCCGACCCGGTGCCGCCGCTGGTCGAGGTGGTGACGCAAAGCACCGGCCAATCCGCCGAGGAGATCGAGCGCTACATCACCATTCCGATCGAGATCCAGATGGCGGGCATTCCGCATGTGACCGCCGTCCGGACCATCTCGCTCTTCGGCCTGTCCGACGTGAAGATTCAGTTCACCTACGACTTCACCTATGACCAGGCGGAGCAATGGGTGATCAACCGGCTCTCCCAGCTCTCGGCGCTGCCCAATGGCGCCCAGCCGCAGATTTCGCCGGAGAGCCCGATCGGCGAGATCTACCGCTACCGCGTGGTCGGGCCGCCGGGCTATTCCGTCACCGACCTCAAGACCATCCAGGACTGGATTCTCGAGCGCCGTTTCAAGGCGCTGCCGGGCGTCGTCGATGTCACCGGCTGGGGCGGCAAGACCAAGACGTACGATGTCACGGTCGATCTCGACAAGCTCGTCGATTACGGCCTCACCTTGCAGCAGGTGCTGCAAGCCCTCAACAACAGCAACATCAATGTCGGCGGCCAGACCGTCAATTTCGGACCACAGGCGGCCATCGTGCGCGGCGTCGGCCTCATCGATTCGATGGACGACATTCGCAACACCATGCTGACCGCGAATAACGGCTCGCCGGTGCTGATCAAGGACATCGCGACCGTCACCGTCGGTCACCAGCCGCGGCTCGGCATCGCCGGCCAGGACAATGACGACGACATCGTTCAGGGCATCGTTCTGATGCGGCGCGGCGCCGAGAGCCTGCCCACGATCCGCACCGTCGAGGCCGAGGTCGAGAAGATCAACCACTCCGGCATATTGCCGCCCGGCGTCCACATCCAGAAGATCTACGACCGCACCGAGCTGATCAACGTCACCACGCGCACCGTGCTGCACAACATGGTGCTCGGCATCATCCTGATTTTCTTCGTGCAGTGGGCCTTCCTCGGCAATCTGCGCAGCGCCATCATCGTCGCTACCACCATCCCCTTCGCCCTGTTCTTCGCCATCACCATCCTGGTGCTGCGCGGCGAATCGGCCAACCTGTTGTCGGTCGGCGCGATCGATTTCGGCCTCATCGTCGATGCCACCGTGATCCTGGTCGAGAACGTCTATCGGCATCTCTCGGGCCATGTCGCCATGCGCGCCGAGCGCAGCCGGCGGCTCGCGGTGGCCGCCGCGGCCGGACTCACCGGCAAGCCGGGCATCATCATGGTCGCGGCGGACGAGGTGAGCAGAGCGATCTTCTTCTCCGCTGCGATCATCATCGCCGGTTTCGTGCCGCTGTTCACCCTCTCCGGCGTCGAAGGGCACATCTTCGGGCCGATGGCGCGCACCTATGCCTACGCCATTGCCGGCGGGCTCATCGCCACCTTCACCGTCTCGCCGGCGCTCAGCGCCGTGCTGCTGCCGCAGAAGGTGCGCGAGACCGAGACGATCATCGTCCGCGGCTTGCGCCGTCTCTACCGGCCGGTGGTCCAATTCGCGCTCGCCAACCGCATCCTGACCTTGGGCAGTGCTGCACTGATGCTGGTGGTCGCGCTCCTCGCCGCGCACTCGCTCGGGCTCGAATTCCTGCCCAAGCTGGAAGAAGGCAATCTCTGGATTCGAGCAACGCTTCCGCCTTCGATCTCGCTCGAGGAAGGCAATGGCTATGTCAACCGCATGCGGAAGATCATCAAGAGCTTCCCGGAAGTCGTGACCGTCGTCTCGCAGCATGGCCGTCCCGACGACGGCACTGACGCGACCGGCTTCTTCAATGCCGAGTTCTTCGTGCCGCTGAAGCCGTTCGATACCTGGCCCGGCGGCGTCGACAAAGCGAAGCTGACGCAACAGGTCAATGACGCGCTCAGCGCCGCATTCCCCGGCGTCGATTTCAATTTCTCGCAATACATCGAGGACAATGTCGAGGAGGCGGCGTCGGGCGTCAAAGGCGAGAATTCGGTCAAGCTCTTCGGCAACGATCTCGAGACGCTGGAGAAGACCGCCGACAAGATCAAGGACATCATGGCGACGGTGCCCGGCATCACCGATCTCGCCGTGTTCAATGCGCTGGGGCAGCCGACGGTCAAGATCGACATCGATCGCGCCAAGGCGGCGCGCTACGGCCTGGCGCCGGGCGACATCAACGCCACCGTCCAGGCGGCGATCGGCGGCCAGGCGGCGGGGAACCTCTACGAGCAGGGCAGCGACCGTAATTTTCCTATCGTCGTCCGCCTGGCGCCGAAATATCGCCAGAGCCTCGACGCCATCCGCCGCATCACCATCGGCGCGCAGAATCCGAGTGGCAACGGCATCGTCCAGATTCCGCTGAGCGAGGTGGCGAAGGTCGAGCTGGTCTCGGGTGCCTCCTTCATCTATCGCGAGAATCAGGAGCGCTACATCCCGATCAAGTTCAGCGTGCGCGGCCGCGATCTCGGCGGCGCCGTGCTCGAGGCGCAGCAGAAGATCGCGCGCGAGCTGCACCTCCCCGGCGGCTACCGTCTCGAATGGGTCGGCGAGTTCGGCGAGCTGGAGGCGGCGATCGCGCGGCTGGCGGTGGTCGTGCCGCTGAGCCTCGCGCTCATCTGCATGCTGCTCTATCTCAACTTCTCCTCGGTCACCGACATGCTGCTGGCGGCGAGCGTCATGCCGATGGCGCTGATCGGCGGCGTGTTCGCCCTCTACGTCACCGACACCCCGTTCAGCGTCTCGGCCGCCATCGGCTTCGTCGCGCTGTTCGGCATCGCCGCCATGGACGGCATCATCGTGCTCTCCTATTTCAACGCGCTCCTCGCCCAGGGCGTCGAGCGCGGCGAGGCGATGTTGCGCACCTGCGAGATACAGATGCGGCCGGTGATGATGACCTGCGTCGCGGCATGCGTCGGCCTGTTGCCGGCGGCGCTCTCCACCGGCATCGGCTCTCAGGTGCAGAAGCCGCTGGCGCTGGTCGTGGTCGGCGGCATCCTGCTCGCGCCGCTGCTCATCCTGGTCGTGCTGCCCGTGCTGATCGAACTGTTCTCGCAGCGCGAGCGCCGCGTCGCCGCGCCGGCCCTCCAGCCCAAGCCGGCGGAGTAGGCGATGGCCGCTTCTCTGCGCACTGCAACCGCCGCTCTGACGCTGCTTCTCGCCGGCTGCGCCGTCGGTCCCGATTTCACCAAGCCGGCGCCGCCGCAAGCGGACTATACGCCGAAGCCGCTCCCCGCCGCGACGGCCTCCGCCGATGTCGCCGGCGGCGAAGCGCAACGTTTCGTCAGGGGTCTCGATATTCCCGGGCAATGGTGGACGCTGTTTCATTCCGAGGCGCTCAGCCAGTTGATCGACCAGGCGCTGAAGGCCAACCCCAACCTCACCGCGGCGCAGGCGGCGCTGCGCGTCGCCCAGGAGAACGTGCTGGCGCAGCAGGCCGCGTTCTGGCCGTCGCTCTCCGGTAACCTGACGCCGAGCCGCTCGAAGGTTGCGACCGGCGTGATCACGCCGACCGCGGCGTCGGGCGGCGCCTATCTGACGCTCTACACGGCTCAGCTCAGCGTCTCCTACACGCCCGATGTTTTCGGCCTCAACCGGCGTACCGTGGAGGGGCTCGAAGCGCAGACGGAGGTGCAGCGCTTTCAGCTCGAAGCGACCTACCTGACGCTCACCTCGAACCTCGTCGCCGCGGCGGTGCAAGAAGCGTCGCTCCGGGCGCAGATCGCCGCCACCACCGAGATCATCGACATCGAGAGCCAGCTCCTCGACCTGCTGCAGCGCCAATACGCGCTCGGCCAGATCGCCGATGCCGATGTGGTGGCCCAGCGCGCCGTCTTGGCCCAGGCGCAGGCGAGCCTGCCGCCGCTCAAGAAGCAATTGACGATCGAGCGCGATCTGCTGACGGCGCTGGCCGGGCGCTTTCCCAGCGACGAGGTCGCGCAGCATTTCGAGCTTGCCGACCTGACCTTGCCGCAGGCGCTGCCGGTGAGCGTGCCCTCGGCGCTGGTGGAGCAGCGGCCGGATCTGCGCGCCGCCGAGGCCAATCTGCACGCGGCGAGCGCGGCCATCGGCGTCGCCATCGCCAACCGGCTGCCGAACGTCACGCTCACCGCCGATGCCGGCACCAGCGCCACCACCTTGGACCGCCTGTTCACGCCCGGCACCGGATTCTGGGATCTGGCGGCGAGCGTGACGCAGCCGATCTTCGAAGGCGGCTCGCTGCTCCATCGCGAGCGCGCCGCCCGCGCCGCGTTCGACGAGGCGGAGGCGCAATATCGCAGCGCCGCGATCACCGCATTCCAGAATGTCGCCGACAGTCTGCACGCGCTCGATCTCGATGCCGATGCGCTCAAGGCGTCCGTCACCGCCGAGCGCGCCGCGGCCGAGAGCCTCGAGATCGCCCGCCGCCAGCTTCAGCTCGGCGCGATCAGCTATCTCACCTTGCTCAATGCCCAGCAGACCTACCAGCAGGCGCGGATCAACCTCGTCCTGGCGCAGGCGAACCGCTTCGCCGATACCGCCGCTTTGTTCCAGGCGCTGGGCGGGGGCTGGTGGCATCGCGAGGACGTCGCCACCGAGGCGGGCGACGACCGCCGCGCTTCGGCACCGTGACGAAATTTTTTCCGCGGCGCCGCGATTGCGGTTGACACGGGGGCGAAGCTGCACATATTTGCAGCGCTTCCGCGCCGCCCCAGCGACGGTGCGGATCAAGTCGACGTCAGAGAGAAAGATGGACAGTCACCCTAGACCGGCCAACGTCATCGCCAAGCTGGCAATGACGGAGGCTTCGCGAGAGACGCTCTCCTGCCGCGGGCGGAGGGACGGAAGGGTGGCCATCGGCTGACCCCTCCGGTTCACCTCCGGCCGCGCCAGGCGGAAGGAAGGTGAACCATGCGGGATAGCCTCGCTTTGGCCCTGATTCGGGCCGAGCTTTGCCGGGTCCAGCTCGCCGAGCGGAACCGGCCTCGTGAACAGCAGATGCAGCGCCGCGCCGGCACCTGGGTCGGTCGCGCTTGGCGCGCGTGCTGCCGCGTTGCCCACGGCAATGCGCGCCGGCGCGCGGCGGCGGATGCGGCGTCTCCTCCCCACTAGCCGAGCTCGGTTGCGACGGTGCCTCTGGCATCGCTGCGGCAAGCGCCCGTACCGCTGTGGGGCGCGCGTCGCGATCGCAAGCCGCTGAGGAGAAGCAATGAGTAGCCACTGTAGCAAACCCGGCGCCACGGCCCCGTCAGCGGCCGCGGCGCTCCCCAAACGAGACGTTCCCGCAGCCCGCGCGGCGCGGATGGAACGGCAAGCCCTCACGCTTTAGGGCGCCGCTTCACCGCCCCGGGCCGCTGCGGGCGGTGAAAGGCGGTGCGTCATGAAGCGGAATCTGCGGCTGAGCTGGGTTCGGACTCCCGGCGGCATCGAGATGAGATGGACGGTCGAAATCGCGCCGGAGGCAGCGCCGCGTTGCGGCGCCTGCCTCGGCGCGGCAGAGCCGGATGCGGCCAACGACCGGCCGAAGCGGGCATCCACACGCCGCGTGCGGGCAGCGCGGGTCCGTGTCCTGCGGCCGGCGTCGTAGCAGAAGACATAGGCAGCAACCAGAAACTCGGCTATGTCGGGGCGCGTGGGCCCGTGGGCGGGGGATGATGAGAAAACTCGGCATATTTCTGGCGGGCGTGGCGCTCGCGGCCTCCGGCTGGGCCGCTCATGCCCAGGACTCCGGTGCGACGCCCGCGGCCGCGCCCGCGCCCCCGCCGCCGCCCGAGGATTGGAGCCTCCATTTCCAATCGACCTTCATCGGCCAGGGCTATCCGGCCTTCCCCTCGACCGTCGAGGGGCCCAACAGCTTGCCTTCGCATGGCGATATCCGCGAGACCTTCAGCGCCACCGGTTTTCTCGGCCGGCGCATGCCTTGGGACGGCGGCGAGCTCTATTTCAATCCCGAGCTCAACCAGGGTTTCGGCCTGGGCCATACGTTGGGCGTCGACGGTTTCGTCAATGGCGAGGCGCAGAAGGCGGGCTATGACACGCCTGATCCCAATGTGGCGCGGCTCTTCCTACGTCAGACCTTCGGTCTTGGCGGCGAGCAGGAAACGCTGGCGCCCGATCTGAACCAGCTCGGCGAGACCGTCGATGTCTCGCGGGTCACCGTGACGGCCGGCAAGTTCGCGGCGCCCGACATTTTCGACAACAACCGCTACGCCCACGATCCCCGCGTCGACTTCTTCAATTGGAGCCTGTGGGAGGCCGGCGCCTGGGATTATCCGGCGGACACGAAGGGTTATACGGGCGGGCTCGCAACCGAGCTCAACGAGAAGGACTGGGCGCTGCGCGGCGGCTGGTTCCTCGAGCCGACGATCGCCAATCAGCGCGATCTCGATACTCGCTTCTGGAAGCATTTCGGCTCTGTCATCGAGCTCGAGACGCGGCACGATTGGCTGGGCGAGCCCGGGGTGTTGCGCTATCTCGTGTTCGCGAACCGCGCTCATATGGGCAGTCTGCAACAGGCGGTCGACCTTGCTGAGGAGACGGGGACGCCGGCCGACATCGCCGCGGTGCGGGCGGATCGTTGGAAGGTCGGCTTCGCGCTCAATCTCGAGCAGAGCCTCACCGAGGATCTCGGACTCTTTTCCCGCTTGAGCTGGAATGATGGCCGCACCGAAGCCTGGGCTTTCACCGATATCGACCGGAGCTTCACGCTCGGGCTCAGCCTCAAGGGCACATCGTGGGGGCGGTCCAGGGATACGATTGGGCTGGGCGGCGCGGTGAATGGGCTTTCGCATGAGCATCAGCTGTTCTTCGCCAATGGCGGGGTCGGCATCCTCGCCGGTGACGGCAGCCTCGATTACGCGCCGGAAGGCATCATCGAGACCTATTACTCCTATAGCGTGATCGAGCCGGTCGCGCTCACCTTCGACTACCAGTTCGTCGCGAATCCGGCCTTCAACCAGGCGCGCGGGCCGGTGCACGTGTTCGCGCTGCGCGCCCATGTAGAGTTCTGAGCCGGCCAGTGGAGCACGCGATGATGCTCGTCGACGTCGCCCTTCGCCTCGGCGTCGCGCTTGCGCTCGGCGCGATCATCGGCTTCGACGAGAGCCGGGTCGCCGTCGGCGCGGAGCTGATCTCCCCCGGCCGCAACGATGCCGCGCTCGAGCAGGTCATCGGCCGCCTCAGCCTCGAGCCCTTCGTCACCGCCGCGCGCTGGCAGGCCGATCAGGCGCCGCACGAGGGTTAGGTCGCTAAATCGGCAGCAGCCCGTCGGTCTTGATCTCGTTCATCACGAAAAAGGTACGCACCTGCCGCACGCCGGGCAGCGCGATGATCCGCTCGCTGTGCAGCCGGTTGAAGGCAGGCAGGTCGCGCACGCGGATGCGCAGGAAATAATCGACCTCGCCCGCCACCAGCACGCATTCCAGCACCTGCTCCAGAGCGCGCACGGCCGCCTCGAAGGCGGCGAAGCTTTCCGGCGTCGATCGGTCGAGCACGACCCCCACCAGGGCCAGCGTGCCGCGCCCTACCGCCTCCGGATCCAGCAAGGCGCGGACGCCGCGAATGACGCCGGTGTCGAACAGGCGCTTGGTGTGCGTCCAGCACGCCGCCGGGCTAATGCCGATCTCGCGCGCCAGCTCCGCATTGGAAATCCGCCCATCGCGCTGGAGAACGCGCAGAATGCGGCGATCAAGCGGGCTGAGCTCGGCAGAGGACGCGTCAGCAGCCATATGAATGATCTTCGCTTTTTTCACTCATTGCAATATTGTTCTTCGCACATGAGACGAGTTCAAGCAACGATATACTGATATTGGCATAGAGACCGAAAGCACATCCGCCCCTCTCATGGGCTAGAGTCGGGTCCGCCGTCCGATTGGAGCCAGTCCCATGCCTCTCGATCTCAGCCATAAGTTTCCGCGCCGCCAGCTCGGCTTTTGGCCGTCGCCGATCCATCCGCTGCCGCGCCTCTCCCGGGAGATCGGCGTCGAGGTCTGGGCCAAGCGCGATGACATCGCCTCGGGGCTGGCCTTTGGCGGCAACAAGGTGCGCAAGCTGGAATGGCTCGCGGCGGACGCGGTCGCTCAGGGCTGCGACACCTTGGTCTCGATCGGCAACATCCAATCGAACCACACGCGGCAGGTGGCGGCGGTCGCGGCGGTGCTCGGGATGAAATGCCGCCTGGTTCAGGAGGAATGGACCAAATGGGAGGACCCGGTTTACGACAAGGTCGGAAACATCCTGCTGTCGCGGCTGATGGGCGCCGAAACCGTTCTGGAAGGCGCCGGCTACTCCACCGCCATCAAGGACACCTGGCAGCGCGCGCTGGAGCAGGTGCGGCGCGACGGCGGCAAGCCCTATGCGATCCCGGCCGGAGCCTCGGACCATCCGCTCGGCGGCCTCGGCTACGCGCATTTCGCCGATGAAGTGGCGGCGCAGGAGCAGCAGGCGAATATCTTCTTCGACACGGTGGTGACCGCGACCTGCACCGGCTCGACCCAGGCCGGCATGGTGGTCGGCTTCAGCGCGCAGCCGAAGCCGCGCCGCATCATCGGCATCGACACGGCGGCGGATGCGGCGATGACGCGCGCGGCGGTGACCAAGATCGCCCGCGCCACCGCTGCTTTGATCGGCCTCAACCCTGAGATCCGCGATGCGGCTATCGAGATCGAGCCGCGCTTCGCCGGTCCCGATTACGGGCTCCCGGACGCGGCGACGCTGGCCGCCATCCGCACCGCGGCCGCGCTGGAAGCGATGCTCACCGACCCGGTTTACGAGGGGAAGTCGATGGCCGGGCTCATCGCCATGGCGAAGAGCGGCGAGATCCCGAAGACCGCCAAGGTGCTCTATGTCCATCTCGGCGGCGCTCCCGCCTTGAACGCCTATCACAACGCCTTCGCGTGACGGTGCCACAGCCGCGCCTGCTATGCTGTGCCGAGCAGCAGGGAGGCGCAGCCACGATGTTCAGTGAGATCCTCTACGCCGTCGAGGACGGCATCGCCACCATCACCTTGAACCGGCCGGAGAAGCTCAACGCCTTCACCAACACCATGCGGCTCGAGCTCATCGCCGCGTTCGACCGCGTCGATGCCGATGACGCGGTCCGCGCCGTCATCGTCACCGGCGCCGGGCGCGCCTTCTGTGCCGGCGCCGATCTCTCCGCCGGCGGCAAGACTTTCGACTACGCCGCGCGCGGCGTCATCGGCGCGCAGGAGCAGCGGCGCGATGGCGGCGGCACGGTCAGCCTGCGCATCTTCGACTGCCTGAAGCCGGTGATCGCCGCGGTCAACGGCCCGGCGGTCGGCGTCGGCGCCACCATGCAGCTGCCGATGGATATTCGCCTGGCCGCCGACGGCGCGCGCTTCGGCTTCGTCTTCACCCGGCGCGGCGTCGTGCCCGAGGCGTGCAGCAGCTGGTTCCTGCCGCGTCTCGTCGGCATTCAGCAGGCGCTCGACTGGGTGCTGACCGGCCGCGTCTTCGATGCGGCGGAAGCGCTGCAGGGCGGGCTCGTCAAGGCGGTGCTGCCGCCGGGCGAGCTGCTGCCGACGGCGCGGCGGCTGGCGCGCGAGATCGCCGACAATACCTCGGCGGTGTCGGTGGCGCTCGCCCGGCAGATGCTGTGGCGCATGCTCGGCGCCGACCATCCCATGGCGGCGCACCAGGTCGACTCCCGCGGCATCCAGATGATGGGCCGCGCGCCCGACGCCTATGAGGGCGTCGCCTCGTTCCTGGAGAAGCGCAAGCCGTGCTTCACCATGCGGCCGAGCCAGGACATGCCGGGTTTTTTTCCGTGGTGGACCGAGCGGCCTTTCGTCTGAGCGGGCGGCGGAGCGATCGGCCGTCGCTTCCTCAGGTGTCCACTGGATGGTCTCGGCGCGCGCGTCGGGGCATCCTTGCGCCCGGGAGCAGGTCGAGGGCGAGTGGCGGCCTTTTCAGGAAAGCGGTCATCTCTCGTGACGCACCGCGTGAGCACGGAAAGATCCCGTCTGGAATGGCGCCTCGCTTGCACGCGCCACCAAGAGAGCTTCGTCCAGATCGTGCGCAGCGTGGGGATAGAAGACGAAGCGGATATGGAACTGATCCGCCGCCGGTTCCTGGTGTGGTGGTCGTTGGCAGCCCCGGCGACATACTTCGAGATCGTCAGCACGAGACGCTGCGGCGGCTGCGTCGCTGAAGAGCGCAAGCTGGACTTGACGCGTGGCGTCGCCAAGTTGATCGAGCTGGCTAAAGAGCTCTTGTCGTCGCGGCTTTGATCGGCAGCCACGTGTTCGAGACGTTCTTGCAGTCGCATTTTTCGCCAAGGACGCATAAACAGCGCCAAGAAAAGCCCGGCTCAGCGTTGCTGGCGCAGCAGATGCGAGATCGCACGATGCGCACCATATTGGTCGGAGGGAATGACTTCGCGCCGGATCGACCGAGGGGAGAGCCGTGACCATTACCATCAAATATGTCGACGGTCGGAAAGGCGTTATCCTGGCGAGCTCAGGTCGGTTGACCGGGGCCGAGTTCACCGCCGCGAACAAGGAGCTTTTCGCGCGCGACTTCACCGCTGAGCCCCTGCTCTATGTCCTGGTCGAACGCGGCGACGACGTGACAGCCATCGATGTGACCGCTGACGATGTCCGCGACATCGCCCAGCAAGATATCGAGGTTTCGTCGAAGGCACCCAATGTATCCGTTGCGGTCCTCGCGTATGGCACGCTGAGCTACGGCTTGGCGCGCATGTGGCAAGCCTATGTCGATGGGGCAGGGTGGCGGACCGCAATATTCCAAGATCGCGCGGCGGCGATCGATTGGCTGCGAACGGAAGTGGCGAAACGGACGGGGATCGCCATCGCCCTCGAATGAAAACGACCGGTTCTTACATCCCCGGTCCGCTACCTTCGATGATCACGGCGCGCCGGTTGCGCGGCTCTTTGACACCGGCGGCGGTCGGCACGGCAAGCTCGTTCATCCCGGCGCCGCGCGCCATGATCGAGTCTGGCGGCACGCCGTCCTTGATCAGCTCGGCGCGCACCACTTCCGCACGGCGCTCCGAGAGACGCTGATTGAATTGCGCGCTTCCGACCGTATCGGTGTGGCCGACGACCTGAATGTGGGTCACCGGCGCCTCACGCGCGGCAGCCGCAGCGCGTTGGATCACGGCGCGGGCTTCGGGGGTGAGTGTCGCCTTGTTGAAGTCGAAATAGACCGTGAAATCGCGCGCGGGCGGCGGCTGCGGCGCCGCGGCGGGCGGGGCCGCCGGGGCCATCGCGGGCTCGACCGGGGGCGGTGGCGGCGGCGCGCCAAACGTCCAACGCACATTGAGCAGGACGGCGTGATCATAGTAGTTGGCATGACTGCTGATCAGCGACGCCACCTGCGGCCTGAGGTTCAGGCTCTCGGTACCGAGGAACCGGTATTCGAGACCGATCTTCGCATTGTATGACAGCGGGTATTCGACGCCCGCCATCGCCTGCCAGGCAAACGGCCATTGGTGCCCGAGATTGTTGACTTTGACATTCGCGGCGCCGACCCCCGCCCCGACATGCGGGACCAAGCCCCAGAGAGATGGCGCAAACTGATTGAAGTCGTAGTAGCCGTTCGCCATGAAGCTCTGCGTCCCGGCATTGGCCTTGAGCCCCAGCGAGGTCGGCGTCGTGCCGCCGCTCGGCAGCGTGATGTTCTTGGCTTCGCTATGGCGATAGCCGTATTCGACTTCGGCGCGGAAATTGTAAGGCAACGTGACGCCGACCGCGCCGAGACCGAGCGGGCCGACGTCGTAGTTGAGGGATGCCGTGTTCCCATGATTGCCGGTGATCTGCAAGCCCTCGAGCCAGTTGGCACCGACGCCCAGATTCACATACGGTCGAAACACCTGCGAGTCCGCGGTTTGTGGTTGTGCCTGTGACGCCCACTGCGCCGCTGCCGGCGTCGAGAGGGCGATAGCGGCGCACCCCGAGACGATGATGGCGGCCTTTTGCACGCTTCCCATGTCCTCTTCCTCTCACCTGCCAACACATCTGCGACAAACGCCGGGGAGCCTGTCGTCCGGCGACCGGCCGACGACGAAGCAACCCGTCTCTTTTGCGGCGGGTCACCTTGTGGGGGGCGAAGGCTTGCTTCGCCGTCGGTCCTCTCGTGTAGCAGGCCTCACCGCCGCGGGAACATCAGGTAAGCACCAGAGATCGTTCCTCGAATTTCCCTGATGCGAAAAATCGGCGCCGCTCCCGATCCGGTACAGGCTTTTCAACCCTCGGCTCCGTCAGCCAACCGATGACGTAACCCCCGGCGCCTGTTGCAGCATCGGTTTGGCAGGTTGCCGACCGCGCCCATCAGCTTGGGGTGCGGGTGTGTCTCCCGGCTCCATCCTCATCGGTGAAAGGTCCGCGCAAAATGAATACGAAGACATCAAGGGGTTGGCTGGTCGCCGGCCTGGTGCTGTCGCCGCTGGTGCTCTCGGGCTGTGTGTGGAAAAGCGACTACGACGCGCTGCAGTCGCAGAACCAGCAGCTGCAGTCGCAGAACCAGCAACTGCAGGCCGAGCTCTCTGCCAGCAAGACGCAGGTCGCCCGGCTGCAGCATGCCATCGCCTACACCGTGAACAGCGACATGTTGTTCAAGTCGGGAAGCTGGGAGATGACCCCCCGGGGCAAGGACTTGATCGCCAGATTGTCGGGGAAGCTGGCGCCGACGCAGCAGAATAAGCTGATGGTGAGCGGCTTCACCGACAATGCCCCGATCGGCCCGAGGCTCCAGCAGCAGGGCGTCACCACCAACCAGGAGCTGTCGCAGAAGCGGGCCGACGCCGTCATGCAGTTCCTGATCTCGCAGGGCGTGCGGCCGGAGATGGTCGCGGCGCAGGGCTTCGGCGAGTCCGATCCGGTCGCTTCGAACGACACGCCGCAAGGGCGGGCTCAGAACCGCCGCGTGGTGCTGAGCGTGGGCGGCGAGGCTGCCGAGGGCAGTTCGGTTCCGCGCTGACCCGCGGCCCGAAGGCAAGACTCACCCGGGTGCCGTGAATGAGGCTCCGGCACCCGGCCGGTGAGTTGGTCTAGCTTTTCTTGAGCGTGACGCGCCGCGCCTCAGCTTCGCCCGGCCGGCGCGCTGCGCGCCACCATCTCCTTCACCCGCTCCAGCGCGACCTTGAGCTGATAGTCCTTGATCGTGCCGATCACGGCGGGATCGATGGCGACGTCCTGGCTCGCTTCCTCTTTCTGCATCCCGGGCGCCAAAGCGCCGGGCTTCGCGGTGCTGTCCATCGGCCCGCTATTCTTGAGCGCGCCGGGCAGGTTCACTTCATGCACCACGGTCGCTTCCACCACCTGCTCGTCCTTGGGCGGCAGGACGATCTGGTCGGGGGTGATGCCTTCGCCCTGAATCGAGCGGCCGGAGGGCGTGTAGTAGAGCGCCGTCGTCAGCCGCAACGCGCCGTGCCCGTCGAGCGGGATGATGGTCTGCACCGAGCCCTTGCCGAAGCTGCGCGTGCCGAGAATGGTCGCGCGGTGGCGATCCTGCAGCGCGCCGGCGACGATCTCGGATGCGGAGGCCGAGGCGCTGTTGATCAGCACGACCACCGGCACGCCATGCAGCCGGTCGCCGTCGGGACGCGCATCGAAGGTCTCGTCCTCGCCCGGCGAGCGGCCCCGGATCGACACCACGGTGCCGCCATCGAGGAAGTCGCCGGAAATGTGCACGGCGGTATCGAGCAATCCGCCGGGATCGTTGCGCAGATCGAGCACCAGCCCGTCGAGGTGGCCGCCCGCCTGGCGCCGCATATCACCCAGCGCATCGACGAACTCGTTCTGCGTCTTCTCCATGAAGGTGGTGATGCGGATATAGCCGATCCGCCCGGGCTCGAGCTGCGATTTCACCGATGCGACCCGGATGACCGCCCGCGTCAGCGAGACGTCGAACGGCTTTTCCCCGGTGCGCAGGATGGTCATGCGCACCGTCGATCCCGCCGGGCCGCGCAGCCGGTCGACCGCGTCCTTGAGCGTCATCTGGTCCGTCGGCACGCCGTCGATGCGCAGGATGATGTCGCCGGGCTTGATGCCGGCGAGCGCCGCCGGCGTATCGTCGATCGGCGACAGGATCTTCGGATGGCTGTCCTCGCGCGTGAGCTCCGCGCCGATGCCGGTGAACTCGCCCTCGCTGTCCGACAGCATGTCCTGGTATTCGGACTCATCCATATAGTCGGAATGCGGATCGAGCCCGGTCAGCATGCCCTTCAAGCTGTCCTTGGTGAGCTGGTCCTCGGTCACCGGCTCGACATAGCCTGCCCGGACCTTGGTCATCACCTCGTGGATGAGGGCGAGGTCCGCATCACTGTTGTTGGACTGGTGCGAGGGTGCATTGGCGCAGGCGCCGAGCGCCAGCATGGCGAAGGCGGCGAGCGCCGCGCCGGCCAGCCGGCGCCTCGAAGAAGGGGTGTTCATCGGCGATGTCACTCGTGATTTCGGTTTGGTCCGGGGCGCGTGGTCTACCAAAGCTAGAACGCCAGCATGGCGCAACGGGCCGGATGCCGGCAAGGGTTATAAAGGAGCAGAACCGGAGGGTCATCCCCATACCTGCGTTTATTTGAACGATCGTGATTAACCGTGGCGTCCGGTCGCGAGCGATGGCCGAGCGCGCCCGAGGCTGCTAGCATCCTGAGCCGCCGGGGAAATGAGGGGCGATGGGCTGGGAGAAGGACATCGACGAGCTGCGCCGCCGCGAGGCGCTCGCCCAGGAGATGGGCGGCGCCGAGAAGGTCAAGCGGCAGCATGATGGCGGCAAGCTCACCGTGCGCGAGCGCGTCGAAGGGCTGCTCGACCCCGGCAGCTTCCACGAGGTCGGCGCGCTCGCCGGCAAGGCGCGCTACGGCGACAATGGCGCGCTCGACAGCTTCATGCCGGCAAATTTCGTCGTCGGCCGCGGCCTGATCGAAGGGCGTCCGGTGGTGGTCGGCGGCGACGATTTCACCGTCCGCGGCGGCGCCGCCGACGCCGCGATCCGCGGCAAGCAGATCATCGGCGAGCAGATGGCGCAGGAGCTGCGCCTGCCGCTGATCCGGCTGGTCGATGGCACCGGCGGCGGCGGCTCGGTCAGGACGCTCGAGACCGAGGGGCGCACGTATGTGCCGGCCAATCCCGCCTGGGACCTGGTGGTGGCCAATCTCGGCACCGTGCCGGTGGTGGCGCTGGGCCTCGGCTCGGTGGCGGGGCTCGGCGCCGCGCGGCTGGTGACGGCGCATTATTCGCTGATGGTCGAAGCCGTCTCGCAGATGTTCATCGCCGGGCCGCCGGTGGTGGCGCGGCTTGGCCAGAACCTCACCAAGGAGGAGCTCGGCGGCAGCGAGATTCACGCCCGCTCCGGCGCCGTCGACGATGTCGTGGCGAGCGAAGCCGAAGCCTTCGCGCGGACGCGGCGCTTTCTCTCCTATCTCCCGGCTTCGGTCTTCGAGCTGCCGCCGCGCGGCGCCGCCGCCGACGATACCGCCCGGCGCGATCCCTGGCTCATCGAGGCGGTGCCGCAGGATCGCCGCAAGGTCTACGACATGCGCCGCATCCTCCGCGCCGTGCTCGACCGCGACAGCCTCTTCGAGATCGGCCGCAAATTCGGCGGCTCGGCGATCACCGGCCTGGCGCGGCTCGATGGCTGGCCGGTCGCGGTGCTGGCGAGCGATCCTTACGTCTATGGCGGCGGCTGGACCGCGGCCGCATCGCAGAAGATCGCCCGCTTCGTCGACCTCGCCAACACCTTCCACCTGCCGGTGGTGCATCTCGTCGACTGCCCCGGCTTCGTCATCGGCCTCGAGGCGGAGAAGGCCGGCACCATCCGCCACGGCGCCCGCGCGCTGGCCGCGGTCTATCAGGCCAAGGTGCCGTGGTGCTCGATCCTGGTGCGCAAGGCTTTTGGTGTTGCGGGTGCCGCGCATACCAACCACGCGCGGCTGCATTATCGTTATGCCTGGCCGTCCGGCGATTGGGGCTCGCTGCCGGTCGAAGGCGGGATCGAGGCCGCCTATCGCGCCGAGCTCGAGGCATCGCCCGATCCCGAAGCGCTGCGGCGCGAGATCGAGGAGCGCTTGAACCGCGTCCGCTCGCCCTTCCGCGTCGCCGAAGCCTTCGGTGTCGAGGAGATCATCGATCCCCGCGACACGCGCCCGTTGCTGTGCGAATTTGCCAATCTTGCCGCGAAGCTGCGCGAACCGGGACCGGTCGCGACGGCGATGCGGCCATAACCCGGCGATGCCGCGGCACGCGGCAAACGCCGATATCAGGGAGGGACGTTGCATGCTGCTTTCTGAAGCCAAGCACCGGGCGTGGCTTGCGCCGCTCGTCATCGGCGTCGCGGCGCTGGCGGCGGGGGTGGTGCCGGCGCGGGCCGCCGATCCGATCAAGGTCGGCTTTTCCGCCGAGCTCACCGGCTCGCTCGCCGGCTATGGCAAGCAGACGCTGCTCACCGAGCAGATCTGGGCGGAGGATGTCAACAATGCGGGCGGGCTGCTCGGCCGCAAGGTCGAGCTCGTCTATTACGACGATCAGAGCAATCCGGCGCTGGTGCCGAGCATCTACGAGAAGCTGCTCGACGTCGACCATGTCGATCTGCTGCTCGCCCAGGGCACGAATATCAGCTCGCCCGCGATGCCGACCATCATCGAGCACAAGAAGGTGGTCATGGTGATGCTGGCGTTGGCGATCAACGAGAAGTTCCACTATCAGCGCTTCTTCCAGACCATGCCCTACGGGCCCGACGGCAAGGATGCGCTGACACGCGGCTTCTTCGAGGCGGCGATGTCGATGAATCCCAAGCCCAAGACGGTGGCGATCGTCGGCGCCGATGCGGAATTCTCCAAAGGCGCCCTCGACGGCGCGCGCCGGAACATCAAGCGGCTCGGCCTCGAGACCGTCTATGACCGGACCTATCCGCCCAACACCGTCGACTACACGCCGATCGTCCGCGCCATCAGCGCCACCGAGCCGGACGTGATCATGGTGGCTTCATATCCCGCGGACACCGCAGGCTTCCTGCGCGCCGCCGCGGAAGTCGGGCTCAAGGCGAGAATCTTCGGCGGCCCGATGGTGGGCTTGCAATCCGGCGCCATCAAGATGCAGCTTGGACCCGCGCTCAATGGCATCGTCTGCTACGAGCTGTTCGTGCACGAGCCGACGATGCACTTTCCCGGCACCGACGAGTTCATCAAGAAATATCAGGCCCGGGCCGGCGAAGCCGGCGTCGATCCGCTCGGCTTTTACGTGCCGCCCTTCACCTATGCGACGATGCAGGTGCTGCAGAGCGCGGTCGCGGCGGTGGGCAGCCTCGATCAGGACAAGCTCGCCGACTACATCCACAAGACCACCTTCAACACCATCGTCGGCGACATCAAGTTCGGGCCCGACGGCGAATGGGCCAAGCCGCGCATCCTCACCATCCAGTACCAGAACATCCAAGGCCACGGCATGGCGCAGTTCACCGAGCCCGGCCACCAGGTGATCCTCTATCCGCCCGAGCTGCAATCGGGCAAGCTCGAATATCCCTATTCCGACATCAAGCATTAGCCCGGATTTCTCACACCGTCACGGGCTGCGACGGCGATCTTTGGCGCCAGGGTAGGAGCCGGGACGCGCGGCGATGCGAGCATCGTAAGCGTCCCGGCGACGCCCTCCTGGCGCCAAAGAGCGCCGTCCCTCCGGGT
>DATJLU010000099.1:0-10080 GCA_035509275.1 Allostellaceae bacterium | reverse complement strand
GCAAGCGCTGACGCCGCCGCGGACGAACGCGCGGAGCGCGTTCGCCTTGGGTTATTGCGCCTTCGCCAGCTTGCGGGCGGCGGTGGCGCTTTCGGCGGGGGGGTCGCGCAGGACGTAGCCGCGGCCCCAGACCGTTTCGATGTAATTGTCGCCCTTGGTGGCGGTGGCGAGCTTCTTGCGCAGCTTGCAAACGAAGACGTCGATGATCTTGAGCTCGGGCTCGTCCATGCCGCCATAGAGATGGTTCAAGAACATCTCCTTGGTGAGCGTCGTGCCCTTGCGCAGCGACAGCAGCTCGAGGATGCCGTATTCCTTGCCGGTCAAGTGCAGCGGCTGGTTTTCGACCTCGACGGTGCGGCTGTCGAGGTTGACGGTGAGCTTGCCGGTGCGGATGACCGATTCCGAATGGCCCTTGGCGCGCCGCACGATCGCCTGGATGCGAGCGATCAGCTCGCGCCGGTCGAAGGGCTTGGTGAGGAAGTCGTCGGCGCCGAAGCCGAGACCTTTGATCTTGTGATCGAGCTCGGCAAGGCCGGACAGGATCAGGATCGGTGTCCTGACCCGCGCGGCGCGGAGCCGGCGCAGCACCTCATAGCCGTCGATATCGGGCAGCATGAGGTCGAGAATGATAATGTCGTAGTCGTAAAGCTTACCGATCTCCAAACCATCCTCGCCGAGATCGGTGGTGTCGCAGATGAAGCCTTCGGCCCGCAGCATCATCTCGATGCTGGCTGCCGTCGCCGAATCATCCTCGACGAGTAGTACGCGCATCGTCCGCCTCCGCTAGGTCCCTTTGGCTGATCAGCTGTTGGTCAACCATACCCCGTCTTAATCATTCTTACCAACCGAGGTTAATAGCGGGTTAATCAAGCACGAAAAAATGTGTATGGCAGGGAGAGCAATTTAGTTTTGGGTTGCGGCCTGCCGCGCAGCAGGCGAGGTGGCTCCCGCCGGTTTAACCCTGCATTAAGCGCGCGCGGCCCATGATTCCCGGGTCGGCCCCTTTTGCCGGCCGCCAAGGGGCCCCCCGCTGAGCCTTCCAGACCTGATCGACGAGCTTTCGCTCATCCCGGAAACCCGCCGTTTCGGCCGGGTAACCGGGGTGATGGGCATGCTGCTTGAGGTCGGCGGGCTGCCGCAGCGCCTCGCCATCGGCGGCCATTGCCAGGTCGCGGGGCAGCAGGGCCGGCGGCTCGCCTGCGAGGTGGTGGGGTTTCGCGCTGGAAGGGCGCTCCTGATGCCGTTTGGGCCGTTGGACGGCATCGGCCTCGGTTCCAAGGTCGAGATGGTCGAGCGGCCGGCGGCGATCTATCCCGATAGTGGCTGGCTCGGCCGGGTGGTAAACGCCATGGGCGAGCCGATCGACGGCAAGGGGAAGCTGCCGCAGGGCCGCATCGCCTATCCCCTGCGCAACCAGCCGCCGCCCGCGCATGCGCGCCGGCGCGTCCAGGGCAAGATCGATCTCGGCGTCCGCGCCCTCAACACCTTTCTTACCTGCTGCCGCGGCCAGCGCATGGGCATCTTTTCGGGCTCGGGCGTCGGCAAATCGGTGCTGCTGTCGATGATCGCCCGCTACACCAGCGCCGATGCCACGGTGATCGGCCTCGTCGGCGAGCGCGGGCGCGAGGTGCAGGAGTTCATCGAGGACGATCTCGGTGCCGAAGGCCTGAAGCGCAGCATCGTCGTCGTCGCCACCTCGGATGAATCGCCGCTGATGCGGCGCCAGGCCGGCTATCTGACCCTCGCCATCGCCGAGTATCTGCGCGACCGCGACAGCGACGTGCTCTGCCTCATCGACAGCGTCACCCGCTTTGCCATGGCGCAGCGCGAGATCGGCCTTTCCGCCGGCGAGCCGCCGACCACCAAGGGCTATACGCCGACGGTCTTTGCCGAGCTGCCGAAGCTGCTGGAGCGGGCGGGGCCCGGCACCGGCACCGGCAGCATCACCGGTCTCTTCAGCGTGCTGGTCGAGGGCGACGACCATAACGAGCCGATCGCCGATGCCGTGCGCGGCATCCTCGACGGCCATATTGTGCTCGACCGCAGCATCGCCGAGCGCGGCCGCTATCCCGCGGTCAATGTGCTGCGCTCGATCTCGCGCACCATGCCGCAATGCAACACCGAGGACGAGAACCGGGTGGTGATGTCGGCGCGCCAGCTCGTCTCGACCTATGAGGACATGGCCGAGCTGATCCGCCTCGGCGCCTATAAGCGCGGCAGCGATCCCAAGATCGACGAAGCGATCCGGCGCTATCCGCTGGTCGAGGCCTTCCTGGCGCAGCGCAAGGATGAGCGCGCCGACCTCGCCAGCGGCTATGCCCAGCTCGCCGCCCTGCTGCAGGCGCCGATGCCATGAAAGGTTATGACAGCCTCATCCGGCTGCATCGCTGGCAGCTCGACGAGCGCCGCCGCGACCTTGCCGCGCTCGAGGAGATGGCGGCGAAGCTCCACGCGGAGCGGATGCGGCTCGATGCCGAGGATGAGCGCGAGCGCGCCGTCGCCTCGGCCTCGCCCGAAGCCGCTTTGACCTATGCCGGCTATGCCAGGGGTCTCATCGACCGGCGCCATCGGCTCGAGCGCTCGCAGGCCGAGGTGGCCGAGCAGATCCTGCGCGCCCGCGAAGCGCTGGCCGAGGCGTTTCAGGAGGTGAAGCGCTACGAGATCGCCGCGGCCAGCCGTCAGAAGCAGCAGGAGCAGCGCGAGGCGCGGCGCCAGCAGCAGGTGATGGACGAGCTCGGCATCGAGGGTTTCCGGCGCAAGACGGCGGGCGGCGAGTAGCGCCCGGCGGCGAGGCAAAGCGGCGCGCGGGCATTGATTCCGCTCGCGCGCGCCGCTAAAGCTTGGCCACAACCAACGATCGCGTCGAATCAATTCGGCAAACGGGAGCGAGCCACCATGCCTATCGAGAAGCAGAATTCCATCAGCCGTCGGCGCGTGCTGAGAGGAGCCGCGGCGGCCGGTGCGCTGCCGTTGCTCGCACCCGTTCGCGGCGTCGCGGCGGAAGAGACGATCGGCAATTATCCCGCCGGCGTCCAAGGCGATTCCGTCTTCGTCGGCGTCACCACGCCGCTGACCGGCCCCTATTCCGCCGATGGCGAGGATCATCTCAAGGGCTATCAGCTCGCCTTCGAGCACTTGAACAGCGGCGGCGGCCTTGTCGGCAAGATTCCGACCTTGAAGGGCAAAGGCGTTCTCGGCAAGAAGCTCGTGTTCAAATATGCCGACACCCAGACCCAGCCGAACCCGGCGGTGCAGGCGCAGACGCAATTCATCACCCAGGACAAGGCGATCATGATTACCGGCTCCCTCAACAGCGCCGTGGCGATCGCGCTGGAGAAGCTGGCGCAGCGCTACAAGGTGGTGAACATGGTCGGCTGCAGCGGCGCCAACGAGACGACCGGCGTCGATTGCCAGCGCTTCGGCTTCCGCTCGCAGCCTTCCGCCTATATGGCGGCGAAGGCGCTGGCGCCGGTGCTGGGCAAGGAGATCGGGCGGAACAAGAAGGCGATCTATCTCGTCCCCGACTACGCCTATGGCCACTCGGTCGAGCATTCGACCGGCGAGTTCACGGAAAAGGAGCTCGGCTGGAAGTCGCTGGGCTCGCAGGTCTGCCCGCTCGGCACCACCGATTACAGCTCTTATCTCCTCAACATCGCCAATAGCGGCGCCGATGTCTTCGTCAATGTCGCCTTCGGCGCCGATGCGGTCGCCTCGTGCAAGCAGGCAAAGCAGTTCGGTGTGCTCGACAAGATGAAGATGGTGGTGCCCAACATCTCGGGCTTCCAGGCCAAGGAGCTGGGTGCCGAGATCATGCAGGGCGTTTATGGCACGCTCGATTTCTGGTGGACCTTGGCCGAGACCAATCCAATGGCGAAGCTCTTCGTCGACAGCTTCGATGCCAAGTTCAAATACAAGCCGAGCTGGCCGGCGCACATCGCCTATACGCAGATGATGTGCTGGGCGGACGCCGTCGAGCGCGCCAAGAGCTTCAACCCGCTGCACGTGATCAAGACGCTCGAAGCGGGCCACAAGCTGCAGCTGCCGCTGGGCGAGGTCTGGTACCGCGCACAGGACCATCAGCAGGTGCGTCCGGTTCCGGTCGTCGTCGGCAAGAAGCCGAGCGAGATGCGCAATCCCGACGACTACTTCACCATCGTCGGCCTGACGCCGGGGCCCGAGGTGATGCCGCCCGATTTCCTCGGCTGCAAAATGCCCGCCGCCTGAGCGCGGCGAGGGGCGGGATATTGGTGGGGAGCCTGCTCGATTAATTCCGCGCTCGTCTTCGCCCAGCTCTTCAACGGGCTCACCCTCGGAGCGCTGTTGGTGCTCGTCGCCATGGGGCTGACGATCATCTTCGGCGCGCTGGGCGTGGTGAATTTCGCCCATGGGTCCTTCTATGCCCTGGGCGCCTATGCCGGTGTCGTCGCTTATGAGCGGACGGGCTCGTTCGTCGCCGCCATGGCCGCAGGCGCGCTGAGCCTGCTGCTCGTCGGCATCCTCGTCGAGCGCGTTTTGATCCGGCTCTACTACAACCGGCCGAAAGAGGATCAGATCCTGGTCACCTTCGGCGCGGCGATCGTGCTGGTCGAGACCATCCGGGCGGCTTTTGGTGGCTTGGCGCAGCGCCTGCCGGTGCCGAGCTGGGGGGCGGGGGCGGTCAATCTCGGCGCCACCTTTTATCCGACCTACCGCGTCCAGGTGCTCGGCATCGTCGCCTGCGCTCTGGTCATCCTCTACCTCGTGCTCTACCGCACCCGTATCGGTCTCGTCGTGCGCGCCGGGATCGAGGACCAGCTCATGGTCAACATCCTCGGCATCAATGTGACGCGCACCTTCCTGACCGTGTTCGGTCTCGGCGCGATGTCGGCCGGCTTTGCCGGCGTCATCAACGGGCCGATCGTCACGGTGACGCCGGATATGGGCGCCGAGGTGCTGGTCCAGTCCTTCGTCGTCATCGTCATCGGCGGCGTCGGCTCGTTCTGGGGGGCGCTGGTCGGCGGCCTCATCGCCGGCGAGATCCTGAGCCTCACCGCGATGATCGCCCCGGCCTATTCGCAGGTGATGCTGTTCGCCGCCATGGCGCTGGTCCTGATCCTCCGGCCGCAGGGTCTTTTCGGCGTTCAAGGCCGACAATGACCGGCGCGGTGCGACGCGCGGCGGGTCCTCGCGCGCTGCTGCCAGAGCTGGCCGTGGGCATCGGCTTGGTGCTGCTGCCCTTCGTCCTGCCGCGCCTCGGCGGCACCCTCGATCTGGCGCAGCGCATCCTCGACTGGGGCCTGTTCGGCCTCGGCTTCGACATTCTTTTCGGCTTCACCGGGCTGCTCGCCTTCGGCCAGGCGGCGTTCTTCGGCGCCGGCGGCTTCGTCGCGGCTTATCTCTTGACCGCGCCCTATACCGACAACGCGCTGCTCGCGCTTGCCGCGGGAACCGTGGTCGCGGCGGCGCTCGGTGCGGTCATCGGGCTCTTGTCGCTGCGCCGCGCCGGCATCTACTTCGCCATGTTGACCCTGGCTTTCGGCGAGATGGGCTATTTTCTCGACATCTCGCCGCTCGCCGCCTGGACCGGCGGCGAGAACGGCATCGCCGGCGTGCCGACGCCGCGCCTGGCGCTCGGGCCCTGGGCGCTCGACCTGGCGACACCGATGGCGACCTATTGGCTGCTCGCGGTGCTGTTCTTCCTCGGCTTCTGGCTCGCGCATCGCATCATCCGCTCGCCCTTCGGCCTGGTGCTGCGCGCCATCCGCGACAACGAAGCGCGCGCCAGCGCCGTCGGCCATGACGTGCAGAAATACAAGCTCGCGGCTTTCGTCATCGCCGCAGCCTATGCCGGTCTCGCCGGCGGGCTGCTCGGCCTGCTGCAAGGCTACATGCCGCCCGATGCCTTCTATCTCGACACCTCGGGCCAGCTCGTCGTCCAGACCGTGATCGGCGGCGCCGGCACCCTGATCGGCCCGCTCGTCGGTGCCACCGTCTGGCTCTACCTCTACACCGTGCTGCAGACGGTGGTGAATCTCGGCAGCCTGGGAAAGCTGCTGCTCGGCCTTATCTTCGTCGTGCTGGTGACGGTGCTGCGCGGCGGTATTTGCGGCGGCCTCGTTCTGTTGTGGCATCGGCTGCGCCGGGCGCCGGCTCCGGCCGAGCCGCAACTCCTGGCGCCGGCCGCCGGGCCGGCGGGGCCGGTCGAAGCGGAGCCCGTGCGGCGGCGCGCGGCCTGCGACGGTCCGGTCGTGCTGAGGGCCGAAGACCTCACCAAGCGCTATAGCGGCCTCACCGCCGTCGACGGCGTCGCCTTCGAGCTGGCGGAAGGCGAGATCCGCGCCGTCATCGGTCCGAACGGCGCCGGCAAATCGACCTTCTTCAACATGCTGGCGAGCGTCATCCCGGCCAGCGCCGGCGAGGTGCATTTCCGCGGCGAGCGCATCACCGGGCTCGACGTCGCGCGGGTCTGCCAGCGCGGGCTCGCCAAGAGCTTCCAGATCAACCAGCTCTTCACCACGCTCACCGTCCGCGACAATGTGCTCATCGCCGCGCTGGCGCGCTATGGCGGACGCTTCACCCCGGCGATGCTGCGCAATGTCCACGGCATCGCCGAGCTGGCCGCGCTTACCGACGAGACGCTCGCGGCGGTGCAACTCGCCGACCGCGCCGGCACCAAAGTTGCCGCGCTGGCTTATGGCGAGAAGCGGCGGCTCGAGATCGGCCTCGCGCTGGCGACGCGGCCCAGCGTGCTGCTGCTCGATGAGCCGATGGCAGGGATGAGCCCCATCGAGCGGACCGACACGGTGCGGCTGCTGAAGCGCATCGCGCAAGGCATCAGCATCGTCATCGTCGAGCACGACATGGATGTCATCTTCGAGCTCGCCGACCGCATCACCGTGCTTTACAACGGCCGCAAGATCGCCGAGGGCACGCCCGAGGCGATCCAGGCCGATCCACAAGTCCGCGCCGCCTATCTCGGAAGCCCGGTGGATCATGAGCTTGCTTGAGGTCGACGCGATCGACACCTATTACGGCGACGCGCATACGCTGTTCGGCGTCTCGCTGCGCGTCGAGCAGCACGAGGTGGTGGCGCTGCTCGGGCGCAACGGCGCCGGCAAGACGACGGCGCTCAAGACCATCATGGGCGTCATCGCGCCGCGGCGCGGCGCCATCCGCTTCGCCGGCGAGCCGATCCAGGGCTTGCCGCCCTACAAGATCGCCCGCCGCGGCGTCCAGCTCGTGCCGGATGAGCGGCGGATCATCGGCGGCCTGACGGTCGAGGAGAATCTGGTGCTGGCCGGCCTCACCGCTCCCGAGCGCTGGAGCCTCGACCGCATCTACGCCATGTTCCCGCGCCTCCAGGAACGGCGGCGCCAGCGCGGGCGCGAGCTGTCGGGCGGCGAGCAGCAGATGCTGGCGATCGCCCGCGGCATCATGTCCGACCCGGACATCCTCATCATCGACGAGCTCTCGCTCGGCTTGGCACCCAAGGTGGTCTACGAGCTCTTCCGCACGCTCAAGGAGCTCAAGGAGCTCGGCCTCACCATCCTCCTCGTCGAGCAGAACGTGCACCTCGCCTTCGCCATGTCCGACCACGCCTACGTCATCGCCGAGGGCCGCCTCTTCACCGAGGGCGATCCCGCCGTCCTTGCCGAAGACCCCGAGATCAGGCGCGCCTATCTCGGGCTATGAGCGCCGCCGGGCCTCCCGGCCGAGCGCAGCCGAGTTGCGCACCCCGGCCACGATACATCGTCCGGTACCGCCGCGCGGCGCAGGGCCTCGTCAAGATATATTGGGCAAGTAATTTCTTCGCACGAGGTCCAATAGTTCGGCCGCGACCCCTGTCGAAATGCCATCACATGCTTGTCATGATTTGGCCTGGTCTATAGAGTCCCCGCCCATTCATCTCCATCGGCAAATGCAGGACGAGAGGGCGCTGGGAGGATGTGTGAACGGCAGGAGCCCGGCGCGCGCCGGGGCTATCCGTTCAGCCTGGAGGAGTATAGGGAGCGCCTGGAGAGCGTGCGCGCGCGGATGCGGGAGCCGGGCCTCGGCCGTCTCCTGGTGACGGCGCCCGAGAACATCTGCGACCTCACCGGCCATCGCGCGACGGGCTATTGCGTCTACCAGGCGCTGATCGTGCCGCGCGACGGCGCCCCGAAATTTGTCGCGCGCAGGCTCGAGCTCACCAACGTGCGGAGCCTCCGCGGATACGGGGAGCCCGTTCGGCGCCACTGCAGCGTGCCTCGCGCGCTGGCGCGGAAACGTCGCGCGCATCGGCTTCGACGAGCAGAGCTTCTTCCTTCAGGCGGCGATCCCCGGTGCCGTCCGTCCTGGCGTGATCTTTCACTCGGTGCCGCTCGTCTTCCTGGCGGGCATCGGCGCCGTGGGCTTCAGCGAGACCCGGGCCGTGACCGGGGACGGCGTGGAGGTCCTGACCAGGATCCCGCGGCGGCTGCACATTGTCCGAAATCGTCGGCTCCGCCTGCGCGGCGCGCGACGTTCGGACCTGGCGGCGCAGGCAACTCGCGCCCTGCGCCGCCAGGCCCGGAGCTTGTCGATGCAAGAGGCCATGAGGCCCATGAAGGAGGGATCATGCGATACGTGACTGGTATGTTCGCTCTCGCCCTATTTGCGCTCGTCGCCCCCGGCGCCAATGCCGCGGACACGCTCGCCGGCACGACCATCTACGTCAACAGCTACGGCGGCGCCTTCGACGATGTGCTGCGGGAGACCGTGGCGAAGCCGCTCAAGGAGAAGTACGGGATCAATGTCGTCTACGAGCCCGGGACGGCGATGGAGGCGCTCTCCAAGGCCATGGCGACGAAGGGGCACTCGCACCTCGACGTGCTGATGATCGACAGTGCCAACATGCCGACCGCGATCGCGAACGGAGCCATCGGCAAGATCACCGAGAAGGACGTGCCGGAGCTCCGGAACCTCTATGCCAAGGCGCGCGAGTTCGGCGATTACGGCGCGTCCTATATTTTCGGCCCGCTGGTGCTCTCCTACAACAAGGAGCGCGTCAAGACTCCGCCGGCGAGCTACAGGGATCTGCTGAAGCCGGAGTACCGCGGCAAGATCGCCATCTTCAACCTCGAGAACAACGGCGGCATCCTCACCCTCGCAGCGCTTGCCGCGGACAACGGCGGGAGCGTCGCGAACATGGAGCCGGGCTTCGCGGCGCTGAAGAAGCTCAAGGCGAACATCGTCGCGACGCCGGCCGCGAACGCCGCGCTCAACCAGCTCTTCCAACAGAACGAGGCGACGGTCGCGGCCAACTGGACCGGGCGCATCCTCTCGCTCCAGGCTTCGGGCTTTCCCGTCGAGATGGTGGTGCCCAAGGAGGGGATCTACTCGGGCCTCACTTACGTGAACCTGGTCAACGGCTCCGCGCACCGCGAGGCGGCGCTCAAGTACATCGCGCAGCAGATCAGTCCTGCCGCCGAGCTCGGCATGGCCCAGAAGTTCTTCTATCCGCCAACCAACAAGCTGGTGAAGCTGACGCCGGACCTGGCCAAGAAGGTCGTCGTCTACGGCCCCGAATCCATCGCCAAGATACGGACGCTCGACTGGGCCGCGGTAGCCAAGCACCGCAGCGCCTGGCTCGAGGAGTGGAACCGGGTCATGAGTCAATAGCCGAGGGAGCCTCGCGCGGACGATGGCGGCGGTGCAGGATCGCGGCGGCCGGCGGAGCGGATGGGTCCTCCTTGGGCAGACCGTCCCGTCCGCCACCGTCGTGATCGTCTTTGTTCTCGTTCCGCTCCTCGTCCTCGTCCGCATCTCGCTCTACGCGACCGACCAGTCCTTCACCGGCGCGCACGGCTGGTCCCTGCGCCAGTACGCGCGATTTCTCGGCGATCCCCTCTATGTCAGGGTATTCGGCGAGACGATGCTCTACGGCCTCATTGTCGCCGCCGCCACGCTCGTTATCGGATTCCCCGTGGGCTATTCGCTGGCCCGCATGGGCGCCGCGGCCCGACGCTGGCGCATGATCCTGGTGATCCTGCCGTTGACGCTGAGCCTCGTCGTCAATGTCTTCGGCTGGCTCGTCATCCTGGGCGGCAGCGGGCTCGTCAACAATCTGCTGCTCGGCGTCGG
>DATJLU010000098.1:0-26197 GCA_035509275.1 Allostellaceae bacterium | reverse complement strand
GAGATGCGGCAGCAGCGCCGCGACCAGCGGCGGCGCATGCGTGTTGACGGCGGCGGCCGAGAGTCCGTCGGCGAGAACCAGGGCGAGGTCGAATGCCGTGCCCGCCCGCGCCGCGAGCGCCGCATGGCTTTCCGGCGACAGAATGCGGCCGAGATCGGGCCGGCGGAGATAGAGATCGCGCGCTGCCGCGGCGCTGGCGAGACGCAGCGGAGCGAGACCGAGGCCGCGCATCGCGGTTTCCAGCGCGGCGACATCGAGCGCGGCGTGAACGGCATCGCGCGCCTTGGCTTGCGCCAGCGCCAGCAGCAGCACTTGCCGCGTCGGCAGCGCCGGGCCGACCCGGCCGAGCGCGATTCGCGCCGGCGTCAGCGCCGCCAGCGATGCCCAGGGATCGGGCGCGCCGAGCTCGGCCGGCCTCGGCTCCAACGGCGCGTCGGTCACGGCGGCGGCACCGGCGTCGCGGACAACAGCGGGTGCTGGCGCGTCGGCCGCAGCAGGCGGCCTTGCGCATCGGCGATCCCCATGCGCAGGAGCCACGCCTCGAATTCGGGCGCCCGCCGCAAGCCCAGGAGCTCGCGCAGATAGAGCTGATCGTGGAAGGAGGTCGATTGATAGTTCAGCATCACGTCGTCGGCGCCGGGCACGCCCATGATGTAGGTGACGCCCGCGGTTGCGAGCAGCGTCATCAACCCGTCCATGTCGTCCTGATCGGCCTCGGCATGGTTGGTGTAGCAGACATCGCAGCCGAGCGGCACGCCCATCAGCTTGCCGCAGAAATGATCCTCGAGCCCGGCCCGCGTGATCTGCTTGCCGTCATAGAGATATTCCGGCCCGATGAAGCCCACCACCGTGTTCACCAGCAGCGGCGCGAAGGCGCGGCAGACCGCATAGGCGCGCGCTTCGCAGGTCTGCTGATCGACGCCGTGATGCGCGCCGGCCGAAAGCGCCGAGCCCTGGCCGGTCTCGAAATAAAGCGCGTTCTCGCCGAGGGTCCCGCGCCGCAGCGATGCTGCGGCGTCACGGGCTTCGCGCAGGATGGCGAGATTGACACCGAAAGACGCATTGGCCGCCTCGGTGCCGGCAACGGACTGGAACACCAGATCGACCGGCGCGCCGCGATTGATCAGCTCGATCGTCGTGGTGACATGCGTCAGCACGCATCCCTGAGTGGGAATATCGAAGCGGCGGATGATCTCGTCGAGGCGGTGCAGCAACCCCCCCAGCCCGGCGAGATCGTCGGAGGCGGGATTGATGCCGATCACTGCATCGCCGCAGCCATAGAGCAAGCCATCGACGATCGACGCGGTGATGCCGTCGAGATCATCGGTCGGGTGATTGGGCTGCAACCGCACCGCCATGGTGCCGGGCAGCCCGATGGTGTTGCGAAACCGCGTGACCACCCGGCATTTCCGCGCCGCCAGGATCAGATCCTGGTTGCGCATGATCTTGGCGACCGCGGCCGAGATCTCGGGCGTGATCCCCGGCGCCAACCGGGCCAGAGCGTCGGACGTCGCCTGGTCGGACAGCAGCCAGTTGCGGAACTCGCCGACCGTCAAATGGCTGATCGATGCAAAAGCATCGGGGTCGTGCGTGTCGAGAATGAGCCGCGTCACCTCGTCATCCTCATAGGGGATGAGCGGCTCGGCGAGAAAGCTTTTCAAGGGAACATCGGCCAGACACAGCCGGGCGGCGACGTTCTCCTCGGCGGAGCCGGCCGCGATGCCGGCGAGCGCATCGCCCGAGCGGATCGGCGTCGCCTTTGCCATCAGCGATTTGAGGTCGGCAAACGCCCAGGAGCGCGATCCGATCGTCGTACGAAACCCCATCGGTCCGTTCCCCGGCAGCCGCGATGTCGCGCTAGCTTACAGGAAATGCAGAGGTTGGGGTGTGAGTTAGAGCCTCAACGGCCCCTAGGGGGCGGAGAGGGGCAGGGCAATCGCATTTGCCGCCACGCCCGTGGCAGGAAGGGATGGACCACAGAGCAATGAGGCAGTGAGGAAAGAAGTGCTGGCGCGCTTCGCGCGCCCAGGCCCTTGCTCCTCTCACCGCGTCATTGCCTCTGTGGTCCATCCTTAATGCCGTCTGCTCTCCGTGGTGAGCCCATATGCGATAGCCCTGACGGATGGGAGACCCGCGTAGCGGGGGGTGAGGTGGGGTATCGACGATGTGGTGCTAAGCCACCCGGCCGTCCTCGCGCGTGTAGAGCGCCAGGCCGAGCAGCATGTCGACGGTGGCGCCGTCGGAGGCCAGCGGCAGCACCAGCCACTCGGTCGCGACATAGTTCTTGGTCGCGGCGAAGATCGGCGCGCCGCGCGACCAGCGCGTCTCGCCGGCGGCGGCGGCGGTGAGATGGCCGTAGGTCTCCGATTTGGGAAACGCGGGAAAGATCTCGTCCACCCAGCCGCCGGTGAGGTCGCGCCCCATCATCTCGCGATGGCCGGTGCCGACGAGACGGCAGCGAAAGCGCAGCGGCGCCCGCACGACATCCAGCAGCCAGAGCCAGCGCAGCAGATCCGGCAGCGCCGTCGGCTCGAAATGCCCGCGACCGGGCAATCCGCCGCCGGCCGGATGGATCGAGCGCCAATAGTCCAGAAGCCGGCCGACCCGCGCGTCGCAGTCCGGCGGCGGCAACGCAATCGCCATCACGCCCCCCGCTGCCCGCCTCGGATCCCCAAACCCGCGCCGAACCGGCGACACGGCGGGGCAGCATCGAACCCTGAGCCATGTATAACCGCGCGAGATTCTCAGTCAATATTCAGGCGCAGGTCGTGCGGCCCGAGACCCCGCCTGGGCGCGGCGGGCGGCGGGCGCTATATAGAGTTGATGGCCTATGTTTTTCCGATCCTCATTGTGCTGGCGATGCTCGGTGCGCTTGGGGCGCTGGCGCTCGGCGTCATCAACATGGCGCGCGGCAACAATCCGCGGCGCTCCAACCGGCTGATGCAGTCGCGCGTCATGCTGCAGGCGCTGGCGCTGCTGCTGTTCGCGATCTTCATGCTGTTCTTTCACCGTTAGGAGCCTGGCGGCGGAATGGTCCGGCTGACGCGCATCTATACGAGGGGCGGCGATGCCGGCGAGACCTCGCTCGGCGATGGCAGCCGCGTGCCGAAAACCGAGCTGCGGGTTGAATGCTACGGCACGATCGATGAAGCCAATGCGGCCGTGGGCCTGGCGCGGCTCTATACCGAGGGCGATGTCGATGCGGCGCTGGCGCGCATCCAGAACGATCTCTTCGATCTCGGCGCCGATCTCTCGACGCCGGAAACCGGCAAGCGCGCGGCCGGCGCGCTGCGCATCCTGGCGAGCCAGGTCGAGCGTCTCGAGCGCGAGATCGATGCGCTCAACGCCGAGCTGAAGCCGCTCGACAGCTTCGTTCTGCCCGGCGGCACGCCTTGCGCGGCGCATCTCCATCTCGCGCGCACCGTCGTGCGGCGGGCGGAGCGGCTCGCCGCGGCACTGGCGGCGCACGAGACGATCAATCCCGAAGCGCTCAAATATCTGAACCGCCTCTCCGACCATCTGTTCGTGCTGAGCCGCCACGTCAACGACAAGGGCGGGCGCGACGTGCTGTGGCAGCCGGGAGCGAACCGTTAACCGAGATGACGAGATTTTGACAGAAAGACTTGCCAACCCGTTGTGCGCGTGCACAATCCCCGGCCGCGCCGCGATCCGCGGCACCATGCAAGGCTTGGGCGTGCCATGAAGCTCCTCGTCGCCGTCAAGCGTGTCATCGACTACAACGTCAAGATCCGCGTCAAGCCGGACAAGACGGGCGTCGAGACCGCCAACGTCAAGATGTCGATGAACCCCTTCGACGAGATCGGCGTCGAAGAAGCAGTGCGCCTCAAAGAGGCCGGCGCCGCGACCGAGGTCATCGCCGTATCGATGGGGCCGCAGGCCTGTCAGGAGACGATCCGCACCGCGCTCGCCATGGGCGCCGATCGCGGCATCCATGTGCTCTCCGATGCCGAGCTGCAGCCGCTCGCGGTGGCGAAGCTGCTGAAAGCGATTGCGGCGAAGGAGCAGCCGCAGCTCGTCATTCTCGGCAAGCAGGCGATCGACGATGACAGCAACCAGACCGGCCAGATGCTGGCGGCGCTGCTCGGCTGGGCGCAAGGCACCTTCGCCTCGAAGCTCAAGCTCGAGGGCGGCAAGGCGCTGGTGACGCGCGAGATCGATGGCGGGCTGGAGACGGTCGAGCTCAAGCTGCCGGCGGTGATGACCACCGATCTGCGCCTCAACGAGCCGCGCTACGCGTCGCTGCCCAACATCATGAAGGCGAAGAAGAAGCCGATCGAGCAGCTCTCGCCCGAGGCGCTCGGCGTCGAGGTGGCGCCGCGTCTCGTGACGCTCAAGGTCGAAGAGCCGCAGAAGCGCCAGGGCGGCAAGAAGGTCGCCTCGGTGCAGGAGCTCGTCGACAAGCTCAAGACCGAAGCACGGGTGATCTGATGGCGCTTCTCGTCGTCGCCGAGCACGACAACCAATCGCTCAAATCCTCGACGCTGGTGGCGGTGGCCGCGGCCGCGGCGATCGGCGGCGAGATCCATGTCCTCGTCGCCGGCCACAACGCCAAACCCGCCGCCGAGGCCGCCGCCAAAGCCGCCGGCGTCGCCAAGGTGCTACTCGCCGAAAATCCCGCCTATGAGCATCTGCTCGCCGAAGACATCGCGGCGCTGGTGGTGACGCTGGCGCCGAGCTACAGCCATGTGCTGGCGCCGGCCTCGACTTTCGGCAAGAACTTCCTGCCGCGCGTCGCGGCGCTGCTCGACGTGGCGCAGATCTCGGACATTTCCGGCGTGGTCTCGCCCGACACCTTCGTGCGGCCGATCTATGCCGGCAATGCGCTCGCCACCGTCCAGTCCAAGGACAAGATCAAGGTGATCAGCGTGCGCGGCACCGCGTTCCCGCCGGCCGAGGCCAAGGGCGGCAACGCCCCGATCGAGACGGTCGGGGGCGCGGGCTCCGCCGGCCTCTCGCGCTTCGTCGGCGCCGAGCTGTCGAAATCGGAGCGGCCGGAGCTCACCAGCGCGCGCGTCATCGTCTCGGGCGGGCGCGGCATGCAATCGGGCGACAATTTCAAGCTGCTGGAAAGCCTTGCCGACAAGCTTGGCGCCGCGGTCGGCGCCTCGCGCGCCGCGGTCGATGCCGGCTTCGTCCCCAACGACTACCAGGTCGGACAGACCGGCAAGATCGTCGCCCCCGAGCTCTACATCGCCGTCGGCATCTCGGGCGCCATCCAGCATCTCGCCGGCATGAAGGATTCGAAGGTGATCGTCGCCATCAACAAGGATGAAGAAGCGCCGATCTTCCAAATTGCCGATTACGGCATCGTCGGCGATCTCTTCAAGATCGTGCCGGAGCTCGACGCCGAACTCGCCAAGCGCCGGGGTTCGTGACCGTGGAGCGGGCCATGACGTCAAATGACAGCATCCGGATCATCGGCATCATCGGCGCCGGCCAGATGGGCAGCGGCATCGCCCATGTCTGCGCCCTGGCCGGCTATGACGTCCGGCTTTTCGACATCGAGCCGAAGGCGCTCGAGCACGCGCTCACCACCATCGAGCGCAACCTCTCCCGCCAAGTGGCGCGCGGCCGCGTCGGCGACGCCGAGCAGGCGGCGGCGATGAAGCGAATCAAGACCGGCACGCAATTCGACATGTTCTCCGATTGCGACGTCGTCGTCGAGGCGGCGACGGAGAAAGAGGAGATCAAGCGCGAGATCTTCAAGAAGCTGGTGCCGCTGCTGAAGCCTTCGGCGATCATCGCCTCCAACACCTCCTCGATCTCGATCACGCGGCTCGCCGCGGCCACCGACCGGCCGGGACGTTTCATCGGCATGCATTTCATGAACCCGGTGCCGGTGATGACCCTGGTCGAGCTGATCCGCGGCATCGCCACCGACGAGGCCACCTTCCAGCTGATCCGCGAGCTGGCGGTGAAGCTCGGCAAGACGCCGGTCGCCGCCGAGGACTTCCCGGCCTTCATCGTCAACCGCATCCTGCTGCCGATGATCAACGAGGCGGTCTATACGCTCTATGAAGGGGTCGGCACGGTCGAAGCGATCGACACGGCGATGCGGCTCGGCGCCAATCACCCGATGGGACCGCTCGAGCTCGCCGATTTCATCGGCCTCGACACCTGCCTTTCGGTGATGCAGGTGCTGTATGAGGGGCTCGCCGATTCGAAATACCGGCCTTGCCCGCTGCTGGTGAAGTATGTGGAAGCCGGCTGGCTCGGCCGCAAATCATCGCGCGGCTTTTACGATTATCGCGGCGAAAAGCCGGTACCTACCCGTTGAGGTTTGACCGATCGCAGACACATGCTATAGGGCTGGTATTGCGGCGTCTTCCATGGCAGGATGCGCCGCGCCACGAGGTCGCGCTGCCATGAGGTCGCTGGTTGTCGCTCGCCCTAGATAGCTGCCCGGCGCTGGTCCTGAACGCCGATTTTCGGCCGTTGAGCTATTTTCCTTTGTCGTTGTGGTCATGGCAGGAGACGGTCAAGGCGGTCTGCCTCGACCGCGTCAACATCATCTCGCATTACGACCGCGTCGTGCGCAGCCCGTCTTTCGAGATGCGGCTGCCCAGTGTCATCTCACTGAAAGAATACATCCCGACGGCGCGGCGCCCGGCCTTCACCCGCTTCAACGTGTTCCTGCGGGACCGCTTCACCTGCCAATATTGCGGCGAGGAATTCTCGTCGCACGATCTCACCTTCGATCACGTGGTGCCGCGCTCGCGCGGCGGCCGCACGGTGTGGGAGAACGTCGTCACCGCCTGCTCGTGCTGCAATCTGCTGAAGGGTAACCGCCTGCCGCAGGAAAGCGGCATGTATCCGCGCCACCTGCCCTGCCAGCCCAGCACCAGCCTGTTGCAGGAGAATGGCAGAGCGTTCCCGCCGAACTTCCTGCACCACAGCTGGCGCGACTTCCTCTACTGGGATACCGAGCTCGAGCCGAGCTGAGCGGCGCGGGTTATTCGTGGCGCTCCCCGATCAGCCACGGCAGGAGGCCGAGCGGCTCGTCGCTCTGGCTGGTGCCGGAGATGCCGGGATAAAGCGAGCTCGACCCCGGGGAATGGGACGCCGCAATGTCGGCGGAGATGCCGCGGTCCGGCGTATAGTCGACGTCGCGGGCCCCGCCGCTGCAACCGGCGAGCAAGAACAGCGCGGCAAAGGCGCCAGACCATCGCATCATATCAACCTCCTGGGGGCGAACGCGACCGTAAGGCAACTGTTCCGCCAGACGCCCCACTCTTGACGATCAGGTGGGGTCGATTGTAGCGTCCGTCCATGGGCAAGAGCGGCCTCGATTGCCGGCATTTGCGGCGAATTATCAACCCGATCCTCCGCGCGGAGGATCGGGCTGCAGCCATTCGCCACGAGACCGAAATCGAGGAATTCCGCCATGTCATCGCCCGCCGCGAGCGCTTTCCGGCCTGAAAGCCGACCCACCGCCTGCTTTTCCGTCCAAGCCTCGGCCGATCCCGGGATCATGCCGCGCGTCGTCGAGCTCTTCGCCAAGCGCGGCCTGGTGCCGGCGAGCTGGATCAGCCGGGTGAGCGGCAGCGAGCTCACCATCGACCTGCAGCTCGCCGGCCTCGACGCCGAGACGGCGCACTACATCGCCCGCTGCTTGCGACAGATCGTTGCGGTGGATGTAGTGTTGGTGTCGGAGAAGCAATGAGCCTGTTGCGCCACATTCGCCTCTGCAACACCTGGCGGGCCGACCGCTTCGTTCCGCTCTGGCGCGGCGCGGAGCGCGTCGGCCTCATCCGCCGCGACAATGCCGAGGCCTTGAAGCGCTTTGCCGATGTCTTCGCCGTCGAGCCCGACGGCGTCCGGCTGATCGCGACCGGCGATTTCGACACGCTCAGCACCGCCGTCGACGGCGTGGTCGAGCGCCTGGTCGCCGAAGGCCGCGTCGCCAAATGGCGCAACGAGTTCTTCGCCGCGGCGCCGCGCTGGGGCGCGCCGGCGCTGTTCAAGCTCGACCGCGGCGCCGTCTCCTTTTTCGGCGTGCGCGCCTATGGCGTGCATCTCAACGGCTGGCGCCGCAACGGCGCGGCGCTCAAGCTGTGGATCGGCCGCCGTGCGCCGGACAAGAAGGTGGCACCCAACAAGCTCGACAATCTGGTGGCCGGCGGCATCGGCTATGACCACGGCCTCGAGGCGACGCTGGTCAAGGAGGCGGCGGAAGAGGCGGCGCTGCCGGCCGGCACCGCCGCCCATGCCGTGGCCGTGGGCGCCCTCTCCTATCGCATGGAGACCGAGCAAGGGCTGCGCGACGACGTGCTGTTTCTCTACGACCTCGAAGTGCCCGCCGATTTCGTTCCGGCCAATACCGATGGCGAGATCGTCGCCTTCCGCCTGATGGATGCCGCCGAGGTGGTCGAGCGGGTGCGCAAGACCGATGACTTCAAGTTCAACGTCAGCCTCGTGATCATCGACTTCGCCCTGCGCCACGGCCTCGTCACGGCGGACGATCCCGAATATCTCGACCTCGTCACCGGCCTCCGGCGCCCGCTCGATTAAACGCACCGCCGCGCTGCGGCGGCGCGCGCACGTTGCATGGCCGGCGCGACCGGCGCTCCTGGCGCGCTTGGCGCCGACCGCACACCAGATTTCAGGATGATTCAGCACCGCGCCAAGGACTCGCCGGGCCGCGAGGGATAGGCTGTTGCGGTTCGGGGGAATCAGCAACGCACGGTCTGGCGAAAGGACGATGCCATGAGCGATATCCCCGCTTCGAAGCTCCTGACGAACGCGACCGGCGCGCCGGTCGTCGAACCCGCCGCCTGACGCCGACCGTCCCTGGGCTCATTCGTTCGCGTCCACAGGAGAGACTGGAGATCGACAATGTCCACGACCATCGCCGGCATCAAGATTCCCGACAGCAAGATGGCGCGGGATCTGACGGAACTGATCCGCAGCCGGGAACCGGAGCTGCTGTTCCATCATTCCACGCGGGTCTATCTGTTCGGCGCGCTGACCGGTGAGCGCAAGCGCCTGAAATACGACCCCGAGCTGCTCTATGTCGGGGCGATGTTTCACGACATCGCGCTGACCGAAGCCTATCGCCACTCGCAGCTGCGCTTCGAGGTGGATGGCGCGAATGCCGCGCGCGACTTCCTGCGCAGCCACGGCATTCCGGAAACCTCGGTCGAGACCGTCTGGGATGCGATCGCGCTGCATACCACGCCCGGGATTCCCGAGCACAAGAAGCCGGAGGTGGCACTGGTCACGTCAGGGGTCGAGATGGATGTTCTCGGCATCGCCTATGAGCAGTTCACGCCGGCGCAGCGCGACGCCGTCATCACCGCCCATCCGCGCGGCCCGCGCTTCAAGAGCAACATCATCGACGCCTTTTACCAGGGCATGAAACATCGGCCGGACAGCACCTTCGGCACCGTCAACGATGATGTTCTGGCGTTCAAGGACCCGCGCTTTCAGCGCACCGACTTTTGCAAAGTGATTCTCGGCTCCGCCTGGGAAAGCTGAGGGCGGCGCCGCCGCCCGGCCTCGGCGGTCAGGGTATTTCGTAGACGGCGACGTCCTCGGTGATGCCGCGCAGCGGATCGTGCTTGGGCAGCGGCCTCAGGCCGCTGGTCTCGAGCAGCGCGGCCGCTTCCGGATGGTCGATAACGCTGCCGCTCGCGAGGATCGAGCGCGACACCGCCAAATGCTGCACGCGCGAGGCGATGTTGACGGTCTGGCCGAAATAATCCTGCCGGTCGTTGAGCACGACGGCGAGGCACGGCCCCTCGTGAATGCCGATCTTGAGCAGCAGATCCTCGTGGTGGCGAGCGGCGTTGAAGCGGCGCATCGCCTCCCGCATGCGCAGCGCCGCGGACAGCGCGCGGTCCGGCGTCGGAAACGTCGCCATGACCGCATCGCCGATGGTCTTCACCACCGCGCCCGCCTCACTGGCGACGATCTCGGTCAGCAGGCGGAAATGCTCGTTCACCAGCTCGAAGGCGGCAAGATCGCCGACGCGATCGTAAAGCTCGGTCGATCCCTTCAAATCGGTGAAGAGGAAAGTGAGGCTGGTGATCTGGAGGCGCTGGTCGATATCGAGCGTGTCGGTGCGATAGATGTCGCGGAAAACCTGGTTGGTGAGGAGCCGCTTGCCGGTGACGAACGGCCGCCGCCGCTGCAACAGCGCTTCCAGCTTGGCCCCGGCGAGCCACACGATCGGCAAGGCGCGACGGGTGCTGCGATTTTCGAGCGCGATCCGGAGCGGACCCGGCCGCAGATCGATCGTTCCCGTCGGCGCCCGAACGTCGTTGAGAATGACCGACAGGCTCTGCCGCTCGCGCGTCGGCTCGCCCTTGACGTGGATGAACAGCCCGGCATGCGTCACGGGATCGAAGACGATGACGAATTCCGCCGGCAGGTTCAGGGAGACCAGCGCCTTCTCGCCCGGCGACAGCTCGAGCGATTCAAGCGTCACCTCCTCGAACGCGCGCGCGAAATCCTCCGGCAGATCGACGCCCGAGCTCCAGAAGACCTGGCTCAGATAGTCGGGCGCGGGCAGCGTGCTCGGATCATGCGCCGCGATGCGGCGGACGCGCGCGCTGACGATGAACGCGACCTCGATGACGGCGTCGAGATTAGGCGCGTATCCCGCGGCGCAGAACCCGCAATGATACTCAGCCTGGTCGATGTTCTTGAGCGTGGCGCCCGCGTCGAGCACGCCGCCGCAGCTGGGACAGAGCACGTTCCACGAGAGATCGAAGAGCCCGATGCGGGAAGCGTGCAGGAAGGCGGCGATGGTGCGCTCCTCGTCCAGCCCGGCTTTGGCCGCGAAGGCGAGCACGTTGATGCGGCAGAGATCCCGGTCGGAGCCGTGCTCGACCAGCCGCTCGATGGCTTCAGCCGTGGCCGCATCCGCCGATTGACGCAGCACCGCAAACATGGCGTCGGTTTCGCTCATAGGGGAAGCCTAGGTCAAATTGCCGTGCCGTCAACGGCAGCGGTGCACAAATACTGGAACGCCGCCAGCGCCACTGTGGTCCTGGTCACTTGACTTTTGCCTCGGTCAGCGCCACCGCGGCGCCGGGTGCGGCAGGGCCGAGGCGATGCCCGATCGCGGCGAAAAGACCCTCTGCCGCGGATTGGGCCTGCGCCTCGGGAATGTTGGTGAAGCTCAGCAGCAGGCCCGGGCCGAGATCGGCTTCGATCGCATGGGGCGACAGCGGTGCCGGCGCGAGGCCATGGCCTTCGGCGAGGCGGACCAATTCGGTATCCGGCGTATCTCCCGCCGGACGCGCCAGGAGATGCATGCCGCCCGCTTGCCGCTCGAGGCGCAGCCGATCGCCGAAGGCGGCCGCGAGCGCTGCGGTCAAGGCGGCGCGGCGCGCCCGGTAGAGGCCGCGCATGCGCTTCAGATGTCGAGCGAAATGGCCTTCGGTCATAAAGCGGGCAACGACCGCTTGCTCGAAGCGTCCGAGCTCGCCCCCCAGCAAATGCGCGGCGGAAAAGCGCTCGACGAGGCGCTCCGGCACCACGAGATAGCCGAGCCGCAAGCCAGGAAACAGGACTTTGCTGAAGCTGCCGGCATAGAGCACCACATCGGCGCGATCGAGGCTCTTCAGCGCCGGCAGCGGCCGCCCGGCGTAGTGGAATTCGCCGTCATAATCGTCCTCGATCACCCAGGCCGAATGGGCTTCCGCCCAGGCCAGCAGCGCGAGGCGGCGCGGCAACGACAAGGCGACCCCGAGCGGGCTCTGATGCGACGGCGTCACCACCGCCAAAGACGCCTGCGGCGCGCGACGGATCGCCGCCTCGATCGAAATCCCATCATCGTCGACCGGCACCGGGACGAGGCGTGCCCGGGCCGCGACCAACGCCCGTCGGGCCAGGTGGTAGCCCGGATCCTCAAACCAGACCACGGCCCCCGGCGCCAGCAAAGTCCGGGCAACGAGGCTCAGCGCGCCCTGATACCCGCCGGTGACGAACACCTGCCCGGGCGTGCAGGAAACCCCGCGCGAGATGGCGAGATAAGCGGCGATCGCCTCGCGCAGCCCGCGATCGCCGGCCGGGTCGGGATGGCTCAACGCGCCGGTCGAGAGCGATCGCGCTTCGCGGGCCACCAGCCGCGCCCAGAGCTTGCGCGGAAACGCGTCGAGGGCCGGCAGACCCATACGAAAGGGTGGCGGCATCGACGCCTCGCCGAGGGCGCCCCGGGCGGGCTGACGCGGCGCGGCGACCGCCGCCGGCGGCCGCGGCGATCCGCCCAGCTGCGGCGCCACGACGGTGCCGGCGGCGCCGCGCGCGATGATCCAGCCCTCGCCTGCGAGGGTCGCATAGGCAGCATCGATCGTGCCGCGCGCCGCGCCGAGCTGCGCCGCCAAGCTGCGCGCCGAAGGCAGCCGGTCGCCCGGACGCAGCCTGCCGTCGGCGATCGCCGCGCGGGTCCGCGCGTAGAGCTGGCGAAACAACGGGACGGTGCTGTCCCGGTCGACGGCGAAAGGCGGCTTGGCGCGGCGACGCATGGACCAATTAAAAAGTCGTTTCTTGGCCCAAGCAACTAGTCCATGAGGGCCCTAGCTTCAAGCCCATAACCGATCCCGGAGGTCACCATGCAGCCCCAGCGCCTCGATGCCTACCATGTCGCGCCAGCCGCGATGAAAGTGCTGCGCGCCGTCGAGGGCTATCTTCACCAATCCTCTCTGGACGAGACGCTGATCGAGCTGGTCAAGATGCGCGCTTCGCAGATCAACGGTTGCGCTTATTGCCTCGATCAGCACAGCAAGGTGCTGCGCCGGAACGGGGAGAGCGAGCAGCGCATCTACCTCCTCGACGCGTGGGAGGAATCTCCGCTCTATTCACCGCGCGAACGCGCAGCGCTCGCCTGGACCGAGGCGCTGACCTCGATCGCGCAGTCACGCGCGCCCGACGCGGTCTATGACGCGGTGCGCGGCCAGTTCGACGACAAGGCGCTCATCGACCTCACCGTCCTGATCGGGATGATCAATCTGTGGAACCGGTTGGCCATCAGTCTGCGCTATCAGCATCCCGTGGCGGCAGCGCCTTGAGCGAGATCCTGTTGCGCCACGCCGAGACCGACCGCGAGGTCGCGGCGTGCTTCCCGGTGATGGCCCTGTTGCGCCCTCATCTGCGCACGGCCGAGGAGCTGGTGACGCGGGTCGCGCGCCAGCGCGCCGCCGGCTATCGCGTGCTTGCGGCGTGGCGCGACGATCTCCCGCTGGCGCTCGCCGGCTATCGCATCGAGGAGAATTTGATCCACGGCCGCTTCCTTTATGTCGACGATCTGGTGACGGAAGAGAGCGAGCGCGGCAGCGGAATTGGCGCCCGGCTGCTCGCGGCGGTCGCAACCGAGGGGCGGCGCGAAGGCTGCACCCGGCTGGTGCTCGATACCGCGCTCGACAATGTGCTGGCGCACCGCTTCTATTACCGCCAGGGCTTGTTGGCCCGAGCGCTGCGCTTCAGCCGCGCCATCGGTGCCGCATGACGGCGATCCTGCAGCTCCTGGTCAGTCCGCGCCCGCAATCCTTCAGCCGGCTGATCGCGCGCGAGGTGGTTGCCGCGATCGCCCGGCTGCGGCCGGAGGCGCGGATCGTCGAGCGGGACCTCGCCGCCGATCCGCCGCCGCATCCCGATCGCGATCTCTACGACGCGATCCTCTCGGCAACCGCGGACGAGGACCCCCGGTTCGCCTTGTCGGAGGAGCTGATTGCCGAGTTGGAAGCCGCCGATATCGTGGTGATCGGCACGCCGATGAACAACTTCACCGTGCCGTCGACCTTGAAAGCCTGGATCGACCACATCGTGCGGATTCGCCGCACCTTCCGCTCGACGCCGGCGGGCAAGATCGGGCTGTTGCGCGACCGGCCGGTCATCGTCGTCACCGCGCATGGCGGCTATTGCGGCGACGCCGCGCCGGCGCAGCCCGATTTCCTGACGCCTTATCTGCGCAGCATTTTTGCGACCATCGGCATCCGCCAAACCGAATTCCTCCGCCTCGAAGGGTTGTCGCGCGGACCCGACAGAGTTGCCGCGGCCCTCGACCAGGCGCGCCGATGGATCGAGGACGGGTTGCCGCGATTGCTCCGCTGACGAGATCAGTCGGGAAATCCCGCCAGCGCCCGCACCTCGGCGGGTGCATGCCCGGCGTCGCGCAAGGCGCGCAGCGTTTGCGCCTGATCGCGCTTGGCAAAGCGCCGGCCGGCGGCATCGGTGAGCAGCGGATGATGCTGCCAGCGCGGCACCGGCAGGCCGAGCAACGCCTGCAACAGGCGATGGATGTGCGTTGCCGCGAACAGATCGACGCCGCGCGTCACTAGGGTCACGCCCTGCAGCGCATCATCGAGGGTGACGGCAAGGTGATAGCTGGCCGGCGTCTCCTTGCGCGCCAGCACGACATCGCCGAGGCTCGCGGGATCGGCGGCAATGCGCCCGGCGCGCTCATCCTCCCAGAACAGCGGACCGCAGCGCGCCAGCGCCGCCGCGACGTCGAGGCGGAGCGCAAAGCTCTCGCCCGCCGCGCTACGCCGCGCGCGCTCGGCCGGTGCGAGCGCGCGGCAGATGCCGGGATAAAGCGGCCCTTCGGGCCCGTGCGGCGCCGCCACCGACCGCGCCATCTCCGCCTTGATCGCGGCGCGGGTGCAGAAGCAGGGATAGAGCAGGCCGGCCGCCTGGAGCCGATCGAGCGCCGCGCGGTAATCGGCAAAATGCTCCGACTGCACCCGCACCGGTCCGTCCCAATCGAGGCCGAGCCAGGCCAGATCCGCGCGGATCGCCGCGGCGAATTCCGGCCGGCATCGCGTCCGGTCGATATCCTCGAGGCGCAACAGGAAACGCCCGCCGGCGCGGCGCGCGGCGCGCCAGCCGGTGAGCGCGGAATGCGCATGCCCGAGATGCAGATGGCCGGTCGGGCTCGGCGCGAAGCGGGTGACGATCATCGCGCGAGCTTAACAAGCGACGCGACATCCTCTAAAGCCAGCGCGAGCCACAGACAGGAGCTTCCATGTTGCCCTCTCTCACCGGCCCTCAGCAGCCGCCCGCCTCCGGCGGCGCGCCGCGCCAGCTCGTCGTCTTGCTGCACGGCGTCGGGGCCGATGGCAGCGACCTCATCGGCCTTGCGCCTTACTGGGCGGAAGTGCTGCCCGAGGCGGAGTTCCTGGCGCCGGACGCGCCCTTTCCCTGCGACATGGCGCCGGTCGGCCGGCAATGGTTCAGCCTGCAGGACCGCACGCCCGCCGCGATCCTGGCCGGCGTGCGCGCGACGGCGCCGATCCTCGACGCTTTCCTCGACGACGCGCTGGCCACCCGCGGCCTCGACGACAGCCGCCTGGCGCTGGTGGGATTCTCCCAAGGCACGATGATGTCGCTCTATGTCGGGCCGCGGCGGGCGATGGCGCCGGCGGGGATCGTCGGATATTCGGGCGCGATGATCGGCGCCGATGATCTTCCGCGCGAGATTCGCGCGCGCCCGCCGGTGCTGCTGGTCCATGGCGATGCCGACGAGGTGGTGCCGCCGCGGGCGCTGCCGATGGCGGTCAAAGCCCTCGAAGCCGCGGGCGTTTCCGTCGAGAGCCTCACCCGCCCCGGCCTCGGCCACGGCATCGATGAGGTCGGGCTGCGCCAAGGCGGCGCTTTCCTGCGCCGCGTCTTGGGCGGATAGGGCGTGTGCCGGTGGATGCGCGGCAAGCCTTTGCCGCTCCGATCCGACCGCATTGGCAGAAAGTTAAGATAGACGTGCTATGCGACGCGCATGTTTGAAGACGTGGTGCAGTCCGAGGCGAATCCGGACCTGAGCGATAACCCCGAATTCGCTGCGCTGCGCGCCTATTGGGACGGGAAGCGAGGCGGGCGGGCCATGCCGGCGCGGTCGGACATCGATCCGATCGAGATGCAGCGGTTTCTCGGCAATCTCTTCATCGTCGAAGCGCTCACGGACATGGCCGATTTTCGCTACCGGATGGTCGGCTCCAACCTGGTGCCGTACTACGGCCAGGATACCACCGGTTGGACCGTCTCTCAGGTGTTCAGCAAGGTCGATCCGCGCTTCGTGGAGCTCGTGTTCTCGGGCTATCGCCGCGTCCTGTCCGAGGCGGTCGCCTTGCGCGTGCGCGGCAGATTCATCTGGGGTGAAAAGAACTTCGTTCGCTACGATTCGATTCACCTGCCGCTGCTGAACAAACAAGGCGTTCCCGGTCTCATCCTGGGAATGTTCGTCGGCGAGAAATCTGCCGCCGCGGCGCTGAAGGATCGTGCGACCGAGATTTAGGCGACGCCGCCAAAGCAGCCTGAGCGGCGCTCAGGGCTTGTATTCGGTGGTGTAGCCCGGGTTGATCGCCGGGCGCAGCGCGTTCGGGTAATTCCAGTCGGTCTTGACATCGACCTCGACGCCTTTGATCGCGCGATAGACCGCATAGGGATCGCGGATCGAGACGAAGCGGTCATAGATGCGCGCCCCCTTCGAGGTGACGCTGCCCGAAAACGCCCGCACCGTTCCGACATCGAAGAGCCGGTCGAGCAGCCCGACGGTGACGTCGAGCTCTTGGATCCGATCGTAGTCGATGCTCTTGAAGGAGGTGGCGAACAGTCCGCTGCGCATCAGCATGCGGCGATTGGTGTAGGCATAGAGCGTGTTGCCATGTACCAGCACGAGATAGATGCAATAGAGAATGCTGCCCCAGGCGGGAAAGCTGTGCAGAATCATGAAAGGTATCAGGAACGAGGCGTTGGCCGCGTGATGGGCGGCGTTGCCGTTGACGGTGCCGAGAAGCCCGAGATCGAAGGCGCCCCAAAACATGCCGAAGGTCAGAATCGGGATCGAATGCAGCACGAAGGGCACGAACACCGGCTTCCCCTGCCACAGAATTTTCTCGCCGGGCTCGGTCACGGACTCGAATTCGGGCGCCACTTGCAGCACGGCATGCTCCCGCTTGGGTTCAGGAAGGCGGCAATCATGCCTTGCCGGGGTTAGGAATCCGTAAGCGCCTCCGATCCCGCTGCGAGATCGCTCCGGGCGTCGAAACAATTCTCGCTGATTTGTCCAATGTTTTAGCGGCGGCGGAGCAGGTCGCGATGCGACCCGTTCGAGGGCGAACAATCACGCGCCGAACCGGGCGCGATATTCCTGTGGCGTCGCGGCCAGCAGGCGCTGGAAGCTACGGCGCATGGTCTCTTCCGAGCCGAAGCCGCAGCGCCTGGCGATGCGCTTGACGGGCAGGCGTGATTCGGAGAGCAGGCGCCGCGCCGCTTCGACCCGCAACCGCTCGATCGCCCGGAGGGGCGTCAGCCCGGTTGCCGCGGCATAGTGCCGGCTGAAGCTGCGCTCGCTCATCCCGGCGTGATGCGCCAGCGCGGCAAGCGAAAGATCGTCGGTCAGATGCGCGTTGATCCACTCGTGCAGCGCACCGAACTTGTCGTCCGCCGCCTGCAGCGCGAGCGCGGCGCTGAATTGCGCCTGGCCGCCCGGACGCTTCAGGAAAACCACGAGATAGCGCGCGACGGCCAGCGCGGCAGTGCGGCCGAGATCCTCTTGCACGAGCGCCAGCGCCAGATCGATGCCGGCCGTCACCCCCGCCGAGGTCCAGATCGTGCCGTCGCGCACATAGATCGGATCAGGCTCGACCCGCACCGCCGGAAAACGCCGGGCAAGCTCGGCGCAGTACGACCAATGGGTCACCGCCTGCTTGCCGTCCAGCACCCCGGACGCGGCGAGCAGGAACGCGCCGGTACAGACCGAAGCAACGCGCCGCGCCTGCCGCGAGCGCGCTCGGACCCAATCGAGCAGCGCCGGGTCTTGAGCCGCCGCGTCGACGCCCGGGCCGCCGGCGATGATCAGCGTGTCCAAGGCAACCTCGCGCGGCGGGAGCGCTTCGGCGGAGAGCCCGAGTCCGGCCGAGGCGGTCACCCCCTTGCCGCCGGGCGCGACGACGCGGAGCACATAGGGTGCCGTGCCGCCGCTGTCCTCGACGAGAGCATTGGTCGAGGCGAAGACCTGAAGCGGGCCGGTCACATCGAGCATCTGCACCGCGGGATAGACCAGCACCTCGACGCTGCGGATCGCGTTTGGCGAGACCTGAGGGGAGTTTGGCATTTCCGGCGGACCATGGCGGGATAGGGTTGGGTTGTCCATCGTCGCGCTTGATCCGGAGACGCCGCCATGATCCCGCCTGAGACCCACCTGCAGATCGGCTCCCTCGTCTTCGAGGGGCTGGATCAGATCGACCTGACCGGACCCTTCGAGGTCCTGTCGCGCATCCCGAATTCGACCTATCGCGTCTATGGCAAGACCGCCGAAGGCGTGCGCGATGTCAGGGGATTGCGGCTGACGCCCGATGCCGCCCTTGCCGATGCGCCGCCGCTCGACGTGCTGCACGTGCCGGGCGGCTTCGGCCAGGAAGCATTGATGGAGGATGCCGAGCTGCTCGCCTGGCTGCGCCGGCAGGCCGCAACCGCGCGCAGCGTCTTCTCGGTGTGCACGGGGGCGCTGCTGTGCGGTGCCGCCGGGCTGCTGCGCGGGCGCCGCGCGACGACGCACTGGGCGTCGTTTCACCTGTTGCCGTTCTTCGGCGCGATCCCGGTGAACGAACGCGTGGTGGTCGACGGGAGTTGGGTCTTTGCCGCCGGCGTCACGGCCGGGATCGATGGCGCTTTGCGGCTCGCGGCCGAGCTGCGCGGCGAGGAAACCGCCAAGGCCATCCAGCTGTACATGGCCTATGCGCCCGAGCCGCCGTTCGACAGCGGCACGCCCGAGACCGCGCCACCCGCCATCCTGGCGCAAGCGCGGCAAGCGGCGGCGGCGATCACGGCGCAGCGGGAAGCAACCGCCCGGCGTGTGGCGGCGCGGCTCGGTATTGCCGTTCCCGACAGGGCCGGCGGCTGAGCGGACCGGCCTAGCCGCGCCACTGCTTGTAGGGATGGGCGACGAGGTTGTTGTTGAAGTAGCGCGGATCGTTCGAGACCTCGTCTCCCACCCAAGGCGGCAGCGCGACCCGCTCCGCGGGGCTGGTGATCTCGATCTCGGCGAGCACCAGACCGTCATTGTCGCCGTGGAAGACGTCGATCTCCCAGGTCTTCCCGGCGACCATCTCGCGATGCCGGGTCTTCTCGATCAGCGGCCGCTCGCACAGCTCCTCCAGAAGAACCGCGGCGTCCTCGCGCGGGATCGGATACTCGAACTCGAGCCGGCTGATGCCGGCGGCAACCCCCTTGATTGTCAGAAAGCCCCGGTTGCCCGCGATGCGTACGCGCACCAGACGCTCCTTGACCAAGGACAGATAACCCTGGCGATAGCGCACGCCGGCTCCCGCCGGCCGCCACAGCCCGGTCTTGACGAGATATTTGCGCTCGATCTCCAGGCTCATGACAGATCTCTTTCGCCGACGCCGCCGCGTGCTCGAGCCCGAGGGCGTGTGTCAGCCCCAGGGATGTAGTTGGTACTGGCGAGAGAATCGAGCCCAGGCGTTCGCCGCGCGGCCGGCAGGCGCTGCGGATCCGGCGGTGATCCGCGCGAGCTCGGCCCACCCTTCCGCGCGTCCCCCCTTCACCCCTTGTCGAAGGCTTCGATGAAGCGCGCCAGAAGTCCGCGGAAGGTCGCCAGCTCCTTTGCGGAAAAGGCGGCGAAGACGCGCTGCTCGATGGGATCGACGCGCTCGCGTGCCGCCTGAAGCGCTTCGCGCCCGACATCGGTGGTATGCAGCTCGAGCACGTTGGGATGTCGCGGATGCGATGATCTGCTGATGAGCCCCTGCTGCTCCATTGCCTTCAGCAGAATCATCATCGCCTGCGGCGTGACAAGACAGGCACGTGCCAACGTCGCGGCGGTGATCCCGGGCTGACTCTCGAGTTCGACCAGCGCAACGTATTGCGCCGGCGTCAGCCCCACCAGCTTCAACGCGGCGCTCTTGGCCCGGAGCATCGCCTGCTCGGCGCGCTTCACCAGCATGCCGAGGCGCGGCTCCTCCGGGCGGGACCCGCGCTCGACTGCCCGGCGAGCCGGCGATTTGTGCTGGTTCATGTCCACGGCACGATGGACCCGCTGGCGACAACGGCGCCGAATGGGCCCGGCTCTTCGCGCCCGACATGGACGAGCTCGCCATAGAAGGACGCGTCGGGCGCGGGGTCGAGGGCGAGGTCGATCAGCGGCCCGGCAACTTCGTCGGGCGCGGGCGCGCCCTCGACATCGAGCCACGGCCGCGACGCTCCGGTATCGATCAGCCCAGGCGAGATCGATGCAATCAAAATGCCGCGACGCAAATCCTCGGCGCGGCGCTGATGGGCCAGCACACGAACCGCCGCGACCTGACCGATCTTGGAGGGAATGTTGATCCAAGCCGGCCACGCCCGGCCGGCTGCACGCCCGCTGCGAACTTCGTCACGCCACCGGCATACCGCGCGGTCGACGTCATCGAGCGATTTCAGGCTTTGAAAGCGTCCATGCAGCGCCGGCGCCAGCGCGCGCAGGCTGCCGGCTCGGCTCGCGACGACGAGCAACCGCCCGCCATCGCGAAGCATGGGCGCAAAGCGCCGCAGCACGCGCGTGGTGCCGAGATTGTTGGCCTCGACATAATGGTCGATCACCTCGGCGGGATCGTCCTCCGGCTGTACGCGCGTGTAGTGATTGGAAACGACGATGTCGATGCCGCCGTGGCGCGCTGCCAGCACCGCGGCGAGGCGCTCGACGGAATCCGGCTTGGCGACATCGAGCACTTCGCCCTGCATCCGTGCCCGGGCGCCCGCGAGCCGCCGAACGGAGTCGGCCACGCGGGCAGCATCGCGCCCGGTGAGATACACGGTGTCGCCGGGCGCAAGCCGCTGGGCGAGGCCCTGGGCAAGGAAAAAGCCGAGATTGCGCGTGGCGCCGGTAACGAGGGCGATCTTATCCATGAGTTGATTGTTATCAACATATTGATAGTCGTCAAGTGCCTTCGAGAAGGCGCCCCCGCGCGGCCGGCTCAGACGATCCGGGTGTTGTGCTCGCCCCAATAGCGGTCGCGCAGCAGGCGCTTATACAGCTTGCCCGTCGGCAGCCGCGGCAGCTGCTCTTCGAAATCGACCGTGCGCGGGCATTTCATATGGGCGAGGTGGCCGCGGCAGAACAGAATCAGTTCCTCCGCCAGCGCCGGGCCGGGACGGATGCCGGGCATCGGCTGCACCACCGCCTTCACCTCCTCGCCCAGATCCTCGTTGGGAACGCCGAACACGGCGGCATCGGCGACCTTGGGATGGGTGATCAGCAGGTTCTCGCATTCCTGCGGATAGATGTTGACCCCGCCGCAGATGATCATGAAGGTCCGGCGGTCGGTGAGATAGAGATAGCCCTCCCCATCGACATAGCCGACATCGCCGACCGTGCTCATCGTACCGTCGGGCGAGCGCGCCTCGCGGGTCTTGGCCGGGTCCTTGAAGTACTCGAAGGGCGACGCGGTCTTGAACCAGAGCGTGCCGGAGGTGCCGACCGGCACCGGCCGCATCGCCTCGTCGAGCACCTGCAGCTCGCCGAGCAGGACGCGGCCCACCGTGCCGCGATGGGCGAGCCATTCGGCGCTGTCGCAGGCGGTGAAGCCGATCGCCTCGGTGGCGCCATAATATTCCTGGATGATCGGACCCCACCAATCGATCATCCGCTCCTTGACCGGCACCGGACAGGGCGCGGCGGCGTGGATCGCGATCTCGAGCGACGACAGGTCGTAGCGGCGCCGCACCGCGTCGGGCAGCTTCAGCATGCGCGAGAACATCGTCGGCACGAGCTGGCTGTGCGTCGCGCGGTAGCGCTCGATCAGCGCGAGATACGGCTCGGGATCGAAATGCTCCATGATGATCGCGGTGCCGCCCATGCGGATGGTCAGATTGACCGCCGCCTGCGGCGCCGAGTGGTAGAGCGGCGCCGGTGAGAGATAGATCATGCCCGCGCGGTAGCGCCACAGCTTCACCAGGAAGTCGAAGACCGGCAGTTGATGGGCCGGCGGATTTTCCGGCAAGGGCCGCAGGATGCCCTTGGGACGACCGGTGGTGCCAGACGAATAGAGCATCGCGGTGCCGAGCCATTCGTCGGCGATCGGCGTCTCGGGAAACTCCGCTACCGCCGCGTCGAGATTGAGATGCCGGCCGCCATCGCCGGGCCCGTCGACGATGAGGCAACGCTCGACCCGCGGCGCGCGCGCCAGCGCCGCGAGCGCAACCTCGCGCTTGGCCATCGAGGTGACGAGGATGCGCGCTTCGCTGTTGTCGAGGATGTAGGCGAGCTCCTCGGGGTTCAGATAGGAGTTGACGCAGGTGAAATAGAGCCCCGCCCGTTCGCCCGCGGCGCAGGCTTCGACATAGCGCCCATTGTTCTCCATGAAGATGGCGTAATGGTCGAGCCGCCGCAGGCCCGCGGCGCGCAGGAAATGGGCGAGGCGGTTGCTGCGCCGCTCCAGCTCCGCATAGCTCACGCTCTCGCCGCTTTGCGCCATGATGAAGGCGGGCTGCTGCGGACGACGCTGCACCTGCACACCGGTATACAAGGCGACCTCCCTTTCGTCCGCGGTGTTGCCCCGCGGTGCTGTCGCCAAAATGGGGGCACAACCCTAGACGGCTGTCAACGCTCCGCCGGAGCGAGCCTCCGGCCTTCGATCATGGCGGCAACGTCGACGCGGCGCGTCTCGCTCATGGCCGCTCGTCGACATTGGCCGCCAGTCGCCGGCGCAGCGCCGCGCCATCGATCTGATGGACGCTGCCGCTGCCGGCGAGGTCGAGCGCATGCGCCGCCGCCGCGCCCATGGCGATGCAGGGCCCCATCACCCTGACGCTGGAGAGCGCGGCGCTGTCGGCATCGATGCAGCGTCCGGCGGCGACGAGATTGTCGAGGCCGGGCGGCGTCAGGCTGGCGAAGGGCACGTAATGCAGGTGGTCCTCGTCGAAGGGCTCCCAGACATAGCCCTCGGCGTGATGATGCTGCTCGATCGGCCAGGCGGTGCGCGCGATGCTGTCGGCGAACTTGGTGCCGGCGCGCACCTCGTCCAGGGTGAGCTGGTGGCGGCCGACGATCCAGCGCGTCTGGCGGATGCCGGGGAGCCCGAAGGCGCGCACCCGCGCTCTGCCGAAAGCGGCAGGGAATTCGCGCTGCAGGAAGCGCAGCGAGCGCTCGGCCTGCTCCTTGCCGATAAGGCCCGTCGCCGAGGCGGCGATCGGGTCGAGCGGCGTCTCGACGTGGTTCATGTTGACGAGCGCGGTGCCGCGGCCGGGAAAAACGAAGGCGAAGCCGTCGTGGCGGACCAGGCCGTAGCTCGCCGCCTTGGCGGCAAGGCGCTCCGTCACCGCCTCGCGCGTCGGGTAATGCGCCTCGTCGACGTCCTCGAGCACCATCATCTGCGAGCCATAGACGACGCCTTCGCCGGGCTCGCGACACTCCTGCCCCGCCTGCCAGGCGAGCGCGGCATCGCCGGAAGCATCGACGAACCCGGCGGCGCGCACCCGCACATCGCCATAGCGCGTCGCGATGTCGAGAGCGGCGATGCGGCGGCCGTCGATGCGCACCTGGCGCAGCACCGCGCCCAACAGCAGGGTGATCCCGGCCGCCGCCACGCTGCGCTCGATCCAGCGGCCGAGCGCGACCTCGTCATAAAGCACCACGGTGGTGTGGCCGCGCCGATAGTGGAGCGCCCCTTCGGCGCCGAGCTCGCGCAGGATGTCGTCGGCGATGCCGCGCGTCAGCTGATAGCCGTCGAGCCCGTTCGAGAAGAGACCGCAGAACGTGCCGATGATCGAGTTGACCGCCTGCCCGCCCAGCGCCGGCAGCCCGTCGATGAGCAGCACTTTGCGCCCGAGCCGGGCCGCCTCGATCGCCGCCGAGATACCGGCAATGCCGGCACCGACGACGCAGATCTCGGCGCTCGCTTCGCGCGGCGATGAGGCGGCCGGGCGGCGGACGATACGCGTAGCAGGCGCAACCGGCTTCTCGAGCATGGGTCCTCCCGTCGGGCCAAGAGCCTAAGGTCGGAAGGGACCGGCGTCACCAGGGTTTCGCAACCCGCCGTGTTCGCACTGATTGCAGACCCGCAACGATCCGGTGCGGCGCTTAACGGGCGGAGGTTTTGATCACCCCGCTATCGCCGCCGAGGTAGCGCTCGAGCAGCGTCAGCATCGCCGGCGAATCCCATTCGGCCGCGCCTTCGAGCTCGCCAATGATGCGGCCTTTGGGATCGATGAGGAAGGTGGTCGGCAGGCCGCGCATGGCGAAGGCCTGCTGCCCCGCCGTCTTCGGGTCGAGATAGACCGGGAGCCGGGTGAGGCCGAGCTTCGCGAGGAAAGGCTCGACCACGTCGCCGCCGCTGCGGTCCTCGGAGATGGCGAGGATGGCGAGGTGGTCGCCGAGCCGCGCCTGCAGCCGGTCGAGCGACGGCATCTCGCGCGCGCAGGGGCCGCACCAGGTGGCCCAGAAATTCACCAGGGCGAAGCGGCCGCGGAAATTGGCGAGGCTGACTTTCCGCCCGTCCCGGGTGGTAAAGGCGAGGTCGGGCGCTGGCCGCGGCTGGTCGAGCGGGGTAAACTGGCCCAGCGCCGCTTCTTCCGGCGCGCCGGTGTCGGTTTTGCTGCTCATGATACTGCCGTCGTCGCGGCGCAGCGGGGCGCCCGGCCAGTAGACAGCGGCCGCAAGGCCCGCAAGGCAGAGGACGACAAGAACGATGACCGCGCCGCCGAGGAGCTTCATGCGCCCGCCCCTCTCCGCCGCCTACCCGCGGCCATGAGCGGAAAACCGCGCGATGCCGCCAAGCCCGCCGCGAATGCGGCATGGGGCGGTCGCTTTGCCGGCGGGCCGGCCGAGATCATGCAGCGCATCAACGTCTCGATCGATTTCGACAAGCGCCTCTTTGCCCAGGACATTGCCGGCTCGCTCGCGCATTGCGCGATGCTGGTGCGCCAGAACATCCTCAGCGCCGAAGATGGCGACGCCATCGCCCGGGGTCTAGCGCAAATTCGCGCCGAGATCGAGGCCGGGCGCTTCCCGTTCCGCGCCGAGCATGAGGACATCCACCTCAACATCGAAGCGCGGCTTGCCGAGGTGATCGGTCCCGCTGCCGGGCGGCTCCATACGGCGCGCTCGCGCAACGATCAGGTGGCAACCGATTTCCGCCTCTGGGTGCGCGACGCGCTCGACCGGCTGGCGCGGCAGATGCAGGGGCTCCAGGCGGCGCTCATCGCCAAGGCCGAGCGGCACACCGATACCATCATGCCGGGCTTCACCCATCTCCAGGTGGCGCAGCCCGTGACTTTCGGCCACCATCTTCTCGCCTATGTCGAGATGCTCGGCCGCGACCGGTCGCGCTTCGCCGATTGCCGGCGGCGGCTCAATGAATGCCCGCTCGGCGCCGCGGCGCTGGCCGGGACCTCCTTCCCGATCGACCGGCATGCGACCGCCGCCGCGCTGGGCTTCGACCGCCCGGCGGCCAATTCGCTCGACGCCGTCTCCGACCGCGACTTTGCGCTCGAATTCCTCGCGGCGGCGGCGATCTGCGGCACGCATCTCTCGCGCTTTGCCGAAGAGGTGGTGATCTGGACGAGCGAGCCCTACCGCTTCATCCGCCTCAGCGATGCCTTCACCACCGGCAGCTCGATCATGCCCCAGAAGCGCAATCCCGACGCTGCCGAGCTGGTGCGGGGCAAGGCCGGCCAGGCGATCGGCGCGCTCGTGCAGCTGCTCGTGGTCATGAAGGGCCTGCCGCTCACCTATGGCAAGGACATGCAGGAGGACAAGGAGCCGGTTTTTCTCGCCGCCGACAATTTGGCCCTGACCCTTGCCGCCATGACAGGAATGGTCGCCGACTTGACCGTCGACGCCGGCGCCATGCGCCAGGCCTGCGAACGCGGTTACATCACCGCGACCGACCTCGCCGACGCGCTGGTGCGAAGGCTCGGGCTCCCCTTCCGCGAGGCCCATCGGGTGACCGGAAACCTCGTGCGGCTTGCCGAGCGCAAGGGCTGCGGGCTCGCCGAGCTGCCGTTGGCTGCGATGCGCAGCGTCGAACCCAGGATCGGCGAGGAGATTCGCCAGGCCCTGTCGGTCGAGGCGGCGGTCGCAGGCCGGCGCAGCTATGGCGGCACCGCGCCCGATAATGTGCGAAAGGCTGCCGCTGCGGCACGGGAGCGATTCCTATGACGCGCGCCGCCTCGTTGATGCTCCTGGCGTTGGCACTCACCGCCTGCGGCGTACCGGGCGCGCCGGCGCCGCCCAAGCCCG
>DATJLU010000097.1:0-16172 GCA_035509275.1 Allostellaceae bacterium | reverse complement strand
GCGGTCGAGCTCCTCGAGGGTGAGCACCTCGGATTTGGGCAGAAAGGTCATGTCTTCCGCCATGCAATAGACGCAGCGGAAGTCGCAGCGGTCGGTGACCGAGACGCGCAAATAGCTTATGTGCCGGCCAAAGGGATCGATCATGCCCTTGTTATGGGGACCCGCTGCCGGGTCCTCAAGCCTCCTTGCCGCTCGCCTATAGCATAATACGGCGTTAGCGGAAGTCGCGCTGTTTCGCGCGGACCCGGCCTCGGGCCGGGGCCCGGCTAAGCGGGCGGAAGCGCGCGCCCTGGTTACTTGTAAAAGCCGGCGCAGACGATGTAATCGCCGACCCGCTCGATGTAAGACGATTTCTGCTCGATCTTGTGATTGACCGGGTTGGGCCAGTTGTAATCGACCCAACCATCGCCCTTGGTCTTGGCGTCCTCGACCATCTCCTTGACGTAGAGCTTGCCGTCGGCGTCCCTGGTGGCGAGCGATGTGTGGCCGATCAGCGCCATATTGGCGCCGTGCGCCACGGTGTTGCCGTCGAAGGTGCGCACGAAGATGTAGAGGTCCTTGTAATGGAAGTCCTGGTTCGACTTGTCGTCGAACGTCGCGAAGGCCTTCTCGGGCCCGGCGCTTTTGATCAGCGCGACGGCCTTTTCGACCATGGCTTTGGCCTCGTCGGCGGTACCGTGATCGGCAGCGTAGCCGAGGCTTGGCGTGAGTGCGGCGCCGAACAGGAAAGCACCCCAAAAGAGCGAGCGGAACATCGGAAATCTCCAGAAAGTTAGCGCAAATCAATTATTCCATGAGGGGAGTAAAACCATGCTTAACGCAACTCTAGTTTGTATCGCCTGCTTCGCGGCGCGCTTTGAGGCAGGGCCGCGGGCGCGCTTGCGCCATCGCGTGGTGCACTCCATCATTATTCCATGCGCGAATTCACCCTTTGCCCCGATCCCGACGATCCCCGGCTGACCCGCCGGGTCGGCGGCATCGACCATGAGGGCAAGCAGATCGAGGCGGCGGTGGTGGTCGAGCGGCCGCTGACCCTGTTCCTCAACGGGCAGGAGATCGTCACGATGATGACGATCGGTGATCATCCCGACTATCTCGCGATCGGCTATCTGCTCAATCAGAACATGCTGCGGGCCGATGACGAGATCACCGCGGTCGATTACGACGAGGAGCTCGAGACCGTCGTGGTGCGCACCAAGCGGCGGACGAATTTCGAGAAGAAGCTGCGCCGGAAGACGCTGACCTCCGGTTGCGCCCAGGGCACGGTGTTCGGCGATCTCATGGAAAAATTCGAGGAGGTGCGGCTTCCGGCCGACGCCATCCTCAAGACCTCCTGGCTCTATGCCCTCACCAAGAAGATCAACACCGCGCCCAGCCTTTATCTTGCCGCCGGCGCGATCCATGGCTGCGTGCTCTGCGAGGCCGACCGGCCGCTGCTCTACATGGAGGATGTCGGCCGCCACAATGCCATCGACAAGATCGCCGGCTACATGCACCGGCATGGCGTCACGCCCGAGGGCAAGATGTTCTACACCACCGGCCGGCTCACCTCGGAGATGGTGATCAAGACGGTGCAGATGCGGATTCCGATCCTGATCTCGCGCTCGGGCTTCACCGCCTGGGGCGTCGAGCTGGCGCGCAAGGCGGGGCTCACCCTCGTCGGCCGCGCCAAGGGCAAGCGCTTCATTGCGCTGTCGGGCGAGGAGCGCATCGTCTTCGATGGCGATCCAGCGTCCATGGACGAAGAGAGCCCGCGCCTCCAGCGCAAATCCAGCCTCGCCGAGGATGCGGCGTGATCATTGCCGGCATTGTGCTGGCGGGCGGGCTGTCGCGGCGCATGGGAGGCGGCGACAAATGTCTGCGCCTCCTCGCCGGCCGGCCGATCCTCGCGCATATCATCGACCGCGCGCGGCCGCAGGTGACGGCATTGGCGATCAACGCCAATGGCGATCCGGGCCGGTTCGCCGGCTTCGGCCTGCCGGTGGTGGCCGACAGCGTCGCCGACTTCCCGGGTCCCCTCGCCGGCATCCTGGCCGGGCTCGATTGGGCGGCAGCGTCGCTGCCGGCGGCGAGCCATGTTGCGAGCTTTGCCGGCGATGCGCCCTTCCTGCCGCTCGATCTGGTGGCGCGGCTCGCCGCGGCGGTGACGGCCGGGAGCGAGCTCGCCTGCGCCGCTTCGGCCGGCCGCGCGCATCCCGTCTTCGGGCTGTGGCCGGTGGCGTTGCGTGAGGCGTTGCGGCGCGCCCTGGTCGAGGATCGCATCCGCAAGGTCGATCGCTGGACGGCGCGCTTCCGCCTCGCCACGGTCGAGTTTCCGGCCGGACGGGTCGATCCCTTCTTCAACGCCAATGAGCCCGCGGATGTTGCCGCGGCGGAGCGGCTGATGGCGCCGGCGGCGGGGCCATGACGCCGCCCTTGATCTTGTTATCTTGACACGGATCGGCTTCCCCCTGTGGTAGCGTTATCAATGAGGAGAGGGCGCTGCGGCGCGATGGAGGCAGGGGCGGAAATGGGATGAGCGGGACGATCGAGTTTCGTGTCCTCGAGCTGATCAATGCGCGCCTCTGTCACGAGCTGGTCAGCCCGGTGGGCGCCATCAATAACGGCGTCGAGCTGCTCGATGAGGAGGACCCCGATTTCGTCCGCGACGCCATTCAGCTGATCGGACAAAGTGCCCGCAAAGCCGGGCAGCGGCTGCAGTTCTACCGCTTCGCTTATGGCACCAGCGCCACCTCCAGCGGCGGCGGCGCCACGGGCCGCGATCTCGCCGAGGGACTGCTCGAAGGCGGCAAGGTGCGGTGCGACTGGTCGGCCGAGGCGACGACATTGCCGCTCGATTGGCAGCGTCTCGCCTGCAACATGCTGGTGCTCGCCGCCGAAACGCTGCCGCGCGGCGGCACCATCCAGGTCCGGCCGCTGCGCGCCGGCGCATCGGGCATCGAGGTGGTGGCGGAGGGCGAGGCCGTCAATCTCGGCCCCGAGCTGCGCTCGGCGCTCGACCCGCTCGCCGCCGTCGATCAGCTCACCTCGCGCACCGTCCACGCCTATTTCACCGCGCGCCTCGCGCAGCTTCTCGGCGCCACCGTGGCACTCGTCGAAGCCGAGCCGCAACGCGTGCTGTTCCGCGCCGCGGCGGGGTAGCCGAAGGCGCGGCTTGCGCCTCAACTAGCGAGCGAACTCTAGCGTAACGGGTGATTAACTGAGGCTAGTGCTAACCGGTTCTTAAAGAATATCCGCCATCTTTTTGGCCAATTTCCCGCCTCGTTTCGGCAGGGGATGGTCAGGCGCAAGGCGGCGCGCAAGGAACCGGCACAATGGACGATTTGCTCAGCGAATTTCTGACCGAGACCAATGAGAGCCTGGCGGTTCTTGACCAGGAGTTGGTGAAGCTCGAGCAGAATCCGAACGACCCCGGCCTGCTCGGAAACATCTTCCGCATCGTCCATACCATCAAGGGCACCTGCGGCTTTCTCGGGCTGCCCCGCCTCGAAGCCGTGGCGCATGCCTCGGAGAACGTGCTCGGCAAGTTCCGCGACGGCGAGCAGAAGGTGACGCCGCATGCGGTGAGCCTCATCCTCGCCTCGCTCGACCAGATCAAGTCGCTGCTGGGCCAGCTCGAGCGCGACGAGGCCGAGCCGGCGGGCGACGACAGCGAGCTCATCGCGCGCCTCAACGCGCTGGCGGCAGGCGAGGGGGCGCCGGCCGCTGCGGCGCCGGCCCCGGTCCCGGCCGCGCCGAAAGCTGAAGTGAAGCGCGAGCCGGAGCCCGAGCCGAAGCCGGCGGCGCCCGTGCTGGCGACGCCCATCGTCAACGAGCCGCCGGCCGCGCCGGCGGCTGCGCCTGCCCCGGCGGCCGCCGCGCCGGCGGCTGCGCCTGCGCCGGCGGCCGCCGCGCCTGCGCCGGCGGCCGAAGAGGCGAAGGCCGCTCCCGCGCCGGCGCCGAAAGCGGCGAAGGAAGTCAAGGAGTCGAAAGAGCCCAAGGACGCCAAAGAGGCGAAGGAGCCGCGCAGCGAAGCGGCGGCGGAGGCCAAGGAATCGGCGGTCGCGGCGCAGAGCATCCGCGTCAACGTCGACCTGCTCGAGAACCTCATGACGATGGTGAGCGAGCTGGTGCTGACGCGCAATCAGCTCATGCAGATCCTGCGCAGCCACAAGGACAGCGAATTCGGCGCGCCGCTGCAGCGCCTCTCGCATGTCACGACCGAGCTGCAGGAAGGCGTGATGAAGACGCGCATGCAGCCGATCGGCAATGCCTGGGCCAAGCTGCCGCGCATCGTTCGCGACCTCTCGCACGAATTGCGCAAGCGGATCGATCTCCAGATGCACGGCGCCGAGACCGAGCTCGACCGCCAGGTCCTTGAGATGATCAAGGACCCGCTCACGCACATGGTGCGCAACTCGGCCGATCACGGCGTCGAGATGCCATCCGACCGCGCCGCCGCGGGCAAGCCCGAGACCGGCACGATCACCCTCAACGCCTATCACGAGGGCGGCCATATCATCATCGAGATCGCCGATGACGGGCGCGGTCTCGACATCGACAAGATCAAGCAGAAGGCGATCGCGACCGGCCTCGCCAGCGAGAGCGATCTCGCGGCGATGTCCGAGCAGCAGATCCAGCAATTCATCTTCAAGGCCGGCTTCTCCACCGCGGCCAAGGTGACGAGCGTCTCCGGCCGCGGCGTCGGCATGGACGTGGTGCGCACCAACATCGAGAAGATCGGCGGCACCGTCGAGATGAAGAGCCAGCGCGGCAAGGGCTCGACCTTCGTCATCAAGATCCCGCTGACCCTCGCCATCGTCTCGGCGCTCATCGTCGAATGCGCCGGCGAGCGCTTCGCCATCCCGCAGATCAGCGTGATCGAGCTGGTGCGCGCCGCGGCGAATTCGGAGACCACGGTCGAGTGGCTCAACAATGCGCCGGTGCTGCGCCTGCGCGACCGCCTGCTGCCGCTGGTCTCGCTGCAGGAGCTGCTGCGGCTCGGCAAGCGCACCGAGGCGCCGGGCGAGACCTTCATCGTCGTGACGCAAGTCGGCACCTATACCTTCGGCATCATCGTCGACCGCGTCTTCGACACCGAAGAGATCGTGGTGAAGCCGGTGGCGCCGATCCTGCGCGACATCTCGATGTTCTCGGGCAACACCATCCTCGGCGATGGCAGCGTCATCATGATCCTCGATCCCAACGGCATCGCCGCCGGCACGGGCGAGATCACCGTGAGCGAGAATGCGAAGCGGGCGGCGGAGGCGGCCGGCAAGACCGGCATACGCAACGACCTCACCAGCCTGCTGCTGTTCCGCGCCGGCAGCGGCGCGCCCAAGGCGGTGCCGCTCGCGCTCATCGCCCGTCTCGAAGAGATCGAGGCGGCGCAGATCGAGTACTCGCACGACAAGCCGGTGGTGCAGTATCGCGGCAGGCTCATGCCGCTGGTCACCATCGACCCGAACTATCATATGGGCAAGGACGGCCGCCAGCCGATCCTGGTCTTCGCCGACAAGGAGCACACCATGGGGCTGGTGGTCGACGAGATCGTCGACATCGTCGAGGACCAGCTCAAGATCGAGGTGGCGGTCGACCGTCCCGGCGTGATCGGCAGCGCCATCATCGCCGGCAAGGCGACCGACCTGATCGACGCCGGCTTCTACCTGACCCAGGCCTACAACGACTGGTTCGGCAACCGCAGCGACGGCGAGTTCGAAGGCCAAAACGGCAAGCGCGTGCTGCTCGTCGATGACAGCCCGTTCTTCCGCAACCTGCTGACGCCGCTGCTGTCGGTGGCGGGCTACGAGGTGACGACGGTGGAGTCCGCCGATCGCGCGCTCAGCCTGTGCGAAGCGGGTCAGGATTTCGACGTCATCATCAGCGACATCGAGATGCCCGGCATGGACGGCTTCCAGTTCGCCAGCACGGTGAAGAGCACCACGCGCTGGCAGAACACGCCGCTGGTCGCGCTGTCCTCGCATGCGACGCCGCGCGATCTCGACCGCGGCCGGGCCGCCGGCTTCAGCGACTATGTCGCCAAGTTCGACCGCGACGCGCTGCTCCATACGCTCTCCGAAGCGCTCAATGTTGAGAGAGGTGCCGCATGAGCAAGGACATCGGCGTCGATCCGCGCAGCAAGGCCGGCGGCATCGCCGGCGAAGAGCACGAGTTCGTGTCGATCACCGTTGCCGAGCAGCTCTTCGGCATTCCGGTGCTGCAGGTGCAGGATGTGCTCGGACCGCAGCGCATCACCCGCATTCCACTGGCGCCGCCCGAGGTGGCGGGATCGCTCAACCTGCGCGGCCGCATCGTCACCGCCATCGATCTGCGCACGCGCCTGCGCCTGCCGCCGCTGCCCGACGGCCAGAACGGCATGAGCGTCGTCGTCGATCACGGCGGCGAGCTCTACAGCGTCATGGTCGACGCCGTCGGCGAGGTGCTGAGCCTCGATACCGGCACGGCGGAGCGCAATCCGGCGACGCTGGACCCGATCTGGCGCGAGGTCTCGGGCGGCATCTACCGCCTCGACAAGACGCTGCTCATCGTGCTCGACGTGGCCCGCGTGCTCGACTTCTCCGGGCGCGCGGAGGCGGCGTGAGCCGACGCCGCGGGGGCGGAGTAACCGGAGATGAAGTCCTGTCTCATCGTCGACGATAGCCGCGTGGTCCGCAAGGTTGCGCGCCGCATCCTCGAGGACCTGCATTTCAACATCGAAGAGGCGGCGGACGGCAAGCTGGCGCTCGACGCCTGCCTCAAGAAGATGCCGGACGTGGTGCTGCTCGACTGGAACATGCCGGTGATGAGCGGTATCGACTTCCTGCGTCACCTCCGCCGTTCGCCCGGCGGCGAGGGCCCGGTCGTCGTGTTCTGCACTACCGAGAACGACATCCAGCACATCCAGGAGGCGATCGGCGCGGGGGCCAACGAGTACATCATGAAGCCCTTCGACAGCGACATCCTCCAGGCCAAGTTCGCGCAAGTGGGGCTTTTGTGAGGAATGCCGCGGCCAATCCCCTGGTGCGCGCCCGCGGCTCCAAGGGCGGCCGCGCCGCCGCGCCGTACCGGCTGATGGTGGTCGACGACAGCGCCGTCATCCGCGGTCTGCTGACCCGCTCGCTCGAAGCCGATCCCGAAGTCGAAGTGCTGGCCTCGGCCAGCAATGGCGAGATGGCGCTCTCCGCGCTGTCGCGCCACGACATCGAGATCGTCATCCTCGACATCGAGATGCCGGTGATGGACGGCCTCACCGCCTTGCCCAAGCTGCTGGCGGCAAAGCCCGGGCTCAAGGTGATCATCGCCTCGACGCTGACCCGCCGCGGCGCCGATATCAGCATGAAGGCGCTCGCCGCCGGCGCCGCCGACTACCTCACCAAGCCCGGCGCCTCGGCGCTCACCAGCGCCGATCAGTTCAAGCGCGAGCTGCTGGAGAAGGTGAAGGCGCTCGGCCAGGCGCGGCGCCGCGCCGTCGGCGTTGCCGCGCCGCAGCCGGCGGCGCGCGGCGTGGCGGAAGCCGCCTTCGAGCCGGCCCACGAGCCGCAGCGCCGCGTCATCGCGCTGCGCCCGGGAGCGCGCGACGTGCCGGAGATCGTCGCCATCGGCTCCTCGACCGGCGGGCCGCAGGCGCTCTTCCACGTCACCGCGGCGCTCAAGGGCGCGGTGAAGCAGCCGATCTTCATTACGCAGCACATGCCGGCGACCTTCACCACCATTCTCGCCGAGCATCTCGCGCGCGCCAGCGGCTGTCACGCCGCCGAAGGCGTCGACGGCGAGCCGGTGCAGGGCGGCCGCATCTATGTCGCGCCCGGCGATTTCCACATGACCGTGCAGGTCGAGCGCGGCGAGAAGGTGGTGCGGCTGCTGAAGACGCCGCCGGAAAACTTCTGCCGTCCTTCGGTCGACCCGATGCTGCGCAGCGTCGCCGCGGTCTATGGCGCGCGGGCGCTGAGCTTGATCCTGACCGGCATGGGGCATGACGGGCTCGCCGGTGGCCGCGCCGTGGTCGAGGCCGGCGGCACGGTCATCGCCCAGGACGAGGCGAGCAGCGTCGTCTGGGGCATGCCCGGTTCGGTGGCGCTGGCCGGTCTCTGCAGCGCGGTGCTGCCGCTCGATGAAATCGGGCCGTTCATCGGCAGGCTGTCAATGCGGGCGGGACGATGACCACCGACGATTTCGATCTCCTCTGCCGCCTGCTCAAGGACCGCTCGGGCCTGGTGGTGACCCGCGACAAGGCCTATCTGCTCGAGAGCCGCCTGCTGCCGGTCGCGCGCAAGCGCAACATGAAATCGCTCGACGAGCTCATCGGCGCGCTGCGCAGCCGGCCGGAGGGCGAGCTGGTGCGCGACGTCGTCGAGGCGATGACGACCAACGAATCGTTCTTCTTCCGCGACATCAAACCGTTCGACCAGTTCAAGAACTTCGTGCTGCCGCAGCTGCTGAAGACGCGCGCGGCGCGCAAGTCGATCCGCATCTGGAGCGCCGCCTGCTCGAGCGGGCAGGAGCCCTATTCGCTCGCCATGCTGCTCTCGGAGGAGAAGGCGAAGCTGGCCAATTGGACGATCGAGATCGTCGCCAGCGATCTCTCGACCGAGATCCTGGAGAAGGCGCAGGCTGGAGCCTACTCGCAGTTCGAGGTGCAGCGCGGGCTGCCGATCCAGCTCCTGGTGAAGTACTTCAAGCAGCAGGGCGATCGCTGGCAGATCGACGGCCAGATCCGCAACATGGTGAAATACCGCTGCCTCAATCTGCTCGACGATTTCACGCCGATGGGGCAGTTCGACGTGGTGTTCTGCCGCAACGTGCTGATCTATTTCGACCAGCCGACCAAGACGACGGTGCTGGACCGCGTCTCGCGCATGCTGCCGCCCGACGGCTTCCTCTATCTCGGCGGCGCCGAAACCGTGATCGGCATCACCGACAAGTTCCAGTCGCAAGCCGAGCAGCGCGGCATCTACACGCCGGTGATCTCGCCCTCCGCCATGGCGCAGAAGCTGGCGGCCGGCGCGGGGTGAGGGTGGCGCGAGCGCGCGGCGCTCGTCGGCGGCGGCGTCAGCGGTTGCGTAACAACCGTGAGAGCCGCTCGGAGCGGACTAGCTTCAACCACCTGACGCTAGCGCCCAAGCTAGTCTGAACGGTGCGGCTCCCGCGATTGCTGCGCAATCGCTGCCGCCGCCGCGGACGAACGCGCGTCGCGCGTTCGCCTTGACCTCAGTTCTCGAGCACATCACGCGTGACTTCGTGCATATCACGCACGAGCGAGAGGGCGTTTTCCCGAGGAAGCGTGTCGTGCGCAAAGACATGTCCTGCCAACGCCATGTCGACGGTGTTACCGTCCGTCGACAATGGCAAGCTCACGCGCTTCACCAGCATGGGAGCCGCCCCTTTGTCGAGGGTGAGAATGTTTTCCGTGTAGATGGCGCGCCGGAGCGTCGCCATCTCGCTATAGACGCCGATGATATAGGCTCGGTAGCCGGCGGTTTCGGGCAACACCTCATCGATGAAGCAGCCGGTCGGCTCCTGACCCGAGCCACGCCAGAATACATCGCCGACTCGGCGATAGCGGAAGCGCGGCAGGCCGTGCGCCCAAAGAACATCGAGAAGCATGGTGTGCGGCCAAATCTCGGCCGGAATCTCCAGCGGGTCGATGTCGGCGCGCGATGGCATCGGCCGCCCGTTCCGCCGGCTCGCCCAATAGCGGTAGAGCTTATCCAACCGGTGATCGGCAACAATGTGCATGGGCGCTCCGACGAGCAGCACGCTAGCGCCCGGGATGAAAGAGCTGATCGATCAGCCCAAGCAGATCGCGGCGGCCAAACGGCTTGGGCAGCACCGCGTCAGCGCCGAGCTCCTTGGCCGCAGTCAGATACTCGTCGCCTTGTGTCGCACCGCCCGACATTGCGATGATTTTCGTATTGCCCTTCGTTCGGCGGATGTCTCGGATCGTCTCGATGCCCTCCTTATTGGGCATGAAGAGGTCGGTTATGACGACATCGGGGCGATGCCGGCTGAACAGCGTCAATCCGGCTTCTCCATCCTCTGCCTCTATAACCGCATGACTGGTTTGGGCCAACATACGGCGCACCAGGTCGCGCATGACCACAGCATCATCAATAACGAGCACAAGCGCCATCGGTTAAGAACCTCCGGGATAACAGTCTGCGTCGCTAGTCAAGGCAAAAAGATCGTCCTTTCAGGCTTGGGCAGCGAGAGGGAGATTCGCTTCGTCCAGCTCGTCCATGTGCAGCGCCGGGCAGAAGGCCCTGATGCACCGTATCAACGCGTCCCTGTCGATCGGTTTCAGCAGATGGGCGTCGGCGCCGAAGGCGCGTCCCTTGACGAAATCGTCATCGACCGTCAGCAGGATCACCTTTATCGGGCAGAGCTGCCGATCCTGGCGAATGAGCCGCAGAGCCTGCCAGCCATCGGGTTGCTGCATTCTGATATCAAGGATGATCGCCGCCGGCAGGTGTTCGCGTGCGCGGGCGATACCGTCGACGACGCTGCGACTAAGCACCGACGTAATTCCCTCTTTCGACAGGATCCGTTCAATCAAATCGAGCGCCGACGGATCGTCGTCGATGACGAGGATCGAATTCTCGGTATGGCCGATATCGCGCACGCCGTTGCGCGGCGTCTCCGGCGGAGCGGTGATGGTCGCGCTGCGCGTCAGACGCGCCGGGACGCGGATCGTGAAGCAGGAACCGCGGCTCGGCTCGCTCTCGACGCTAAGGTCGCCGCCCATCAGACGGCAGTAACGGTGGCTGAGTGCCAAGCCCAATCCGGGATTTTCGTCATACTTGCTCGACGTCTCGCTGGTGTGACTGCCGAAGCTGTCCAGCATGGTCGCCATCCGGTCAGAGTCGATGCCGCGACCGGTGTCGGCGATCGCGATGATGATCTGGTCGCCGTTGTTCGACGCCGTCAGCGTGACCCTCCCGCCCCGCGCGAACTTGACGGCATTGCTCATCAAATTGTCGATGACGCGGCGCAGCTTTTGCGCGTCGTTGACGACGGGGCCGAGCTCCGTCGCATGGCGCAAGGTGAAATTAACATTGCTCTCCGAAGCGGCCTTTTCCCAATCCATCGACACGGACGCCAGAAATGCGGCGAGGTCGAATTGCTCGGCGTGAAGGTCGGTTTTGTGGGCCTCGAGCTTTGAAAGATCGAGAAGGTCATTGATCAGCCCCAGGAGCGTCTTCCCGCCGCCATGGATCCGTTTCAGATCCCGGACCTTGGGCTCGGCGTCGTCCAACTCCTCCATCAACATCTCGCTGTAGCCCAGGATGGCGCTCAACGGCGTCCTGAGCTCGTGACTCATCTTGGCCAGGAACTCCGATTTCGCGCGGGTCGCGCGTTCGGCCTCTTCGGTCGCCGTGCGCAGCTCGCGCGTGGTCGCGAGGTGGCGCTGAATCTCAAGCTCCAGTTCCGACTGCGACGACACGATATTCGCGTAATAGAGCGCCATCATCGAGACGTAGATGCCGGCACAGAAGGTCGACACCATCCCGAGGCCGGTGAGCTCGCTGAGCGGGATGGTGCTGTTGTTGAAGCCATAGCGGATGTTGATGAAGTTGACCGCGGCGATGTTGATGACGATGAGGAACGACACCATGATCCGCGTTTTGCGCGTCGGCAGATAGAAGAAGGCCAGCAGCGGCACGGTGATCAGCCAGGGCATGATCGGTGAGCTGATGCCGCCGTACTGGTAGCAACCCCATAGGATGCAGAAGATCAGGTTCTGGATCGAAACAAGGGCCAACGGCACATACCAGCCCGTGAGCTTGAGCACCAGCGGAAACGGCCAGAAGGCGGTGATCGCCCAGAAAAAGATCCACCAGGGCGCGTCGGGCCCGTGGATGAAAAGGATATAAAGCGAGATGGTATGGCCGAGAAATGGGCCGAAAAGGTGGCTGAACAAGAACATCCGCACACCCTGGATGATCTGGCTGTTCGCTTTGACCTTCGCAGGAATGAACCAGTCGACGGCGTTGAAGAGCCATCGGGATATCGTCTGCCGGCGCTTGTCCATTGCGAACTCCACGTCAGGCACTTGGCAAGAGGCTGCAGGCGGACTCACAGGGGTCGAGATATTCTGTCAGGCGGCAAATGCATGAGTCTGGTCGCTATCGTGCGTCGGTAGGGCCAGAAATGCGGGAACGCGAATGATGAACGTCGAACCTTTCCCGACCTCGCTGCGCACCTCGATGTCGCCCTGCATCAGCTGGCAAAGCCTTCGACTGAGCGCGAGGCCGAGGCCTGTGCCGCCGTATTTGCTCGCCGTCGATGCATCCGCCTGATTGAAGTCGGTAAACAGCTTTTGCAGGTTGGCGGCCGAGATGCCGATCCCCGTATCTTCGACGACGATCACGATATCGTCTCGATCGGCGCGCCGTTCACGCGCGACACGCAGCAAGACCGCGCCGTTGGTGGTGAATTTTCCGGCATTGCTCAAGAGATTGATGACCGCCTGCCGCAGGCGCGTTTCGTCAGAGACGACGGTGCCCAGCTCGGCGCCTTGGTCGACCACGAACTTGTTGCCGTTCCGCTCGATGAGGCTGCGGCAGGTCGACGCGACGTCGCTGACCAAATCGCCCAGCTCGAACGGCGTCAGCGCCAGCTCAATGTTTTCCGAGTCGATCTTGGACATGTCGAGAACATCATTGACCAGCGACAAAAGATGACGACCGGCGCTGTTGATTTTCTCGAGATCCGCCGTCTGCGAGTCGTTGCCGTCCAAGCAAGCGTCTTCCAGGAGCATCTCGCTGTAGCCGATCACGGCATTGAGCGGCGTCCGCAGATGATGACTCATCTTCGCCAGAAATACCGACTTCGCCTCGTTGGCGCGTTCGGCTTTCTCCTTCGCGTCGCGCATTCTGGCGGCCGTAATCTCATGCCGGTCGGCCTCGCGCTTCAGGTCCGATTGGGCGGTGATGACGTTGGCGTAGTAGATCGCCATCATCGAGGTATAGAGCGTCGCCGCGCACGCCGAGATCACGCCGACGCCCGAGAGCGCCGCGACCGGCACGTGCGTAGGAAATCCCCCATGCACCACATAGGCAGCGCAGAAGCCGGCCAGATTGACGGCGAAGATGCCGAGCACGAGAAAGGGACGCTTGCCGAGATAGAAGAAGCCCAGCAGCAGCGCCGTCAGAAACCACGGCAGGAATGGCGAGCTCACGCCGCCATAGAAATACGAACCGAAGACGCTGAGGAAAGTGAGATCGCAGACGGAGAAGAGCGCCGGCCAGGTCAGGCGGCCGATGATTCTCATCGCAAACGGCAGCATCGGAAACAGGCTGGCGAGCGCGCATAGGATCCAATACGGCGCACCGCGCATGGGATCCGCCCGATAGAGAAAGACGAGGATGACGGCGCCGAGGCACGGACCGAGCAAATGGCTGATCACAAAGATGCGAGCTTGCCATAGCGAACCGGTATCGTTCCGCAGCTCGAGAGGAACGAGCGAGTCGACCCTGCGAATGATGCTCTCGCTGATCACGCTTCCTGCTCCTTTATGCGGCGACTACGCGACGTCGGCGAAAGGCCGGACCCGTTTTCCTGCGGTCTTGGCTGCGAGGTAGTCGTGATATTCGCTTTGCGCGGCGGCGACTGCGGCGCCGAACCCGTCGACGAAATCCGCGATGTTTTGGCGCGTATGTCCCGGCATGACCTGCAGGCGAAAGCGCGCATTGCCTTTCGCCACGGCCGGAAACTCGACCATGTTGGCGACAAGGCCAAGGCGAGGAAGCCGCCGGCTCACCATGCGTGCCACCGCCTCTTCGCCAACGACAACCGGTACGATCGCCGACGGAATGCCGAGCAATTGCAGCTCCTCCATGTCCAGCATCTCGCGCAGCAAGATGGCGCGCTCCATCATCTCTTCGCGCAGCCAGCGTCCACGCTCCGAGCGGATGATGTCGAAGGCCTTGGCGACCGTCGCCGCCTGAACCGGGGAGAGCGTGTTCGAGAACGTCGCCGAACAGCCGTAGAATTTGAGATACTGCCGTACCGCCGGCGAATTGCACGCGACGAAGCCGCCGTTCGAGGCGAAGGTCTTCGAGAAGCTGCCCATGACGATATCGATCTTGCCGAGCATGCCCTGCTCACCGATGAAGCCGCGCCCGTCGGCACCGATGCAGCCGAGATCGTGGGCGACGTCGACGAGAAGCGTCGCGTTGAATTCGCGGCACAGCTCCTGGAGTGCGGCAAGATCCGGTGTATCGGAGTCCATCGAGAACAGGCTTTCCGTCACCACAAGGATCGCGCATTCGGTGTCGCGGCTGCGGATCCGCCGCAGGTGACGCCGCGCAGACTCAAGGTTCAGATGGCCGTGCAGGTGCACGTTCGGCGTCGCCGACATGGCGCCTTCCTGTAGACAAGCATGCGACAAACCGTCCATGACGACGTGGTCATCCGGCCGCACCAGCCCTTTGATCACCCCGTAACCGGCGGCCCACCCCGTCGGGTAGAGAGTGGTGTGCCGCGCTGCCAGAAACTCGGAAATCGTTTCCTCGAGCTTCAACGAATATTTGGTATTTCCGGCCAGAGCGGAGGAGCCCGCGCTGTGAACGCCGTATTCGTCGATGACCGCTTTCGCCGTTTCCTTGATCTCCGGATCGGAGGAGAGGCCTAAGTAGTCCTGCGATGCGAAATTGACGCCGCGGTAGCCGGGGCCCGTCTCGTCTTTCGCCGCGCAGACGCCCAGCGGCGCTTCCTCGGTGGACTTCGAATAAGACCACAAGCCAAGCTGGCGGCGGTTTTCTTGCCACCGGTAGAAATCTTCGACGCGGGCCACCAGGTCGGGACCCTTCAGCTCGCGGAAGTCGCGCATGCTGCCCGTCAGAGCTGCCTCGAGCGACTGATAGGCCATGGCCTCTCCTCTGTATAATAATTAATTTGGCGAGTATCCGAGATAGAAATTAAAAACAAGTTAAAGCCATAATATTACGGCGAACAATATTCAAGTTTGTCTAAAATTTGATCTGCATCATTCTTTATTTTATTTGGATGGCGAAGAGAATTTGCTCGATGTGCACTGGCTCGGAAATTGGGCGTGGTCGGCGTAGAAGCACGCCCGAGCTGTACCCTCACCCTCCCGTCGCTGCGCGACGGGCCCCCGCCCTCTCCCGCGTGCGGCCGGGTGGTCTTATCATTGACGTCAATACGCGGGATAGACGGGGTAATGCCAACCCTCTTGCCGCAACCTGATGACCGGCGGATAGGAGGCGACCGAGCGGCGGCCTGAAAATTCGCGATCCAGGGAGATCCCCAGCATTGAGAGCACGAACCCCAGAAGAAGACCCGCGGCGGTCATCAGCGTGCCAACGCCTTGGTGACTCTCGAATACCCAGGTCGGGGCTTCGAGCCGCGGCCAGAAGCGGGATTGCAGCGCCGGCAAAGCGATTGCGCTCGCCAGCGTGCCGGCGAAAACGATCAGCAGCGAGAGCTGGGTCCGCGATCGGCAAGCGCGGCAACGCGGCACTCGGACGCGCACTTCATCCCAGTCTTTGCCGTGGTTTACGTGAAAGCCAAGGGGGTCGAGCCGCCGCCCCGGGCTTGCGACCAGGCGGAGCGAATAGGCGCAGTCCGCGATGGCGTGAGCGCCGCATTGCCAGCAAGCGGCGGCTCGAGCAGAAGCCCTATCGATACTGGAAGCGTCCTTGTTTTCCATCCGCGCCAAGATAATTGAGGGCACGGTCTCGCGGCGCTGGAAATTGCACAGTTTTGAGGTAATCGCTGCGTTAATCGACGTCGCGACGGAAATGAAATGACGCTGGCGTCTCCGACGCGAGCGACCCCCCACCCTGACCTTCCCCCTCAAGGGGGGAGGGGACTCTAAGTGCCATTCTCTAGCTGAACGCGGCGGCGATCGCTGCCGTGTCGTCGTAGCTCTGGAACGCAACCATCTTGCCGTCGCGGTAACGGAGGACATGGACCCAGTCCTGGGAATATTGTTTCCCGGTCCGTTTCACCGTCGCCTCTTCGCGGCCGATGACGACGATGGTATCGCCGCCGTCGATGAACTGCCTGGGCTCGAACTTGGTGATTTTCAGATGCTGGGCAACGCGCGTGAAGAATTCGCTGGCGCCCGCCGGACCCTCATAGAGACCGGAAAGAGGCACGTTCTTGGGACCAGGCATGCTCCATTGGCAGCTCCTGCCGACCAGCTCCTTGATCAGGGTTTCGATGTCGCC
>DATJLU010000096.1:0-3418 GCA_035509275.1 Allostellaceae bacterium | reverse complement strand
GCGCCGTCCCTCCGGGTTGCACACTGTTGGCGCGCTGCCGCGTCGCGGCGGGCTTGACGATGCTCACATCGCCTGCGCCCTGGCTCCTAACATCGCGCCAACAGTGTGCAACGCAGCACGCGACGGTGTGAGAAATCCGGGCTAGAAGCCCTGGCGGCGCCTTCTGCCGTTCTGCCGCGCGTACTTCGCCAGCGGCATCATCCGCGCGCCAGCTTTCGCGGCTCCTCATGCGCCTTGATCTGCGCGCGGGCGGCTTCGGTAAGGTGCGGGCGGTAGAGCGCGAAGAGCTGCTTGACCCCGGCCTGCAGATCGGCCTCGGTGATGCGCACCAGGCCATGCCGCTCCTGCAGGTACTCCACCCAGTAGCGCGAAATGATCCAGGCATTGGCGGCGAGCTCGATGATCTCCTGCGCAGTCGCGGCAAGCAGCTTGCGCGCCACCATCTCGGTGAGGATGCGCTCGGTATAGCGATGGGCGCGCTCGGCGAGGTCCGCGGCACGCTGCGCCAGCTCGCTCTCTTCCTCGGGATCGAAGCGGTGGCGATAGAGGAAGCGGTATTCCCAGATGTCGCGGAAGCTCTGCCGGGCATAATCGCCGAAATCGGCGAGATGGCCGCCGGCGGCCGCCGGCTCGCGCGACAGATTGCGCTCGATGCGCTCCTCGAGCTCGGCGAAGAGCGCGCCGACGAGGTCGCGCTTGGTGCGGAAATGGTACCAGAGATTGCCTTCGCTGATGGCGAGCCGCGCGGCGATCTGGGCGAGCGAGACATGCGCCTCGCCGCGCTCGTTGAAGAGGTGGAGCGCCGCCTTCAAGATCCGATCCCGCGTCCGCACCGCCGCCGTCGCCCTATTTTAGCGTTTGACAAATAGCTTAGGGTATGTGCCCTAAAGCGGCACCAAATCACCCTACCCGGTTTCCCTGATGCCCGAAAGCAGAAATGCCTGAGACCGCCCGTCATGGCCTGGCGGTAGGATAGCACCATGGATTGCCGCGGCGCCGATCGGGAGGGGCCATGAAGCTGACCAAAGGGACGGTTGCCGTCGTCACCGGCGCGGGCGGCGGCATCGGCCGCGCGCTCGCCCTGGCGCTGGCACGAAAGGGCGCCGCGCTGGCGCTGGCCGACAAGGATGCGCACGCCGTCGCCACGACCGCGGCCGATGCCAAGAAGGCCGGCGCCGGCACCGTCTCGAGCCATGCCGTCGATGTTGCCGATGTCGGCGCGATGACGCGCTTTCGCGACGAAGCCAAGAAGGCACATGGCCGCGTCCAGCTCCTCATCAACAATGCCGGGGTGGCGCTGGGCGGCAGCTTCGAGGAGCTTCAGCTCGACGATATGCGCTGGCTGATCGAGATCAATTTCTGGGGCGTGGTCTACGGCACCAAGCTTTTTCTGCCGCTGCTCCGGGCCGAGCGGCGCGCCCATATCGTCAACCTCTCCAGCATCTTCGGCATCATCGCACCGCCCGGGCAGACGGCTTATGCCGCGAGCAAATTCGCCGTGCGCGGCTTCAGCGAGGCGCTCCGCCACGAGCTTGCCGGCAGCGGCATCGTCGTCACCCAAGTCCATCCCGGCGGGGTCAAGACCAATATCGCGCGCGATGCGCGCCTGCCGCCGCGCTTCGATGTCGAGCGCCGCGACGCCGCGGTGAAGCGCTTCGAGCGCATGGCCCGCACCACGCCCGCGGCGGCGGCCGAGCGCATTCTGCGCGGCATCGAGCGCGACGAGCGCCGCATCGTGCTCGGCGCCGATGCCAAGCTGCTGGCGGCGCTGCAATGGCTGATGCCGGTCGGCTATTGGCGGGTGGTGGAGCGCTTGTTCGGCCCTGCGGCGCCGCGCAAGCGCGCGCGAGGCTGATCCCCGCGCCCCTTGCCGCCGCCGGCTCGCCACTTATACTCGCGGCGCGATCGGCATTTCTGCGGAAGGCTTCCGGACGTCATGAGCGGCAAGGTGAAGAAGATCGTGCTCGCCTATTCCGGCGGGCTCGACACCTCGGTGATCCTGCGCTGGCTGCAGGAGACCTACCGCTGCGAGGTGGCGACCTTTACCGCCGATATCGGCCAGGGCGAAGAGCTGGAGCCGGCGCGCAAGAAAGCCGAAATGATGGGGGTCAAGGAGATCTTCATCGAGGATCTGCGCGAAGAGTTCGTGCGCGATTTCGTCTTCCCGATGTTCCGCGCCAATGCGCTTTACGAGGGCCAATACCTCCTCGGCACCTCGATCGCCCGTCCGCTCATCGCCAAGCGGCAGATCGAGATCGCCGAGCAGGTCGGCGCGGACGCCGTGGCGCATGGCGCCACCGGCAAAGGCAACGATCAGGTGCGCTTTGAGCTCGGCTATTACGCGCTGAAGCCCGAGATCAAGGTGATCGCGCCATGGCGCGAATGGGATCTCACCTCGCGCACCAAGCTCATCGAATATGCCGAGCGCCATCAGATCCCGATTCCGCGCGACAAGCGCGGCGAAGCGCCGTTTTCCACCGACGCCAACCTGCTGCACATCTCCGCCGAAGGCAAGGTGCTCGAGGATCCCTGGAGCGAGCCCGAGGAATTCGTCTATAGCCGCACGGTGGCGCCGGAAGCGGCGCCGGACGAGCCGGACTATGTCGAGATCGGTTTCGAACGCGGCGATGCGATCTCGGTCGACGGCGCGCGCCTGTCGCCGGCAAGTCTGCTGACCAAGCTCAACGAGCTCGGCGGGAAGCACGGCATCGGCCGGCTCGATCTCGTCGAGAACCGCTTCGTCGGCATGAAATCGCGCGGCGTCTATGAGACGCCGGGCGGCACCATCCTTCATGCCGCGCATCGCGGCATCGAAAGCATCACGCTCGACCGCGAAGCCGCCCACCTCAAGGACAGCCTGATGCCGCGCTACGCGGAGTTGATCTACAATGGCTTCTGGTTCGCGCCGGAGCGGCGCATGCTGCAGGCGCTGATCGACACCAGCCAAGCGAATGTTTCGGGCCGTGTTCGCCTGAAACTCTATAAGGGAAATGTAACCGTCACCGGCCGCGAAAGCCCATCGAGCCTTTATTCCGCCCGCATCGTCACGTTCGAGGATGATCAAGGCGCCTATAACCAGGCTGACGCGCAAGGCTTCATACGATTGCAAGCATTGCGCTTGCGTCTCGCCGCTGCGGCCGGACGGCGCGGCGGCATGCCGTAGGCGGAACCATCGCGGTTACAAGACGTTACCTGGTTCAAGAGCGATTGAAGAGGGTTGCCAGCCTACACTTCGGCGGGCAAAGGTCGAGGTAACACGACCCTGGGGTTAGGACGCTTGCAACTCGCCTGCCTACCATGCTGACACGGGCCCCCGCCCGTTTCGCAACGCCGGTCGCACCGCCGTTGAGCCGTGCCCCCGCGGCACGCGTGCTCGTGGATTTGAGCCACGCGGCGGACGGCTATGTCGGCGTCGCAC
>DATJLU010000095.1:0-7874 GCA_035509275.1 Allostellaceae bacterium | reverse complement strand
GAATTCGTCGCCCCCGCGAAAGCGGGGGTCCATTTCTGAGCCGCACGATAGTCAGCGAAAGCACCTTGCCCGCGATTCCTTCACACACTCGAAAGCGGGCATCCAGGAGCTTCAGTCCGGATGAATGGAGCGCATGGCTCTGGGTCCCCGCTTTCGCGGGGACGGCGGGAAAGAAACTGAAATCTCAGTGTTTTTTGAAATGTGTACGTACCCTAGCGGATGCCAGGGCGGCCGTGAAGCCCAGTGAAGCGCCAATCTTCTCTCGAGGACGGCCTCAGCCCCGGCTGCGCATGCGAGCCGACGGCGTCAGAGATCGAGATGCGGGTTCGGAAGCGGCCACGCATGAATCAGATGTGGCCAGACGCATGTCGGCGGCTTCGCGCCGCGGCGGGACGCGACAGCGCACCAGCCCCGCGGAGCGAGGCTCCGCTCAGCAAAAGGAACACGCCGGCGACGCGCTTAGAAGGTATGGCGGAAGATAAAGAAGAGCACGCCCGACAACATGATCGCGGCCGGGAGCGTCAGCACCCAGGCGAGGATCATATTGACGATCGTCCCGCGTTGCAGGCCGGAGCGGTTCGCCGCCATGGTGCCGGCGACGCCCGAGGACAGCACATGGGTGGTGCTGACCGGCCAGCCCCACATATCGGCGGCGCCGATCGTCGCCATGGCGACGATCTCGGCCGACGCGCCTTGGCCATAGGTCAGATGCGTCTTGCCGATCTTCTCGCCGACGGTGACGACGATGCGCTTCCAGCCGATCATCGTGCCCATGCCGAGCGCGATGGCCACCGCCACCTTGACCCAAGTCGGGATGAACTTGGTGGCGGCGTCGATCTGCGCCTTGTAGGTCTTGAGGTCGGCGGTTTCGGCGGCGTCGAGTTTGGGCTCGCCCGATTTGAACATGCGGCTCAGCATCTCGCTGGCGAGATACATGTCGTTGCGGACGTTGTTCGTCTTATCGGCCGGCACGTGCGCCAGCGCGCCATACTCCTGAACCTGCTGCGCGATATCGGCAATGAGCTGGCGCAGCGCCGGCAGCGAAGCGGGCGTGACCGTGCGGGTGCGGATGGCGTCGGTCACGGCCGCGCTCGGATGCGTGCTGGCGCCCGCGCCGCCGTGCTTTTCGAGCACGGCCTCGGCCCGGGTGCTCGCCTGCACGAAGACCGGGACGTGGTCCGCGCCGACGGCGTGGTTCAAGGCATAGGCCGTCGGCACCGTGCCGATCAGAATCAGCATGATGAGGCCCATCCCTTTCTGACCGTCATTCGAGCCGTGAAAAAAGCTGACGCCGGTGCAGGTGAGAACGAGAAGCGCGCGGATCCAGTGCGGCGGCGGCGCAGCGCCCTCGGGCGCGGAATAGAGCTTGGGGAACGGCAGGACGGCCTTCGCGGCGAGCAGCAGCAGGGCCGAGAGCACAAAGCCCACCACCGGCGAGAAGCCGAGCGATTTGAAGACGCCCACCGCCTGGCCCCAATCGACACCGCTGGTGCCGTTCGGGCCGCCCATCAGCTCGTTCGCCAAGCCGACGCCGATGATCGAGCCGATGAGCGCGTGCGAGCTCGAGTTCGGAATGCCGAAATACCAGGTGCCGACGTTCCAGATGATGGCGGCGATGAGGAGCGCGAACACCATGGCGAAGCCGGCCGCCGACCCGACCTGAAGGATGAGCTCGACCGGCAGCAGCGAGACGATGGTGAAGGCGACCAGCCCCGCCGAGGTGAGCACGCCGAGGAGGTTCCAGATCCCGGACCACACCACGGCGATCTGCGGCGGCAGCGAATGCGTGTAGATTACCGTGGCGACGGCGTTTGCGGTGTCGTGAAAGCCGTTCACCATCTCGAACCCGAGCGCGATCATCAGCGCCACGACGAGCAGCACGAACGGCATGATCGTGGTGGTTGCCGGCATGTCGCGCAGATCGGCGACGAGCGCGGTCGCCGCATAGACGGCGCCCAAAGCCAGGACGCCGAACACGAAGAAGTTGGTGGCGCGCGCGCTCCAGGGCGGCGTGCGGGATTCGTGCAGCGGGTGATGATCACGATGCGCATCGCGCACAGACGCGGAACGCCGCGCCGCTGTCGCTTCGCTCATAAGACCCCCTCGTTTTGTCCTGACACCGCGGCGGCGCAACCCCTTGGCCGCGCGCGTGTCGCCTCCTGCGCCTGATGAGGCTAGACCTTCGACGTGACAGCAGCGTGACGAGCAAACCTTCTTCGCCGCGAGCACCGTCAGGACGGTGGAGGCCGGTTTCGGGAATACAGGTTTTCCCGATGGGAGGCTCCGGGTTTGATCGCATTGCCGGCCGCGCGATGCCGATCAATGCTTGTGATTGCCCGATTGAGGCACTTGCTGATGGCATGTGCGCTGATGGCGCAACGAGAGCGCGCGCGTGATATCGATGACGGGGAAGGCAGAATGAGCGTAAAGCAGTGCCTCTTCCGCCTTTGGGTAAAGCTCACCCTCGTGTCGGTTCTGGTCGACATCGCCTGCTTCTGGCTGGTGGATCACACGCCCGCGGCGGTTCCGGGAAGCGATAGCCCCAACTACTTCGTGATCTTGCTCGTCAGCGCGCCGGCGCCGATCGTTCTGGCGGTGGTGCTGACGCTTGTCGGGCTGTTCTGCAGCCTCTCCGGTTGGATCTGGAAGAAGCTTCGTCTCGCGTGGCGTCAGCCGGTTCTCGCGCCGTCCGCGACGGCCCCTAGGGTTCGCTATCCCTAGCGCCGCTCAATGCTCGCGCGAGTTGCGCCGCTGCCCAGCGCCTTCGGGGCTGAACCGTGTAGCGCCCCTCGGAATTGACATGCTACTGACACTGAAAAGGTGTAGATTACCTGAGTTGCCTATTGCGCGATGCAGGAGGCCTGCATGGACTGCACGCAATACCTAGAGGACCGGGCGTCCGAATTTGCCACGCGGGCGGTGCGGACGGACGACCCGATGGCCGCCCAGCTCCTCAAGGAGCTCGCGATGATGTGCCGCGAGAGCGCGGAGCGACTCCAAAGCCAGGGCAGGAAGCGGGCGGCGGGTTACTTCGCCGACTAAAGGTGTCGCGCATCGTCACCGGCCTGACCCAAAGACGTGCCGGATCGGGCTGGACCGCTCTTCGGCATCTCCCGCGCGAAAGGCGCTGGGGCATGCACAGGTTTCGCGGCTTTCGAACCTCCCGCCGTCGCTTTGCCCGCGACAGCGCGTGCGAGGAAATCGAGGTCGGCGACGCTTTGAGACCGCATGAATTCCCGCTTTCGCGGGAATGACGGAATACTTTGATTTTGCCTCAGAATTCGTCGCTCCCGCGAAAGCGGGGGTCCATCTCTGAGCGGTACGATGTCGGCAAGAACAGTTTTGCGCGTCGCTTCCGTCACACGCTCGAAAGCGGGCATTCAGAGCCTCAGCTGCGATGACCGGGGCGCGTGCTCTGGGCGGGGAAAGCGGGATGCGTATTGCGATTGTGGGGCTTCTCAAGAAGCGGGCGACATCGCCCCCCTTAGACGCCGCCGGGGTCGAGTGGATGCAGCGCGAAGCCGGCCTTGCGCGCGATCTTGCGCGCCGCCGCCTCCGGCGGCAGCGACCGGTCCCAGGTGAGCGCGTCGAAGCGGTAGCCATGGACGCGATCGGCCGCCGCCGAGACCAGCCACAGCAACGGCACCACCATCTCCTCCGGCTCGACGAAGCGCGGCAGTCTGCCGGCGCGGCTGGCGGCGCTCGCCTCCACCGCCATGCCCGGCGTATGCGCCCCGGCGCCGGGATTGAGGATGTTGACCGTGACACCGGTGCCGGCGAGACCCTGTGCCCAAATCTCCGTCGCCATCTCCAAGGCCGCTTTCGACGCGCCGTACGGCCCCGAGGTCGCCCGGTTCATCGTGTCGAGCTTGGTGGTGACGTTGATGATGCGGCCCCAACCCTCGCGCAACAGCAGCGGCGCCGCGCGGCGCGCCATCTGGTCCGCGGCGACATAGTTGGTGTCCATCACGTTCTGCACGATCTCGTCGGCCAGCTCCCAGAATTTCGGCGGCTCCGCGCGGCGGTAGAGATCGGGCCAGATATAGGTGAAGGTGAGGCCGGCATTGTTGACCAGGATGTGCAGCCGGCCGAACCGCGTCATCGCCGCATCGATGACGCGGTCGCACTCGGCCGGCCGGCGCAGATCGGCGACAAGCGGCAGCAACCGCTCGGCGAGCGGCGTTGCCGCGGTCTCGCGCCGCATCTGCTCGGCATCCGCCTCGATATGGCCGACCGCGAGCACGCGCTCGCCCGCGCGCGCCAACCCCAACGCCATGGCCCGGCCGAGGCCGCTGAGCCCGCCGGTGACGATCGCGACATGTGCGCTCATGTGCGCCTCCGTGGGCCCCGTGGCCCAGCGTCAAAACCCGATCGAGCATGCTAATCCACCGCGGCTTCCGGACCCACTCGAGAAATTACACTCGGCGGTTGGTGAGAGAGGTGCCTGGCGCCGCGGTCGAAGGCCCGCTTTTGACACGCGCCCACCCAGTCCTGTGCCGGCTAAATGACAGAAGAGGGAGGGTCCCGAGGCGGCGCAGCCCAAGGTATCGCCAGTGTGGCCGTGCCGCTTCGGTGGCGTGTGGTATGCCACTTAGATACAATGAAACGTGTGTTGAGCATACTCCCAGACGCCAGGGCGCTTCGGCAGCGGAGAGGCGTCGGACCGAGAGCGCCGCGCCGGCTCGACAGCCGGGCGGATCGTGGCTTTGGCATCGCCGCTCGGCGCGCGCAGGCTTAGGCGGCGATGCGCAAATCATACGGCTCCTATCGCATGCTGCTGGTCGCGGCCCTGCTCGGACCGGCGCTGCTGGTCCTGGCGGTGGCCTGGTGGAGCTGGGATCGCGTCGACCGCGAGACGCGCCGCGATGTCGCGCGCATGACCGACCTGCTGCACCAGCAGGCTGAGCGCGTCATCGACTCGGACGAGCTGCTGCTGATGCAGATCGACGACGGGGTTGCCGGCAGGTCCTGGTCGGACATTGCGGCCCACGAGCCGGAAGTGCAGCAGTTTCTCGAGACGGTAACGGCGCGCGTCGACGGCGTTTCCGGAGCGTTTCTCGCCGATGACCAGGGTGTCGTCCGCGTGCTCACGCTGCGCGATCCGGCCTTGGTGCTGATGGACCCGCCGCCGGCCGAGGCGGTGAGGGAGCAGCTCTATTTCAAGGCGGCGCGCGACGGCGCGGCATTCGTTCTCGACGGACCGTTCGTCATCCCTTCGATCAACCGCCCGGTGTTGCGGCTTGCCCGGCGCCTTTCGGCTCCCGATGGCTCGTTCCGGGGCGTCGCCGTTCTCTCGCTCGCACCGCGCAGCTTCACCGAGTTCTGGAGCAGCGTGGTGGCGGCGCCTGGCGATGCGGTGAGCCTGGTCCGGGAGGATGGGACGGTCCTGGCGCGATTTCCGGAATTCGACATGCGCGGCCGCTCGGGGGTCCCGCCGCACTACAGCGCCGCGCTGGCCCAACGCCTGGCGAGCGCGGAAGCGGGCCTGGCGAGCACGCAAGCGGGCTTGTTGGATACGGTGTCGGCGGTTGACGGGATCTCTCGAATAACCGGCTACAGGAAACTCAGGGACTATCCCGTCTCTGTCGTCTACGGCGTCGACAAGCGCAATGTGGCGCGCGACTGGTACCTAAGCCTGGCGGCCTTCGCCGCGCTGGCCGCCGCCGCCGCGGGCGCGCTGCTGCTGACGGCGCTGGTCGTCATCCGGCGTGCGCGCGGCGAGGCCGAGGAGCATGACCGTGCCGAACGCGCCGCCTTCGCGCTGCGCGAGAGCGAGGCGATGCAGCGGGCGCTGTTCCGCAATGCGCCGGTGCCGATGCACGCTCTCGACCGGAATTGGCGCATCATCGACGTGAACGGCCGCTGGCTGGAGCTGTTCGGCCGCAACCGCGATGACGTCATCGGACGATCCATCGCGGAGTTCCAGGAGAGCAGCGGCGCGTCGGAGCGGCTGAGCCGCTTCGGACAGGTCCTGGCTCCCGGCGAGCTGGAGGACGTGCACCTGCGCTATCTCAAGACGTCGGGCGAGGTCGTCGACGCTTTCGAGACGACCACGATCGAGCGCGACGGCACGGGCGAATTCGTCCGTGCGATCAGCATCGTCGTCGATGTCAGCGACCGCCTGCGCGCCGAAGACGCGGTGCGCCGCGAACAGCAACTCTCGCAGCTTCTCGCCGAAAGCAGCGCCGACGGGATTGTCGGCGTCGACACGGAGTTCCGTCTTACGGTCTGGAACCAGGCCATGGAGGCGATGTCGGATGTGCCGCGCGGCGTCGTCCTCGGGCGAAATATCTTCGAGCTCCGCCCGGACCTTGCCGGCACGCCCGCCGACACGGCGCTGCGCGCCGCGCTGCAGGGCCGCAAGACCTCGCTGCACAATCGCAACGTCGCCTTCCGCGCCGCCGGCCCGGACGGAAGCTATGACGCGGAGTTCACCCCGTTCTACGCGTCCGACCGGTCGGTCATCGGCGCCTTGGTCTTTGTGCGCGATGTCACCGAGCGCCAGCGCATGGAGCGGCAATTGCGCCAGGCCCAGAAGATGGAAGCGGTTGGACAGCTGACCGGCGGCATCGCCCATGACTTCAACAATCTTCTGACCGTGGTGCTCGGCAACCTCGATATGCTGCGGCGGTACCTCGCGACGGCGGATATGTCGCGAAACGATCTCGACATGAAGAAGGCGGCGAATGCCGCGGCGCGGGCGGCCGAACGGGGCGCTCAGCTCACGCAGCGGCTCCTCGCCTTCTCCCGTCAGCAACCGCTCGAGCCGGTGGCGGTTGATCCGAACAAGCTCGTCGCCGGCATCTCCGATCTGCTGCGCCGCACCTTGGGCGAAGGCATCGCGATCGAGACGATCCTGGCCGGCGGCATATGGCGCACCCTGGTCGACCCGAACGAACTCGAGAACGCCATTCTCAACCTTGCGCTCAATGCGCGCGACGCCATGCCGGGCGGCGGCAAGCTGACGATCGAAACGGCGAACGCCTTTCTCGACGAGGACTATGCCCGTGCGCAGGAGGACGTGGCCGTGGGGCAGCATGTCCTGATCGCGGTGTCCGACACCGGTGTCGGCATGTCGAAGGAGGTCGCCGACAAGGCGTTCGAGCCCTTCTTTACGACCAAGGAGGTCGGCCAAGGCACGGGCCTGGGGCTGAGCCAGGTTTACGGCTTCGTCAAGCAGTCGGGTGGGCACGTAAAGATCTACACCGAGCTGGGCGAGGGAACGACGGTCAAGATTTATCTTCCGCGCCTGATGTCGGCCGAAGTCGCGCGCGACGCCGCCGGCGAGCCGGAAGCGCTCGCGCCCCGCGCGCATGGCGAGATGATCCTGGTGGTCGAGGACGATGAAGATGTCCGCGCCTACAGCGCCGGCGTGCTTCAAGCCTTGGGATACCGCGTGCTCACCGCGGCCGACGGCGCCACGGCGTTGCGCCTTGTCGAAGGCGAGCCCGAGCTGCGGCTCATGTTCACCGATATCGGGCTCCCCGGCGGTCTCAACGGACGCCAGGTGGCGGATGCCGCGCGGCAGATCCGCCCATCATTGAAAATCCTGTTCACCACGGGTTACGCGCGCAACGCCATCGTCCATCAGGGCAGACTCGATCCCGGCGTCGACCTGCTCGGCAAACCGTTCTCGTCGCCGACGCTGGCGGCAAAGATTCGCCAGATGCTGTCGCGGCAGGACGAGCCTCATATTGCCTGATGCGGTTCGACTTGAGCGGATACGGCGCTAACCCGGATTTCTCACACCGTCGCGTGCTGCGTTGCACACTGTTGGCGCGATGTTAGGAGCCAGGGCGCAGGCGATGTGAGCATCGTCAAGCCCGCCGCGACGCGGCAGCGCGCCAACAGTGTGCAACCCGGAGGGACGGCGC
>DATJLU010000094.1:0-18104 GCA_035509275.1 Allostellaceae bacterium | reverse complement strand
AAGCGGGAATCCACGCGGCGTCAGAGCATCACTTCGTCGGCTTCGATTTCTTCACGCGCTCGGCGGCGGGGAGAGACCCTCCTCCGCCGCCGCTTGCGCGCGCATCCGCGCCTCGATCGCGGCAATGACGACATCGCGCTTGTTTCTGAGATGGCGCTCGAGGATGCGGCGCAGCCGGTCGCCCTGGCGCTGCTCGAGCGCTTCCAGGATCTGCTCATGCTCGGCAACCGCCTTGTCCCAGCGCTCCTGGGAGACATTGGCGAAATAGCGCGCGCGGCGTACGCGCGCATTGAGGGCGCCGTAGCTCGTCAGCAGCACCGGGTTCCCCGCCGCCCGGCTGATCGCCTCGTGGATCGCCTGGTTGCAGCGGAAATATTCGGCGCGGTTGCCGCGCTCGTGATGCGCCAGCATCTCGACATGCGCCGCGCGGATCTCAGCGAGCTGCGCCTCGCCGATGCGCTCTGCGGCGAGCTGCCCCGCGATGCCCTCGAGCGGCCCCAGCACTTCGAAGACATGGTCGATCTCGGCGATGCTCACCGGCGTGACGATGGCGCCGCGGTTGGGCAGCAACTCGGCCAGCCCCTCCGCCGCAAGCACCTTGAGCGCCTCGCGCAGCGGCGTGCGCGACACCTGCAGCTCAGCGCACAGCAGGCGCTCGTTGAGCCGGGCGCCGGGTGGAAGCGCGCCATCGATGATGAGAGCGCGCAGCCGCGAGGTCACCTCGACATGGAGGTTGGTCCGGTTGATGGCGAGCACGCCGGATCTCGTGAGGGCCTGCTCGCTGTGCATGGCAGATGCGATCTCGGGCTTGGTCAACGTCGCTTCCCTGTGTCTTGACCACGGACAATTTGCATGCAAAATGCATAATTCAAGATAGCAGCGATGAAGGACGAGGTCCATGCAGAAGTTGACGGGGAGCCACAGCGGCCGGCATTTCCTGCAGATTCCGGGCCCCACCAATGTCCCGGACCGGGTCCTGCGCGCCATCGACAACCCGACGATCGACCATCGGGGACCCGAGGCTTCGGCGCTCGCCCGTAATGTCCTTGCCCGGCTCAAGCTGGTCTGCAAGACGAAGGCGGCGGTCGTGATCTATCCCGCCTCCGGGACCGGCGCCTGGGAGGCGGCGCTCGTCAATACGCTCTCGCCCGGCGACCGAGTGCTGATGTTCGAGACCGGCCATTTCGCCACGCTCTGGCGCGAAATGGCGGGTCGACTTGGCCTCGACGCAGAGTTCGTCCCCGGCGACTGGCGCCACGGCGTCGACCCGGCGCTGGTCGAGGCGAAGCTCGCCGGAGATCGCGACCATAAGATCAAAGCGGTGATGGTCGTCCACAACGAGACCTCGACCGGCGTCACCAGCCGCATCGCCGAGGTCCGCCGCGCCATCGACCGCGCGCGGCATCCCGCGCTCTTCATGGTCGACACGATCTCGTCCCTCGCCTCGATCGACTATCGGCATGACGAATGGGGCGTCGACGTCACTGTCGCCGGCTCGCAGAAGGGGCTGATGCTGCCGCCGGGCCTGTCGTTCAACGCGATCAGCGACAAGGCGCTTGCCGCGTCGCGGTCGGCGCGGCTGCCGCGGAGCTATTGGGATTGGAGCGGCATGCTGCCGGCGATGGAGACCGGCTTCTTCCCCTACACGCCTGCGACCAACCTGCTCTATGGCCTCGACGCCGCCCTCGACATGCTGCTCGAGGAAGGGCTCGACCACGTCTTCGCGCGCCATCAGCGCCATGCCGAGGCGACGCGGCGCGCCGTGCGCGCCTGGGGGCTCGAAATTCTCTGCCTCAACCCGGCGGAATATTCGGGCTCGCTCACCGCGGTGCTGATGCCAGAGGGCCATGACGCCGACGCCTTCCGCAAGGTCGTGCTCGAGCGCTTCGACATGTCGCTCGGCTCCGGCCTCACCAAGCTCAAAGGCAAGGTATTCCGCATCGGCCACCTCGGCAGCTTCAACGATCTCATGTTGATGGGGACGCTCGCCGGGGTCGAAATGGGGCTGGCGCTCGCCGGCGTGCCGCATCGCAAAGGCGGCGTCGACGGGGCGATGGCTTATCTCGCCGCGCCTGATGCGGAGCCGCGCGCTGCCGTCGCCTGACCGTCGGGACCCGGCCCGACGGCGCAAGAACCAAGAGGAGGAGAGAGCCGTGAAGACGACATACAACATTTTGATCATGGGCGCGTCCTACGGGTCGCTGCTCGCGACCAAGCTGCTGTTCGGCGGGCACAGCGTGAAGCTGGTGTGCCTCCCCGCCGAAGCCGAGCTCATCAACCAGGAAGGCGCGCGCGTGCGCCTTCCGGTCAAGGGCCGAAAGGGTCTCGTCGAGATCGACACGCGCAAGCTTCCCGGCGCGCTCTCGGCCGACGGCCCCGCCGCGGTCGATCCTGCCGGCTACGACCTCGTCGCGCTCGCGATGCAGGAGCCGCAATATCGTTCCCCCGGCGTGCGCGAGCTCCTCGACGCCGTGGCGAAGGCGCGCAAGCCGTGCATGTCCATCATGAATATACCGCCCCTGCCCTATTTGAAGCGCATTCCCGGCCTCGCCGCCGACCGCCTGGCGAATTGCTATACCGACGCCAAGGTGTGGGACAACTTCGATCCCGCGCTGGTGACCCTCTGCAGCCCCGACCCGCAGGCCATCCGCCCGCCGGAAGAGAAGGTCAACGTGCTGCAGGTGACGCTGCCAACGAACTTCAAGGTCGCCCGGTTCGATTCCGAGGAGTACACCGCCATTCTGCACAAGCTGGAGGCGGACATCGAGGCGGCGCGCTTCGATGCCGGCGACGGCAAGATCGAGCTGCCGGTGAAGCTCAAGGTGCATGACTCCATCTTCGTGCCGCTCGCCAAGTGGGCGATGCTGATCACCGGCAATTACCGCTGCGTGCAGAAGGATGCGGCGCGCTCGATCAAGGAGGCAGTGCACAGCGATATCGAGGCCTCGCGTCGCGTCTACAACTGGGTGCGCGATCTCTGCATCGGGCTCGGCGCCGCGCCGGGCGACCTGGTACCGTTCGAGAAATACGCTGCCGCCGCGCAGGACCTCGTTCGCCCCTCTTCCGCCGCGCGTGCGCTTTTCGCCGGTGCGCCCAACATCGAGCGCACCGACCGGCTGGTGCAGAGCATTGCCGCGCAGAAGGGCCAGAAGCTCGCCGAGCTCGACGAGACTGTCGCCCTGATCGATGCCCGCCTCGAGGCCAACCGGAAGAAGGCCGCCGCGTGACTGCGTAACATCCGCGGCGTCAATGCTTGACGCCAGCGGCCAAATCGGAACTATGCCACGCGCTCGGCGAAAGAAGCGCGGGTCGAGAGCTTGCCATGGTTAATCAGAAGTAAGGAGGAACGAGTGCAGGACGGCAGTAAGGAGCGTGCAGGGTTCGGGCGCTGGTACGTTATGCTCCTGATCTGCCTGATGTATCTCATCACCTATCTCGATCGCGTCAACATCTCGACGGTCGCGCCGGTCATCAGCAAGGAGTTCGGCTTCGACCATGCGACGATGGGCGTGATCTTCAGCGCCTTCGCCTGGAGCTATGCCGCCTTCCAGGTGCCGGGCGGCTGGTTCGGCGACCGTTTCGGTCCGCGCCGCGTGCTCGCCCTCATCGTCGGCTATTGGTCGGTGATGACGGCGATGACGGCCGCGGCGACCAGCGCGCTCTCCTTCACCGTCGTCCGCTTCCTCTTCGGCGCCGGCGAAGCCGGGGCGTTCCCGGTGGCAACGCGCGCGATGCAGCTCTGGTATCCGCGGCAGGAGCGCGGCTTCTGCCAGGGCCTCTCGCACAGCGCCAGCCGTCTCGGCGCCGCGGTCGCGCCGCCGCTCGTGGTCGCCATCGTGACCACCCTCGGCTGGCACTGGGTCTTCTACATTTGCGGCGCCCTCGGCCTGGTGTGGTCGATCCTGTGGTTCCTCACCTACCGCAACCTGCCCGAGGAACACGCGCTGGTGAGCAGGGCCGAGCTCGCCTATATCCGCGGCGGCGAGGGACGCAGCGCCGCGAAGACGGCGGACAGCGAGGCCAAGGCCAAGGTGCCCTGGGGCGTGCTGCTGCGCTCGCCCAACATGTGGGCGATCATGTGCGCCTACTTCACCTACGTCTATTGCCTCTGGATCTTCCTCAGCTGGCTGCCCTCCTACCTCGTCGAGTACCGGCACTTCACGCTGCTGAAGGTCGGCTTCCTCGCGTCGCTTCCGCTCTGGGCCGGCGTCGTCGGCGACACCACGGGCGGCTGGGTCACCGACTGGCTGGTGAAGCGGAGCGGCAATGCGAAGCTGGGGCCGCGCCTGGTGGCGATCGTCGGGCTCTTGGGCTGTGCCGTCTGCATCGTGCCGGCGGCGCTGACCGCCAACGCCTACACCGCCATCTATTGCCTCACCGGCTCGATGTTCTTCCTCGAATGCACCATCGGCCCCTCCTGGGCGGTGCCGATGCATGTCGGCGGCAAGCATTCCGGCACCGTCGCCGGCATGATGAACATGGCCGGCAATATCGGCGGCGCGCTGTCGCCGCTGGTGTTCGGCGTGCTCGTCCAGGTCGGCTCGTGGGTGGCGCCGTTTATCGTCGCCGCGGTCCTGCTCGTCCTCGGCGCCGCCGTCTGGGCCTTCTGGCTCGATCCCGAGGAGTCGGTGCTCGAGAAGCGGGGACTGGTCGCAGAGCGGCCGATCGCCGCCGAGTGAGGCCGCGGGCGCCTGCCCTGCCGCTGTTCTGCTGGTGAGACGCCGGGATTGGCTCTAGGTTCTCTCCGGAAACGGCCGCGCCGCTGTCATGGCGTCATTCGGCTCATCGAAAAACGAACCCAAAGTTCAGCGTTGGGAGGACGGCAATGGAGATCCGCAAGACGGTCACGCTCGTCGAGGAGATCAACAGCGAATATGGCGTCGCCGCCGAGGAGCCTTTGCGGCGAGTGGCGATTGCCGCCGTCTTCAAGAACCCGCTTGCCGGCGCCGCCGCGGGCGCCGACCTCAAGCCGCTGATCGACTATTCGCTCGAACTCGGGGCATCGCTCACCCGCACAGCGCTCGCCACGCTGGGAGCCAGCCCGGCGCAGCTGCGCGCCTACACGAAGGCGGCGCTTGTCGGCATCGCCGGCGACCTCGAGCATGGCGCGGCCATGATCCATCCGCGGTTCGGCATGGCCATGCGCCGCGCCATCCGGCGCGGCCGCGTCATCATCCCGGGTCACGCCAAGGTAGGGCCGCCCGGAACCAGCATCGACCTGATCTACGGGCCGATCGACGAAGGCTGGGATCTCGACGCGTTCGATTCGACGCCCGTGCTGATCCATGATGCGCCGCGGCCGCACGAGATCGTCCTTTGGGTCGGCTATGCCACCGGCCCGCGCGTCAATGCCCGATGCAAAGGACCGGATCAGAAGGAAGTCGATGCACTGGTCGCCTCGTTTCGCACATAAGGCGCGATCCAGCTTGGGCGCCGTCTTCCGACGCTCGAGTTTACGCGCGCGATATGATATCGGCACACACCGAATATTGATGGTTTAGCTTCGACCGTTCCGGGAAAAGGTGATCAACATCGCGCGCCTCCTGTCGGCATCTGAGCGCGCGAAGCATGAGATCGAGATCAAGCTGAGGGACCGGATGGCCCCGCAGGAATTCGACTGCATCGTCATTGGAGGCTGGGGCGCCGGTGCTCCAGCTATAGAGAAGGCGAGCCGGGTAGAGCAAGCAGCGAAGATAAGGCTTGTGATCGCCCGACGGGAAGGCTGGCAGCGCATTGTAGTGGCGGACCTGTGCAGCCCATCTCTCGAACGGCGCGCCGCGCAGATACTCTCGGATGTCAGCCAAGGAGGGACGCTCGGGCTGTACCCGTTCGCGCTCGAGAATGGGATCGGCGTGGTCGAGAAAGTCAACACGATCGAGCGGTGGAAAACGACCCACACGACAGCGGCGGTCCGTCCAGAAGATGGATAGCTTCGCCGCAAGGTCGCGCGAGGCTCCTGTCGCCACCGCGCGCATGCGCTCCAGTTCTTCCGGCGCCAGCGGATCCGCGGCAATCACGGCCACGTCGATATCGCTGTAGCGCGCGCTGAAGCCGCGATGAGCGAGGCTGCCAAGGCGATAGACGCCGAGCAGGCGCTCGCCGAAGTCGCTCCACCAACGCTCGGCAACCCGCCGGGTAAAGTCGCAGGCCTCGGCGAAGGCCACCTCATTCGACGGGTATTCCACGCGTGCCCACCGCTTCCTAGTCTTGCGGATAGCGCCAGACCCTGGCGGGCTGCTGGGCAGTCTCGTCGATGGTCCAGTGCGGCACGGCAAGGCCGGGAGCAACGTCGGCGAACACCATGCGAAGGCGGGTGCCGATGCCGACCTTGCGCACGAGCTCCCGCGGCGCGAGCACGCCATCCCCGGTGGTCAGATTGCCGACGACGCGCAACGCTTCCTCGGCGGTAGGCGCGCCTTTCTGCGTGTCGAGGTCGACGAGCAAGACGAGATAGGGGACGTGGTCGCGGAACGCCGGCTGGATCGCATGATGGATCTCGGTGTAGGAATGCACCGTGCCGCGCCCCTCGACCGGGGTCCAGCGCGCCTCCGGATTGGCACACCAGGGACACGCCGTGGTCGGCGGATAACGCAGCAGCCCGCAGCTTGTGCAGGCCTGAAGCCGGAAATCATGTGCGGCGCAATAACGGAAATACTCCAAATTCTCGGTGTCGAGCTCGCTGATATCGAGCGGCATGCCGAGGTATTGAGCTTTGATGGCCATGTCCCTCCCCCTCACCCGCGCCGCATGACCATGGCCGAGCCGGTCGCCGGCATCGCCCAGCCGAGATTGGCGGTCACCTCGACATTTTTGACCTGACGACAGCCGCCCTCGCGGTAGTCGTAGGTATGCTGCCGCCGGCCATCTGGACCGATCGGGCAAGAATCGTCCACGTCGTGGCGGAGCTGTCGGACATTCTCGATCACCATGTTGATGCCATGGGTGTAGCCCTCGCAGAGATGGCCGCCGCTCGTATTGTTGGGACGTCGGCCGCCGAGCCGAATGGTGCCATCGCTGACGTAATCGCCGCCTTCGCCCTTCTTGCAGAAACCGTAATCTTCGAGCTGCAGCATCGTCGTGAAGGTAAAGGCGTCATAGGAGCCGGTCACGTCGATGTCTTCCGGGCCGACGCCCGAGTTGGGCCACAGGATGTCGCGCGCGTAGCGGCCGGCGACGGTCGAGATCGGCCCGTGCTGGTAATGCATGTCGAGGCGCGGTTTGTTGCATCGCCCGACTACGCCGCGGATCAGCACCGGCGGGTGTCGGCCGTCGCGGGCGCGGTCGGCGCTGGTCACGATGAGCGCATTGCCGTTATCCGTCTCGACGCAGCAATCGAGGAGGTGAAGTGGCTTGCAGATGATGCGGCTCGCGAGCACATCGGCGACCGTCACGCGCTCCTTGTAATAGGCTTTCGGATTGTTCGAGGCGTGCTCGCTGTGAATCGCCTTGACGGCGGCCACCTGTTCGGGACGTGTCCCATAGTCGTACATGTGGCGCATGAAGGTCGGGCTGAAACTCTGTCCGGCGCTCTGCCAGCCATAGGCGCGGTTGTGCAGCATATCGCCCGAGATCGGCGCCGCCGCGCGGGCCCCGGTCCCGCCGATCCGGACCTGGGAGTAGCCGTTCATGGCCCGGAAGATCGCCACCACCTTGCACATGCCGGCTTCGATGAGCCCGATCGCCATCCCGACCAGCGCCTCGGTCGACGATCCGCCGCCGAACACGTCCATGTAAAAGTTGAGACGGATGCCGAGATCGCCGGCGACAAAGGGCGAGAAGGTGGAATCGCCGGATTGGTAGGACAACATGCCATCGACATCGGCGGGCTTGAGGCCCGCGTCAGAGATCGCGTTCCGCACCGCCGTCGTGGCGAGTGCACGCGTCGTTTTGCCCGAGCCTCTGAGATACGGCGTCTCGCCGACGCCGATGATCGCGTATTTGTCCCTGAGATACTTCGGACTGGTCGCATCGATGTCGCTGGTCAAGGGCACGGATCGCCTCCTGCTGATTGGCGGCACTGTTTACCGGCGCGGCGGCCGTGCTTATGCCTCCGCCGCTTCGAGGCGGTAGAAGCGCATCGCCGTGTCACGGAAGAGCAGCGATTTCTCCTCCGGCGACGCGCCCGCTGCCAGGCGCTTGAAGGTGTTCCACAGCACGGAGTAGCTGCAGGACACTTTGTCGACGGGGAAATTGCTCTCGAACATGCAGCGCTCGGGACCGAACGCCTCGATGCAGGTCTCGATATAGGGCCGCCACAGCGCCGCGAGCTCTTCCGAGCCTGGCGGCGCTTCGCGCTTGTGCAATTCAAAGCCGCAGATCTTCATGCCGAGCCCGCCCAGCTTCACGTGCAGGTTGGGGCAGCCGGCCAGCGTGCGGATGGCGCTGCGCCAGGCGGCAAAGACCTCGTCCCGCCGTCCGGCGTAAGGCCCGATGCCGAGCGGACCGCCGACATGGTCGAGCACCATCGGCTGCTCCGGAAAGGCGCGGGCGAGGTCGGCGACGTCGGCGAGTTGTGGATGATAGAGCCAGGTGTCGAAGGAGAGGCCGAACTGGCGCAGCTTGGCGAAGCCCTGGCGGAAATCGACGCGGCGAAACAGCTCCGGCGGCGGCTGCGTGTGGCTGTTCTGCACCGCATCGCTCGCGTCCCAACCGGCCGCATGACGAATCCCGCGGAAGCGCCCGTTGCCGGCAGCGACATGCGCCGCCAGCACCCGTTCCACCGCGGCGCCGAGCGTGAGATCGGCATAACCGACAATGCCGGCGCAGGCCGCAAGCGTGCCATAACGCCCGCTCGCCGCCATCGCCGCCGCGCCGTTGACGAACTCGGTCTCGCCCACCACCCGCAGCTCGGAAGGCCCGTCCGCGCGATAAAAGGCGGTGCATTCGATGAAAACCGAACGCTCGATGTTGTGCCCGCTGCCGGTATCGGTGAGCAGCTCAGGCAGCAAGTAGCGATTGGTCGGGAAATCCCAGAGATGGTGATGCGGATCGCAGATCGGCAAGCCGGGATCGATGATCTCCTCTTCCCGCCGGGCGAGCCAGGCGGAATCGACGCCATAGCGGTTGATCCGGTCTTGCAGGCTGATTGTGGTCATCTTGTTTCGCCTCCCCCTCCCCCTGCCGACATAGTCATGGCAGCGGAAGCGGCGTTCAAGTCCCTTCCTGAGGACGCCCGGGCAGGGGCTTTTCTTTTCCACCGTCACCCCGTGGGCGAGAGGCAGGTCGGAAGCGACAGAGATACAGGGGGGTCAGGGTCAAGACTCGATAAAGCAAAGGTCCGCCGCTGCTTCAGGGCCCGAACCGGACGTTTGCCGCGTGGAGCGGTTCGTCAGAGATGTGCCAGGAACGGTCATCGGTCCGCTTATTCGATCGCGCTACTCCGACCGATCATAACGATGGGTTAAGATGAAGCGCGACACTGTCCACGGCCGGGATGAAGTTCTGCGCCACGGAAGCAAAAGTGGCAGAGCAGTGAGATGGGTAACGCAATGGCAACCGAAGTGGAGGACCTCATCAGCCGCGCGATGATCGCGCTGGACGAGGACGAACAGTTCGATAACCCTATTGGCTGGACTGCGATCAGGCGCCTGCATAGCCTCGGGAGCCGCGAAGTTCTCAACGCATCCCTCGCCGCTTGCGCCGATGCCGATGCGCTTCGGCGGCGCATCGGAGCCGCGATCCTCGGCCAGCTTGGACATTCAAAAGTCGATTTCGAGCCTATTTTCACGGAAGAGCGCTACCAAGGTCTGATGGGCCTCCTAGCCGCCGAACTTGAGGGACCCAACAATCCTGACGTGCTGAGCGATGTGTGCTTTGCTCTCGGCCACCTGCACGATCCACGAGCCATCCCAGCCTTGCTCAGGCTACGGGGGCATCCTGATGCGAACGTGCGATCCGGGGTGGTGTCCGGCTTGAGCGGCTACAACATTCCTGAGGCAATTGATGGCCTTATGGAGCTCTCTACGGACTCTGAGGAGCATGTGCGCAACTGGGCGACGTTCGGCCTTGGGCAATTGATTAGCACGGACACGCCTGCCATCCGGGCCGCCTTGCACGCGCGCCTTGACGATCCTTGCATCGACGCGCGCAACGAGGCGATCGAAGGTTTGGCGACACGAGGAGACCAGTCGGTAATGCCCGTTCTGATCCGGGAATTGAGCACTGGAGTTGCCCTCCCGCTCCTCAATGCAGCGATTGCGCTGGCGAGGCCTGAGCTATGCGAGGCCCTGGCTGAGGCGGCGGATGGCGGGCTAGTCGTGAAGGCACTGCACGAGCCTTACGACCTGACGAAGACTTGGGCGGAAGCGATGCGGGTCTGCGGCTGCGAAACGTCAGATGCGGTTGGATCGGCAGTGCAAAAATCTTAGATGATGGCGTGGACGATGGGAGCCGAGCACCGTCATGCCCGCTTTGGGTCAGCATCCGAAAGCAGCGGTGGATCAACACGCGCGATCGAGTTTTGACCTTAGACATAGTTGAAGAGCGCCATGAAGCCGAAATCCATGTGCAGCTGCTGGTGACAGTGAAAGAGCGTCAGTCCCGGGTTGTCGGCGACGAAATCGAACTCCGCCTCCTGAAACCCGCCCAGCATCACCACATCCTTGATCACGCCGGAGGTCGGCCGGCCGCCGATGCGCGTCAGCTCGAAGCTGTGACGATGCAGATGCAGCGGATGAATGTCGTCGCTGGCATTGCGGAATTTGAGGCGATAGCGGCGCCCCTGATGCAGCGGATAGACCGGCTGCATGGTCGCCATGGAGAAGGCCTTGCCGTTGAGGGTCCAGAGATTGAAGCCGTTGGCGGCAGCGTTGTGCTTGACGATGGTGAACGCCATGGTCTCGTCGGGGGCCGCCGCGGCGCCCGCCTTGCCGAAGCGGGTGTAGTCCCAACGGAAGGGTGCGGGCTTCGCCCATTGCGGCTTGCCGGTCCGCCCGGCGTATTCGACGACGACGCCCATGCCGTGGCGGCGGTCGTCATCGTCGAGATCGCCGAGCACCCAGACGCCGGGATGCTTCATGTCGACGATGGCGGAAACCCGCTCGGCGGTGCCAAGCCATAGCACCGCACCCTCGGCTTGCGTCGGAACCGGATTGCCATCGAGCGCCACCACGCGAAAGACATGCCCGGGCAAGGCCAGGCTGCGGATCTCAGTGGCGCTCGCGTTCAGCACGTGGAACAACACGCGCTCACCCGCTTTCACGCGGAGGGGTTCGCCCTGCCCGAGCATCTTGCCGTTGATGCCGAAGAGCTCGTAATCGACCTCGTAGCCCTTGAGCGTACCCTTGGCCGCCTCGTCCGCCTGTTTGCCGGTCTCTTGCAGCGCTTCGATCGGCGCACCGACCAGCATGTCCGACGCCATGTCGCCGCCGTGGCTGAAGCTCGGGCCGAACTCCTTGAGCACCAGGAACACTTCGCGGTCATAGGCGCCGGGCTCATGCGCCGGCTCGATGTAAACCGGTCCGGCCTGGCCGGTATAGGTGCCGCGATTGAGATCGCTCCCGGCCACGACATGCGAGTGATAGAAGCGGAAGCCCGCGGGCTTCGGCACATAGGTGACGCGCTGCTTGCCATGCGCCGGCACGTAGGGCGAGCCTTCCTCGGCAGCGCCGTCGACATCGCTGGGAATCATCTGCCCGTGCCAGTGGACGAGCTCGGGCGTATCGGTGTCGTTGTAAATGTCGACCACGACCCGCCGCCCCTCTTTGAGGCGCAGCAAAGGTCCGGGGAAGTGACCGTTGTAGAGCGTGGTCGAGACGACGTGATCGGGCGCGAGCTCGACCAGCCCGGTGGCGATGCGCAAGGTGTAGTCGGGCTTCGCGTCGGCGGGTTCATCCGCCGCCAGGGCAAGGCGCGGCGCCGCGCCGAGAAGCGGAATGACGCCGGCATATCGCAGCAGGGAGCGGCGAGCGATCATGAGCCTCGACCTTTCCGGAGATGAACGCGCGAGATGCCCGGTCGTCGACAACAAGGGAAGCCGCCGGCGGCGCGCAAAACCCCGAGGCAGCGCCGCACGCGCCGTTCAAAGCAGATGACGACGCCGCTACTGCGCCGGCTGCAGCTTCGCCAGCAGGGCTTTCGCCGAGGGCTCGTCGAGAAACTGGATCGAGAACAGACCTTGCGGGTCGGAGACCCCGCGCAAGGGCGCGGCTCCGACCGCGCCACGGGGCGCCGGCAGGCCGGACGGCTGCGTGGCGATCAGAACGTAAGCCGTGGCGCCGGCATCGAGATCGAAACGCGTCGTCACGCTGCTCAGCAGGGCGGAGACACTAAGGCTCTTCTGCCCTGCCGCCACCTCGACCGACCGATAGGTGCCGCGGGGAAGCGTGCCGATGGTCCTGCCGTCGATGCTGAGGGTTACCGGCGCCAGGCTATAGAGATCCTGCTGCTCGCGCAGCGCATAGATCCGGCCATGCCCTGCCGCCATGGCGGGCGCGCTGGTCTCGGCAGGGCCGGGGCCGGTCGGCGAGCATGCGGCGAGCGTCAAGCCCAGACCCAGCGCCGCCAAGCGCCACACGCTGCCCACGGCCCATCGGACCGTTTTACCCCCTCCCGCCCCTTGCTTCATCGCGACACCGCCAAGATTGGGCCACCCGCTCGACGCGGACCAGATCACTATGCCGTCGAGGCAAGTAAATCAGGTTTCAGCCCGGACGGCACGTCTCATGGCGCTGCGCGAAGGGATCGCCTATCAGCCTTCCCCCTCCTCGCGGCCATAGAGCAGCAGCAGGACGAGAATGACGACGCCGTAGATGATGCTGCGCCCGTAATCCGGCATGTTCATCGCCAGCAGCACGCTCACCAGCGCGGTGAGGCTCGCCGCGCCCGCCGCCGCGCCGAGATAGCTGCCGCGCCCGCCCAGGATATAGACGCCGCCGATGACGACGGCGGCAATCGATTGAAAGAGATAGGGCGTTCCCATGCCGAGCGAGGCCTGACCGCCGAAGCCGACGAGGAGGATACCGGCGAGCGCCGAAAACAGCCCGCTCAGCGCATAGAGCAGGACGGTGGTGAAGCGCACGCTGACGCCGGCGAGGTAGCTCGCCCGCGCATTGTTGCCGATGGCGTAGGTGTGGCGGCCGAAGCGCGTGCGGCCGAGCACGAAGGACACGATGACGATGACCGCGAGCCAGAGAAACAGCTCGGCCGGCACGCCGAAGATCGGTTCATGCACCGCCCGCTGCACGACCGGCGGTGCATAAGAGGCGCAGGCCGCACAGGTGAGCCCGCCGCTGAGCCCCAGGGTAAGGCCCTCCATGATGCCGTTCATGGCGAGCGTGATGACGACCGCGGGGACTTCGAGGAAAGCGACGCCGACGCCGTTGAGGAGACCGATGCCGGCCCCCATGCCGAGGGTGAGGAGCAGGGCATAGAGGGCGCGGCCATCCTCGCCGAGCGAGAGGGTAACGAGAAGGATGGCGGCGCCGTTGAGCACCCAGGGCACCGAGAGATCAATGCCGCCGATGAGCACGACGAAGGTCTGGCCGGCCGCTACCAGCCCGACGAACGAGGCGATCGTCAGGATGGCCTCGACGCTGTCCAGCCCGGCAAAGCCGGGATGCACGATCTCGCCCACGGCAAAGAGCAGGACCGCCGCGATCAGCGCATAGAGCGTGCGCCGCCGGTCGCGGCTGAGATGAACCCGGCCGAGGCGCGCCATCATCGCCGCCGCCTGAGCAGGCGGCCGAGGACGGCGCCCACCACCACGGCGATGATCAGAAACAAGCCCTCGTAGAAGGACTGATAGAGCGGGTCGATCTCCGAGAAGAACAGGATGTTCACGATCATGGTGGTAACGAACGCGCCCGCGATCGCACCGACGGCGCTGCCGCGCCCGCCAAAGAGATTGACGCCGCCGAGCACGACGGCAACGATCGAGCTCAAGGTAAAGCCGTTGCCCGAGGTGGCATCGCCGGCCGTAGCCGTGGCCGCAAGGAAGAGCCCGCCGGCCGCCGCGAACACGCCGCTCAGCGTATAGGCGATGACCTTGCTTTGCACCACCTTGATGCCGTTGGCGCGGGCGGCGCCTTCGTCATTGCCGATGGCGAAGATGGCGACGCCGAGCGCGCTGCGGCGGAACGCCAGCCACAAGAGGATGCAGAGGCCCAGGTAGAGCAGCGCCCAGGGATTGTTGGGGTCGACCAGCGCGGCGGTGTAGGACGGCGGAATGGCGCCGCCCGGCTGGGGCAGAACGCGGATCGCCAGCCCTTGAAAGATCGAGAGCGTGGCCAGGGTGACGACGATCGGCTGCAATCGGCCGACGCCGACCAAGAGCCCGTTGACGAGACCCAGCGCCGCCCCCACCAGCAGCACCAGCGCGGTCCAGCCCAGCATGCTGCCGGCATTGTCCTGAATGTGAACCGCCGCCAGCGCATTGGTGAGGTCGATGATGCCGCCGACCGAAAGATCGAGGCCGCGGGTCAGCACGACGATGGTCTGGCCGATCGCCGCCATGGCGAGCGGCATGGTGTTGTTGACGGTCGAGGTCAGCTCGAAATTGCCGGGCAGGCTCTGTTGCCGGATCCAGAAGAAGACACAATAGAGCAGCACCGCCGCCGCCAGCAGCGCAAAGACCAGCAGCACGCCGATATTCTGGCCGAGGAGATGCGCTGCGAAAGGGCGGCGTTCGCGCCGCGCTGCGAGCTCAGGCGGCAAGGCTGTCTCGCACCGCCGCAGCCACGATCGCCTCCGCCGAGAGGTTCGGCGCGGCAAGCTCGGCCGCGATCCTGCCCTCGCGCATCACCAGGACACGATGACAGAGATGAGCGAGTTCCTCGGCGTCGCTCGAGTAGAACAGAATGGCGCGGCCCTCGCCGATCAGCCGCACCATGAGCTCATAGATCTCGTGCTTGGTGGCAATGTCGACGCCGCGCGTCACATCATAGAGCAACAGGATGCGCGACTGCGCGAGCAGCCAGCGGCCGATCAGCACCTTCTGCTGATTGCCGCCGCTGAGGCTGCCCGCCGGCTGCATGAGGCTCGGCGTCTTGATCTGGAGCGCGTCGGCGAGCCGCGTCGTTCGCTCCGCCTCGGCGCCAGCCTCGATGACGCCAAGGCGCGAGATGCGTTTCAGGATCGCCAGCGTGAGATTGTCGCGGATGGTCATGGGCAGGAGCAGCCCCTCGGTCTTGCGGTCCTCCGGCACGAGCGCGATCCCAAGCCCGGCGCGGATCGCATCGCGCGGTCCCCGCAAGCGCAGCGCCTCCCCGCCGACCAGGATCGTCCCGCGCTCGGCACGCAAGGCACCGAACAAGGTCAGGAACAGCTCGCGATGGCCGTGGCCGGTCAGCCCGCCAACGCCCAGAATCTCGCCGCGGCGGAGGGTGAAGCCGATGGCGCTGATGCCGGGCGCGGCGATACCCTGCGCCTCGAGCATCGGCACCTCGGCGGCGAGCGGCGGCACCGGCGGGAAGAGCGTATCGAGACGCTGCCCGGTCATCAGCGTGATCGCCTCGCGCTCCTCGATCCGGCGATAGGTCCCGACTTCGGCGCCGTTGCGAAAGATCGTGATCCGGTCGGCGATGCTGGCGATCTCGTTCCAGCGGTGCGAGGTGAAGACGATGCAGGTCTGCCGCGCGCGAAGCTCGCGGATCAGGTCGAAGAGCCACGCCACCTCATGCTCACCCAGCGACGAGGTCGGCTCGTCGAGCAGCAGGATGGCGGGCTCTCTGATCACGACCCGGACAATCTCGACGATTTGGCGGGCGGCCAGCGGGATGTCCTCGACCAGCGCGTCGGGATCGATGTGGTGGATGCCGAGCCGGTCCAGCGCCGCATCGGCATCGCGCGACATCCGGCGTCGATCGATCAGGCCGAGCGCGCCGCGCGGCTCGTCGCCGAGCAGCAGATTCTCGGCGACCGTCATCCACGGCAGCAAGGTCAGCTCCTGAAACACGGTCCAGGCGCCGCGCCGATGCGCCGCGCCGGGCCCGTACAGCTCGACCGCCTCCCCTTTGAGCCATACCGTGCCCGCATCCGGCCGCAGGCGGCCGCCGAGGATCTTGATCAGCGTGCTTTTGCCCGCGCCGTTCTCGCCGACCAGCGCGTGGACTTCGCCCGGCGCCGCGGCGAAGGAGGCGGCGTTCAGCGCCTGCACGCCGCCGAACGACTTGACCAGCTTGACCGCCGCGACCGCCGGCGGAGAGCCACCGCCGGCGGTCGCCCCGCTTTCCGTCATGCGCTCGGCAGCGTCACGGCGAGGTTGCCCGAGCAGGCCTTGCCATCCAGCGCCGCGTCGACACAGAGCTTCAGCATGGGGTTGGCGCCGCCATCGGTGAAATCGGTGAAGAAGCTGTCCGGCAGCTGCGGGAACACCGTCTCGCCCACTTTCACCGTATCGTTGGTGACATAGGGGAACGGGATGGTGATGTCTTTTTTGGGATAGTTGCCCTGCAGCACGCGGCGGGCGAGCTCGAGCGAGATCACCGATAGGAAAGGCGGCTGGCCGATCGAGATGCCGTCGACCTTCTGGCCCATGTAGCCGATCATGAATTTGCGGAAGCCGTTTTCGGCTTCGCCGGCCGTCGGCGGCAGCGGCGTGCGCTTGGCGTCGATGAAGGCCTTGAGGACACCGTCCGTGCCGCCCTGGCACCAGATCCCGTCGATCTTGGGCAGCGACGGCAGCAGCGCCGCCGTGTTGCGCTGAGCGGTGGCGGAATCCCACATGCCGGTATAGCGGTTCACCACCTTGATACCGGGGTGCTTGGCCCAGACCTCCTCGGCGCCCTTGTTGCGGTCGAGATCGACGGACGTGCCGGCGACCCCGGTCACCATGATGACATTGCCGGTGCCGTTGATCTTCTGAGCGAGCCACTCCGCCAGCTTTCGACCGAATTCCACCTGATCGGTATTGACCTTGAGCGCTGCGGGCGTCGTGACGATGTTATCGAAGGACACGACGAGAATGCCGCGCGATGCCGCCTGGCTCAGAATGCCGTTCAGCGCCGTGGGCGAAGCGGCGTTGACCACGATGGCGTCGACGCGCTCGGCGATCAGGTTCGAAATCTGCTGCGACTGCTTGCTGACGTCGTTGCCCGAGTTGAACCAGCTCCCGGCGATTTCCGATTTGAACGGCTCCATCAGGAGCGCCGCCTTGAAGACGTTCTCCATCTCGATGCGCCACTTATTGCCGATATAAGAGTTCGACAGGGCGATCTTGAACTTCTTTTTGGGCGCCTCGGCCGCAAGCGCCAGCCCCGGCGCTTGCCACGCCATGCCGGCACCGATGAGTCCGGCCGTCCCCCCGTGTAACACCGCCCGTCGCGTCAAATGTGTCGTCATCGATTTCCTCCCGGAAGAAGCGTTCATGCTGACGCTGTCTATGGTCTTGCAGCAACCATCATAGGTGGCGCGCGGCCCGCGGCAAGTGACGGCGTGGACCGCGCCTCCCGGCCACTCTCGCGCTTCGCGAGAATTACGTTGTTTCCGTCTAAACCACTGATTAAAGACCGCCCCGAGCCGGTATCGGCGTCGGCCGCGACGCCACTCCGGCCGCGGAGGCGTAGCATGGTCGAATTTGTCGGTCCGGGTCTACCGCTGACGCAGCGCGGCGTCGATGCCGCCACCACTTCCCTTGGCGTCGAGCCGGCGGCGCTTTGGGCGGTGCTCGCGGTCGAGACCTCGGGATGCGGCTTCCTTTCCGACCGGCGCCCGAAGATCCTGTTCGAGCGCCATGTGTTCAGCCGCCTCACCGCGCATCGCTACGATGCCGACGATCCCGATGTGAGCCAGCCGACCGCGGGTGGCTATGGCCCCGGCGGCGCCTATCAATACGGGCGGCTGATGGCGGCAATCCAGCTCGATCGCGCCGCGGCGCTGCAGAGCGCCTCCTGGGGTCTCGGTCAGATCATGGGCGAGAACCACGACGCTTGCCGCTTCGCCGGCGTCGAAGAGATGGCGGCGGCGATGGTGGCGAGCGAGGATCAGCAACTCGCCGCCATGGCGGCGTATCTCCGCGCGGCGCAGATGGCCGAGCTGCTGCAGCGGCAGGATTGGAGCGGCTTCGCGCGCCGCTACAACGGTCCGAACTATGCCGCCCATAACTATGACGGTCTGCTGCAGCAGTTTCATGCGCGCTACAGCGCCGGACCGCTGCCCGATCTGCGCGT
>DATJLU010000093.1:0-6207 GCA_035509275.1 Allostellaceae bacterium | reverse complement strand
AAGATGCTATTGCGGTACTGCATGCCCGGTTCTTCCTCCTGAGTCTCGACAACCAGAAGGTAACCGGCTTCCGCCGGTTCTACCGGGCATGCGCTTGCGACACAGTGACTCATTCCCCGGACAGCCCTGCGCGAAAGCGGGAATCCATACGCTCGCAAAGCGCCGCCTTCGTCCACTTCGATTTCTTCACGCATGCGAAAGTTGGAATCCACGGTGATGCTCCCCGCTTGCGCGGGGCGTGACGAAGGGGAGCGCGAGCGCTTGCTTCTCTAGCCGCCCCGGCGGCTCAACTGGTCGCGAATCGCCGCCATCGCCAGCTGCAGCGCCCGGTCGTCGCCGGCAGATGACGATGCGGCAGGGCACAGCTGCCGCGCCTCGGTCCATTGGGCGTCGCTCAGCGCCGTGCGCGGACTTGCCAAGAGGTAATGGTATTGCCACGCCCGCGCGATGCTGCTCGCATCGCCGCCGGCGGTGATCATCGGCAAGGTGACGCAAAGGTCGGGCAGAACGCCATGGTGTTGCAGGAAATACCCGGAGGGCGCTCGGCTGTAGGCCGAGGTGACCCAGAGCTCGCCGCCATTGGCGAGATCGAAAATGCTTTGGATCGTTCCCTTGCCGAAGGAAGGCGAGCCGATGATGAGCGCGCGGTCGTTCTCCTGCAACGCCGCCGCGACGATCTCGGCGGCCGACGCCGACGCGCCGTTGATGAGCACGACGAGCGGAAGGGTCCGGTAGTCGCCGCTGCGATGCGCCGACACCACCTCTCGGTCCGCCGGGTCTCGCGTCTCGAACGCGACGATGACGCCGTGGCGGAGGAACAAGCGTGCGACTTCGACCGCCGCAGCGATATCGCCGCCGGGATTGTCGCGCATGTCGAGGATCACGGCTCGCAGCGCTCCGCTCGAGGCGGCGGCGGAAGCGAGTTTCCGGTGCAGCAATTTGCCGGTGCTGGCGGTGAAGCGGTTGATCTGGGCCAGCGCGATGCCGTTCTCCATCCGCAGCCGCACCGAGGGCTCCAGATGAGGGACGACGGCGGCCGAGACCGCTCGCGGCGGCGCGGCGGCGGGAGCTTCTGCGCCGTCGCTGCCTTCGACCAGCAGGCTGCGCGACAGCGCTTGCGGCGAGATGTAGCGCGAGTAAGGGTCGAGGACCGCGAGCGCTCCCCGGATCAAGGCCGCGTCGAGGACGTCGCTCGAAAGGCTGCCGACCGCGGGTGATGTCGCCGCGGCGGCGGCGGTCACGTCGGCCGCGGTTTTTCCCCAGCCCCGCCAGTCCGTCGCTGCCGGAGCCCAGAAATATTGCTCGGGTTGAGCGCGGTGCCTGAGGATGAGCTCGCCGCCGACCGCATCGACCGTCACCGTGCTGTCGATGACGTTGAGCTCCCGCAGCGTCGCCAGGGCCTGCTCCCGCGCCGGCATCGGCTGGAGATAATCCTGCTGGATGTCGCCGTAGCTTTGTGCCAGCAGCTCGCTTCGCGACGGTGGTGCCGAGGCGCAGCCGCCGGCCGCCAACAGGATGAGCATCAGCGCCGGCCGGAGCGCTCCACCGCCGCTGCCCCACGCGGAAGGGCAAGCCGCCGACCATCGCCGAAGCGCAAGATAGGGACGCATCATCAATACGCACCTAGCGCAGACGTCATTCGCGAAACGGTTGTCGAGCTTTCCGGGAATCCCGCCGCCCGACAATCCGCAGAGGCCTGTAGAGAGCGGCGCGTTTTCCCTGAAAAAAACCGTGGTCGCGAGCGAGCCCGCGTCAGCCGCGCTTGGCTCGACAACACCAGCTTCGCTCGGGACTGACCCCGCGCTCCACTACAGGTTAATCGCCGGGCGCACCGGGTCTGCGCCGTATTCCCCATGCCAAGCACCGATCTAGGCTGGTCGGCTGCAATCCTGCTGAAGGCGCGGCCATGACGACCAGGAGAATGGCGGTCGGCGTCGCTCTTCCGGCCCTGCTCGCCGCCGGCGCGGCGCTGGCGACCGAGCCGGCGGGCCCTTACCTCACCATCGGCGCCGGCGCGAATTTTCTCGAAGGCACGAAGTTCAGCAACGCGGCCGGCACGGCGACGACGAATTCGCAGCTGAATTTCGACATCGGGCCGGCGGTTACCGGAGCCGTCGGCTATGCCTTCGGCAATGGCTGGCGCGGCGAGTTCGAGCTCGGCTACCGCGAGAGCCCGGCGAAAGATCTGACGCTGCCGAACGGCGCGGTCGTCGGCGGATCGATCGATCTCCAATCCCATGTGAACGCCTACAGCTACATGGCAAATGTCCTCTACGAGTTCGAGCTCGCGCCCTATGGGCTGCAGCGCTGGATGCCGCATGTCGGCGGCGGCATCGGCGCGGTCAACCTCCAGCCCAACCGGGCCCCGGCGACGACGGTTTTCGGCGGCCAGGCGATCGCCGGCGTCGAGTACATCCTGACCCCGACCCTGCTGCTCGGCCTCGACTATCGGTATATCGGCACCACCTCGGCCGGTTTCAGCTTCACGCAGAACGCGGTCACGGTCGGACGGACGGTCGACACCGCGTACAACGACCACTCTGTCCTGTTCAGCCTGCGTTGGAAGTTCGGCGGCGTGCGCTGAACGACGACATCACCGATCCTGCCGCCTGGTGCGCCCGAGAGGCGCATCACCGCCCGAAGCTCAACGGGCGTCGCGGCCGCCATCGGTCGCCTGTGCCCGCTCATCCTCGGCGGCGTTCCAGGCGTGCAGCAGCGCATAGCCGACCGCCAGCAAGGTCGGCCCGAGGAAAACGCCGAGCAGGCCGAACGTCGCGATGCCGCCGAGAATGCCGAGGAAGACCAGGAGCAGCGGCAGCTCGCCGCCGCGGCCGATCAGATAGGCGCGCAGAACGCCCTCGAGGAGCATGAAGACGGCGACGTACCACGCCACCAGGAAGATGGCCGCGGTCGTGGCGCCCTGTTGCACCAGCCACAGGATCGCCGGGAGAAAGACCAGCACCGGCGCCATCGGAATCAGGGTGAGGAAGAAGAGCACGAAGCTGAGGAAGAGCGCGCCGGGCACGCCGGCGATCTTGAGGCCGAGCGCGGCCAGCATTGCCTCGACGAGGTTGGTGCCGAGGATGCCATAGACGACGCCGGTGATCGTCGTGCCGGCGAGGGCAAGCAGCTGCTCGGCGTTTGCGCCGCCGACCCGTCCCAGCGCCGAACGCAAGGCTGCGACACCGGCCATTCCGTCACGGTAGAAGAAGAACGAAATCAGCAGGGCGAGAACGAGTTCCGTCACGCCGGCGCCGAGGCTTACCGCGGCGCTCAGCAGCAACTCGCGTGCCGGCCCGATATAGGCGCGCAGATCGGCGACCAGCTTGGCGCTGTCATAGGCCACGCTCTGCCAATAGGCATCGAGCCGTTCACCGGCCAAGGGAATGGTCCTTACCCATGCCGGCGGAGCCGGCGGCCCTGAGTCGATCCAGCGGCTGGCGACGGCGGCGGCCCCTGACACTTCGCTCGCCAGATGCGAGGCGAGCAGCGCCAAAGGCAGCAGAAACACCGCGGCGGCCGACACCACCATCACCGCCGCGGCAGCGCTGCGTCTGCCGCCGAGCAGGCGCTCGATGCGGGCATAGACCGGCCAGGTGGAAGCGGCGAGGATCGCGGCCCACAGCAAGGCCGACAGGAACGGGCGCAAGATGAGCAGGCAGCCGACCGCCAGCAGCAACAGCAGGATGCCGGCAATCCTGCGCTCGATGCCGTCACGTCGGCTGCCGGGTATGGGGTCGTTCACGGACCGGCGCGGCGCGGCCGCGGCCCTACCAGCGACAGAAGAGCCCGACGTCGCCGGGCATGCCGCCGGGATAGTCGAGCACTTCGGCGCTCAAGCGGAATCCCAGCGGCTTCAAATGTTCGTGCCAGACCTGGAGGATCTGCTGCGGCACGCCGACCAGCGTATCCTCCCAGCCCGGCAGCGAGTTGTTGATCGCCCGGCCATTGTCCTGACACATCGCGGAGGGAAAGCGCAGGATGAGGATCTGATGTTCGCCCTGCTCCGCCGCCTGGCGGACCCGGCGCATGAAATTGGCGATCCGTTCTTCGTTGATCTCGATCGGCGTCATCAGCTGCTTGATCTGCTCTTTCTCGGTCTGTTCCATCGCCGCCCGGCGCGCCTCCTCTTGCGCCTGCTCGGCGTGGTGGCGCTGCGTCATGTATACCTGCAGCTCCTGGACGCTGAAGAAGCTTTCGCCGGCTAAACCGATTCCCGTGGGCTTGGTCTCCGACTGTGCCATGGCCTACGCACTCCGCGACGGTGTTTTTCCAAGGCGATGAAACCAGGCCAGCCTATGGCAGGCCGCAGGCTCGCAGCCATCGGTATTGAGCCCTAGTTCAGAGGGGCATCCGCCTGAGTCTCCGGGGCGTCTCGCGCGGACGCCGGTCATCCCTGTCGGCGCGCGGTTAGCGCAGGCTGCAGCCGCCGAAGGCGATGTAGCCGGTGCCGTCGCCCATGGCGGCCAGCGCCATCTCGCCCGATTCCTTGCCGACGGTGACGCTCCAGGCGATGTGTCCCTGAACGCCCTGCAGCGCCAGGTCATTTTCGACGTGCCGCACATTGTCGATCGTCGTGGCGAGCGGTTGCCCGTTCGGCTGCGTGCCGGTGATCTTGTTGGCCGCCACGTCGAAGGTCAGCGCTGCCGGCAGATTGACGCTTTCTGCCGTTTCTTTCTGGCACTGCGCGTCCGGCGTGCAGGAGACAATGTCGGTCGGCGTGCAGGTGAAGGGCTGGGTCCCGTCATACGTCGCGGCAAGAGCCGATGGCACAACCAGCAAAGCGACGCAGGCTGTCGTCAAAACGCGGCAGGCTCTCATGGGAAGTCCCATCCGCAGGTTCGGGAGCCGCGCCGCCGACCCGGCGCACGGCGTCGTATCATGATCGGCCCGCGCCGGCGCATCGACCATCGGGTGACGCCCCGAGGGCATCGCTCGAATCACCTGAGAGCCTGCCCTTAGGGCGAACATCGATGGCGCCGCCGCGATCGGCCGGGGTGGCTTTGCCCGTCGCTTTCTACAGCGATATTTCCGGCCGCGTGCTGATGCCGCCTGATGCCCACGCGCCGGGCGCCCGACTAGCCTGTTGGCTTCGGCATCGGATGCGGCGCTCGCCGCATCGCCGGGGCGCGATGCGGCAGCGGCGCGCCTCGGCTTCGACGCCCGAGGAACGATCATGCTCCGGATCCTCCTAGCGGATGGTGATGATGCGAGCCGCGATCGACTACGCCGGCTTCTCGACCGGAACGTCGATTGGCGGGTTTGCGGCGAGGCCTCGACCGGGCGGGAGGCCGTCGAGCTGGCGCTTCGTCTGTCGCCGCATGTCGCCATTCTCGATCTGGCGCTGCCCGAAATGAACGGCCTGGAGGCGTTGCGCCGGATCAAGCGCGTGCGTCCCGACACCGAGATCCTGGTGCTTACCGCGCATGAGACCGAGGACATCATCCGCGACCTGCTCACCGCCGGCGCCCAGGCCTGTCTCGTCAAGGCCGAGGCTCCCGAGCATGTCGCCGCCGCCGTCGACGCGCTGGCCGAGCATCGTCCCTACCTCACCCCCTCGGTCGCGCATGCCGTGCTCGACGTCTTCCTCGCCCATGGTGAAACCGGCAAGCCTTCGACGCGCCCGTTTCGCGTCCTGACCGCGCGCGAGCGCGAAATTCTGCAGCTTCTGGCCGAAGGGCGCAGCAATTCCGCCATCTCCGACGTCCTTGCGATCAGCGTGAAGACCGTCGAAACGCATCGCGCGACGATCATGAAGAAGCTCGGCGTCAGCTCGCTCGCCGAGCTCGTCCGCTACGCGATCCGCAATCGCGTCATCGACGAGATGTGACGGGCGGGGGCCACGGGCACTCCCGGTAACTGGCGCGAGTCCATGACTCCTCACCCCACCTCACCCCAACCCTCTCCGCCCCTCAGGGGCGGAGAGGGAGGGACCCGCTGCGCTAGCCCGGATTTCTCACACCGTCGCGGGCTGCGACGGCGATCTTTGGCGCCAGGGTAGGAGCCGGGACGCGCGGCGATGCGAGCATCGTAAGCGTCCCGGCGACGCCCTCCTGGCGCCAAAGAGCGCCGTCCCTCCGGGTTGCACACTGTTGGCGCGCTGCCGCGTCGCGGCGGGCTTGACGATGCTCACATCGCCTGCGCCCTGGCTCCTAACATCGCGCCAACAGTGTGCAACGCAGCACGCGACGGTGTGAGAAATCCGGG
>DATJLU010000092.1:0-47788 GCA_035509275.1 Allostellaceae bacterium | reverse complement strand
ACGCCGCACCTTGCCCTCGCAAACGAGCTTTGCATACCAAATCTGATCTACCCCGCAATCTTCGGCGTCACTTCCTCGGCAAACATCTGCATCTGGTCGAGCAGCTCCTGGACGCTGTTGGCGGCGAAGTAGAGGCCGAGGAAGTGGGTGACGCCGGCTTCTTTCAGCGCTTGCGCCTTCGACACCACGCTATCGACGCTGCCGATCAGGTTGATGTCCTCCATCGGCCGCCCGATCTGCTCCTTGAGCGTCGATTTGCGCAGCGACATCAGGTGCTTGTACATCTGGCTCTCCTTGAAGCGGGCGACCGCCGCGTCCTGGGTGCGGCCGAGATGGGCGACATATTGCGGCGCCACCGCGATCGCCTTGGCATCGCGCCCAGCCTTCGCCGCCATCGTGTGCAGCTCGGCGACATGGCGGCGTAGCCGATCCGCCTCCATGCCGGCGGGAATCCAGCCATCGGCGGATTCGGCGACGCGGCGCAGATGATTGGCGCTGTTGCCGCCGAAATAGATCGGCAGGCGCTTCTGCTGCGGCTTCGGGTAAAGCTCGACGTCGCGGAAGCGGTAATAGGCGCCGTCGAAGGAGGCGGCGCGTTCAGAGAAAAGGAGCTGCAGCGCCTTGACCCCCTCCTCGACCATGTCGCCGCGATGCACCTTGGCATCGGGCCAGAGCGCTTCGAACTCTTCGCGATAAGCGCCGACGCCGACGCCGATCTCGACGCGGCCGCCGCTGAAATGGTCGAGCGTCGCGATCTGCTTGGCGGTCACGACGATATCGCGCCGCATCGGCAGCACCAGGATGCCAGTGCCGAGGCGCAGCGTCTTGGTGTTGGCGGCGACGAAGGCGTAAGTGACGAGCGGCTCCCAGAAGCGCGGCGGCACCGGGAACTCGGCGCGCACATAGTGCTGCGTCGTCATATGGTCGTTGCCCCAGACCGAGTGATAGCCGAGCCGCTCGGCATGCTGCGCAATCCGGATCACCGCCTCGGGATCGGAGAACGGGATCGGATAGGTCAAGCCCTCCATGCCGGTGGGAAGACCGGCGCTGACGATGACGCTCATCGCAACTCCTTTGCTGTCTTGCCGCGACCGATGCTCAGCGCGCGCGGTTGCGGCGCGCGGCTTCCGTCGCCGGCCAGTCGACGGCGAGGTCCTCGCCGATGACGACGCCGTATTGGGCCGCCGCCGCGTCGCGCGACACCATGCCGAGCTTCACATCCTCGAGCACGCGCAGCGGATCGCGATTCATCGGGTCGCCCAAGCCGCCGCCGCCGGGCATCTCGATGACCAGCATGCCGCCCTTGGGAACGGTCTGCTGCCCCTTGCCGCGCAGCCGCGCGCCGGAGCCGAGCCGGAGCACACCGGCTGCACCGTTGGCGCCGCCGTCGCGGCCGCGCGGCGGGAAGTCGATGCGATCGTAATTGGCGCTGACGCCGAAGGGCGCGTCGTCGAGGCTCACCACCTCCATCACCTGGCCGAGCCCGCCGCGGAACTCGCCGGCGCCGCCGGAATCGATGCGATATTCCTTGCAGCGGACCAGGATCGGCGACAGCGCCTCGGTGACCTCGACCGGCACGTTGCGCACGCCGCTCGGAAACGCGGTGGCGGAGAGCCCGTCCTTGCCCGGCCGCGCGCCGGTGCCGCCGGAATGGAAGGATTGGACGTTGAAGGACAGCGCATCCGCCAGCTCCGCTGGATCGCCATCGACGCGGCCGGGGCCGCCCATGGCGAAGAGGTTCCAGAGGCACGACGTGCCTTCCGCCGGCACTTCGCCGCGCAGCGCGCCATGCAAGCAGCCGATCATGAGATCGGGCAGCATCTGGCCAGTGATGTGGCGCGTCGCCACCGGCAGCGGATGCTTTGCGTTGAGGATGCAATTCTCCGGCGCGCTGATCGTGATCACCGACAGCGAGCCTTCATTGTTGGGCACTTTGGGCGCCACGATGCATTTGATGCCGAAAGCGGAATAGGCCTCGGTGTAGCACACCGGCACGTTGATGCCGAAGGCCGACGGCGCCGAGGTGCCGGTGAAATCGACATGGATGCCGTTCGCGCTGATGGTCATCGCCGCCACCAGGTCGATCGGCTTGTCGTAGCCGTCGACGCGCATGCTGTTGCGATAGACGCCCGCCGGCAGCTTGCGCACCGATTCGAGCATGGCCGCGTGCGAGCGCTCCAGAATATGGTCGCCGAGCCGGTCGAGCGATTCGATCTCAAACTCGTCCATCATCTGCAGCAGGCGGCGGCTGCCGACCTCGTTACAGGCGGCGAGCGAATAGAGATCGCCGATCACCTGCACCGGCTCACGCACATTGGCGCGCACGATCTCGACCAAGGTCTCATCGACGCCGGCGGCGGTGGCGAACCGCATCAGCGGGATATAGATGCCCTCCTCATAGACCTGCCGCGCATCGGGCCCCATGCCGCGCCCGCCGATATCGACGACATGGCTGGTGCAGGCGAACATGGCGACGAGCCGGTCGCGGCGGAACACCGGCGTCACCACGGTGAAATCGTGCAGATGCCCGGTGCCTTTCCAGGGATCGTTGGTGATGAAGACGTCCCCCGGCTTCATCGTCTGCGTCGGGAATTTGTCGATGAAGTGGTAGACGGCGCGCGCCATCGAGTTGACATGGCCCGGCGTGCCGGTGACGGCCTGGGCGAGCATGCGCCCCGCGACATCGAAGACGCCGGCGGAGACGTCGCCGGCTTCGCGCGTCGAGGTGCTGAAGCCGGTACGAACCAGGGTTTGCGCCTGCTCCTCCACCACCGCGATCAGCCGGTCCCACATGATCTGTTGATGAATGAGCGACATGGGTTCATTGCCGAGCATGATCACCTCCGCGTCAGCACGATATAGCCGAGCCCGTTGATGCGGGCCGTGAAAGCGCTTGCCACCAGTGTCGTCGTCTCGTCCTCGATGATCAAGGCGGGACCGGCGACGACATCGCCGGGCGCAAGATCCGAGCGAGCATAGGTCGGCACCGTCACAAAGTCGCCGGTGGCGGGATCGGCGATCTCCGCGCGCCCGCTGGGCGCGGCGGCGCGGTCGGGCGGCGCCGGCGGGCAGGACGGCACCGGCGGCTCGACCGTGGCGAGACGCAGCGCCCAGCTCAGCGCCTCGACCTCAAGCCCGGGAATGGTGCGGCCGAATTGCTGGACGTATTGCGCCTCGAACAGCCGAACGAGCTCGCGCCGTCCGGCCTCGGCGAGCTCGCCGGGCGGGATGGTGACGGTGACCTCGTGCCCCTGGCCGCGATAGCGCATATCGGCGGTCCAGCTCTCGATCAGCGGCGCACCCGGCGCGCCCAGATGCACCACCGCCTGCGCCTCCGCGCGCATCTCGCGGCGGAGCGCGTTGATGGCTTCGGCATCGAAGCTGTCATCGAGCTGAACATAGCGGCTGCGCACCACCTCGTAAGCGAAAGGCGCCATGAGGAAGCCCACCGCGGAGCCGACGCCGGCGCCGGTCGGCACCAGCACCGTGGCGATGCCGAGCTTCTCCGCGAGGCGCGCCGCGTGCAGCGGCGCCGCGCCGCCGAACGCGATCATGGCGCGGCCGGCGAGCTCCTTGCCGCGCTCGACGGCGTGGACGCGGGCGGCATTCGCCATGTTCTCCTCGACCACCTCGGAGAGGCCGAGCGCCGCGCGGGTATCGTCGAGGCCGAGCCGCGCGCCGATGCTGCCGGCGACCGCCTTGCGCGAAGCTGCAGGATGCAGCGCAATGGTGCCGCCGGCGAAGCGTTCGGGCCGGATGCGGCCGAGCAAGAGATCGGCATCGGTCACCGTCGCCGCCGTGCCGCCGCGGCCGTAACAGGCGGGGCCGGGCTCGGAGCCGGCGCTTTCCGGCCCGACCTGGATGCGGCCGAGTTGATCGAGCGCGGCGATCGAGCCGCCGCCCGCGCCGATCTCCACCATCTCGATCACCGGAATCCGGATCGGGATGCCGCTGCCCTTCAAAAAGCGATATTGCCGCGCCACCTCGAAGCTGCGTGAGAATTGCGGCGCGCCATCGTCGATGAGGCAGATCTTGGCGGTGGTGCCGCCCATGTCGAAGGACAGGATGCGGCGGTGATCGCATTGGCCGGCGATGCGCGTCGCCAGGATGGCGCCGCCCGCCGGCCCCGATTCGACGAGCCGGATCGGATAGCGCCGCGCCGTCTCGACGGTGGTGAGGCCGCCCGCCGAGGTCATCAGGAACAGCGGGCAGCGGAAGCCGCGCTGGCGCAGCGCCTCCTCGAGCCGCTTGAGATAACGATCCATCAGCGGCTGCACATAGGCGTTGGCGCAGGCGGTGGACCAGCGCTCATATTCCCGCATCTCCGGGCAGACTTCGCTGGAGAGGGTGATCGAGACATCCGGCAGGAGCTTTTCCAGCACGGCGCGGGCGCGGCGCTCATGCGCCGGGTTGACGTAGGAATGGAGGAAGCCGATGGCAACGCTCTGCACCCGCTCCTCGATGAGGCGCTGCGCCAGCTCGGCGAGCGCCCGCTCTTCGAGCGGCTCGACCACCTGTCCGCGCGCCGCAATCCGCTCCGGCACGGCAAGGCGCAGATGGCGCGGCACCAGCGGCGCCGGCTTCTCCATGAAGATGTCGTACTGCTCGAAGCGGTTCTCGTAGGCCATCTCGATCGAATCGCGGAAGCCGCGGGTGACGAGCAACGCCATGCGCGCGCCCTTGCGCTCGATGATGGCGTTGGTGGCGAGCGTCGTGCCGTGAATGATGAGGCCGAGCTCCTGCGGCGCCATGCCGATATCGGCAAGCAGGAGGTCGATGCCGGAGAGCACTCCCTCTTCGGGCGCCGAGGGTGTGGTCAGCACCTTGCGGCTGAACCGCTTGCCATCGCGCTCGAGCGCGAAATCCGTGAATGTGCCGCCGATATCGACAGCGAGACGCGCCGCGCTCATCCTGTTGCCACCTCTTTGATGTTGCCGCCGAGATAAGCCTCGCGGATGCGTGGATCGTTGCGCACCGCGACGGCCGGACCTTCGAGAAATTTGCGGCCGAGCTCCATCACGATCGCCCGGTCGGAAACGATGAGCGCGCCGTGGACGTTCTGCTCGACGATCAGCACGGTGACGCCCGAAGCCGCGATGCGGCGCACCGCGGCGAAGACCTCGTTCTGCATCTTGGGCGAGAGGCCGAGCGAGGGCTCGTCGAGCAGCAGCAAGGCGGGATCGGTCTCGAGCACCATGGCGGTCTCGAGGATCTGCTGCTCGCCGCCGGACAGATTGCCCGCCGGCACCGACCATTTCTGCCGCAGCATGGGAAACGTCTCGACCACGCGGTCGATCGCCGCGCGCCGTTCGCCCGAAGCGAGGCTATAGCCGCCCATCTTGAGATTCTCGCCGACGCTCATCAGCGGAAAATTGCACCGTCCCTGCGGCACGAAGCCGATGCCGCGCTCGAGCCGCGCCCAGGGCGCAAGCCGCTCGATCTCCTCGCCGTCGAAGACGATATGCCCGGCGAAGACCCGATTTGTGCCGTAGATCGCACGCAGCAAGGTCGATTTGCCGGCGCCATTGCCGCCGATCAAGGTGGTGATGCTGCCGGGCGGCAGCGCCGTCGAGAAATCGCGGACGATCGGCACCTCGCCATAGCCGGCGGTCAGCTCCATGATCTCGAGCGCCTGCGCGGTCATGACGCCTCCGCCACGGCGCTGGCCTGGCGCTCGTCGATGCCGAGATAAGCGTCGAGCACGCGCTGGTCGTTGTGCACCTCCGCCGGCGGGCCTTCGACCAGCTTCTTGCCCTGGTCGAGGACGATGACGTGATCGCAGAGGGCGGTGATGAACTCGACATTGTGCTCGACGATGAGGAAGGTGGCGCCGGCGGCATTGACCCTGCGCAGGATGTCGGCGACCTCGTTGATCCGGGTCGGATTGACGCCCGCCACCGGCTCGTCGAGCACGACGAGGCGCGGCTTCGGCATCAGCGCCGCCGCCAGCGCCAGCAGCTTCTTCTGGCCATAGGAGAGGATGCCCGCCGGCGCGGCGATGAGACGCGTCAGCCCGACCAGCTCGACGAGCTCGCGGGCGCGCGCCTCCGCCGCCGCGCGCGCGGCGCGGTAACGCGCGGTGCGCAACAGCGCGTCATGCCAGCCGACATGCCGAAACGGCTCGACGGCGACCATCAGATTGGCGACGAGATCGAACTGGTCGAACACCCGGACCGTCTGGAAGGTGCGCATCAGCCCGGCGCGCGCGATCTTCTGCGGCGCAAGGCCGGTGATGTCGTGGCCGTCGAGCGACACGCGGCCGCGATCGGCGCGCTGAAAGCCGCTGAGGCAGTCGATCGTCGTGCTTTTGCCCGAGCCGTTGGGGCCGATCATGCCGGTGATGGTGCCGGCGGCGACGGCAAAGGAGACGCCGTCCACGGCATGAACGCCGCGATAAGCCTTGGCGAGATCGGCGACCTCGAGGAGCGCGCTCATTTGAGGCTCGCCCGGAGCGCGGCGAGGCGGCGATCGGCAAACCAGCCGGCGACGCCGCGCGGCAGCATCAGCATTGCGACCACCAGAATGGCGCCGTAAATGACCATGCGCAGATCGTTCGAGAAGCGCAGCGCCTCGGGTAGAGCGACCATGACGAGCCCCGCCAGCACCACGCCCCAGAAGCTGCCGGCGCCGCCGATGATCACCACGATAAGGAAGGTCTGCATGTAATAGAAATCGAGGAACAGCGGATCGACGATCTTGAGGTAGAAGACATAGATCGCCCCGGCGAGGCCGGTGACGATGGCGCCGATGACGAAGGCGGCGAGCTTGTAGGCGAGCGGCGAGACGCCTTGCGAGCGGGCGAGCGGCTCGTTCTGCTTGATCGCCCGCAGCGTATCGCCGATGCGCGACGTGCCGAGCGCAAAGAGAAATCCCAGCGCCAGCACCGCGAAAGCGAGCACGAGATAATAGAAGCGCGGCACCGTGCTGAAGGCGAAGCCGAAGAGGCTCGGCGCCGGCAAGCCGGGAATACCGAGCGGGCCGCGCGTCAGGCTGACCCAGTCGCGCGCGACGAGGCCGCAGAGCAGTGCGAAGGACAGGGTGATGATGACGAAGGCGTGGCGTCCGGTGCGCAAGGTCGGCAGGCCGACCGCCGCGGCGATGGCGGCATTGACGAGAGCGGCGGCCAGCAGCCCTTCCCAGAAATTGCCGCCGAACCGCATCACCGTCAGCGCCGAGCAATAGCCGCCGATGCCCCAGAAGCCGAGCTGGGCGAAGGAGAGCAGCCCGGCATAGCCATAAACCAGGTTGAGCGCCGCCGCCGCGACGGTGAAGACGAGGCCGGACAGCACGACGCCGGTGAGGTAATTGGAGCCGAAGGCGGGCGGCACGGCGGCGAACGCGAGCAGCGCCGCGGCGATCAGGACTTGCCTCATCCCACCCGCATCCCGCCGCGCTGGAAGAGCCCGTCCGGCTTCACCATCACCACGGCGATCATCAACGCGAAGACCGCCGCCTCCTGCCAGATGACATCGAAGAAGCCGCCGATCCAGCTCTCGATCATGCCGAGGGCCAGCGCCGTGACGAAAGCGCCCGGCATGTTGCCGAGGCCGCCGATGATGACCAACGCAAAGGCCTTGAAGATCACCGCCTGGCCCATCGCCGGCTGCACCAGCTCAATCGGCGCGAGCGCGGCGCCGGCGAGCCCGCACAACGCCGTGGCGAGAACGACGGCGTTGCGCGCGACGGCGCGCGGCCGGATGCCGACCATCAGCGCCGCTTCGCGATTTTGCGCGATGGCGCGCATGGCGCGGCCGAATTGCGTCAGGTTGAGCACGGCATAGAGCAAGAGGAAGGCGACGACCGCGATCGCGCTGCCGATAATGCGCGTCCAGGTGATGCGGATGGCGCCGATGGTGATCCCGGCAAAGCCGAGCGACGTATCAACCATGCGCGGTGTCGCCGTGAAGATGTACTGCATCCCATAGAGCAGGATCATCGAGATGCCCATGGTGATGAGGATGCTCCGCTCGAACTCGCCCTGGCCGAGCTTCGCCAGGAAGAGCTCGTACAGCGCGAGCCCGGCGAGCGCGCTCGCCGCCACCGCGACCGCCAGAGCCGGCCAATAGAGCAGGCCGCACACCGGCAAGGCCAGCGCCATGGCAAAGGCGCCGAGGGTGAGGAATTCGCCATGCGCAAAGTTAATGATTTCGAGAACGCCGAAAATTAGGGCAAGCCCGACCGCGATGAGAGCATAAAGCAACCCGAGCATAAGCCCGTTCATCGTCAATTGCAGGAGATAGATCGCGCTGAGCTGCATTCGAAAACATCCAGCAAGCGTTGTGCCAGGGGCTACGGCATTTTTGTCTTTATCGGTATGCATCTTGCATTTAGCGTAGGGTCACGTCGAGCCCCCGGCTTTGAGGATGAAATGCGCGCAAGAACCTATATCGCTGCTTTGATCACGCTGATCACGCTGCCTGCCGCTGCTCTGGCTGATCCGATCGTCATCGGCTTCAGTGCACCGGATACGGGTCCGGCGGCAACCGCCGCCCTGTGGCAGCGCTGGGGTGTCGATCTGGCGCTCGACGAGACCAACAAATCCGGCGGGCTGCTGGGGCAGAAGGTTCAGGTCCTCGAAGAGGACAACCACTGCAACCCGTCCGAAGCGGTCAACGCCGCCAACAAGCTGGTCGAAGCGAAGGTCGCTGCGATCATCGGGGCGCATTGCAGCTCGGCGACGCTGGCGACGATGCCGATCGTCAAGGATGCCAAGATCCCGATGGTCGAAGGCGTCGCGACGAGCCCGAAGATCACCGAGCTGTCCGGCGTCGGCGGCAATGAGTGGGTGTTCCGCATCAACCCCTCCGACCAGGATATGATGGTCGGGCTCGGACGCTATCTGAAGGAGCACACCCAGTTCCACAAAGTCTCGGTGATCGCCGAGGATACGGATTTCGGCCGCGGCGGCGTCACCGCTTTCGCCGATGTTGCCAAAGGCGACGGCATCACTCTTCTCTCCACCGATTTCTACCCGCAGAACGAGCCGGACTTCACCACCATCCTGACGCGGGTGCAGCAGCTTCACCCCGATGCCATTGCGCTTTTCCAGCTCGGCGGTGATCAGATCAACTTCCTGCGCAACGCCATGCAGATGGGCCTGACCATCCCTTATACCGGCCGCGTCGAGCTCGGCGGCAAGAACATGCAGATCATCGAGCAAGGCGGCATGGAAGGCTCGGTGAGCGCCTGGCCCTACAGCACCTTGATCGAGACGCCGATCAACAAGCAGTTCGTCGCCGCCATCCAAGCGAAGGACCACAGCATTCCCTATCTGCAGACCTGGGCCGGCTATGACTGCTTCCGCCTCATCGCCCAGGCGATCAAAGCGGCCGGCAGCGCCGAGCCCGCCAAAATCCGCGACGCGCTGCAGCACATCACCTTCGTCAACGCCATGGGCCGCACCGTCAAATTCGACGATCACAACCAGGCGGGCACGACGATCGTCATCAACGCGGTGAAGGACAAGACGGTCAAGGTCGCCGAGGTGCTGGAGCTGAAGTAAGCGCGCGCCAATCGCGCAAATCCTCGGGCTCGTCGAGATCGAAGGCGAGCGCCGGATCCTCGAACAGGCGGAAGCTGCGTCCATGCGCTTCGGCCTCGGCGCGATGCGCCGCAAGGCTGCCGCTGCCGAAGCGGAAGGTGAAGGCGGAAGCGGCCACAGCGGCGAGATAAAGCGCGTTGGTGCCGCGCCCATGCCGGTCCGGCGCCGCCACGACATCGGCGCCGATCGCCACCAGCGCCCGCAGCGCACCCGCCGAGGCGAGCGGCAGATCGATCGGCAGCACCAGCAGCGCCGCCGCTGCATCGCCGCAGAGCGTGTCGCGCGCCGCCGCGAGCGCGCGGTTGAGCCCGGCCTCCGGCGGCTCGCCAATGGTGCCGACACGCCGCGCCAGCGCCAGATCCGCCGCCGCGGCATCGGCCGAAACGAGATGGCAGCGTTCGGCCGGCACGACCGCCAGGGCGCAATCGAGCGTCCGACACAGCAACTCGGCGCAGAGCGCGGCGCGCTCGGGCGCCGAAAGCATCGGTGACAGCCGCGATTTGCCGAGCGCCAAGGCTTTGCAGGGGATGAGGATGTGCAGCGCCATGGGGGCTAGCGTGCCATCTGCGCGCAGCGGCGTCCTCTCGGGCGTCATGCGGCGTCGAGATGGACCCCCGCTTTCGCGGGGGTGACGGATAGTAAGGTTAGGTCAAAGTATTTCGTCATTCCCGCGAAAGCGGGAATCCATTGGGTCCAGATGCTCGTTTTCGCGAGCACGGCGCTACCGTCCCCCCGCCAGCTCCGCCGCGAAGCTCACCACCGCTTCGGCCAACCGGCGGCGGTCGGCCGAGGTCTTCATCAGGCTCGGCACGGCGCGCGCGGCAAGGCCGAGCGGGGCGAGGCGCGGCAGCAGCGTGGCATCGGCCTCGTCGAGGAGGAAGCCGTCGATGAAGCCGCGATAATGCTCGGCCACGGCGAGCGCCGATGGCTCGATGCCGAGCTCGCGCATCATTTTGGCCGCGGGTCCCTTCACCGCCGCGCCGCCGATGATCGGCGAGACCGCGACGATCGGCACGCCGCGCTGCTTCAAGCGCTGTTGCAGGCCCGGCACCGCCAGGATCGGCGCGATGCTGACATAAGGGTTGGAGGGGCAGAGCACGATCGCGGCAAGGCCGCGATCGGCCAGGGCAGCATCGAGCTCTGGTGTCGGCGCGGCGTTGTCGCTGCCGGCAAAAGCAAAGCCGGTGACCACGGGCGCGCAGCGCTCTTTGACGAAATATTCCTGGAACGGCAACGGCCCTTGCGGCGTGTGGACGATGGTGCGGATTGCGGCGTCGGTCATCGGCAGCACGCGCGCGGCGATGCCGAGACGGCCGCAGATATCGGCGGTGATCTCCGTCAGCCGCTCGCCGCGGCGCAGGCGCTCGGTGCGCAGCACATGCAGCGCGACATCGCGATCGCCGAGCCGGAACCAGCTTGGCCCGCCGAGCCGCGTCGCCTGATCGAGAAAGGCCCAGCTCTCGCCGGCAACGCCCCAGCCCGTGCTCGACTCGGCGATGCCGGCGAGGGTGTAGGTGACGGTGTCGAGATCGGGACAGATGGTGAGCCCCATATGCTCGAAATCATCGCCGGTGTTGACGAGCACGGCGAGCCCTTCGCCGAGCAGCTGCATCAGCCCGTCGGCAAGCTTGGCGCCGCCCACGCCGCCGGCAAGCGCCAGGATCATCGGAAGAGATCGAGCTGCGCCGGACGCAGCAGCTCGCTCGCTTTGCCCGGCCGCAGCGGATAGGGAAAGCCGCGCGCATGGACGACCGGACGCCCCTCCCCCGCCTGCCCCATGATCAGCGAGGCGGCCGCGGCCAGCTCGTCGGCGGCGCCGATTTCGGTGACGCGCAGCGCGCGGCCGCTGCGGTCGAGCGTGCCGCGCAGATCGATCAGCGCCGGCAAGCCGGCAACGCCGATCGCGGTGCCGATCGTGCCGAGACGCCAGGCGCGGCCGAAGCTGTCATTGATGACGATGCCGAGCGCGGCGCCGGTGCGTGCCTGCAATTGGCGGCGCAGCCCTTCGGCGCTGCGATCGGGATCGGCCGGCAGCAGCAGCACCGCCTCTTCGCCGGCTTCGCTCTCGACGTTGGAGGCGTCGATGCCGGCATTCGCCAGCACGAACCCCAAGCGGTGCACGACGACGATCACCCCCGGCCGCGCCCGCAGCACCTCGCGCGATTCCTGCAGGATGAGCTCGACGAGGCGCGGATCCTTGTCGACCTCCGGCGCCAGCGCCAGCGCCCGCGGCGACGGGGTCACGTCAGCGAGAAAGACCCGGCGGCCTTCCGCCTTCGAGACGATCTTCTGCGCCACCACCAGCACGTCGCCGCTGCGGAATTCGACACCCGAACGCGACGCCGCCTCGACGATGAGCGCCGCGAGATCGGCGCCCGCCGCGATCGTGGGCAGGCCGGACAGCGCCGTCAGGCTCAATGTCGCCGCCGGCCCCATGCCTCAGCGCGCCTCCGCACCCTCGGGCAGGCCGGTGAAACGGATGCCCGAGCTCTTCAGCCCATAGCGCCGGTTGATGAAGATCAGCACCGAGGTGAGCGCCTCGGCGGCGGCCGAATTCGCCAGCGCCCCGCCGTGAATGCCGCGCATGCCTGCCGCTTCCGCGAGCGTCACCACGGCGGCGCGCGCGTCCTTGTCGTCGCCGCAAACGAGCACGTCGCAATCGACGGTCGCGGCGAGATCCTCGAGCAGATGCGACGAGACGTTTTGAAAGGCCGAGACCACCTTGACCCCCGCGCCGAGCAAGCGCTGCGCCGCGACCGCCGCCGAGCCTTCGGGCGGCAGCTGCACGCGCGCCACCTGCGGCGGCATCAGCGGCACCGTCACATCGACCAGGAGCTTGCCGGCGAGCGCGTCCTTCACCGCCTCCAGCGTGGGGCGATGCGCGGCGTAAGGCACGGTGAGCACGACGATCTCGCCGCGCTCGGCGGCGCGGCGATTGTCGCAACCCTCGACCGAGCCCGCGCCGCCAAGCCGCTCGCGGATCTCGGCGGCTTTGGCTTCGGCGCGCGGCGCATCGCGCGAGCCGATCACCACGGGATAGCCGGCATGGGCCCAGCGCAGCGCCAATCCGCTGCCTTCCTGCCCGGTGCCGCCGAGCACGGCAATGGTGGGTTTCATGGGTCTTCTCTCATCAGGTAGCGAAAGCGGCGCGCGACAGCGCCTTGGCATCGCCGGGCGGCGTCTGCAGCACCTCGGCGAGCGGCGCTGCCGCCAGCGCCGCGGCGACGCGCTCGGGCGACACCGGACGATAGAGCGTGTCGCGCGGCGCGGCGTGGCGGCCGAGCGCCCGCGCGATCTCCGCCATCGCCGCGGGCGGCATTTCCTGGCCATGCTGCGTGCCGGCGGCGCGCGAGATGCTTTCATTCATCAAGGTGCCGCCGAGATCGTTGGCGCCGGCGTTGAGGCAGAGCTTCACCCCTTCGACGCCGAGCTTCACCCAGGACACCTGGATGTTGGGGATCAGCGGATGGAGCGCGAGCCGCGCCACCGCATGCATCAGCACCGCTTCGCGCACCGTCGGGCCGCGGCGCGCGCGGCCCTTGCGGTAGATCGGCGCCTCCATCGGCACGAAAGGCAGCGGCACGAATTCGGTGAAGCCGCCGGTTTCCTCCTGCAGATCGCGCAAGCGCAGCAGATGGCGCGCCCAGGATCGGGGATCGTCGACATGGCCGAACATGATCGTCGCGGTGGTTCGGAGCCCGACGCGATGCGCCGCGGCGACGACCGACAGCCATTCCGCGGTATTGAGCTTGTCGGGACAGAGGATGGCGCGCACGCCATCGTCCAGCACTTCCGCCGCGGTGCCCGGCAAGGTGCCGAGCCCCGCCGCTTTCAGCTCGACGAGAAACTCCGGCACGGCGATGCCGAGCGTCGCCGCGCCCTGGCTGATCTCGAGCGGCGAGAAGGCGTGGAGATGCATCTCCGGCACCGCCGCCTTGAGCGCGCGGCAGAGGGCGAGATAGGTGGCGCCGGTATAGTCGGGATGGATGCCGCCTTGGAGGCAGACTTCGGTCGCGCCGCGCGCCCAGGCCTCACGGGTGCGGCGCACCACTTCCTCGAGCGCGAGATCGTAAGGCGCGCCGCGCAGCGCCTCGGCCGTCTTGCCTTTGGAGAAGGCGCAGAAGCCGCAGCGGAAATAACAGATATTGGTGTAGTTGATGTTGCGGTTGACGACGTAGCCGATCGTATCGCCGCTGACGCTGCGGCGAAGCTCGTCCGCGGCTTCGCCGAGATACTGGAACTCCCGATCGCGCGCGGCAAAGAGCCGGACGATCGCGTCCTCGTCGAGGCGCTGGCCGCTCGCGGCGCGCGCCGCCACGGCGGACAGCGCGCCATCGACCGCCGCCAGTGCCGGGCGTGGCGGCAGATCCGCCACCGCCAGCGCCAGCCCCGGCGACCAGCGATCGAGCCGCGCATAGCCCGCCGCATCCGCGACATCGAGAACGCGGGGCAGCAGCGCCGGATCGACCCAGTGTGCGGCCTCGGCGACGTAGCGGGGATAGAGCGTCAGCCGCTCGACCAGGATCTTGCCTTCCGCGGCGGTGGCGCGGCGGAGAGCGGCAAGGCCGGGCCACGGCGCTTCGGGATTGACGTGATCGATCGTCACCGGCGACACGCCGCCCCAATCATTGAGCCCGGCGCGGATCAGCTGGGGATAGAGCTCGGGGGTGAGGTTCGGCGGCGCCTGGATGTTCATCGCCGGGCCGCAGATCAGCCGCGCCATCGCGATCGTCCAGAGCAGTTCGTCGAGCGCCGGCTCGGGCGCGGCAGCGGCGCGCGTCCCGGGCTTGGCACGGAAATTCTGGATGATGATCTCTTGCAGATGGCCGTAGCGGCGATGCAGCGCGGCGAGCTGCAACAGCGCTTCGATGCGCTCGAGCCGGGTTTCGCCGATGCCGATGAGAATGCCTGAGGTGAACGGGATCTTCATTTCGCCGGCAAGGCGGATGGTCTCGAGCCGCAGCGCCGGTGCCTTGTCGGGCGAGCCGTGATGCACCTCTCCGGGCGCCATGAGCCGCTCGGCGGCGCTCTCCAGCATCAGCCCCATCGAGGCGGCGACCGGGCGCAACAAAGCCAGATCGGCGGCGCTCATTACGCCGGGATTGACATGCGGCAGCAGCCCCGTCTCGTCGAGGACGGCGCGGCACATCTCGGCGAGATAGGCGATGGTGCTGGGGAAGCCGAGCTCGGCGAGCGCCTCGGCCGCGGCGCGGTACCGCAGCTCCGGCTTGTCGCCGAGGGTGAACAGCGCCTCCTGGCAGCCCGACGCCGCGCCGGCGCGCGCAATCTTCAGCACCTCGGCGCGCGAGAGATAGGCTGGCACGCCGGCGCGCGGCCGCTCGGCAAAGGTGCAGTAATGACAGACATCGCGGCAGAGCTTGGTGAGGGGGATGAAGACCTTGCGCGAATAGGAGACGAGCGGCGGGCCGGCGGCATCGCGCAGGGTCGCGGCCGCCGCCATCAGCGCCGCCAGCGGCCTGCTTTCGGCCTGGTCGAAAACCTCCTCGGCGGCCAATCCCGACCAATCCATGGGCTCCACCTCGTCCTCCTGCCAATTCGGTCGCCGCGCCGCAACAAGCGTCATAAGCTCTGACGCGGCCGCGTCAATCCCTCGCCAGGAGCTTGCCGGTATGAAGTTCAGCCTATGCCTCCCCACGGGCTTCGAAGGATTGATGCATCCGATCCCTTTCGTCGAGCCCGAAGATTTCGTCCGTCTCGCCCTGCTCTGCGAGCGGCTCGGCTATGATTCGGTGTGGGGCAACGATCACATCACCACACAGCATTATGTGCGCGCGCTCTTTCCCGAGGCGGTGCCGCGCTATTACGAGCCGCTCATCGTGCTGGCGCAGATCGCGGGCGCGACCTCGCGGCTGCGCCTCGGCACGGCGGTGACGGTGCTGCCGATGCACGATCCGGTCTATCTCGCCAAGCAGGCGAGCACGCTCGATCAGCTGAGCGGCGGCCGCTTCGTGCTCGGCCTCGGCATCGGCGCCTATCGCGAGGAGTTCGCGGCGTGGAACACCAAGCTTGTCGGCGCCAGGCGCGGCGACATGATGGATGAGGGGCTGGCGGCGCTCGCGGCGCTTCTCGGCGAACGGCGCGCCAGCTTCGACGGCAAGTATTACGGCTTCCGCGATATCGAGCTCGCGCCGAAGCCGCGTCAATCGCCCTTCCCACTCTATCTCGGCGGCCACAATCTCGAAGCGGTCGAGCGTGCCGCGCGCTATGGCAGCGGCTGGCTGCCGGGATGGCGGCCGGCGGCCGAGCTGCGAGAGCGCATCGCGCTGCTCAAGGAGCGCGCCGCTTCCCTCGGCCGCTCGCCGGCGGCGATCGAGATTGCGCCGCAGCTTTCGGTGACCTTGGGCAAAACGCCGGAAGCGGCGGCAGAGCGCTATCTCAAATCGGGGCTCGTCGCGCATCGCAAATCGCTCGCCTATACCGGTCGCGATCTCGGCCAACAGGTCACCGCCAACCTCGTCGGCTCGCCCGAGACGGTGTTGGCGAAAATCGATGCGCTTGCCGCGATCGGCGTCGACCATTGCTGCGCGCTGATGTTTCCGGCGGACACCATCGCCGAGATGACCGAGCAGGTCGAATGGTTCGCCGAGGTTGCGCTGGAGCGCCGCTGATCAGGAAGCGCCGCGCTCGATGAGGATCTCGCCGAGCGGCTTTCGCGGACGCAGCTTGCCGGCAGCGGCGGGGTAGCCGAGCGTGATCAGCCCTTGCGGCTGCCAAGCCGCGGGCAGCGCGAGCGTCCGCCGCACCGTCTCGGGGCAGAACAAGGGCGCACACATCCAGCAGGTCGCGAGACCCTCGGCCGATGCCGCAAGCATCAGGTTCTGCGCCGCCATGGCGGTGCCTTGCACCGCCATCAGGAATTCCGCCTCGCGCCGCTGCGCATCGGGATAGGCGTCCATCTCTTCGAGCGTGACGCACACCAGCAGCAGCACCGGCGCCCCGGTCAGCCGCGCCTCCGAGCGCGCCACGTCGCGCGCGATGAGGTCGGCGGCATCGCCGTCGCGCCGGCGATCCGCGGCGAGACGCTCGCCCATGGCACACGCCAGCGCCGAAGCCGCCGCTGAGCGCAGCAGCACGAAGCGCCAGGGCTGGCGGTTATGGGGTGACGGCGCCATGCTCGCGGCCCTGAGCAAGCGCTCGAGCAGCGCATCGGGAACGGGGTCGGCGCGATAGGAGCGGATCGAACGGCGGCGCTCGATGACCGTGTAGAGCGTCGATGCCGCGGCCTCCGGCTCGGTGATCGGACCGTCCATGGCGCTGCCCCCTGCCGCGATCGATCGAAGCGCTGCGGCGCGATCGTGGTCGGGCCCCGCGCGGGGGTCAAGGGCCCGGGTTTGCTGCACTGCAGCGCGCTTCGGCAGCCGGCGCCGCGGCGCCGAGCCGCGCGCGGCGCGGGCGGCCGGCCGGCTGGGTCGTTTCGGCGGTGAAATCGGTTTCAGATAAGTCCTTGATTCTGCTATACATCCGTTGTCACAATCTGTAATAAAGAGTGATTTGTTGGCGTCGCATGTGCTTCGTTAGTTTATGCACGTCAAAAAAGTAGGGGTACCTTGGTGTTGCCGAAGGACGATTTGGGGATCGCCCAGCAAAAAACCCTCAAGGCCGCGATTCATTGCCGCGGCGTTGCGCTGCACGCTGGCGGCCGGGTCAGCATGAGCTTGCACCCGGGCGCGCCCGATAGCGGCATCGTCTTTCGCCGCAGCGACCGTGCCGGCGCCGAAATCAAGGCGTGCTGGCGCAATGTCGTCGAGCAGCCGCTGTGCACCCGGCTCGATGATGGCGAGGGCCTCACGGTCTCGACCATCGAGCATCTCATGGCCGCCTTCAACGGGCTTGAGATCGACAATGCCGTGGTCGAGCTCGACGGACCGGAAGTGCCGGTGATGGACGGCAGCGCCGCGCCCTTCGTGTTCCTCATCGAATGCGCCGGGATCGTCGAGCAGGACGCGCCGCGGCGCGCCATCAAGGTGCTGAAGCCGGTCACGGTCGGCGAGCCCGGCAAATCGGCGACGCTGGCGCCGGATGACGGCTTCTCCATGAGCTTCGCCATCGATTTCGCCAGCGACGCGATCAGCCGGCAGGACATCACCATCGCCGTCGATCCCGAGACCTTCAAAAGCGATATCAGCCGGGCGCGCACCTTCGGCTTCCTGCATGAGGTGGACCAGATGCGCGCGGCGGGCCTGGCGCTGGGCGGCTCGCTCGACAACGCGGTGGTGATCAACGGCCATCAGGTGCTGAACCGCGAAGGGCTGCGCTATGTCGACGAGTTCGTGCGGCACAAGGTGCTGGACGCGCTCGGCGACCTCTATCTCGCAGGAGCGCCGATCATCGGCCATTTCCGCGGCATGCGCTCGGGCCATGCGCTGAACCGGCGGCTGCTCGAGGCGCTCTTTGCCGACACGGCCGCCTGGTGCCCGACGACGATCGCCCGCCGGCTGCCGAGCGAGCTCCCGTGGGTGGCGACGGCGCCGCGGCGCGCCAGCGCCTAGGAGCAGGCTGCGGCATCGGCCGGGTGGCCTGCCCCGCCCTGGCCGTGGTATAAGCGGGCGGAACATTCCCGGTTGTACGGATTTTGCGATGATCTCGTCGACTCGTCTCACCTGGACGATTCTCGCAACCGCGTTGCTGCTCGTCGGCTGCGCCCATGACGACAAGGACACTTACACCGAGAAGCCGGTCGAGACGCTCTACAACGAGGCGATGAACGACATGCTCGATGGCGGCTACAGCAAGGCCGCCAAGGCGTTCGACCAGGTCGATCAGCAGCATCCCTACTCGGTCTGGGCGACGCGGGCCGAGCTGATGTCGGCCTATGCGCTCTATCAGGCCAACAAATACGACGAGTCCATCCTCGCCTGTAACCGCTTCATCCAGCTTCACCCCGGCCATCGCGACGTCGCCTATGCCTATTACCTGAAGGCGCTCGACTACTACGTCCAGATCGCCGATGTCGCGCGCGACCAGAAGGTGACGAAGCAGGCGATGGATGCGCTGCAGGAAGTCGTGCGCCGCTTCCCCGACACCAAATACGGCCGCGACGCCCGGCTCAAGCTCGATCTCTGCGTCGACCACCTTGCCGGCAAGGAGATGGAAATCGGCCGCTTCTACGAGAAACAGGGCGACTATCTCGCCGCCATCAACCGCTTCAAGCGGGTGGTCGACAATTATCAGAAGACGACGCACGTCCCCGAAGCGCTGCAGCGCCTCGCCGAATGCTATACCGCCCTCGGACTCAAGGAAGAGGCGGAGAAGGTCACGGCGGTGCTCGGCTACAATTACCCCGGCAGCGCGTGGTACGAGCGCGCCTATTCGCTGATCCGGACCGACGCCCCCAATGAGTTCGCGGCGGCGACCGGCGGCGCGACGAAGCCGGATCAGGCGGCGGCCGCGACGCCGGACGCGCAGAAGGCTGCTGCCGCGCCGAGCCAAGGCTTCTTCGGCCGCATGTTCGCCACGGTGAGCTCGATCTTCTAATCGCGTCGCGCTGGCCTGCGCTCGGCCTCGCCGCTATCATCCCGCGCGATGCTGCTCGGCCTCACCATTCGGGACGTCGTGCTGATCGATCGGCTCGACCTTGCCTTCCATGCCGGGCTGTGCGTGCTCACCGGCGAAACCGGCGCCGGCAAATCCATTCTGCTCGATGCCCTGGGATTGGCGCTCGGCATGCGCGCCGAAAGCGGCCTCGTCCGCCACGGCGCCGACCAGGCCGTGGTCACGGCGGAATTCGCACTGACGCAGGATCACCCGACACTGGCATTGCTCGCCCAATCCGGCATCGCGGTCGATGGCGCGCGGCTGGTGCTGCGCCGCGTCGTCAATGCCGATGGGCGCAGCCGCGCCTTCATCGATGATCAACCCGCGAGCGTCGGCCTGCTGCGCCAGCTTGGTGAGACGCTGGTCGAGATCCAAGGCCAATTCGAGCAGCAGGGCCTGCTCGATCCCGCGACGCATCGCCAGGCGCTCGATGCCTATGGCGGCTACCGTACGGAAGCCGCCGCCCTCGCCGAGGCCTGGCGCGGCTGGCGTGCCGTCGCCGCGGCGCGCGCCGAAGCCGAGGCGCAGCTCGCCCGCGCGCGCGCCGACGAGGATTATCTGCGCCATGCGCAGGCCGAGCTCGACGCGCTCGAGCCCAAGCCCGGCGAAGAGGCAGCTCTTGCCGATGAGCGCGCCCTGCTGATGAACCGCGAGAAGCTCATCGAAGCGCTCGACGCGGCGCTCGGCGAGCTCGCCGGCGAGCGCGGCGGCGAGCGCGCCTTGAACGCCGCCGAGCGACAGCTCGAACGGCTGCGCGAGCGCGCCGGCGGGCGGCTCGACGCAGCGCTGGCGGCGCTCGAGCGGGCGCAGGTGGAGACGCGCGAGGCAGTGGCGCAGCTCGAAGCAGCGGCGCGCGGCATCGGCCGCGACCAGGCGAGCCTGGAGAAAATCGAGGAGCGGCTCTTTGCACTTCGCGCGCTGGCGCGAAAGCACGGCGTGACGCCCGAGACCTTGCCGCAACTGCGCGCCGGGATCGCGGCACGCATCGCCGCGCTCGATGATGGCGGCGATCGGCTGCGCCAGCTCGCACGGCGCGAAGCCGAGGCGCGCCACACTTATCTCGCCGCGGCCGAGGCGCTGGGGAAAAAGCGGCGCCAGGCCGCCAAGACGCTCGATACCGCGGTGATGCGGGAGCTGCCGCCACTGAAGCTCGAAAAGGCGCGGTTCCAGACCGTGCTGACGCCGCTCGCCGAAGCCGATTGGGGCGAGCATGGCAGCGAGCGCGTCCATTTCGAGGTGGCGACCAATCCCGGCGCAGCCGCCGGCCCCCTCGCCCGCATCGCCTCGGGCGGCGAGCTGTCGCGCTTCATGCTGGCGCTGAAGGTGGTGCTGGCCCGGACCTCGCCGGTGCCGACGCTGGTGTTCGACGAAGTCGACAGCGGCATCGGCGGCGCGGTGGCAGCGGCGGTGGGCGAGCGGCTGCATCGGCTTGGGCAAGAGCTGCAGGTGCTGGTGGTGACGCATTCGCCGCAAGTGGCGGCGCGCGGCACGCATCACTGGCGGGTCGAGAAGCGCCAGGCGCAGCAGAAGACCCTGACCCGCGTCGCCGAGCTTTCCGCGGAAGAACGCCGCGAGGAGATCGCGCGCATGTTGTCGGGGAGCGCCGTCACCGCCGAAGCGCGTGCGGCGGCGGCAAGCCTGATGGCGGGCGCCGTGGCATGAGCCGCGCCACCCCGAAGCCCGAGCCGGTCGATGAGCTCGACGAGAAAGCGGCCCGGGCCGAGCTGAAGCGCCTCGCCGAGACCATCGCGCATCACGACCGGCTTTATCACGAGAAGGACGCGCCCGAGATCTCGGACGGCGAATACGACGCGCTTCGCCGCCGCAACGACGCGATCGAGAAGCGATTTCCCGTGCTGATCCGCGCCGACAGCCCGAGCCGCCGCGTCGGCGCGGCGCCGGCGACCGGCTTTGCCAAAGTGACGCATGCCAAGCCCATGCTGTCGCTCGACAACGCCTTCGACGAGGAGGATGTGCGCGCCTTTTTCCAAAGCGTGCGCAATTTCTTCCGCCGCAAGGAGGATCTGGAGCGGGTCGATCCCGCCGTGATCGAGGTGGCGGCCGAGCCGAAGATCGACGGCCTCTCCTGCTCGTTGCGCTATGAGGCGGGCGAGCTGGTGCTGGCCGCGACGCGCGGCGACGGCATCATCGGCGAAGACGTCACCGCCAATGTCAGGACGCTGAAGACGGTGCCGCATCGGCTCAAGGGCCGCGGCTGGCCCGACCATATCGAGATCCGCGGCGAGGTCTATATGGAGCGGCCCGGCTTCTTCGCGCTCAACGCCGAGCGCGAGAAGGCGGGCGAGCCGGTTTTCGCCAATCCGCGCAACGCCGCCGCCGGCTCGCTGCGCCAGCTCGATTCCTCGATCACCGCGTCGCGGCCGCTCAAATTCTTCGCCTATGCCTGGGGCGAGGCGAGCGGACCGATCGCCGCGACGCATTGGGAGGCGCTCGCGCATTTTCGCCGCTGGGGGCTCGCGGTGAACCCGCTGTCGAAGCTCTGCCGCGGCGTCGAAGAGGTGCTCGCCTTCCAGCGTGAGATGGCGGCCCAACGGGCTGAGCTGCCCTACGACATCGACGGCGTCGTCTACAAGGTGAACGATCTCGATCTCGAAGAGCGGCTGGGCTTTGCCGCGCGTGCGCCGCGCTGGGCGATCGCGCACAAATTCCCGGCGCAGCAGGCCGAAACGAAGCTCATCGAGATCATCATCCAGGTCGGCCGCCAGGGCTCGCTCACGCCAGTGGCAGTGCTGGAGCCGATCACCGTCGGCGGCGTCGTCGTCCAGCGCGCCACCTTGCACAACGAGGACGAGATCCAGCGCAAGGATATCCGCGAAGGCGACACCGTCATCATCCAGCGCGCCGGCGACGTCATCCCGCAAGTCGTGAGCGTCGTGACGGGACGCCGGCCCAAGGGCAGCAAGCCCTATGTCTTCCCGCATGAATGCCCGATCTGCGGCAGCCTGGCGGTGCGCGAGCCGGGCGAGGCGGCGCGGCGCTGCACCGGCGGCCTGATCTGCGCGGCGCAAGCGGTGGAGCGGCTCCGGCATTTCGTCTCGCGCGATGCGTTCGATATCGAGGGGCTCGGCAGCAAGCACATCGCCGAGTTCTGGGAAGACAAGCTGATCAAAACGCCGGCGGACATCTTCCGCCTCGACTACGACGCCATCGCCGAGCGCGAAGGCTGGGGCGAGCAGAGCGCCGCAAAGCTGCGCGACGCGGTCGAAGCGCGGCGCCGCATCACGCTCGACCGCTTCATCTATGCCCTCGGCATCCCGCAGGTCGGGCAGCAGACGGCGAAGCTGCTGGCGCGGCACTATCGCAGCTTCGCGCGCTGGCGGGACGCGATGGTCGCCACGCACGACCACGACGGCGATGCCTGGCGCGAGCTCAACGACATTCACGGCATCGGCGAGGACATGGCGACCGATATCGCCGGCTTCTTCGCCGAAAAGCACAATCTGGCGCTGCTCGAGGAGTTGTTGCGCGCGATCGAGGTGACGGATTACGAGGGCGCGCGCGCGGCGACGAACTCGCCGCTCGCCGGCAAGACCGTCGTCTTCACCGGCACGCTCACCGCCATGTCGCGCTCGGAGGCGAAAGCGCGGGCCGAGGCGCTCGGCGCCAATGTCAGCGGCAGCGTCTCCGCCAAGACGGATTTTCTCATCGTCGGCGCCGATGCCGGCTCGAAGGCGGAGAAGGCGAAGGCGCTCGGCGTCAAGACGTTGAGCGAGGATGAGTGGCTGGCGCTGGTGCAGAGCGGCTGACGGCCGCATACCACAGCGTCGCGCTCGCCGCGGTCAGCAGCAGCGGCAATACGGTGTAGTTGACCGCCTGCCAACCGGCGAGGCCGAACACGCCGCCCGAGGAGAAAGACGCGAACGCGACGACGCCGAAGGTGAGGAACTCGTTCGTCGCCTGCACCTTGGCGCGCTCCTCCGGCCGGTAGGTCGTGGTGAGCAAAGTCGTGCCGCCGACATACATGAAGTTCCAGCCGATGCCGAGCAGCGTGAGCGCGAGCCAGAATTGCCAGAGCGCGGTGCCGGAGAGCAAGACGAGAACACAGGCAAGCAACAGGCCCGCCCCCGCCAGCAAGACGCGCACGATGCCCCAGCGCGCAATCAGGCTGCCGGTGACAAAAGAGGGCGCGAACATGCCGACGAGATGCCAGCGGATGATGCCGATGGCATCGCCGCTGTCATGGCCGCAGGCGACGGCGGCAAGCGGCGTCGCCGTCATGACGAAGGTCATGGTGGCATAGCCGAGCACGCCATTGGCGACTGCCGCGATGAAGGCGGGCTGGCGCGCGATCTCGCCCAGCGGACGCCCGCCGCGCCGCGTCTCGCTCGCCGCCGGCACGGGGATGGCGAGAAAAGCGAGCAGCAGGATCGACAGCCCCGCCAGCGCCGAGATGGCGAGATAGGCGCCGGCGAACGAGACCGGCGCGAACAGATCCTTGCTGACATCGGCGACGCTCGGACCGAGCACGGCAGCGGTGACGCCGCCCGCCAGCACCCAGGCGACGGCGCGGCTCCGGAGCGCGGGCTCGGCCGCATCGGCGGCAGCGAATCGGTAATACTGCGCCACCGCCTGAAAGCAGCCCATCAGCGCATTGCCGAGGCAGAAGCCGATGAAACTCTGGTGAAAGATGGCGACGGTCGAGATCGCGCCGCCGGTGCCGCCGAGCAGCGCGCCGGTGACGAAGCCGGCACGCCGGCCGAAACGCGCCATGAGCAAGGAGGCCGGAATGGTCGTGCTCGCCGTCGTCAGCGTGATCAGCGAGTAGGGTACGGTCGCGAGCAGCACCGCAGGCGCCAAGCTCGCGCCGACAAGGCCGGAGAGCGCCGCCTGGACCGAGGCGGCGGAGAGATAGAGCCCCTGACAAAGCGCCAGGATCAGCACATTCCGCCGCGCGCGCCCGTGCATGCCCTTTTGCTACCGCAGGGCGTGCGGGCTGTCGAGTGCGGGCGGCGCAGGTGGGACCTGCGCGCCCGATTGGCTAGGACGCCCGCCGCACCGAGCCGATGACGGCGAAGCGGCTGTCGGCGAAGCGGCCCGAGGGGCAGCGCAGCGGCAGCACCTCGTGCGGGCATTCGCTCGGGAAGAACAGGATGCTGTTGTTCCTGGGCTCGATCTCGGCCGCCGCGGCGCCGCCGGGAAGCCCGGCGTTGTAGAGACGGAAGGCGCCGCCGCTGAAGCGCTTGGGCTCGCCGTGGAAATAGAAGGCGTAGCTGATGGCGCGACGCGCGGCGTCGGCCTCCTCCTCGTCATCGAGCTCCGAAGTGGCGCCGTCATTCTCGGCGCTCAGCACGCAATCGACATCGCCGATGGCGAAATCGCCGATGCCGAAGGCGGTGGTGAGCTGCGGCACCAGCGAGCGAATGCGATCGCGGAAGAGGCCGGAGAAGCGGCCGAGATCGCGCAGCGCCGGCGCGTTTCCGCCGGTCGCCGCGGCGAAGTTCCGCTCGCTGGCGAGCGTGAACCTGACGAGCTCGGCGAGCTGCGTCTCGTCGACGAAGTTCTCGAGCACAAGATAGGGCGACTTCTCGTAGGGGGCTTCCGGCTGCGGCTCGGCAATCGCATGGCGTGGCAAAATCATCGCCGCCGACGGCACCTCCGCGTCACCGCTGATCGGCGGATCGGTGACCAGCCCGACCAGGTCGGTCGAGGAGAAAATGAAGGAGCGTCTGCCCTGATCGAGCCGGATGTTGAACGGCCGCGCCGGCCGGCCGCCGCCATAGCTCTTCTCGCCGATCGAGGAGACCAGCGAGTTCAGCAGCGGGTCCTTGCGCGCGAGATAGAGCGTGCGGCTATGGCCGCCATTGAGCAGCAAGGTGACGCTGACTTCGCCTTCGTTTCGTACCATGGTCTTCTCTACCTTCCGGAATCCCAAGAGGCTCGGCCGCGCCGACACGCCCCGGTTTCCGTCAGGAGATAGCGCGGGGATGGTTAATTAAAGCTTGCCGTGACGCGCGATCTCTTTGATTTCATTTCGGTTGATTGGCACTCATCTGCTACGAAACCTTGGGTTCTGTGGCTCCGCCAAGAAAGGCGAAGTATTCGCTCCGCACAAACCAAGAGAACGCAGCGCCTTCATCACCCCGGCAACGGCTTGCCGTCGTCGCGCCGCCGCGGCCGGCGTGCATCTGGCGAAAGCGGCGTCCAAGAATTATTTGTTGCGCCAGGCGCGGCGCGCGCGAGCCGCGGCCGCCAGCGCAAGCGGCGGAACGACCGCCACCAAAGGAAGAGCCATGGCCGAGATGTTGCACCTGCCCTGCCCCCATTGCGACACACTCAACCGGATGCCGCGCGACAAGCTGGCGGCCGGCGGCAAATGCGGCGCTTGCCACCACACGCTGTTCGACGCGCATCCCGTGGCGCTCGACACGGCGCGCTTCCTGCGCCAGCTCGAGAAAAGCGACGTGCCGCTGCTGGTCGATTTCTGGGCGCCCTGGTGCGGGCCCTGCCGCGTGATGGCGCCCGAGTTCAAGCGCGCCGCGGCGCAGCTCGAGCCGGCGCTGCGGCTGGTCAAGATCAATGTCGACGAGGAGCCGGAGCTGGCGCAACGCTTCCACATCGCCAGCATTCCGACCGTGGCGCTGGCCTTCCATGGCCGCGAGCTGGCGCGGCGTGCGGGCGCAGTGACCGCCTCGCAGCTCGAGCACTGGGTCCGCGCCGAGCTGGCAGGTCAGCCGGCGTCAGGCTGATCCGCTCGCCGCTGTGCGGCGCCGCTCAACGGTGCCAGTGACCGCCCCAGTGATGGCCGCCGTGGCCGCGAAAGACGACGAAGCTGCCGCCGACAAAGGCCGGGCCGTAGTAATAGGGGTAATAGGGATAACCGTAGCCATAGGCGTAATAAGGAAAGGGATAGGGATAGCCGCCGGAGCCCGCGTAAGCCGGCAGGCTTTGCGGCACGCTTTCGCCTTTGGCGGTCATGCACTGGATGTAGCCGATGTCGTAGCGGCGCTGCAGATCGGCCTGCGATAGCCCGGCGGCGTTGGCGCCGGCAGCGCCACCGAAGACGAGACCGGTCCCGGCGCCGATCGCAGCGCCGAGCGCCGGGTTTCCGGCCGCCGCGCCGATGGCGGCGCCGGCGGCGCCGCCCAGCACCGTGCCGAGGACGGTGCTGTTCACCGCGCTCTGCGTCGCGGCCTGCGCCGGCGAGCCGAAGCCGATCTGCGCCGAGGCATATTGGCGGCAGGCATTGTCGTCTTGCTGGAAGGCTTCGAAGGTCTTGCCCTGGGCCGGGAGCGCCATGACGCTGGGGCCCGTCGGCGGCGCCACGGCGCAAGCGCCGAGCGCCAGCGTGCCGGCGAGGATGACGGGGCGAGCGATGCGGATCATGGAAGCTCCTTGTGCCGGGCGGCAGCACCGCGGCGATGAAAATGCTAGCACCATTTTCGTCACCGCCCCATCGCCGCATCCCCAGGCACACGGCCGTTCGCGCAGATGTGAAGACTATCCCTCACCGCTGTCGCCGCCGCGGACGAACGCGCTAGGCGCGCTCGCCTTGACCGAGCGGCTGCGTCGCCGCCTCGAGCCAGCGCCGCGTCGCGAGATCGACGAGCGGCGCGATCTCGGCGCGCACCCGCGCATGATAGGCGTCGAGCCAGGCGATCTCGGGATCGTCCAGCAAACTCGTTTCAATGAGTGCGCGGTCGATCGGCGCCAAGGTCAGCACTTCGAAGCCGAGGAGCTCGCGCTCGGCGCCCGTGAGCGCGCCGAGCGCGGTCACCACGACGAGGTTCTCGATGCGAATGCCATACCCGTCGGTCTTGTAGTAGCCGGGCTCGTCCGAAACGATCATGCCCGGCAGCAACGCTTGCGTGTTGGGCAGCTTCGAGATGCGCTGCGGCCCTTCATGCACCGCGAGATAGCTGCCGACGCCATGGCCGGTGCCGTGATCGTAGTCGAGCCCGACCTCCCAGAGCGAGCGCCGCGCCAACGCATCGAGCTGCGAGCCGGTCGTGCCCTTGGGAAAGCGGCAGATGGCGAGCGCAATATGGCCCTTCAGCACGCGGGTGAAGCGGTCGCGCATCTCGGCAGAAGGCGCGCCGATCGCCACGGTGCGGGTGACGTCGGTGGTGCCGTCGAGATATTGCGCGCCGGAATCGACGAGATAGAGCGAACCCGATTCGAGCCGGCGCTCGGTCTTGGGTGAAGCGCGGTAATGCACGATGGCGCCATTCGCGCCGGCGCCCGAGATGGTGGGGAAACTCAGATCGCGAAAGAACTCGCCGTCGCGGCGCAGCTGCTCGAGCCGATCGGACGCGGCGATCTCGCCGAGACCGCCTGTTGTCGCCGTCGTGGCCAGCCAGGCGAGAAACCGGGTCAGCGCCGCGCCGTCGCGGCGATGGGCGCGGCGCGTGCCGTCGAGCTCGGCGGCGTTCTTGCAGGCCTTGGGCAATTGGCAGGGATCGGCAGCGCGATGAATGGTTGCGCCGGCGCTCGACAGCGTGTCGAACACCCCGGCGGCGCTCGCCGGATCCGCCTGGACGCGGCGCTGCGCCGCGCCGAGCCGTTGCAGCGCCGGGCCGAAGGCGCCGGGCGGCGCGACGCGTACGGCATTGCCGAGATGCTCGGCGAGGCCGGGCATGAGCTTGCGCGCATCGATGAAGAGATCGACGGTGCCGTCGCGGTGAAGAATGGCAAACGCGAGCGCCAGCGGCGTGTGCGGCACATCGCTGCCGCGAATGTTGAGCAGCCAGGCGATCGAATCGGGCGCGGTCAGCACCGCGGCGTCGACCCCGTCGGCCGCGAGCCGATCGGCGAGCGCCTGGCGCTTCGCCTCGGCGCTGGCGCCGGCAAAGCGCAGATCGTGGGGCAGCACCGGCCCGAGCGGCGCCGGCGGCCGTCCTGCCCAGACGGCATCGAGCGGATTGCTGTCGAGCGGCTGCAGCCGGCCACCGGCCTTTTCCGCCGCCGCGCGATAGCGCTCGACCTCGCCCAGCGTAAGGAGGCGGGGATCATAGGCGAGGCTCTCGCCCGGCTTCAGCGTCGCCGCGATCCACTCGCTCGCCGGCTCCTCGGTGAGGTGGCGAAGCGCATAGAGCGCGCCATCAACCTCGGCCTTGGCCTGGAGCGTATAGCGGCCATCGACGAACACTGCCGCGCTCGCCGGCAGCACGATGGCGAGGCCGGCCGAGCCGGTGAAGCCGGTGAGCCAGGCCAGGCGCTGAGCGCAGAGCGGGACATACTCCCCTTGATGCTCGTCGGCGCGCGGCACCAGGAACCCCTGGACGTCCCGGCGCCGCAGCTCGGTCCGCAGCAGCGCCAGCCGTGCGGCCGGGCCGGGCGCCGGGGTCGCCGGCGCGGCACCGAGTTCGGCCGCCAGCGACTGCAGCGCCGATGTCAGCTCGGCGGAGGGCTTCGCCGCGGCCAGCGCCGGCCAGTCGCTCTCCAGCGCCGCCGGCGCCGCGGCAAGCACCCCGGCGACCAGGTCTCTCACCCCGGCGGGGTCGTAGGGCGAGCCGTCCCGAGCGAGCAGGGCGCCCAAATCGGCATTGCTGCTATGCACAATGAGGTTCCTTTTTTAACGGGTTAGCTACCGCCGCTTCCTAGGATGAGGCTAAGGCGCGCCCCGGCGCTCGACAAGGGCGCCATGGGGGGCCGCTCCATCAGCCGCGTCATGCAGCATCTGTAAGGCTGGGTTGCAGAGTTCCCTCTCGCGGGTCCGGGCAAGATTACTTACCTATTGTGCAACTGCGAGATAGCACCTTCGCAGGTGCGTAAAGGAGTGTATAAGATGTTGAACATTCTCGGTAATTTGCTCCATGGCGTGTCCGCTTCGCTGGCCGGCTGGCGGCAGCGGCAGCGTGCCTATGCGGAGCTCGCCGCGCTCGACGACCGGTCGCTGGCCGATATCGGCATCACCCGCTCCGAGATCCCCTATGTGCTCTCGCAAGCGGCGCAGCGCCAGATCGAGACCGGCACTCCGGCGAACAGCAACTTCCAGCACGCCGCCTGATCCCACCCGGCCCGGCCGGGTGCACCGCAAAAAATCCCGGCTGGCCGCCTGAGGGCGGCCGGCGCGGGATTTTTACTATCTGCGGCATCAATCGCGCTTGCCGCCGCGGCCGACCGAGGCAATGTTGAGAGCAAGCATGACCGAAGCGAGCTTGCATCGGCACGGCCATGGGCATGGGCACGGCCATGGGCACGAGCATGGCGGCGGCCGGCACCAAGCCGGCTTCGGCGGCGCCTTGGCGCTGGGGCTCGCGCTCAATCTGGGCTTCGTTGCCGTCGAGGCGGCTTACGGCGTCATCGCCAATTCGGTGGCGCTGATCGCCGATGCCGGTCACAACCTCGGCGATGCGCTGGGTCTTGCCATCGCTCTGACCGCAAGCCTGCTCGCCCAGCGCCGGCCCTCGCACCGCTATACCTACGGGCTGCGCAGCTCGTCGATTCTGGCGGCGCTGTTCAACGCCATCGTGCTGCTGATCACGGTCGGCGGCATCATCGTCGAGGCCGTCAACCGGCTGGTCGCGCCGACGCCGGTGGCGAGCCGCACCGTCATGGCGGTGGCGGCGATCGGCATCATCGTCAATGGCGCCAGCGCCCTCCTCTTCCAAAGCGGCCGCCACGGCGACCTCAACATTCGCGCCGCTTTCCAGCACATGCTTGCCGATGCCGGCGTCTCGCTCGGCGTCGTCATCGCCGGCGCCGTGATCCTCTTCACCGGCTGGCTTTGGCTCGATCCCGCCGCGAGCCTTGCGATCGCTCTCGTCATCGTCGTCGGTACCTGGCGCCTGCTGCGCGATGCGGTCAACCTGGCGCTGCACGGCGTGCCGCCGGGCATCGACGCCACGGCGGTGCGCCAGCATCTCGACCGGCTGGTGGGCGTTGTTGCCGTGCATGATCTTCATATCTGGCCGATGAGCACGACCGAGACGGCGCTCACCTGCCATCTGGTCATGCCGGGGGGTCATCCCGGCGACGAGATGCTGGCGCTGCTCGCGCATGAGCTGCAGGATCGCTTCGGCATCGACCACGCCACCATCCAGGTCGAGACCGGCGATCCCGATCACCCTTGCAAGCTGGTGCCGGATCACGTGGTATAACCAGGCCGCGCTGATGCGGCGCAACGAGGCTTAACCCAGCGTGCCGTCCGCCGCCGTCGAGGTTCAGTCCGTCCTGGTCCTGCTGCTGGCAGCGATCGTCGCCGTGCCGCTGGCGCAGCGCCTCCGCGTCAGCCCGATGCTGGGCTATCTCGCTGCGGGCATGGTCGTCGGACCTTACGGCTTCGGCTTCATCCGCGACACCGGCGAGGCGGAGCTGCTCTCCGAGTTCGGCGTCGTCTTCCTGCTCTTCACCATCGGCCTCGACATGCCGCTGCAGCGGCTGCAGGCAATGTGGCGCTACATCTTCGGCCTTGGCCTCGCGCAGGTGCTGGTCACCGGCGGCGCAGTCGGGTTCGCCGGCTATGAGCTGGGCCTTTCACCGCGCGCCGCGCTGGTGGTGGGCGGCGCCCTCGCCTTCTCCTCGACCGCGGCGGCGCTGCAGCTGCTGGCCGAGCGCGGCGAGCTGGCGAGCCGTGTCGGCCGCGTCTCGCTCGCCATCCTGCTATTCCAGGATCTCGCGGTGGTGCCGCTTCTGGCGCTGCTGCCGCTGCTCGCCCGGGGCGCCAGCAACGGCATCGCCGCGGCGCTCGGCCTGGCGCTCGCCAAAGGCGTCGCCGCCATTCTGCTCATCCTGCTGCTCGGCCGGCTGGTGCTGCGCCCGCTCTTCCGCATCAGCGCGATGACGCGCATCCGCGAGACCTTCGCCGCCACCAATTTGCTCGTCGTCCTCGGCCTTGGCTGGGCGACGGCGGAAGCCGGCATGTCGATGGCGCTGGGCGCGTTCCTCGCCGGGCTGCTGCTCGCCGAGACCGAGTACCGCCATCAGGTCGAAGCCGACATCCTGCCGGTGCGCGGTCTTTTCCTCGGCCTCTTCTTCATCACCGTCGGCATGGTGATCGACACGACGCTGGTGCTGCGCCACTGGCAAGCCGTGCTGGTGCTCTCGGCGGTGTTGCTGGCCGGGAAGCCGGTGATCCTGTGGGCGCTTGCCCGTCTCTTTCGGCTCGGCGCGCCGCTCGCGATCCGCGCCGGGCTCTTGCTGTCGCAGTGCGGCGAGTTCGCGTTCGTCGTCTTCGGCATCGCGCGCCAGCTCGGCCTGATCGAGCGCGATCTCGGCACCATTCTCATCGCCACCGTGGCGCTCACCATGGCGACGACGCCGCTGATGGCGGCGCTCGGCCGCCGCCTCGCCGGCGCTTTCCAAGTGCAGCGCGCACCGGAAGCGGCGCTGATGGCCGAGGAGGCGGCCGATCTTTCCGGCCATGTCATTATCGCCGGCTTCGGCCGCATCGGCGGGATCGTCGGCCAGATGCTCGCCGAGCAGCAGCTCCCCTATATCGCGATCGAGCAGAGCGTGCCGCTGGTCGAAGAGAGCCGGCGCCATGGCCGCCCGGTCTATTTCGGCGATGCCAGCCGCGCCGAGCTGCTCAACGCCGCCGGCGTCGAGCGCGCCCGCGCCGCGCTCATCACCCTCGATCAGCCCGAGGCGGCCGAGCGCGTCGTCGCCGCGTTGCGCCGCAATCATCCCGATCTGCGCATCATCGCGCGCAGCCGCGATGGGGCGCATGCCCGGCGCCTCGAAGCGGCCGGCGCCGATGCCGTCATCCTCGAGGCGCTGGAGCCGGGGCTGCAGATGGGCGCCGCGGTGCTGCGCGTCGCCGGCACGCCGGCCTCGGCGATCGACCGCACGCTCGATGCGCTGCGCCGCCGGGTGGCGGCATGAGCGGCGCGACGCTGTCGATCGCCGTCATCGGCGCCGGGCTCGGCGGCCTCGCCGCGGCGCTGTCGCTGAGGCGCGCCGGCTTCGCCGTCGAGGTCTACGAGCAAGGCGCGGGTTTCAACGAGATCGGCGCCGGCATCCAGATCGGCCCCAATGCGTCGCGCATCCTGCAGCGTCTGATGCCGCAGGACCGGCTCACGCGCGACGCGGTGCGGCCGGTGGCGGTGCATCAGCGGCGCTGGCAGGATGGCCGCACCTTGCAGCGCGCGCCGCTCGGCGACGAGCTCGAAGCGGTGTTCGGGGCGCCTTACTACCACTTCCACCGCGGCGACCTGCTGCTGGCGCTGGCGAGCCAATGGCCGCGCGCGCACGTTCATTTCCGCCATCGCCTGGCGAGCCTTCAAGACGACGGCGAGCGCGTCACCGCGCGCTTCGAGAACGGGGTGGAGATTGCGGCCGATCTCCTCATCGGCGCCGACGGCATCCACTCGGTGGTGCGCGCCCAGCTGTTCGGTGCGGAACAACCGCGCTTCACCGGCTGCATCGCCTATCGCGGCCTCGTCCCGGTGGAGCGCCTCGCCGATCTCGGGCTCGAGGTGGTGTCATCCAACTGGATGGGCCCGGGCCAGCATTTCGTCCATTACTTCGTCTCGGGCGGGCGCTTCTTGAATTTCGTCGGCATCATCGAGCGCGACAGTTGGACGCGGGAATCCTGGACCGATCGCGGCGAGAAGCGCGACTTGCTCGCCGCCTATGGCGGCTGGCACGAGCAGGTCCACCGCATCATCGAAGCGGTCGACGAGACCTTCATCTGGGCGCTCTTCGACCGCACGCCGCTGCCGCGCTGGTCGGTGGGGCGCGTGACCCTGCTCGGCGATTCCTGTCACGCCATGCTGCCCTTCATGGCGCAAGGCGCGGCGCAAGCGATCGAGGATGGCGCCACGCTCGCTGCCTGCCTCGCGAAACTGGGTCCCGAGCGCGCGGTCGAGGCGCTCTCTCTCTATGAGAAGCTCCGCCTGCCGCGCGCGACGCGGCTGCAGGAGCTGTCGCGCCTCAACAAGACGCGCTTCCACCTCCCGGATGGACCGCGCCAGCAGCAGCGCGACGCCGAGATGGCGATGAATGGCGACCGCTCGATCCCGGCGATCGCCTGGCTCTACGAGCACGACGCCGGCGTGGTCGACGCGACCTGACGGGCGCCTGAACTCAGAAACCGAATTTCCTGAAGCAGCCTGCGACATCGTCGGCGCCCCACCTCACCCTCCCGCTGCGCGGGTCCCTCCCTCTCCGCCCCTGGGGGCGGAGAGGGTTGGGATGAGGTGGGGTGACGACGGATTTGCGAAAATCAGCACGAGCCGGCTTTATTCCGCCGGCTCCGTCTCCTTCACCTCGACCTCACCCGCATTCGCGGGCGCGGCGCCGATCCAGGGATGCTCGGAAACGTCGAAGACGACACCGTCGGGGCCGCGGAACTTGGTCTCGTAGAAGGAATTGGTGGTGGCGCTGTCCATCTTCATGATGCAGGGCGCGCCCAGCGATTCGAGCTTCGCGGCATAGGTGGGAAGATCGTCGACCAGCACGCCGAAATGATGGATGCCGACATAGTCGAGGCCGCGGCCAAGCTGGTCGATGTTCTGGAATTTGAGGATGGCGAGGTTGAGCGTGCCGTCGCTGAGATAAAAGCCCCAGGCGATCGCCTTGGGCGAATTGGGCGTGCCGACCCGGCCCACCTCTTTGAAGCCGAAGGCCTGCTTGTAGAATTCCGCGGTTTTGACGGGGTCGTTGGTGGCAAGCGCGATATGACGAAGCTTCGGCATGGCGTCTCCTCCGATCGGCAGGGCGTTATCCCCCTCTCGCCCGGCATCATACCACAAAGAACAGCGGCGTCAGCGCGATGAGCCCAACGCCGCAGCCGTGATCTAAAGGCTCTGCAGGAACTCGATCATCGCGGCATTGACCTCCCGCTGGCGCTCCTGCTGCGTCCAGTGACCGCAGCCCGGCAGAATGAGCGTGCGGCGCAGCTGTGGGACGAATTTAGGCAGAGCCGGGAGAAGCTGGTCCATGCCGCGAAAGGCGATCACGAGATCGCGATCGCCGGCGACATAAAGCGCCGGCACTTTGACCTGGGCGCCGGCATAGGGTGCGAGCAGCTCCCAATTGCGGTCGATGTTGCGATACCAGTTGAGGCCGCCGAGGAAGCCGGTGCGGGTGAACTCGGCAGTGTAGAACTCGATGTCGGCAGCGGTGAGCCAGGGCGGCAGCACCTCCGGATAGAGCAGGGCCGAGAGCAGGCCGCCCTGACGCGGCACCATGCCGGCCGCGTTTCCGGGGGCGACAGCGCTGCGTGCGCCGACCGGCACATCGCCTGAGGCGCTGTAGAGCATGCCCCGCATGGTGCGACGGACGTCGCGCTCGAGCTCGGCCTCGGCGACACCGGGCGTCTGGAAGTAGAGCTGATAGAAGAGCGCGTCATCGGTCTTGGGCATCATCGTGGTCGGCACCGCTGTGCCGCGCGGGCGGAACGGGACGCTCAAGCCGATCACCGCGCGGAAGCGGTCGGGCCGCATCAGCGCCGCGTGCCAGGCGACCGGCGCGCCCCAGTCGTGACCGACGATTACCGCCTGCTCGGCGCCGAGCGCATCGAGGATGCCGACCATGTCACCGACGAGATGGAAGAGCGTGTACTTCTCGATCGGCTCCGGCCGGTCGGTCTGGCCGTAGCCGCGCATGTCCGGCGCGACCGCGCGGTATCCCGCTTCGGCCAGCGCCTTGAGCTGATGGCGCCAGGAATACCAGCTTTCGGGAAATCCGTGGCACAGGAGCACCAGCGGGCCGTCGCCCTGCTCGGCGAGATGCAGCCGAATGCCGTTCGTCTCGATGGTCCGGTGCCTGATCTCGGTCATCCCTGTCTCCCTCGGCAGGACGCTCTGGCCGCGCCGGTAAAATCAGGCGCGGGATCGAGTCTCACACCACAAAGAACAGCAGCGCAAGAGCGATCAGGCCGGCGCCCCAGCAGTAGTAGGCGAAGGGGTCGAGCGCTTCGAAATCGTGGCGGCGGAAGTAGCGCATGAGAAAGGCGGTGCTGAGATAGGCGGTGACGCCGGCGACGACGCCGGCGATCCACACGACCGGGCCAAATTCCGCCGCAACGCCGGGGTGGAAGAGATGCGGCACTTCGAGCACCGCCGCGCCGATGATGATCGGCGTCGCGATGAGGAAAGAGAAATGCGCCGCTTCGCGATGATGAAAGCCGCCGAGAAGCCCGCCCACCATGGTGGCGCCCGAGCGTGAGATGCCGGGGATCAAAGCGGTGCTCTGCCAGAGGCCGATGAGGATCGCCTGCTGCCAGCTCATCTCGCCGAGGAGCTTGGTGCCGCTGTGGCGCCGCAACCGCTCGCCGGCGAAGAGCAGACCGCCATTCACGATGAGGAAGATGGCGGCGGCCACCGGCGAGCCGAAGAGGTTGCGGAAGAATTTCTCGAAGAGGAATCCCAAGATAACGGCGGGAACAGTGGCGAGCACGATGAGCCAGAGCAGGCGCCATTGCGCCTTGCGCTCGGCGACCGGCCCCTGGCCGAAAAAGGCGAGCACCAGCGCGAGCCAGTCGCGCCAGAAATAGAGCAGCAGCGCCGCGGCCGTGCCGAGATGCAGCACCACCAGGAACGGCAGGAAGGCAGGGCTGTGCTGGTCGATCGTCCAGCCCAGCAGCCGCGGCAGCACCACGGCATGGCCGAGGCTGCTCACGGGAAAGAGTTCGGTCACGCCTTGCAACAGGGCGAGCACAATGGCTTGAAGCGTCGTCATCGGTCCTCGCGCAACAGTGAGAGTTAGGGACTATCGCGGGTCAGCACCAAGGTGTGCCAGCCCTGAAGGCGAATTCGCCGCACCAGCCGCATGCGGCAGGCGCGATGAGCGGCAAGCACGGCGCGCTCCTGGCGCGCCAGCAACCCCGACAGCACGCCAACACCGCCCGGCGCCAGCGCGCGCGCCAAATCGGGCGCCATCAGCATTAACGGCCGCGCCAGGATATTGGCGAAGACGAGATCGAAGCCGCTGCCGCGCCGCAGCCCACGATATCCTGCCGAGCGGCCGACATCGATCAGGGCGGCGACACCGTTCGCCGCGGCGTTGCGCGCAGCGACGCGCACGGCCTCGGCATCGAGGTCGCGCGCCACGACGCGGCGGCGCCAGGTCTTTGCCGCCGCCATCGCCAGGATTCCCGTGCCCGTGCCCATGTCGAGCACAGCGCGACGCCGCCCGCGCCGCGCCAGCGCATCGAGAGCGAGAAGACAGCCCTGGGTCGTGGCGTGCTCGCCGCTGCCGAAAGCGGTGGCGGCATCGATCAGGAGAGCGATCGCGCCCGCCGGCACGCCGGCACGGTAGTGGGACGGGTGGATGAAATAGCGTCCGGCGCGCAACGGCGGAAAGCTCGCCTGGTTTTCGGCGAGCCAGTCACGGTCCGCCAGCCGCTCGATGGCGAGCGCCGGCGGCGCATCGGCGCGGCCGGCCCAGAGCAGCGCGAGGCTCGCCTCGACCAGGCCGCGCTCAGGCGGCGCCGCGGCAAAGCCTTCGACCTGCCACGCGCCGCCGGGCGTTGCTTCGAAAGCGCTCACCGCCGCAAACAGCGGCTCGAACGCGGCCGACGCCAGGGCCGCCGTCTCGGCATCCGCGACGGTCGCGGCGATGCGCCAGACCGCCGCTGCGCTATGATGCCGCCCGCTCAACGTCACATCCGATCGTTCATTGCTCGGGCATGCCGGCTTTGCGCAGCCCGTCGATGATCCGGCTGACCGCGCTGCGAAAATCGGGATTGTCCGATGGCAACTGGGCGACCCATCGCGCGATCGTCCCGTTTCGGCCGCCGGTCAAGGAGAGATAGCGCTTGAGGGCAGCCTCCGCTTCGGGCTTCCGACCCTCTTCCGCCAGCGCCGCCGTCAGCAAGGCGTGGGGCATGGGCCAATCCGGGGCCGCGGCGAGCGTCCGATGCAGCCACTCGATGGCCTCGTCGTTCCGCCCCAGCAGCACCAAGGCCAATCCCTTTTGGAATTGGAACAGGAAGAGCTGGGGATCGCGCGGGCTGAGACGCATCGCCGTATCGGCATAGGCCACTGCTTTCTCCGGCCGTCCCAAGAAGATGTTCGCCGTCGAGAGCGCGGTATAGGCCGAGACGAAGGACGGGTTCAACGCGAGCGCCTGCTCGGCCTCGACGATCGCCTCGTCGAAGCGCTTCTCGGCCATGAGCACCTCGGCCTTGGTGGCGTGCGCGCCATAGGCATTGCGGTCGACCGCGAGGGCGCGCGAGACCAGATCGTCGGCGCGGCGGATGTCGGCGTCGCGATCGGTGCTCTGAAACTCGAGGACGCGATCGATCGTGCCCTCGGCGAGCAATGTGAGGGCACGGACATTGCGCGGATCGATCTGCAGCGCGCGCGCACAGAGATCGATCGCCGCTTCCCTGGCTTTGTCGCCGGGCATCGATGCGACGAATCGCGCATTGCACCGCATCGCGAGCTCCTCGGCGGTGAGATCGGCAGGGGGCGTCTGCGCGAGGCGCGCGGCCTCGACATCGGTGACCTTGAACTGCAAGCTGCGCAACAGCTCCGTCACAATCTGATCCTGCATCTGCGGCAGGTCGGCCCGATCGGCATCGAACTGGTCCGCCCAGAGATTGGTTCCGCTGGTCGCATCGATGAGCTGCGCGTCGACCCGAAGGCGGTCATGGTCGTGCTGCTCGCTGCCCTCGAGCACATAGCGCACGCCGAGTTCCCGGCGCAGCTGCTTTACGTCGACGGGCTTGCCCTTGTAGGTGAAGGCGGTGCTTGGCGCGATCACGGCGCCGCGGGCCAACCGCGCCAGATTGGTGGTCAGATCCTCGGTCAGCGTGTCGGCGATATAGTCCTGCCCGGGCTCGCTGTTGAGGGCGGCAAAGGGCAACACCACGATCGAGAAGCGTCCCGCCAGCGCTGGGGAGACCGGCGCCCGGTGCGGGACAAGGACCAGCCAGGCGCCGAGCGCGAGCGCCGCCACCACCACGCTGGCCAGCGCGGCCGCCCACCAGAGACGGCGCGGTCCGCCGATACGGCTACGGTTTGGCGATGCCGGCACGCCGGCCGGCGCTTCGGCCAAGGCGGCGATGGCAGCGGCGCCGAGACCATAGACATGGACGGGGTGCACAATGTTCTTCACCGACCGTGCGCCCCAATCGGCGAAGGCATAGGGCAGCTTGCCTTGGAACTGCTCATGCACCGCCGCGGCGATGCAGACGCCCCCCGGCTCGGCCAGGGCTTCGAGCCGCGCCGCCAAATTGACGCCGTCCCCATAGATGTCGGCGCCCTCGACGATGACGTCGCCAATGTTGATGCCGATGCGGAACTCGATGCGCCGATCCGCGGGTATGTCGGCGTTGCGCGCCGCCATCGCGCGCTGGATCGCGACGGCGGCAGCGACCGCATCGACGGCGCTGGCGAACTCGACGAGCAGCCCGTCGCCGGTGCTCTTGACGATACGGCCGCGATGCGCCGCGATTTCCGGTTTGAAGGCCTGCTCGAGATGCGCGCCGAGCGCGCGCAAGGTCCCGACCTCGTCCTCGCCCATCCGCCGGCTGTAGCCGGCGGCATCGGCGACGAGAATCGCGGCGAGCCTGCGGTCGACCGTCGGCTGCACGAGAGCGCCTCGCGAAGAACAGCGCGCCGAGCCTAGCACGAACCCGCGTCGGCGCCAGGCACGCAGGCAAGGGGGTGCGCCGAGATACCCCCCACCCGCCGCCTTGCTCGCACCGAAGCCAGTCCGAACGGTGCGGCTCCCGCGATTGCTGCGCAATCGCTGCCGCCGCCAAGGACGAACGCGCTGCGCGCGTTCGCCTTGACCTCAAGGGCGAGGGGGTTTTCATTTTTGGGCTGAGAGCTGACGGCTGACAGCTGAGGGCTGACAGCTACGAGCACTTCCCTCACCCCGCCAGCCCCACGAGCGCGCGGCGCTGGGCGTCCAGCGCCTGCTCGAAGATCAGCTCTTTCCACTCGTCGACATCACCGTAGAACGTGGCGCGCATTTGCGCCTTGATGTCGCGGCCCTGCCGGCTGTCGAGTGCGCCGTGGTGATGCAGCCAGTTGTCGGCGCGCACCGCGTCGATGGTCTCAGCCACCGGCAGCACGCCGAATTCGAGCGCCATGCCGGTGAATTCGGCGCCGGGGAGCGCCGCCTCGACGCCGCTCAGGAGATCGCCGACGACATCGGCGGATTTGGAGGTGCCGAGCGATGTCGAGGTGATGTTGTCGCCATACCAGTCGCGGGCGCGGGCGAAGCCGGCGCTGGCGGGCGGATGGATGATGATCTTCTCGCCATGGCCGTAGGGGCCGAGCCCGGTATGGTAGTCGATGAACGCGAGCTTGCGGGCGCGGACGAGATGCTCGCGGGCAATCGCGAGCGCCGTCTGGCGCGACCAGGTCGGCGCAGCGCCGCCATAGAAGATGCCATCGGCATGGGTGTACTGCCCACCGGTGATCGCCCGCTGCAGCAGAGCGGCGCCGTGGCGCTTGCCGTACTCGGCGAGGATGACCTGCGTTCGCCGCTGCGCCGCTTCGCTCCACTCGGCGGGGCATAGCGCTTCGGCGAGCTCGTCATAGCCCTCGTTGCGCGGCAGCCTCCCGCCATGCGCGACGAAATTGCGGTTGAGGTCGACATTGTCCTCGGTGACGCGCCGGATCCAGGCGAAGCCATAAGGGTTGATGGCATGGATCGCGACGAGTGCCGTGTCCGGCGGCAGCGCGAGGCTGGCGCGCAAGCTGCCGGTCTGCACACCCGAGCCGCAGAAGCCTTCGGCGCCATGCGTCGCCGAAATCGTCACCAGCAGGCGCGATGCATCGCGCGGGCCGAGCCAGGCCAGATCGGTCGCGAGCGCTTCGCCGCCGGGCCCCTTGGCGCCGTCATGCGCGTAGGTGAAAAGCCGCGCGCCGGCATCCTGCGCCGCGTCGCGGAACTTGCCGCGCGCCTCGGCATAGTCGCGGGCGAAATGCGCGCTCGGGTTCATGACTGTTTCTCGACGAAAGCGTCCATGACGAGCTTGTCGCCGGCCTTGTCGAAGCGGATCGCCAGCTTGTTGTCCTCGACCGAACGCACGGTGCCATAGCCGAATTTCTGGTGGAAGACCCGGTCGCCGGCGGCGAAGCCGCCGATACGGCGGAGCTCGCGCCCGGCGGCGGGGGCCGGCCGCGCTTCGAGGATCGGCGCCCGGCGGCCAAGCGGCCCGAGCCGCGTCAGATCCGGCCGCGGCGGGAAGCTTTCGCCCCTGGACCAATCGCCGCCCAGCGCCGCGGCGCGCGGATAGAGGCCGGGATCGGCCACCACTTCGATATGCTCGGTCGGCAACTCGGCGACGAAGCGCGACGGCAGGCTCGGCTGCCATTGGCCATAGAGCCGGCGGTTCGCGGCATAGGAAACATAGGCGCGACGGCGCGCGCGGGTCAGCCCGACATAAGCGAGCCGCCGCTCCTCCTCGAGCCCGGCGCGGCCGGTCTCCTCCATGGCGCGCTGATTGGGAAAGAGCCCCTCTTCCCAGCCCGGCAGGAACACGGTGTCGAATTCGAGCCCCTTGGCGCCGTGCAAGGTCATGACGCTCACCATGTCGCCGCCGGACGCGGCGGTGTTCTCCATCACCAGACTGACATGCTCGAGGAAGCCCGCGAGCGTGTCGAACTCGGCCATGGCGACCACCAGCTCCTTGAGGTTCTCGAGCCGGCCCGGCGCCTCGGGCGATTTATCCGCCTGCCACATGGCGGTATAGCCGGACTCGTCGAGCACCTCTTGGGCGAGGTCGGTGTGCAGCATGGCATCGGCGCGGCCGCGCCAGCGCGACAGCGCGGTGAGAAAATCGCGCAGCGCGCGCCGTGCCGCGGGTTTCAGCTCGTCGGTCTCGACCATGCGCTGCGCCGCTTCGGCGAGCGGGATCCGCTCCGACCGCGCCAGCGCGTGCAAGGCCTGCAGCGTGACATCGCCGATGCCGCGGCGCGGCAGGTTGACGATGCGCTCGAAGGCGAGATCGTCGGCCGGCTGGTGGACGAGGCGGAAATAGGCGAGCGCGTCGCGGATCTCCTGGCGCTCATAGAAACGCGGGCCGCCGATGACGCGATAGGGCAGCCCGAGCGTGATGAAGCGCTCTTCGAATTCGCGCGTCTGGAAGCCGGCGCGCACCAGGATGGCGATCTCCGCCAGGGAATCGCCGCGGCGCTGGCGCGACTCGATCTCGTCGCCGACCCAGCGCGCCTCCTCTTCGGCATCCCACAGGCCGCGCAGCACGATCGGCTCGCCCTCGTTGAGCTCGGTCCACAAGGTCTTGCCGAGGCGGCCTTCGTTCTTGGCGATCAGCGCCGAGGCGGCGGCGAGGATGCGCGGCGTCGAGCGGTAGTTCTGCTCGAGGCGGATGATCTGCGCGCCGGGAAAGTCGCGCTCGAAGCGCAGGATGTTGCCGATCTCGGCGCCGCGCCAGGAATAGATCGACTGGTCGTCATCGCCGACGCAGCAGAGATTGCGGTGGCCCTGCGCCAGCAGCCGCAGCCACAGATACTGCGCGACATTGGTGTCCTGGTACTCGTCGACGAGGAGATAGCGGAAGCGGTGCTGGTAATCGGCAAGGATGTCCGGCCGGGCGGCGAACAGCGTCAGGTTGTGCAGCAGGAGATCGCCGAAATCGGCGGCATTGAGAGTCAGGAGCCGCTCCTGATAGAGGCGGTAGAGCGCGAGCGCGCGGCCATCGGCGAGCTCGGCGCGGTCGCCCGGCGGCACTTTGTCGGGGGTAAGGCCGCGATCCTTCCAGCGCTCGAAGGCGCCGAGCAGCGCGCGGGCCGGCCAGCGCTGCTCGTTGATCCCTTCGGCCTGCGCGATCTGCTTCACCAGGCGAAGCTGGTCATCCGTGTCGAGAATGGTGAAATTGGGCTTGAGACCCACCACCTCCGCATGGCGGCGCAACAGCCGGGCGCCGACCGAGTGGAAAGTGCCGAGCCAGAGCCCTTCGGCGCTCTCACCGATCATGCGCTCCAGCCGCTCGCGCATCTCCAGAGCCGCCTTGTTGGTGAAGGTCACCGCCAGGATCTGGCTCGGCCAGGCGCGGCGCGAGAACAGGATATGGGCGAGCCGGGTGGTCAGCACCCGCGTCTTGCCGGTGCCTGCCCCGGCCAGCACCAGCACCGGCCCATCGACCGCCTCGGCCGCCCGGCGCTGCGCCTCGTTGAGCCCGGCGAGATAGGGCGGTGTCGGGGTGGCGGCAACGGCAGGGGTGAGAGGCTCGGCCATCGCCCCGTATATAGCACGCCGGCGCCGGGTCGGGAGAGGCGTGGCAGCGAAGCAACGGTAGTTGCGACGATGCCACGCAGCGGTTGAATTCGCTGGTAACTCCCCATGGGAGTCGCCCTATGATGCGGCCGCCTATGCACGCCGCCATCATCATCCTGGTCTTCATTCTTACCTATCTCGGCATGGCTGCCGGGCGGCTCCCCTGGCTGCAGGTCGACCGGACCGGCATCGCGCTGCTCGGCGTCATCGCGCTGCTCGCCACCGAGACGGTGACGCTCGACGATCTCGGCGGCAGCATCGACACGTCGACCCTGGTGCTGCTCTTCGCGCTGATGATCATCTCGGCGCAGTTTCTTTCCTCCGGCTTCTTCGATCGCTGCGCCGACTGGATCGGCCGCCAGACCGGCGGTCCGGCGCGGCTGCTCGCGGTGACGGTCGCGGTCTGCGGCGGCCTCGGCGCGCTCTTCGCCAACGACATCCTGATCATCCCGCTGGTGCCGCTGCTCATCGCCGGGGCGCGGGCGCGAAGCCTCGACCCGCGGCCCTTCCTGATCGCGCTTGCCTGCGCCACCAATGCCGGCTCGGCGGCGACGCTGATCGGCAATCCGCAGAACATCCTCATCGGCCAGATCGGCAGTCTGAGTTTCCACACCTTCCTGCTCGCCTGCCTCGTGCCGGCGCTGATCGCCCTGCTCTGCGTCTTCGGCGTCCTCTGGTTGCTCTGGCATGACCGCATCGAGAACACGGTGCTGGCGGTGACGCGCGACGTGCCGGAGGTGCCGGTGCACCCCTATGACCGCAACCAGACGATCAAGGGCATCGTCGCCATGGTGGCGCTGCTGATCCTGTTCACCACTTCGCTGCCGCGCGAGATCGGCGGTCTCGTCATCGCCGCGCTGCTGCTCGCCAACCGCAAATTCACCAGCCGCACCATGATCGCCGCGGTCGACTGGCCGATGCTGCTGCTCTTCGTCTGCCTCATGGCGATCACCGGCGCGCTCGCCGATACCGGCCTGCCCTGGACGGTGATCTCGGCGCTGCGCAGCATCGGGCTGCTGCCCGACAACATCGCGGTGCTGACGCCGTTCACGCTGCTGATGAGCAACACCATCGGCAATGTGCCGGCGGTGATCCTGCTGCTGCAGATCTGGCCGAACCCGCCGCAAGGCGCGCTCTATGCGCTGGCGCTGCTGTCGAGCCTCGCCGGCAATCTGCTGGTGGTCGGCTCCTTCACCAACCTCATCGTGCTCGAGCGCGGCGCCGCGTTCGGCGTCCGCATCAGCTTTGCCGATTACGCGCGCGCCGGGGTGCCGATCACCCTGCTGTCGATGGGCTTTGCCGTGTTCTGGCTCGCCTGGACCGGCTGGCTGCCGCTGTGGCCCGGCGGAGCCGGCGGATGAGCGCGATCACCGTGCGCGCGGCGGGTCCGGAGGATGTCGGCACACTCATGGGCTTCATCCACGACCTCGCCGCGTTCGAGCGCGTGCCCGATGCCGTGCGCGCCAGCGAGGCCGATCTGCTGCGCGACGGCTTCGGCCCCGTCCCGCGCTTCGAGGCGCGCCTCGCGCTGCTCGACGCCGCGCCGTGCGGCTTCACCCTGTTCTTCACCAGCTACTCGACCTGGGAAGGCCGGCCGGGGCTCTACCTCGAGGATATCTATGTCGCGGATTGGGCGCGCCGGCACGGCGTCGGCCGGCGCCTCCTTGCCGATCTCGCGCAGATCGCGCTGGAGCGCGATTATCGCCGCCTCGATCTCGCGGTGCTCGACTGGAACCCGGCGCGCGGCTTCTACGAGCGCATCGGCCTCCGGCACAATTCGGGCTGGCTGCCCTACCGCGTCAGCGGCGCGGCGCTCAAGGCGCTGGCGGAAACCTCCGACTGATCGCTGGCTTCATCGCGCCGCCAGCGCGCAGGCATGGTCCTGGAGCGATTCGCTGCTGCCGAAATCGCCGAGCGCGGGCTCCGCGCGTTCGGCGAGCAGGATGAAGCCGGGCTTGCCCGCGAAGGACGCGCCGGCGAGGAACAAGGTGTAGTCGCCCATATGCGCGCGCGCATCGGGCGCAGCCTCGGCGAGCAGCAGGAAGGGATTGACGCCGGCGAGGTCGGAGGCGACCACTCGGCGGGCAATATAGGCATGGCCCGCGAGGGTCTCGGGGAAGGGTTTCCACGCCTCGTCGATGGCGTCGAGATGCCGCGCGAGCGCCGCACGCACCTTTAAATCGATGCAGTCGACATGGATGTGGAGCTGGTTTTGTGAACGGCCAAAGACCGAGTTGACGGCAAGCGAAACATCTTCGCGCGACAGCGGGTGCGGCGCGCGCGCCGCGACGAAACGGCGTGCCGCCCAGGCGTCCTGCATGTAGTTGGGAGCATCGGCGGCAAGCAGCGCCGGGCTCTCGATCCCGCCGATGCGCGCGGTCGGGAGCACGAGGAATTGCGTCGCGCCGACCAGATCCTTCAGCACGACATAGCCCCGCGCCTCGCCCGCCGAAAGATCGACCAGCGCGCACGGAGCCGGATCATGGCCGTGCTCCTCGTCGGGAACGCAACGGTCATGCACGATGTGCCAGAGAGTGGACGGATCGGCGGCGCGCGCCCCGGCGAATGACGCAAGAATGACAAGCAGGAGCGCGCCTGCCGCGCCGCAGCACCGACCAAGCGCGCCGGGACGTCGATGCTGCATTGCCGCAGATGCCTCCGAAGGCCCGACCGGGCGCCGCCATCTTGCTCACGCTTGCTGCGGCGTCAAGCGGTGGCAATCGAAGTGGACGAAGGCGGCGCTTTGAAATCGGATGGATTCCCGCTTTCGCGGGAATGACGGAATAATTTGATTTTGCTCTAGAATTCGTCGCCCCCGCGAAAGCGGGGGTCCATTTCTGAGCCGCACGATGTCAGCGAACGCACCTGCGCGCGCGATTCCTTCACACGCTCTTTCGCCGGCAAAGCGCTGATCGGGATCGGGCGTTGGCGCGAGATCTCTGCGCCCGGTGACGCGACAAAGCCCTAATCGTTGCCGGCAGCCGCGGCAGGGGCGAGCGCGCCCTCGCCCACCACGCGGTTGCGGCCGCGGCGCTTCGCTTCGTAGAGCGCGGCGTCGGCGCGGCGTATGGTCTCCATGAGCTGCTCGCCCGGCCGGTAGCAGCTGACGCCGATCGACAACGTGATGGTGCCGAGATCGTCGCCGGTGGGCTTGCGCACGATGCGCCGACGCATGATGGAGCGGCGGATCTGTTCGGCCAGGCCCTCGGCGTCCTGCAGCCGCGTCTGCGGCAGGATGATGGCGAACTCTTCGCCGCCATAGCGCGCCGGCGTGTCGCGGCCTTTGACGCTGTCGGTCAGCGTGCGCGCGACGAGGCGCAGCACCTGATCACCGAGCTGATGGCCATAGGTGTCGTTGAACTGCTTGAAATGGTCGATATCGGCGATGAGCAGGCTCACCGCTTCGCCGCTTTCCATCGCGTCGCGCGCCGCTTCGCGCAGGCGATTCTCGAAGAATTTGCGGTTGGGAATCCCGGTCAGGGCGTCGGTCAGCGCCTCGCGCCGCACGACTTCGAGATTCTGCCGCAGCTCCGCGATCTCGCCCGAGGATTCGCTGAGCTTGTTTTCGAGGCTGCGGTTGCGCTCGGCCATGCGCTGCGTCTCGAGGATGAGGCCGGAGACCAGCGCGCGCACCTCTTCATCGCCCGGCGCGCCGCCCATCTCGCTCGAATAGTGATCGAGGGTCTTGCCGAAGGCACTGGCATCGCCGGTCGCGGCTTTGATCGCGCGCATCACCTGGTCGACGGTGTATTGCAGCCTGCCGCCGGTCTCGTCGAGCAGGTTGAAATGCCGGCCGGTATCGCAAAATCGATGATAAAGCTCGGCATTCAGCGCCTGGGTGAAGTCCTGATTGTTGGAGATCAGGATGTCGATGGTGCGCTTCAGCTCCGGCAGCAGGCCGGTGGCATAGGCGTACCAGACGGCGAAGTTTTCGGGCGTGGGCGGCACTTCACGGGCGGTCATCGCCGCCAGCGCCTGCTCGGAAAGCCCTTTCGCCTGCCTGAAATCGTCGGCCTGCGCCATCGCCTTGGCCTCGCCCCTGGGCGCCAAAGGCGGCGCCCGCCGCCATGTCCCCCGCGTATACTGGCTAAGCTTCCTTGCGAAATCGTTGCCAAGCCGGGCCGACGCTTTGGTAAACAGGGGGGCAGCCGCCGGAGACGCCAATGCCGCCGCCGCTCCCCCCGTTCCGCGTCACGGTCCAACCGGACTGGATCGACTATAACGGGCACATGAACGTCGCCTTCTACGTTCTCGCCTTCGACAAGGCGACGGACGGCCTGCTCGACCATCTCGGGCTGGGCGAGGCCTATCGCCGGGCGACCAACTGCTCGATCTACGCGCTCGAGGCGCATGTCACCTATGACCGCGAGGTGAAGCTCGGCGCCCCGCTCGCCATCGACACGCAGCTCATCGACGCCGATGCCAAGCGGCTCCATTTCTTTCATCGGATGACGCATGCGGATGCGGGCTATCTCGCGGCGACGAGCGAGCTGCTGGGACTCCACGTCGATCTCGCCGGCCCCAAGGCAGCGCCAATGCCGGCGGCGGCGCTCGAGGCCGTCGAGCGGTTGCTCGCCGTCCACCGCGCTTTGCCGGCACCGCGGCAGCTCGGCCGCCGCATCGGGTTGAAGCGAGGAGGCTGATGCTGCGCGCCCTCGCGTTCTTCGGTCGGCACGGCACCGGGCTGCTCGCGGGCGGCCTCTTCATCGGGCTGCTGCTGCCGCCGCTCGCGGCGCTGCTGCGGCCGGCGCTCAGCGTCTTCATCTTTGTGCTGACCACGGCGAGCTTCCTCAGCATCGACTGGCATGCGCTGGGCGTGCATGCGCGCCGGCCGGGAATGCTGGTCCTGGTGCTGGCCTGGACGCTGCTCGCCGTACCGGTGGTGACCGCGCTCGTCTGCCGGCTCATCGGCCTGCCGGTGGCGCTGGCGCAAGGCCTGGTGCTGTGGGCGGCCTCGCCGCCGCTGATCTCGGTCGCGGCGATCGCCCTGCTGCTCGGCCTCGACGGCGCGCTCGCGCTGCTGCTCATGGTCGCCGGCACCTTCATCATGCCGTTCACCTTGCCGCCGCTGGTGCTCGGCCTGATCGGCCTCAAGCTCGGCATCGGCATCGTGCCGCTGATGCGCAATCTGGTGCTGTTCATCGGCGGCGCGGTGCTGGTCACGGCGGTGCTGCGCCGGCTGATCGGCGTCGCCTGGCTGCGCCGCCACGCGCTCGAGCTCTCCGGCCTCAATGTGCTGATCCTGCTGCTCTTCGCCATCGGCATCATGGACGGGGTGCAGCGCCTGCTGATCGCGCAGCCGCAACAGGTGCTGCTCTACGCCGCGGCGGCGCTCGGCGCGAGCCTCGCGCTGCAGAGCTTGAGCTTTCTCGCCTTCTCCTTCCTGCCGCGCGTCGACGCGCTCACCGTCGGCCTGGTCGGCGGCAACAACAATCTGGCGCTGGTCTGGGCCAATCTCGGCGCGGCGGCGACGCCCGCGCTCAGCTTGTTCTTCGCCGTGGTGCAGCTGCCGATCTATGTGCTGCCGGCGGCGCTGAAGCCGGTCTATCGCCGCTTCGGCGCGGGGGTGCCGCATGGGGTGGATCGGCG